>NZ_JBIAVN010000010.1:0-290519 GCF_042894285.1 Streptomyces sp. NPDC001544 | reverse complement strand
CGGTGGGGGCACCGCCCGCTCGAGCGAAGCCGAGAGTGGGGGAGGGCGTGCCAAGCCCCGCGTCTGCGGCATGATCCGCCGGACAGGCCCTAGGGCTCAGCCCTCGGCGATCTCCCGCACCTCGCAGGTCACGGTCCAGAACTCCTCGTGGACCTTCAGGAAGCGCTTGGTCCACTCCAGGGCCTCGGCCTTGTCCTTGCACTGCATGAGGGCGTAGCCGCCGATGACCTCCTTGGTCTCGGTGAAGGGCCCGTCGGTGACGGAGAGCTGCCCGTTCTCCCAGTGGACCCGGGTGCCCTGTGCGGTGGGGGTGAGCCCGGCGGTGTCGAGCATGACGCCGGCCTTGGTGATCTCCTCGATCAGTTCGCCCATCCGCTGCATCAGCTCGGGGCTGGGGCCCTCGGCGGGGGTGTTGTTCTCGTCGATCCGAATGAGCGAGAGGTAACGGGGCATGGTGACTCCTCGGTCGGACGGCGGGGGCTCTCCCCGCCTTCTCACCCCTGCGTCGAACGGGATCCGCCCGGATCGACACGGCCCCCGGAATTTCTCGGAGATTTTCTTCCGGGGGCCGTGACCCGGCGCTATGGGGGCCCGTGACCTGGCACTACTTGAGCTCGGCCCCGAACGCCGCCTTCGCGTACGGCGCCCCGACGCTCTTCGGGCCGAAGACGAGCGCCGCGTCCGTCGTCAGGCCCGTGGCGCCGCCCCGCAGCTCCCAGACGGCGCCGTTGCCGCCGTCCTCGTTCGTGGCGGCGGCCGACAGGTCGGCGTGACCGTTGCCGTCGATGTCGAGGAGCTGGACGGTCGCGCCGAAGACGTCGCCCGCCTCCGCGGTGCCGGGGACGCCCCGGGTGTTCTGGGTGAAGCCCTGCGCGCCCGTGCCGGTCAGGCCGGCGCGGCTGCCGCGCAGCACCTCGACCATGCCCTCGGCCCCGTTCTCGCCGGGCACGCCCACCGCCAGGTCGTCGATGCCGTCGCCGGTGATGTCACCGACGGCGACCGACCGCCCGAACTGGTCGCCGTCCTCGGTGGCGCCCGGAACACCGGGGGTGTTCTGCGAGTACGTCCGCCAGGTGCCACGTGCGCCCAGGCCGGCGGCCGAGCCGTAGGCGACCTGGACCTGCTCGTTCTCGTGGTCCCCGGTGACCATGTCGTCGTATCCGTCGCCGTTGAGGTCGCCGAACGCCACGGTGCCGGCGCCGTCGGGGGCGTCGGTCACGCGGGTGAGGCCGGCGGGGGTGCTCAGGTAGAGCTGGGTGCAGTGCACGCCGTCCCCGCAGTACTCGGACAGGGCCAGGTCCGCGCGGCCGTCGCCGTTGACGTCGCCGGTGGCGCCGTCGTGGACGTCGACGTACTGCAGGTCGGGGTCCATGGCGGAGGTGGCGGCCGGGGTGCCGGTCCGCTTCAGCGGTCCCTTCCACAGGGTCGCCTTGGTGCCGAGCGGGTCGTCGCCGGGCGAGAAGGCGGCGCTGAACAGGGCGAGGTCCAGGCGGCCGTCGCCGTCGAAGTCGCCGGTCTGGGTGTTGGTGGCGGGGACGGACGTGCCGCCGGACAGGCCGTGCGGGCCGCCCCAGACGACGACCGCCTTGGCGGACACGGAGGCGTCCCCGACGACCAGGTCGGCGTAGCCGTCGCCGTCCAGGTCGCCCTTGGAGAGCTGGAGGCCGAACTCCTGGCCCTTGACCGGGCTGCCCGGGACACCGGCCGTGGCCCGGCTGATGACGGTCCGCCGGCTGGTCGAGATGCCGTGCGGGCCGCCGTACATCACGGTCACGTAGCCCGCCTTGCTCTTGCCTCCGACGGTGCCGAGCGGGGCACCGACGGCCAGGTCGGCGTAGCCGTCGCCGTTGAAGTCGTCGCGGACGGGGACGGCTTGCTGGGACGCGGAGGCGATGGGTGCGGCGGTGCCGAGGGCGGTCAGGGCCAGGGTGAGCGGGACCGCCCAACGGGCGTGCGAACGTACGGAAAACACAGGTGTACCCCCCGGTTACGGTGACTCGGTCACCGCATGAGACCCACCGGCCTCGGTGAAGGTTGCCCTCAGCGCAGCGACTTCCACAGGGCGCTCGCCGCCGGTTCCTTCGCGACGACCCGGTTGGGGTCGGAGGGGGCCGGCAGGACCGGCATCATCACCGTCCTCACCCGGTCGTCGGACAGTTCCTCCAGGCTCTGCCCCAGGCGCATCAGCTCGGTCAGGGAGTTCAGGCCGGTGTCCGTCGTGAGGCTGCCGGTGATCGCGTCGGCCGCCCGGTAGAGCCTGGCCGGGTCG
This sequence comes from Streptomyces sp. NPDC001544, assembly GCF_042894285.1. Taxonomy (NCBI): domain Bacteria; kingdom Bacillati; phylum Actinomycetota; class Actinomycetes; order Kitasatosporales; family Streptomycetaceae; genus Streptomyces; species Streptomyces sp. NPDC001544. The sequence continues at coordinate 288,250 of NZ_JBIAVN010000010.1, read as the reverse complement.
GTGAGGAGGTCGGTGGACCCGATCTGCTTCAGCAGGGCCTTCACCAGTTTCTGCTGCAGGCCTATGCGGCCGAGGTCGCTGCCGTCGCCTATGCCGTGCCGGGTGCGGGCGAGCCCCAGGGCCTGCTTGCCGTCCAGGTGGTGGGTGCCGGCCCTGAGGTGGAGGTGGCTCTTGTCGTCGTCGATGTCCGCGCCGGTGGTGACGGTGACGCCGCCGAGGGCGTCCACCAGTTTCGCGAAGCCGGCGAAGTCGATCCCGATGTAGTGGTCCATGCGGACGCCGGTGATCGACTCGACGGTCTTCACCGCGCACACCGGGCCGCCCACCTCGTACGCGGTGTTGAACATGGTGCTGTGGGCCACCGCCGTGGAACCGCCCGAGGGCAGCGGGCAGGACGGGCGGGTGACCAGCGTGTCCCGCGGGATGCTGACGACGGTGGCCCCGGTGCGGCCCGCGTCGATGTGCACGACCATCGCCGTGTCGGAGCGGGCGCCGGAGCTGTCGCCGCCGCCGAGTTCCTCGTCGGCCTTGCCGCTGCGCGAGTCCGAGCCGAGCACGAGGATGTTCAGTGCCCCGGTCGGCAGCGGGGACGGGGACGCCGAGGCGGACACGGACGGGGTGGTGACCGCCTTCGCCGGGCGGTTGTCGCCGAGCGCGCTGTCGATGTCGACGCTTTTGATGTTGTGGTCGAGGTGCCAGTAGGCCCAGCCCGCCGCCGCGCCGCCGAGGACCAGCACGGCGGCGAGGGTGAGGCCGGCGGCCCTCAGCACCGCCGGCCTCCGGCCTCCGTGTCCGCCCCCGGCGCCGCTCTCGCCGCTCTCGTCGTTCTCGCCGTGTCCCGTCACGGTCAGAAGGTAAGTGTGAATTATTAGGAGACTGTTAGCGGAAGCCGTACGAGCCGGATTTCTTGGGAGATTCTCATCCCAGGGTCACCGTGGGCACCGGATTGCCGCCGCTCCAGGACCCGTTGAACCCGAAGGTCACCGAACCGCCCTCCGGGACGGACCCGTTGTAGGAGGCGTTCACACAGGTCACGTGCGCGCCGGACTGGGTGCAGTCGGCGTTCCAGGCCTGGGTGATCTGCTGGCCCGCGCCGTAGGTCCAGCTCGCCTTCCAGGAGGACAGCGAGGCGCCGGCGCAGGAGATCTTCACCTGGCCGGTGAACCCGGTGTTCCACTGGCTGGTGACGCTGTACGTCGCCGTGCACGCCCCGTTCGTCGGCGGCGGGGTGGTCGAGCCGCCGAGCGCCTCCGCGATGCCGTGGTAGGCGGGCTTGGGGCTGTAGTTCTCGTCGTACGGGGTCGCGGCGCCGTAGCCGGGGAAGGTGCCCGGCACCCAGGAGTCGGAGTCGGCGAAGCCCCAGACGGTGACGTTGACGCAGCGGGTGACCGCCGCGCAGGCCGCGACGACCGACTTGAAGTCGGCGGCCTGCTGGGCGAGTTTCGCACTGTCGGCGGGCAGCGCCATCCGGATGTCCAGCTCGGTGATCGCCACGTCCACGCCCAGGTCGGCGAAGCGCTGGATGTTCTGCTGCAGGGTGGAGGGGACCTGCCCCAGGATCAGATGGGCCTGCAGACCGACGCCGTCGATCGGGACGCCCTGCTGCTTCAGGGACTTGACCAGGTTGTACAGGGCGTCGCTCTTGGCGTTGACGCCCTCGACGTTGTAGTCGTTGATGTACAGCTTGGCGTCCGGGTCGGCGGCGTGCGCCCAGGTGAAGGCGTTCGCTATGTAGCCGGAGCCGAGACCGCTGTACCGGAGGGTCGGGCGGTAGGTGCCGTCCTCGTTGAAGGCCTCGTTGACCACGTCCCAGGCCGCGATCTTCCCCTTGTAGCGGCCCACCTCGGTGCTGATGTGGTTCTGCAGCAGGGTGCCGAGCTGCGCGGAGGTCCAGTTCCCGTTCGTCAGCCAGCTCGGGTTCTGGTTGTGCCAGACCAGGGTGTGGCCGCGCACCTGCTGGTGGTGGGCCTGCGCGAAGGCGACGATCTGGTCGGCCTCGGCCCAGTTGAAGCTGCCCTGGGTGGGCTCGACCGAGCCCCACTTCATGGCGTTGCCGGGGGTGAGCGAGCTGAACTGCGACCCCGCGATGTCGCCGTAGGTGCCGGTGAGCTTGGAACCGGTGACCGCCGTGCCGATGATCTTGCCCTTGGCCGCCGCGAGGTCCCGCAACGGGGTGTCGGCGGCGTGGGCCGTCCCGGCGGCCAGCAGGGCGAGGGTCGTGGCCGCGCCGACGGCCGACGCGGTCAGGCGCGTGCGTAACGGGGTTCTGGCCGAGGAAGTTCTGGAGGTTCTCATGCGGGCGCCTCCGAAAGTTTCGGTCGTGTAACCGATTGACTTCGGTGGAGTGTGGGCGCGCCGTCATCACTCGTCAATACGTCAACTTCCGGCCACCGGTGTCACGGCGCGGGCGGGGCAGCCGTGCTGCTGCGCACGACGAGGCTGGTCGCCAGCTCCACCCGGGTGGCCGCCGTGGAGTCGTCGGCCCGCCCCAGATCGAGGACCAGCTTGGCCGCGGCCTCGGCCATCTCGGTCAGCGGCTGCCGTACGGTCGTCAGCGGCGGCCCCACCCAGCGGGCCACCGGCAGGTCGTCGAAGCCGACCACGCTCAGGTCCTCCGGGATGCGCAGCCCCAGCTCACGGGCGGCCTCGTACAGTCCGAGCGCCTGCAGGTCGTTGCCGGCGAAGACGGCGGTGGGCCGATCGGGGCGGCCGAGCAGCTCCAGGCCCAGCCGGTAGCCGGCCTCGTGGTGGAAGTCCCCGGCCTTGATCATCCCCGGGTCGACGGGCAGCCCGGCGGTCTCCAGCGCGGCCCGGTAACCGTCGACCCGGGCGCGGCTGCACATCATCCGGGAGGGGCCGCTGATCGCGCCGATGCGGGTGTGGCCGAGCTCGACGAGATGGCGGGTGGCGGCCAGGCCGCCCTGCCAGTTGGTGGCCCCGATCGAGGGCACGTCGGCGCCCGGGTCGCCGGCCGGGTCCATCACCACGAACGGGATGGACCTGCTGGTCAGCAGCGCCCGCTGGGACTCGTCGAGTCCGGAGAGTACGAGGATCACACCGTGCGGGCGGCGGGCGGCGACCTGGTCGGCCCAGGTCCGGCCGGGGGTGAGCCGCCCCGCGCTCTCGCTGAGCACGACGCTCAGCCCCGCGTCCCGGGCGACGTTCTCCACGCCCCGGATGACCTCCATCGCCCAGGCGCTCTCCAACTCGTGGAAGACCAGGTCGATCAGCGGGGACCGGGAGGCCTCGGCACGTCGCCGCCGGTAGCCGTAGGCGCGCAGCAGTTCCTCGACCCGGGTGCGGGTGGCGGGGGCGACGTCGGCACGGCCGTTGAGCACCTTCGAAACAGTCGGAGCGGAGACACCGGCCTGACGAGCGATTTCGGCGAGGGTCGCGGTCTGCGTTCCTACGGGCTTCGGAGGCTTCATGCCCGCGATCGTATCCCTGCGAGACCCCTTGACGAAGACCCTGCCCCGCCATAGATTCCCGGAACATTCGAGATTTTATCCGAAACATTCGTGAGCAGAGACGGGAGTTACATGACAACCGCTCCTTGGCGCGACTCCGCCCTGCCCGCCGCCACCCGCGTCGACGACCTGCTCGCGAGGATGACCCTGGAGGAGAAGGCCGCCCAGCTGTACGGCGTATGGGTGGGTGCCGCCACGGACGGCGGCGGTGTCGCCCCGCTCCAGCGCGAGATGACGGCCGACTACGACTGGGACGAGCTGATCACACTCGGCCTCGGCCAGCTGACCCGTTCCTTCGGCACCGCCCCCGTGGACCCGGCGCTGGGCGCGCAGGCACTGGCCCGCGCCCAGCGCCGGATCGCCGACGCGGGCCGCTTCGGCATTCCGGCGGTCGCCCACGAGGAGTGCCTGGCGGGCTTCACGGCCTGGGGCGCGACGGCCTACCCGGTGCCGCTGGCCTGGGGCGCGTCCTTCGACCCGCCGCTGGTCGAGGAGCTGGGCCGGCGCATCGGCGAGGACCTGCGCTCGGTCGGCGTGCACCAGGGGCTGGCCCCCGTCCTGGACGTCGTCCGCGACCCGCGCTGGGGACGGGTCGAGGAGACGATCGGCGAGGACCCGTACCTGGTCGGCACCATCGGCACGGCGTACGTACGGGGTCTGGAGTCGGCCGGGGTCGTCGCCACGCTGAAGCACTTCGCCGGGTACGCCTCCTCGGCGGGTGCGCGGAACCTGGCTCCCGTGCGGGCCGGGATCCGGGAGTTCGCGGACATCACCCTCCCGCCCTTCGAGATGGCGCTGCGCGAGGGCGGGGCGCGCTCGGTGATGGCGGCGTACACCGAGACGGACGGCGTCCCCGCGTCGGCGGACCCCGGCCTGCTGACCGGACTGCTGCGCGAGGAGTGGGGCTTCACGGGGACGGTGGTCGCCGACTACTTCGGCATCGGGTTCCTGCAGAGCCTGCACCGGGTGGCCGGCAGTGAGGCGGAGGCGGCCCTCCTGGCACTGGAGGCGGGCATCGACGTGGAGCTGCCCACCCTGAAGTGCTACGGAAAGCCGCTGGTGGCGGCGGTACGGGAGGGCACCGTCCCCGAGTCGCTGGTGGACCGGGCGGTCCGCCGGGTGCTGGTCCAGAAGTGCGAGCTGGGCCTCCTCGACGAGGACTGGCGGCCGGAGCCGTCCGGTCCGGTCGACCTGGACTCGGCGGCCAACCGGGCGCTGGCCCGGCGCCTGGCCGAGGAGTCGGTGGTGCTGCTGGACAACCCGGACGGCCTGCTGCCGCTGGCCCCGGACACCCGTGTCGCGGTGGTCGGCCCGCGCGCGGCCGACGCGCTCGCGATGCTCGGCTGCTACTCCTTCCCGTCCCATGTCCTCACCCACCACCCCGAGGTGCCGACGGGCATCGGCATCCCCACGGTCCTCCAGGCGCTGCGCGACGAACTCCCCGACGCCAAGGTGGCGTTCGCGGAGGGCTGCGGGGTGTCCGACCCGGACACCTCCGGCTTCGAGGAGGCGGTGGCCCGCGCGGCCGAGGCGGATGTGTGCGTGGCGGTGCTGGGCGACCGGGCGGGGCTGTTCGGCCGGGGGACCTCGGGCGAGGGCTGCGACGTGACGGACCTCGAACTGCCCGGTGTGCAGGGCGAGCTGCTGGACGCTCTGGTCGCCACCGGGGTCCCCGTGGTGCTGGTGCTGCTGACCGGCCGCCCGTACGCCCTCGGCCGCTGGCACGGCCGGCTGGCCGCCGTGGTCCAGGCGTTCTTCCCCGGACAGGGCGGCGGTGCGGCGGTGGCCGGAGTGCTGTCGGGCCGGGTGAACCCCTCGGGCCGGCTCCCGGTGAGCGTCCCACGCGTCCCGGGCGGCCAGCCGTGGACGTACCTCCAGCCGCCACTGGGTCTGGCGGACGAGGTCAGCAACCTCGACCCGACGCCGCTGTACCCCTTCGGGCACGGGCACACGTACACCGCGTTCGCGTGGGAGGACTTCACGGGCACCGACCCGGAGATCGGCACGGACGGGTCGTACGACATCTCGCTGACGGTCCGCAACACGGGCGACCGCGCGGGCGCGGAGGTCGTGCAGCTCTACCTGCACGACCCGGTGGCCTCGGTGACCCGTCCGGACGTCCGGCTGATCGGCTACCGGCGGATGTCACTGGAGCCCGGGGAGGCGGCCCGTGTCACCTTCCGCTTCCACACCGATCTGTCGGCCTTCACGGACCGCTCCGGCACCAGGGTGGTCGAACCGGGCGCGCTGGAGCTGCGGTTGGCGGCGTCCAGCGCGGACGTACGGCACACGGCACGGCTGAACCTCACGGGGCCGGTACGTCCGGTCGGCACCGACCGGCGGCTGCGGTGCGAGACGGACGTGACGGCGGCCGGCTGACACGAAAACACCCCCGCCCCCGAAGAATCGGGGGCGGGGGTGACATGGAGCGCCGGGCAGGCCTTGCACCTGCATTTCCCCGCAGGAAGCGGGGCGTCTTTCCTTGGACCACCAACGCACTGTGTCCGGGCCGTTGTTCCGGCCGTTCACATGTGATGATCATAGCCTATGGACGGGGGCTCGCGCCACTCAGCGGCCGGGTCCCCCGTCGACCGGCTCGAACCGCCACCGATGCACCGCCCGGGTGACCAGGCCTCCGTCCGGCTCGGGCAGTTCCGGCAGCTCCGCGTCGTACTCGGCGTCCCACCAGGTGATGACGAGGACCCGGTCCTGCGGGGCGCGGAAGGTCTCCCGGCGCAGCGGCTCCCCCGAAAGCCTCTGCGCCCGGGCCCATGCGAGCAGTTCCGCACCGCGCCCCGCCGCCGCGCGGGCCTCCCACATCAGGGCGACCGTCATGAGTAGAGGTTCTCCTCGCCGGCCTCGTGCACATGGTCGTGGCCGGGGACGTGCGGGTCGGTCACCGGCAGGGAGGAGTCCGCGGACAGGTCCCAGCTGGACGCGGACCGGCCGCGGGCCACCACCTCGGCGCCCAGTGCGGCCACCATCGCGCCGTTGTCCGTGCACAGCTTGGGGCGCGGGACGCGCAGCCGGATGCCGGCCGCCTCGCAGCGTTCCTGGGCGAGGGCGCGCAGCCGGGAGTTCGCGGCCACGCCGCCGCCGATCATCAGGTGGTCGACGCCCTCGTCCTTGCAGGCCCGCAGCGCCTTGCGGGTGAGCACGTCCACCACGGCCTCCTGGAAGGAGGCGGCCACGTCCCGGACGGGGACCTCCTCGCCGGCCGCCCGCTTCGCCTCGATCCAGCGGGCCACCGCCGTCTTGAGGCCGGAGAACGAGAAGTCGTACACCGGGTCGCGGGGACCGGTCAGGCCGCGCGGGAAGGCGATCGCCTCCGGGTCGCCCTCGCGCGCGTACCGGTCGATGACCGGGCCGCCGGGGAAGCCCAGGTTCAGCACGCGGGCGATCTTGTCGAAGGCCTCCCCCGCCGCGTCGTCGATGGTCGAGCCCATCGGGCGTACGTCCGAGGTGATGTCCGAGGACAGCAGCAGGGAGGAGTGGCCGCCGGAGACCAGCAGCGCCATCGTCGGCTCCGGCAGCGGGCCGTGTTCGAGCTGGTCCACGCAGATGTGGGAGGCGAGGTGGTTCACCCCGTACAGGGGCTTGCCGAGGGCGTAGGCGTACGCCTTCGCCGCCGAGACGCCGACCAGCAGGGCGCCGGCGAGGCCGGGACCGGCGGTCACCGCGATGCCGTCCAGGTCCTTCGCCAAGACGCCCGCCTCCTTCAGCGCGCGGTCGATGGTGGGCACCATCGCCTCCAGGTGGGCCCTGGAGGCGACCTCCGGCACGACACCGCCGAAGCGGGCGTGCTCGTCGACGCTGGAGGCGATGGCGTCCGCCAGCAGGGTGGTGCCGCGGACGATGCCGACGCCGGTCTCGTCGCAGGAGGTCTCGATCCCCAGCACCAGGGGTTCGTCAGCCATTGCTCTCTGTTCCTTGTTCGGAGGGGGAACCCGCGGCGGAGCCGCTGCCGGACTGCATGGTCAGGCGCATCACCAGTGCGTCCACGTTCCCCGGCTGGTAGTAGCCGCGCCGGAAACCGATGGGCTCGAAGCCGAAGCGCTCGTAGAGCTTCTGGGCGCGGACGTTGTCCACCCGGCACTCCAGCATGACCTCGGCGCACTCGAAGGCGGTGGCCGCGCGCAGCAGCTCGGTCAGCAGCCGGCCGCCGAGGCCGGTGCCCTGGCGGTCGCGGGCGACGGCGATGGTCTGGACGTCACCGAGCTCGCCCTGTGAGGCCAGGCCGGCGTAGCCGACGATCCGGTCGTCCTCCTCGGCGACCACGTACCGCCGGTTGGCCTCGGGGCCGCGGGAGTGGGCCAGCTCCGACCAGAACATGCCCCGGGACCAGGTGTCCTCGGGGAAGAGCTCCTTCTCCAGTTCCAGCACGGGGTCGATGTCCCACCAGCGCATCTCGCGCAGTCGGGGGGTCGCGGGTTCGGTCACTTCGGGGTGACCACCTTGTAGTTCTTGGGGACCTGCGCGTCGGGTCGGCGCAGGTACAGCGGCCGCGGTGCCTGGAGCTCCTCGCCCGCGGCCAGCTTCTCGGCGGCCAGCGAGGCGAGGGCGGCGGCGGAGACGTGCTCGGGTGCGTGCGCCTGCGGGAAGGTGGCGGGGTAGAGCAGCGCGCCCGCGCCGACGGCCGGCAGCCCGGCCACCCGCTCGGCGATGTCGGCGGGCCGGTCGACGGCGGGGTCCGTCAGCCGGGTGCGGGAGTCGGCGTAGGTCGCCCAGTAGACCTCCTTGCGGCGGGCGTCGGTCGCCACGACGAACGGGCCCTTCTCGATGTCGGCCGCGTAGGCGAGGGCGTCGAGCGTGCACAGGCCGTGCACGGGCACACCGAGGGCGAGTCCGAAGGTGTCGGCGGTCATCAGTCCCACGCGCAGCCCGGTGTAGGGGCCGGGTCCGATGCCCACGACGATCCCGGTGACGGCTTCGAGCTTCAGCCCGGCCTCGGCGAGTACGCGGTCGACGGCCGGCAGCAGCAGCTCGCCGTGCCGGCGCGCGTCCACCTGGCTCGAGGAGGCGATGACGGCCGTGCCGTCGTGCAGCGCGACGGTGACGGCGGGGGTGGCGGTATCCAGAGCGAGCAAGAGCACGCGAACAGCCTACGGCTCCGCACGGCCCGTGTCGGCCGTCCCGGTCAGGTGGTCACCGAGTGCTACCGTCTGCACAACGTTCTGTACGAAGTAGGACAAATAACACGAGACAGAGGTGGGCGACACGTGGCAGGGACCAGCTCGTCGATCGTGGCCGGGCTCACCGCGGCGGCCGTCGGGGCGATCGGCCTCCTCGCCTACCAGGCCTCGGCCACCGTCCCCGCCGGGCCCGGCAAGGCCCCGGCGAGCGCGTCGCCCCTGGCGAAGGTCCCCCGGGACAGACGGAACCCCCTGGCGCTGCCCGCCATGTCCGGATCGGGTGAACGCGTGGTGTACGCGATGGACGACGACCGGGTCTGGCTGGTCAGCGACCACAACCGGGTGCTGCGCACCTTCGGGGTGCGGCCCGGCAGCGTGGACCCGCTGCCCGGCGCGTACGTCGTCACGTCCCGCTCGAACGCGGTCACCGGCACCGACGGCACCCCCATCGAGCACGTCGTGCGCTTCACCAGCGTGGACGGGGTCACCATCGGCTTCAGCGCCGCGGTGGACCAGAACGCGGCCCAGGTGCCGGACCCCATGGTGCGGACGGGCGGGATCCGCGAGACACGGGCGGACGGGGAGGCGATGTGGATGTTCGCGACGATCGGGGTGCCCGTCATCGTGATGCGGTAGCCCTGCCGGGCGGATCGAGTGGTGGGGGCCCGACGGCTCGCCACCTTGCCACGACGGCGTGCGCCCGCGCCTCCCGGCGACGCAGGCACTCACCCGCCCCCGGACACCCCGCGCGTCCTGGCAGCCCCACGCACTCGCGCCTCTCGGCGACCCCGGACTCACCCGAACCGGGCTCCGGCAGTCTCGGCAACGCCACACGCCCGCGCCTTCCGGCGACGCAGAACGCACACGTCCCGTCCCGGCGACACCGAGCTCACCCGGCCCCAGGCACCCCGCGCCCCGGCAACGCCGTACTCCCGCACCCTCCGGCGGCGCCGAGTCCGTGTCGGCGGGCTCCGGTCGTGCGGTGTGAAGGCCGGGCGCGGGGCGCACTCGCCGGGGGCTCGGCTCGGGTCCACCCGGGCGTGGTCACGCCGCGTCGCGGTGCCGTCGTACCGGCTCCATCCGCTCGGGCTCGGGTTCCGCCGGTGGCCGGGAGATCACCGCCGCCGCCGCACAGGAGGCCAGCAGGTCGCGCATGGACACCCCGGCGGGCACGGGCGGCCGCCACGGCACCTTGGACTGAGAAGCGGGCATGGGGCGCCTCCTGAGGTGCGGGGGCGGACGTACTTAGGCAGACCTAACTACGGACTGGACACCATGTCACCACGGCTGCCAGGCCCGGCGCAATGTGTTGCCGACGGTTTGTCGGAACGTGTCGGCGGCGTCAGGCCGCCAGCGACTCCAGGTCCACGGACTCCCACCGTTCCCCGAGACCGGTGAGGGCCACCCGCCGCACTTCGTCGGTGGTGTCCCCGACGGTCCGGTGGATCACGACCTGCAACCGGTCCTCGGTGAGTTCCTCGACCTTGCCCTCGCCCCACTCGACGACGATCACCGACTCGGGCAGCGACACGTCCAGGTCGAGGTCCTCCATCTCGTCCAGGCCGCCGGACAGCCGGTAGGCGTCGACGTGGACGAGCGGCGGGCCGTCCCCCAGCGACGGGTGGACCCGGGCGATCACGAAGGTCGGCGAGGTGACCGCGCCGCGCACGCCGAGCCCCTCGCCCAGCCCGCGGGTGAGCGTCGTCTTGCCCGCGCCGAGCTCGCCGGTGAGCATCACCAGGTCGCCCGCGCGCAGCAGCTTGGCCAGGCGGCGGCCCAGTTCCCGCATCTGCTCCGGGGAGGTCACGGTCAGCTGGGTCTCAGCGGGGTTGTGCGGTGCTGCTGGTGCTTCCATAGCCACTTACGGTAGCCCCTGCGGGCACGGCACCCGCGCGGGTGAGCAGGTCGGCGAGGCGGTCGGTGACCACTTCCGGGTGTTCCAGGATGACCAGGTGCCCGGCGTCCGGTACGAGGACCAGCTCGGCGTCGGGCAGCAGGTCGGCGATGGCCTCGCTGTGCTCGCTGGGCGTGACCAGGTCCTGGACGCCGGCCAGCACGAGCACCGGCATGTCGGTGAAGCAGGCGAGGGCCTCGGTCTTGTCGTGGTCGGTGAAGGCCGGGTAGAACTCGGCGACCACGTCGATCGGCGTCGACTCGATCATGCGTTCGGCGAAGCGGGCGATCGCCGGGTCCACGTCCCGCCCGGCGAACGAGTACCGCTTGATGATCCCGGCGAACAGGTCGGCGGTGGCCCGTCGCCCCTTCTCCACCAGCGCCGCCTGCTGCCCGAGCGCCTTCAGCACTCCGGGGAGCACCCGGCGCACCGCGTTGACGCCGGCGACGGGCAGCCCGAAGTTGACCTCGCCGAGCCGCCCGGACGACGTGCCGACGAAGGCGGTGGCGACCACCCGGTCCCGGATCAGCTCCGGGTACTGCGCGGCCAGCGCCATCATCGTCATCCCGCCCATGGAGTGCCCGACCAGCACGATCTGGCCCTCGGGCGCGGCCGCGTCGATGACGGCCTTCAGGTCGCGGCCGAGCTGGTCGATGGTGAGCGGCACCCCGTTCTGGACCTGGTCCACGCCCCGCGCCGACCGGCCGTGGCTGCGCTGGTCCCAGTGCACGGTGCGTACGACACCGCGCAGGGCGGCGCGCTGGAAGTGCCAGGAGTCCTGGCTGAGGCAGTAGCCGTGGCTGAAGACCACGGTGACCGGGGCGGGCGCCTTGCGGCCGAACAGCCGCCGCCGGCGCGGGGAGAGGTTCGGGCCGCCGGTGTCGGGCTCGACGTCGTCGACCTCGTAGTACAACTCGGTTCCGTCGTCGGCGTGCGCCTTGCCCGGGGTGCCGCGCAGCGCCCCGTACGGCCCCGCCGAGTCCAGCGCCAGCCGGGCCTTCCTGCGCATCCCCCGGCCGACGGTCATCCGCTCGATGGCGACACCGGCGGCCGCGCCCGCGGCGAGCACGCCTATCGCGGCGCCGGCGAGGCCGGTCGCCCTGCGCCAGCCCCCGACCGCCCCCGCGGCGGAGGCGACGACGGCCGCCGCGGCGACATCCGCCACGTCGGCCACGACCTCCGCGCTGCTCTCGCTCACGTACCGCTCCTCATCACAACTGCTGCTGCGTCACAGGTGTCACCGTGGCCACACCACTCCGGGTGCCCACCGGTGCGGGTAACCCGTCCTACCGGTCTTGTTCCCCGTTCACATAGACGCGCGGAACACGCGTTCCGATCCGCGTGACGATTTCGTACGCGATCGTGCCGGACGCCTGCGCCCAGTCCTCCGCGGTGGGCTCGCCCCGGTCGCCGGGCCCGAACAGCACGGCCTGCGCCCCCGCCTCGGGCTCGTCTCCCCCGAGGTCCACCACGAACTGGTCCATCGCGACCCGTCCGGCGACCGTACGCCACTTGCCCGCGACCAGGACAGGGCCGCTGCCGGAGGCGTGCCGCGGGATGCCGTCCGCGTAGCCGACGGGCACCAGGCCGAGGGTCGTCTCGCCCGGGGTGACGTAGTGGTGCCCGTAACTGACCCCGTGCCCGCCCGGTACGTGCTTCACCAGCGCCAGCGACGCCGACAGGGTCATCACCGGGCGCAGTCCGAAGTCGGCCGGGGTGCCGAGTTCGGGGCTCGGTGAGATCCCGTACACGGCGATGCCCGTCCGCACGAGGTCGAAGTGGGCCTCGGGCAGCGTGAGGGTGGCCGGGGAGTTGGCGATGTGCCGCACCTCGGGGCGCACGCCGCGCTCCTCCGCGTACGCCAGCATCTCCCGGAAGCGGACGAGCTGGGCGTCGATCGAGGGGTGGCCGGGTTCGTCGGCGCAGGCGAAGTGCGACCACAGCCCGGTGATCCGCAGCAGTCCCTCGCGTTCGGCGTGCAGGGCCTCGGCGACGAGTTCGGCCCAGTCCGGACCCGGCTGGCAGCCGCCCCGGCCCAGCCCGGTGTCGGCCTTGAGCTGCACGCGCGCGGGGCGGCCGGCCTGCCGGGCCGCCGCGACGACCTCCCGCAGCGCCCACATGGCGCTGACCGAGACGTCGAGGTCGGCCTCGATCGCCTCCCGCCACGGCCCGCCCGGCGTCCACAGCCAGCACATGATCCGCCCGGGCAGCCCGGCCGCGCGCAGTTCGAGGGCCTCCTCGGGGGTGGCCGTGCCGAGCCAGCCCGCCCCGGCCTCGACGGCCGCGCGGGCGCAGGGCACCGCCCCGTGCCCGTACCCGTCGGACTTCACCACGGCCATCAGGGCCGACTCGGGCGCGCGGGCACGCAGCGTCCGCACGTTGGCCCGGAGTGCGGCCAGGTCGATCTCGGCGCGGGCGCGCAGGGGCGCGCTCGGCGCAGGTGCTCTTTCAGTCATGGCGCCCCCAGTGTCTCAGAGGCCCCCGAGAGCCCCCGGGCGCAGGCCCTCCGCACGGCCTACGAGCCGGGCCTGCGGCCCCACACGAATACCCGGTCGCCCTTGCGCAACACGCCCCACAGCCTGCGCGCGTCGGCCAGCTCGAGGTTCACGCAGCCCCAGGAGCCGACGGTGGTGTAGATGCTGCCGTAGACGGCGTGGAAGGCCTGGCCGCCGTCGAAGAACTGGGCGTACGGCATGGGCTGGTTGTACAGCGTCGACCAGTGGTTCTTGTGCCGCCAGTAGACGGTGTGCCAGCCGGCCCTGGTGGCGTACCCCTTGCGCCCGCTGCGCATGGGCACCGGCCCGAACAGCACCTTCCTGCCCTTCTGCACCCAGGTGAGCTGCCGGCTCAGGTCCACGCAGGCGACCCGGTAGGTCCGCACCGGGCACTTCCCGGCCGCGTTGGGGTTCTTCCGGGCCGAGATGAGCGTCATCCGCGCCCAGGTGACCGGGCCGGCGAACCCGATCGCGGGCTTGATCCCGTGCTTCTTCTGGAAGTTCCGGATGGCCTTGCAGTCGGCCGTGGACTGTCTGCCGTCCACCTTCAGCTTCAGCCACCGCTCGACCTGCCGCTGGTACGGCCCGGCCTGTCTGCTGCACGCCACCTTGGCGACGGCGTCACCGAGCGGGACGTACTCGATGAGGTCGTACGTCCCCGGCGCGGCCTCCCGCGGCTCCCTGGCGTTCTCGCGGGCGCTGGGCGTGTACACCTTCGGCGGCAGCATCTGGTCGGGGGTGTCGATCTGCCAGGGCTGGGCGGGTCCCGGGGCCACCCCGGGCACCAGGGGGGTCGACGGGCCGGAGGCCGGCGGTGCGGGGGTGGCGGCCCTCGGTGCGCGGGGCGCGGCCGAGGTGGTTCCGGCGGCCGGGAGGGCGGTGACGGCGGCCAGGAGCACGGCGACGCCCCGGTAAGCGATATGTCTGCTGATCACACCATCAGCCAAGCCGCCTGCTCCCCCGAATCCCGGCAGCCGCGCGGGGAGGTCACCCGAGGGGACTCAGGGGGCCCAGGAGGCCCAGAGGGCCTCGCGCTCAGTCGATCACGTCCCGCCAGGCCTCCGGGATGGCCGCCGCCACGTCGTGCGCCCCGGCCGGTGCCCCGTCCGCCGCGTACCGCCCAGCCAGGCCGTGCAGATACGCCGCCGCGCTCCCCGCGTCCAGCGCCGACAGCCCCGACGCCAGCAGCGACCCGGCCAGCCCCGACAGGACGTCCCCGCTGCCGGCCGTGGCCAGCCAGGGCGTCCCCGTGGCGTTCACCCGTACGGCCCCGCCCCCGGGGTCCGCGACCAGCGTGGTCGACCCCTTCAGCAGCACCGTCGCCCCGTACAGCAGCGCCAGCTTCCGCACGGACTCCAGCCGCGCGCCCTCGACCTCCTCGCGGGCCACCCCGAGCAGCGCCGCGGCCTCACCGGCGTGCGGGGTCATCAGCGTCGGCGCGGTACGGGCGCGTACGGCGTCCCGGTCGGCGAGGCGCAGCCCGTCCGCGTCGACGAGCACCGGCACGTCCGTCCCCACCACCTCGGCGACGGTGCCGGCGTCGTCCCCGGCGCCCGGCCCGACCACCCAGGCCTGCACCCGCCCCGCCTTGTGCGGGCCCTGGTCGGAGACGAGGGTCTCGGGGAAGCGGGCGATCACGGCGTCCGCGGCGGGCCCGACGTACCGCACGGCGCCCGCCCCGCCGCGCAGCGCCCCCGACACCGCGAGGACGGCCGCGCCCGGGTACCGCGCCGAGCCGGCCGCGATCCCGACGACACCCCGCCGGTACTTGTCGCTCTCGGCCGCCGGCCGCGGCAGCAGCCGGGCCACGTCCGCGTGCTGCAGGGCCTCCAGTTCGGCCTCGGGCGGCAGCTCCAGCCCGATGTCCACGAGGCGCACGGTCCCGGCGTACTCCCGGGCGGGGTCGACCAGCAGCCCCGGCTTGTGCGTCCCGAAGGTCACGGTCAGGTCGGCCCGGACCGCGGCCCCGCGCACCTCCCCGGTGTCCGCCTCGACCCCGCTCGGCAGGTCCACGGCGACGACCGCGGCCCGGGAGGTGTGGGCGGCCTCCGCGAGCGGCGCGGCGTCGGCGCGCAGGCCCCCCTTCCCGCCGATCCCGACGATCCCGTCGACCACGAGGTCGGCCCGGGCCACGAGGTCCTCCGCGGCCGCACCCGGCCCGGCGACGGTGCCGCCCGCCCGGCGCAGCGCCGCGAGGCCGCCGGGGTGGGTGCGGTCGGGACTGAGCAGGACGGCCGCGACCCCGGCGCCGCGCCGGGCCAGCCGGGCGCCGGCGTACAGGGCGTCGCCGCCGTTGTCCCCGCTGCCGACGAGCAGCACCACCCGGCTGCCGTACACCCGGCCGAGCAAGTCCGCACAGGCGGCGGCGAGTCCGGCGGCGGCCCGCTGCATCAGGGCCCCCTCGGGGAGCCGCGCCATGAGCTCACGCTCGGCTGTCCTGACCGTTTCCACGCTGTAGGCGGTACGCATGCGATCGAGTCTGCCCCGAACAAGCCCGGCATCACACCCCGGGCAGCGCACCCGTGGACGAGCCGGCGACAGCCGAGAGGATCGCGGCCGTCTCCGCGTCGGCGGGCAGGAAGGCCTCCAGTTTCAGTTCGGAGAGGGTCACGTCGACAGCGGTGGCGAAGGTCGTCACCGTCGTCGTCAGGTGCAGCTCGCCGTGGGAGGACCGCAGCCGCAGCGGGACGGCGAAACCGAGCTGCCCGGCCGACGGCTCCGGATCCGGGACGTGGGCGGCGAGTTCGGCGCGCAGCTCCGGCAGATGGTCCAGGCGGACCAGGATGTGACGCGCCCATTCCGCGAGGTTGAGGATCCGGGGGGCCAGACCGTCGGGGTGCAGCGCCAGACGGTAGACGTTGGCGCCGGGGCCCAGCAGTTCGGCGGCCGCTCCCTCGGTGATCAGGCCGAACGCGTCGTTCGCCGCGATCAGACCACCGCCGCGGTCCGTCACCAGCGCGGGGTACGGCAGGTGTCCGCGCAGGATGTGGTGGATCGCCGTGCGTACGGGAGCCAGCGCCGGGTCGTCGAGGGAGCTCTCGGGATAGGCGGGCGCGTACCCGGCGGCCAGCAGCAGCTCGTTCCGTTCCCGCAGCGGCAGTTCCAGCGACTCGGCCAGCCGGACGACCATGTTCCGGCCGGGAGCGGAGCGGCCCGACTCGATGAAGCTGACGTGCCGCTGGGTGGTACCCGCCCGCAGTGCCAGCTCCAGCTGGCTGACACGGGAGCGGGTACGGCGTTCACGGAGCGCACGGGCGATGTCCACGCCGCCTGTTGTAACGCCGAGGCGGGACTCCCGGCCATTCCCCGGAGGGAATTGTCGCCACCCCGCCCTCGTCGCCAGCATCATGGGCATGGACATCGGTGTACTGCTTCCGACCGGAACCGCCCAGTGGGACAAGGGCGACGATCCCCGTGAGCTGGTCGCCTTCGGCCGCGATGCCGAACGCGCGGGCTTCTCCTCCCTGTTCGTCAACGACTCCCTGATCACCCCGCGCGTCGAGGCCCTGACGATGCTGGCCGCGCTGGCCCCCGCCACGGAGACCGCGACCCTGGGGACGGCCGCGCTGCTGCCCTTCCTGCGCCGGCCGGTGCAGGCCGCCCAGTCACTGGCCTCGGTGGACCTGTTGTCCGGCGGCCGCCTGACCGTGGCCGTCGGCGCCGGCTTCCCGGGGCGTTTCGGCCGTCCCCTCTACACCCTCTCCGAACTCCCCTGGGAGCGCCGCTTCACCCGCCTGGACGAGACGGTGGCGCTGTGGCGGGCCGTCTGGGCGGGTGCCGACGCCTTCCGGGGCGACATCCTCCGGTTCACCGGCATCCCGCCCGGGACCAGGCCGTTCCGGTCCGGGGGCCCGCCCGTCTGGCTCGGCGGCGCCACCCCCGCCGCCCTGCACCGCACCGGCCGGCTGTACGACGGCTGGCTGCCCTACCCGCCCGACCCCGCCGACTACGCGACCGGCCTGCACGGCGTCCACAGGGCGGCGGCCGAAGCGGGCCGGGCGGCCGGGGACATCACCCCCGCCCTGTTCGTGTCGGTCCGCGTGGACGAGGACACCGAGACCGGCCGCCGGGCGCTGGACCGGTACGCGCACGCCACGTACGGCATGCCGCTGACGGACCTGGAGCGGATCCAGGCGGTCGTCGCCGGCTCCCCCGAACAGGTCGTCAGGGGACTGCGGAGCTATGTCGCCGCGGGCGCCCGGCACATCGTGGTCCGCCTGGGCGCCGTGGGCCTGCGCGCCCAACGCGACCAGCTGGAGCGTCTCGCCGCCCTGCTCCCGGCGGTGTGCGACGGCCGTCAGCCTTCCGCGATCACGACCGCCGAGGCGATTCCGGCGTCGTGACTCAGGGACACATGCCAGGACCGCACGCCCAGTTCGGCCGCCCGGGCCGCCACCGTCCCCCTGACCCGCAGCCGTGGCTGTCCGCTCTCTTCGACGTACACCTCCGCGTCCGTCCAGAGCAGCCCGGGTGGCGCGCCCAGCGCCTTGGCCACCGCCTCCTTCGCCGCGAAGCGTGCGGCCAGCGAGGCGATGCCCCGGCGTTCCCCGCTCGGCAACAGCAACTCGCCCGCGACGAACAGCCGGTTCGCCAGGTTGGGCGTACGGTCCAGGGACGCCCGGAACCGGTCGACCTCGGCCACGTCGATCCCGACACCGATGATGCTCATGCGGGGCAGCCTATGGGGCCGGCAGGATGGGCGGCATGGAACGTGTGCTGGGGATCGGCGGATACTTCCTGCGGGCCACCGACCCGGAGGCCCTGGGCGCGTGGTATCGCGACTGCCTGGGCCTGGACACCGACGAGCACGGCCTGTGGCGTCAGGAGGCCGGGGCGACCGTGTTCGCGACGTTCGAGTCCGGAACCGACTACTTCGGATCCCACGCCCAGCAGACCATGCTCAACTTCCGGGTCCGCGACCTGGACGCGATGCTCGCGCAGTTGCGCGCCAAGGGAGCGGACGTGGCCGAGGAGACCCAGGACATGGAGGGGGTCGGCCGCTTCGGCTGGGTCACCGATCCCGAGGGCAATCGGCTCGAGCTGTGGCAGCCCGCCTGACCGTCTCGTCATGCGGGCAGCACCCTGCCGGCCCCCGAACGGATCACTCCACCGTCACCGACTTCGCCAGGTTCCGCGGCTGGTCCACCTCGTTCCCCCGCGCCGTGGCCAGCTCGCAGGCGAACACCTGCAACGGCACCGTCGCCACCAGCGGTTGAAGCAGCGTCGGTGTCGCCGGGATCCGGATCAGGTGGTCCGCGTACGGCACGACCGCCTCGTCACCCTCCTCCGCGATCACGATGGTGCGCGCGCCCCGGGCCCGGATCTCCTGGATGTTGGAGACGATCTTGTCGTGGAGGACGGACCGGCCCCGGGGCGAGGGCACGACCACGACCACCGGCAGGTCGTCCTCGATGAGCGCGATCGGCCCGTGCTTCAGCTCGCCCGCCGCGAAGCCCTCGGCGTGCATGTAGGCGAGCTCCTTCAGCTTCAGGGCGCCTTCGAGGGCGACCGGATAGCCCACGTGCCGGCCCAGGAACAGCACCGTGTTCTTCCCGGCGAGGGACCGGGCCAGTGACCGTACCGGTTCCATCGTCTCCAGCACCCGCTCGACCTCACCGGAGATCTGCGACAGGTCGCGGATGACGGCCCCGATCTCGTCGCCCCACTTGGTGCCGCGGATCTGGCCCAGGTACAGCGCGACCAGGTAGCAGGCGACGAGCTGCGTCAGGAACGCCTTCGTCGAGGCGACCGCGACCTCCGGCCCGGCGTGCGTGTACAGCACCGCGTCCGACTCCCGGGGGATCGTCGAGCCGTTGGTGTTGCAGATGGCCAGCACCTTGGAGCCCTGCTCGCGGGCGTGGCGCAGCGCCATCAGGGTGTCCATGGTCTCGCCGGACTGGGAGATGGCGATGACCAGGGTCTGCGCGTCCAGGATCGGGTCCCGGTAGCGGAACTCGCTGGCCAGCTCCACCTCGCAGGGGATGCGCGTCCAGTGCTCGATGGCGTACTTGGCGATCATCCCGGCGTGGAAGGCCGTACCGCAGGCGACGATGACGACCTTGTCCACCTCGCGCAGTTCGGAGGCGCTGATCCGGACCTCGTCCAGGGTCAGTGAGCCGGCCGCGTCGATACGGCCCAGGAGGGTGTCCGCGACCGCCTTGGGCTGCTCGGCGATCTCCTTGAGCATGAAGTAGTCGTAGCCGCCCTTCTCCGCGGCCGACGCGTCCCAGTCGATGTGGTACGAGCGGACCTCCGCGGGCCGGCCGTCGAACCCGGTCACCGTCACGCCGTCGCGGCGCAGCTCCACCACCTGGTCCTGGCCCAGCTCGATCGCCGACCGGGTGTGGGCGATGAACGCGGCGACGTCCGAGGCGAGGAAGGCCTCGCCCTCTCCGACGCCCACCACCAGCGGGGAGTTGCGCCGCGCCCCCACGACCACGTCCGGCTCGTCGGCGTGCACCGCGACCAGCGTGAACGCGCCCTCCAGACGCCGGCAGACCAGCCGCATCGCCTCCGCCAGGTCGGCGGTCGCCGAGAACTCCTCCGCCAGCAGGTGGGCGACGACCTCGGTGTCCGTCTCGGACGACAGCTCGTGGCCCCGCTCGGCCAGTTCCGCCCGGAGCTGCGCGAAGTTCTCGATGATCCCGTTGTGGACGACGGCGACCCGGCCCGCGTTGTCCAGGTGCGGGTGCGCGTTGGCGTCCGTCGGGCCCCCGTGCGTGGCCCAGCGGGTGTGGCCGACGCCCGTCGAACCCGTGGGCAGCGGCCGGTCGACCAGTTCCTTCTCCAGGTTGACCAGTTTCCCGGCCTTCTTCGCGGCGGCCAGACCGCCGTCCGCCAGCACGGCGACGCCCGCCGAGTCGTATCCCCGGTACTCCAGCCTCTTCAGCCCGGCCATCACGACCTCGAGCGCCGACTGTGACCCCACGTAACCCACGATTCCGCACATGGGCCGCAGCCTACGGGCCGAAGCCCGCCGAAAACCGTCTCCGCGTGCCCGAAATCGGAATTTCCCGGGGCCGTTCCCACCGTCGTGCGACCGTTTACTGCCAAGTGCCCCACTGGCGCCGCGGCCGAGCGTGACCGAGCACACCCGCCACGCCGTTCAAACTCCGTTAACAATGGAATGTGATCTCTCCGGTCTCCTCGATGCCCCGGAGCGCCCACCGGCACAGGCCGGAGGCGACTCCCTACGTCGACCTCACCCGCTCCGAGTGGAGCGCGCTGCGCGACAAGACGCCGCTGCCGCTGACCGCCGAGGAGGTGGAGAAGCTGCGCGGCCTCGGCGACGTCATCGACCTCGACGAGGTGCGGGACATCTACCTGCCGCTGTCCCGGCTGCTCAATCTCTACGTCGGCGCCACGGACGGGCTGAGAGGGGCGCTGAACACGTTCCTCGGCGAGCAGGGCTCCCAGTCGGGCACGCCCTTCGTCATAGGGGTCGCGGGTTCGGTCGCCGTCGGGAAGTCCACCGTCGCCCGGCTCCTGCAGGCACTGCTGTCCCGCTGGCCCGAGCACCCGCGGGTGGAGCTGGTGACCACCGACGGTTTCCTGCTGCCCACCCGGGAACTCCAGGCCCGCGGACTGATGTCGCGCAAGGGCTTCCCCGAGTCGTACGACCGCCGGGCGCTCACCCGCTTCGTCGCCGACATCAAGGCCGGCAAGGACGAGGTGACGGCGCCCGTCTACTCCCACCTGATCTACGACATCGTGCCCGACCAGCGGCTCACCGTCCGGCGGCCCGACATCCTGATCGTCGAGGGCCTTAACGTCCTGCAGCCCGCGCTGCCCGGCAAGGACGGCCGCACCCGCGTCGGTCTCGCCGACTACTTCGACTTCAGCGTGTACGTCGACGCGAGCGGCGAGGACATCGAACGCTGGTACCTCAACCGGTTCAGGAAGCTGCGCCAGACCGCCTTCCAGAACCCCTCCTCCTACTTCCGCAAGTACACGCAGGTGTCCGAGGAGGAGGCCCTCGACTACGCGCGGACGCAGTGGCGGACCATCAACGAGCCCAACCTGACGGAGAACATCGCCCCCACCCGGGGCCGCGCGACCCTCGTCCTGCGCAAGGGCCCGGACCACAAGGTGCAGCGGCTGAGGCTGCGCAAACTCTGACCGCTACCCTGCGGGGATGCTGCATCTGCGTCTGATCACACCGTCCGACAAGACGGACGAGGTGGTGCGCCTGATCGAGAAGACGGTCGGCACCACCCACCTCGCCGTCGTCCCGGGCGCCGCCCGCAACCCGGTCGGGGACATCGTGATGTGCGACGTGGCCCGGGAGGCGGGCGACGAGCTGCTGACCGGGCTGCAGCGGCTGGGCATCGACGCCACCGGTTCCATCGCCGTCGAGAACATCGACCTGTCCCTGTCCAAGCGGGCCGACAAGGCCGAGGCGGAGGCGCCGGGCGAGGGCGCGGACGCGGTGCTGTGGGAGCACCTCACCGAGGCGACGCACGAGGAGTCGACGCTGTCGGTCGCCTACGTCGCCTTCATCACCCTGGCCACGATGATCGCGGCCTGCGGTGTGGTGCTCGACAACGCGATCCTGATCGTGGGCGCGATGGCGGTGGGCCCGGAGTTCGGGCCGCTGGCGGGGATCTGCACCGCGGTGGTGCGGCGGGCGCCGCGGCTGGCGCTGCGCTCGCTGGTCGC
Source organism: Streptomyces sp. NPDC001544 (assembly GCF_042894285.1). Taxonomy (NCBI): domain Bacteria; kingdom Bacillati; phylum Actinomycetota; class Actinomycetes; order Kitasatosporales; family Streptomycetaceae; genus Streptomyces; species Streptomyces sp. NPDC001544. The sequence goes on along the minus strand of NZ_JBIAVN010000010.1, from coordinate 266,604 downwards.
GCTGCTGGTGGGGTTCGCCGCGGCCATGCTGCTGACCTCGGCGTTCAGCCTCTTCATGGACGCGGTGGGGCTGTTCAGCAAGGGTCAGCTGGAGGCGAAGCGGCCCAACACCGGTTTCATCTACGCCCCCGACTGGTTCTCGTTCGTGGTGGCCGTCCTCGCCGGGGCCGCCGGCACGCTGTCGCTCACCTCGGCGAAGTCCGGCGCCCTGGTCGGGGTCGCCATCTCCGTGACGACCGTGCCCGCCGCCGCCAACGCGGCCGTGGCCCTGATCTACGGCGACGGCAACCAGGCCGCGCGGTCCTCGGAGCAGCTGCTGCTGAACCTGCTCGGCATCGTCATCGCCGGGACGCTCACGCTGCTCGCCCAGCGGTGGTTCTGGGACCGGCAGCGCGAGCGCACCAGGGCGGCTGGTTAGCCGAGCGCCGACTTCACGGCGTCGGCGAGGCGGCCGGCGACGGTGCGGGCCTGCTCGATGTCGGCGGCCTCGACCATCACGCGTACCAGCGGCTCCGTACCGGACGGGCGCAGCAGCACCCGGCCGGTCGACCCCAGCTCCCGCTCGGCCTCGGTCACGGCGGCGGCGAGCTCCGCGGAGGTCTTCACCCGGGACCTGTCGACGTCACGGACGTTGATCAGCACCTGCGGCAGCCGCTCCATGACGGAGGCGAGGTCCCGCAGCGTACGGCCGCTCTCGGCGACCCGGGCCGCGAGCAGCAGGCCGGTCAGGGTGCCGTCGCCGGTGGTGGCGTGGTCCAGGACGATGACGTGGCCGGACTGCTCGCCGCCGAGGGCGTAGCCGTGCTCCTTCATCTCCTCCAGGACGTACCGGTCGCCGACGGCGGTCTGCACGAGGCTGATGCCCTCGCGTTCCATGGCCAGCTTGAAGCCCAGGTTCGACATCACGGTCGCGACGACGGTGTCGGAGCGCAGTGCGGAACGCTCCCGCATCGCCAGCGCGAGCACGGCCAGGATCTGGTCGCCGTCGACCTCCTCGCCGGTGTGGTCCACGGCCAGGCAGCGGTCGGCGTCACCGTCGTGCGCGATGCCGAGGTCGGCGCCGTGCTCGACGACGGCGGCCTTGAGCGTGTCCAGGTGGGTGGAGCCGCAGCCGTCGTTGATGTTGAGGCCGTCCGGCTCGGCGCCGATCGTGACGACCTCGGCGCCCGCCCGGGCGAAGGCCGCGGGCGAGACCCCGGCGGCCGCGCCGTGCGCCTCGTCCAGGACGATCTTCAGCCCGTCGAGGCGGTTCGGCAGCACGCCGAGCAGGTGGCCGACGTACTGCTCGAAGCCCTCGTCGTACGCCCGGACGCGTCCGACCCCGGCGCCCGTCGGCCGCTCCCAGGGCTCGCCGTGGCAGTGCGCCTGGTAGACGGACTCGATGCGGTCCTCCAGCTCGTCGGCGAGCTTGTGGCCGCCGCGGGCGAAGAACTTGATGCCGTTGTCGGGCATGGCGTTGTGGCTGGCGGAGAGCATGACACCGAGGTCGGCGCCGAGTGCCCCGGTGAGGTACGCCACCGCGGGCGTCGGCAGCACGCCGACGCATCGTACGTCCACGCCCGCGCTCGCCAGGCCCGCGACCACGGCGGCCTCCAGGAACTCCCCGGACGCGCGCGGGTCCCGTCCGACCACCGCCTTCGGCCTGTGGCCCTCGAAGGTGCCCGCCTCGGCGAGCACGTGCGCCGCCGCGACGGAGAGACCGAGCGCCATCTCGGCCGTCAGATCCGCGTTGGCGACACCGCGCACGCCGTCCGTGCCGAAGAGTCGTCCCACTTGTCCTCCTGAGGAAGCGTCACTTTCGAAGGCGCTTTGACATCCGATCACACTTGACTTTGAGCGTCTTGTGTCGTTATACGCCCTTGCACTGGGATAAACGAACGCCCCGGCGGCACAGTGGCGTGCCGCCGGGGCGTTCGGAGTACGAGCAGGCAGCGGAGATTAGCGCTTGCTGTACTGCGGAGCCTTGCGGGCCTTCTTCAGACCGGCCTTCTTGCGCTCGACCGCACGGTCGTCGCGCTTGAGGAAGCCGGCCTTCTTCAGCGGGCCGCGGTTGTTGTCGACGTCGGCCTCGTTCAGCGCGCGGGCGACACCGAGACGGAGCGCACCGGCCTGACCGGAGACACCGCCACCGGCGATGCGGGCGATGACGTCGTAACGACCCTCGAGCTCGAGCACCTTGAAGGGCTCGTTGACTTCCTGCTGGTGCACCTTGTTCGGGAAGTAGTCCTCGAGGGTGCGACCGTTGATCTTCCACTTGCCGGTGCCCGGGACGATCCGGACGCGGGCGATGGCGTTCTTGCGGCGGCCCAGGCCGGCGGCCGGCTGGGGCTCGCCGAAGCGGGAGGCCATGGACTCCGAGGTGTACTCACCCTCGACGGGGACCTCGGACTCGGTGGTGTAGCTGTCGATGTCAAGCTCTTCGAGCGGCTGCTCGGCAGTGGTCTCGGCCACGATTCTCCTCAGATTCTCTTCAGTCTTAGGGGGTGGCCGGACTTACTGCGCGACCTGGGTGATCTCGAACGGCACCGGCTGCTGGGCAGCGTGCGGGTGCTGGTCACCCTTGTAGACCTTCAGCTTCGAGAGCATCTGACGGCCCAGGGAGTTCTTGGGGAGCATGCCCTTGACGGCCTTCTCGATGGCCTTCTCCGGGTTCTTGTCCAGCAGCTCGTCGTAGCGGACGGAGCGCAGACCACCCGGGTAGCCGGAGTGGCGGTACGCCATCTTCTGGGTCCGCTTGTTGCCGGACAGGTGCACCTTGTCGGCGTTGATGATGATGACGAAGTCACCAGCGTCGACGTGCGGCGCGTAGATCGGCTTGTGCTTGCCGCGGAGCAGGGTCGCTGCGGTGGTGGCGAGACGGCCCAGGACAACGTCCTGAGCGTCGATGACGTGCCACTGGCGCGTCACATCGCCGGGCTTGGGGCTGTACGTACGCACGGTTCGTAGCCTTCGCTTCGAGTGAATGGTCCTGAACAGGTCACCGAAACGATCACGACAGCCTGGACCGCACGGCGGCGACGCATACCGCGTACGTGGGGTCGCTGGTCATCGGCCCGGTGGACCGGTGTAAGGGCCCGTCCCGTGAGAATGAGCAAGCCAATACACAACGAACAGGCAGGATACCTGCGGCGCGGCACCCGGGTCAAAACGGGCTCGCTGCCGCTGGGCTCAGCCGGTTTCGCGGATCCCAGTGTAATCGCCGCCCCACTGGGGGCTGCCGCCCCCAGACCCCCGCTTCGGCCTGAACGGCCTCGTCCTCAAACGCCGGACGGGCTGAGTGATGCCGACCGGGGCGGAGCCCGGCGGGGTGCAGGGAACGCAGTCCCCGCCGGGGGCTGGGGCAGAGCCCCGCGAGGGAAGGGACGTCGCCGCCAGGGGCTGGGGCGGAGCCCCGCGGGATGCAGGGGCAGAGCCCCGCAAGAGGACAGCGCAGTCCCCCGCCAGAGTCCGGGACGGAGCCCGGCGGGGTGAAGGGAACGCAGTCCCCGCCGGGGGCTGGGGCGGAGCCCCGCGAGGGAAGGGACGTGGCCGCCGGGGGCTGGGGCGGAGCCCCGCGGGATGCAGGGGCGGAGCCCCAAGAGGACAGCGCAGTCCCCGCCCGGGTTCGGGGCGGAGCCACGCGGGGTGCAGGGGCGGAGCCCCGCCGGGGGCTGGGGCGGAGCCCCGGGGGGTGCTTTTCGGCTGGCTGGCACGGGTGGGTGGGTGGGAAACGGGGTCCAAGGGGCGCAGCCCCTGGCGGCGGCTGGGGTGGGGCCCCAGGGCGGGGTGCGTCACCGGGCGGGATACCCCGGGTTGCGCGGAAAGGTCCCCTACCGCGGTTAGTAGCACCGCCCCCGCACCCCCCGCCCCCGTCTAAGATGACGCCCCATGAGCTATGGGCAGGGGGGCTCCCAGTCCCAGTGGGATCCCTGGAAACCGAACTCTCAGCAGCCTTGGACCAGCGGCGGTGACGACCGGACCCCGGACTGGGCCGCACTCGCCGACGCCTCGGAAGCGCGGCACAAGCGGCGCAAGGTGCTGTTCATCGGCGGCGGCGCGGTCGCCACCGTGGCGATCGGTACCGCCGTCGCCATGGCCGTCATGTCGGCGAACGGGGACAACAACGCCTCGAAGCAACCGTCCAACCTGCCCGCGAGCGCCTCACTGCCCAGCGACTCCGCGCCGGCGCCGTCCTTCGAGCCCACCAGCGCACCGCCGCCGCTGGACCCGAAGGACTTCATAGCCAGCGCGAAGAAGGACACGGCCCCGCTCAGCGCGGAGACGCTCTTCCCGGGCACCCGGCTGACCATGGGCGAGACCGTGTACAAGAAGGGCCCCACGGCCGACACCACGAACTGCGCCTCGGCCGCCGGCGGCACCCTCCCCAAGGTGCTCACCGCGAACGGCTGCACCCGGCTGCTGCGCGTGACCTACACCAGGGACGGTGTCGCGGTGACCGTCGGCGTGGCCGTCTTCGACACCGAGGCCAAGGCCGTCAAGGCCAAGGGCGCGGCCGACAAGAAGAGCATCGTGAAGTCGCTGGCCGGCAAGGGCGTCAAGGCGTTCTGCGACGCCGCGGTCTGCCGCTCGACGACCAACTCCGTCGGCCGCTACGCCTACTTCACCATCGCCGGCTTCCCCAGCGGCAAGGACGTGACCACCAAGGACACCAAGGTCTTCAGCGCCGGTGACGACCTGGCCGAGTTCACCTTCCGCCAGATCCGCCGCCGCGGCGAGGCCCAGGCATCCGCGGCGGCGAACCAGTAGCCACTCGCGGCTAGGGCCTGTCCGGCGGATCATGCCGCAGACGCGGGGCTTGGCACGCCTTCCCCGACGCTCGAACGAGCTCGCGCGGGGGCACCCCCATCGCGTCGACGCCCTCCTCCGCCTTGCAGCCGGACGCACCAAGCCCCGCTCAAGAGCGCCGATGAGGCACCACCCGTGCCCCGCGACCTGATCCGCCGGACAGGCCCTACCGGCGCTTCAGGCGCAGCCTGATCGGCACGATCGCCGACTCCAGCTGCGTGCGCAGGGTCATCTTGGAGACGCCCTCCGTGCGTTCCTCGAAGCGGATGGGAATCTCGACGGCGCGGTGCCCGGCCCGCACGGCCTTGTACTTCAGCTCCACCTGGAAGCTGTACCCCGCGCTGTCCAGCGACGACAGGTCGACATCACGCAGAGTGGCAGCCGACCACAGGTTGAAGCCCGCCGTGATGTCGTGGATGTCGGTGCCCAGAATCGTGCGCGCGTAGCGGTTCGCGAACCGGGAGAGCAGGACCCGGTGCGCGCCCCACTCCTCGTCCAGCGAGCCCCCCTCGACGTACCGGCTGCCGACCACCAGGCCCACGCCGGAGGCGAGGGCCGCGTCCAGCATGCGCGGCACCGCCTCCACCGGGTGGCTGCCGTCGGCGTCCATCTGGACGACGTACTCGGCGCCCTCCTCCAGCGCCGCGGTCATGCCCGCGGTGTACGCCCGCCCCAGCCCGTCCTTCTCCGTGCGGTGCAGCACGCTCATCCGGGTCCGGCCGGTGCCGTCCGCGTTGTACTTGTCCGCCAGTTCCTCGGCGATCCGCCCGGTGCCGTCCGGACTGGAGTCGTCGACGATCTTCAGATGCAGCCCGTCCAGCGGCAGCCCCAGCACCGCCTCGGCCATCCGCGGCACGTTCGCCGCCTCGTTGTACGTCGGCATCACCACGGTGATCGGTACGCCGTTGCCCTGCCCCGTCATGCCTTCTCCCCTCCACGGCGCCGATCTGCCCGGCGCCCGGAACAGCCGGCCCGACGCGGTCCTACGGTCCGCGTCGAGTACCCCTCGGCCGTCCCCAGTCAGCGGCCGGTCCACCGGCACGGCGGCCCGCTCGGGGTCGTCGTACGGAACTGCGGCCATTCGGTCAGTGCAGGACGATATCGGCCCCGCACAAAGTGTCCTCGGCCGACACCCGGTTCGAAGGCGACACCGGGCACGGCGCCCCGGCCGCCCTTGACGGCCGGGGCACATGCCGTGGAACACCGGGTGACTAACAGGTTGCGCAGCCTGCCGTACCCGGCAGCGACCGCTTGTTACGCGCCTCTTTGTTCCGCGCGGCCAGCAACTCGTCGGCCGGGTAGCCGACCTCCTCGAGCGTCAGCCCGTGCGGCCGGACGACGTGTACCGCCGAGTCCCGCACCCCGGCCGCGAGCACCTTCCCCGGCCAGTCGGGCGCGCGGTGCCCGTCCCCCACGAACAGCAGCGCCCCGATGAGCGAGCGCACCATGTTGTGGCAGAAGGCGTCCGCGCGGACGGTGGCGGTGATGATCCCGTCGGCGCCCTTTTCGAGCCGCAGCTCCTGGAGCGTACGGATCGTCGTGGCGCCCTCGCGCTTCTTGCAGTACGCGGCGAAGTCGTGCTCACCGAGGAGCTGCCGGGCGGCCTCGTTCATGGCGTCCACGTCGAGCGGCCAGTCGTGCCAGAGGACGTGGCCGCGGAGCAGCGGGTCGACCCCGCCGGGGTTGTCGGTGACGCGGTAGGCGTAGCGGCGCCAGATCGCGGAGAAACGTGCGTTGAAGCCGCTGGGCGCCTCCCTGAGCGCCCACACCCGTACGTCCCTGGGCAGGCGGCCCGCGAGCCGCTTGAGGAGCTTCTCGTGGTGCTCCACCCAGACCTCCCTGGGGAGATCGACATGGGCGACCTGGCCGCGCGCGTGCACCCCGGCGTCCGTCCGCCCGGCCACCGTCAGCTCGTACGTCTGACTGGACCGCGTGACGGTACGCAGGGCGTCCTCGATCTCGCCCTGCACGGTCCGCCGGCCACCGGCCTGCTTGGCCCAGCCGGAGAACTCGGTGCCGTCGTAGGACAGGTCGAGACGGACACGGACGTGGCCGGGCTGTACTTCGTCACTCACGTACAGATCCTTTCAGTACGCGAAAGCGGGCTCGCCCCGAAGGGCGAACCCGCTTCCTGCGTCAGGCAGAGCCTCAGGCGTCCTTGGACTCCTCGGCAGCGGCCTCCTCGGCCGGAGCCTCGGTGGTCTCCTCCGCCTTGGCCTCCTCGGCCTCCTTGACCGCACGCTTGGTGGCGGCCTCGGCCTCACCGGTCGCCTGCTGCGCCACGGTCAGCGCCTCGACCAGCTCGATGACGGCCATGGGCGCGTTGTCGCCACGGCGGTTACCGATCTTGGTGATACGGGTGTAGCCACCCGGGCGGTTCTCGTAGCGCGGGCCGATCTCGGTGAAGAGCGTGTGGACGACGCTCTTGTCCGTGATGACCTGCAGCACCTGGCGGCGGTTGTGAAGGTCGCCCTTCTTCGCCTTGGTGACCAGACGCTCGGCGTACGGGCGCAGGCGGCGGGCCTTCGCCTCGGTGGTGGTGATGCGGCCGTGCTCGAACAGGCTCTTCGCCAGGTTCGCGAGGAGCAGCTTCTCGTGCGCGGCACTGCCGCCCAGACGGGCACCCTTGGTGGGCTTCGGCATTGTTCTCTCCTGTGTGTCTGCCCCGGCCGTATCAGGTACCGGAGTCAGTATCCGAGCAGGCGGTCGCCTGTCGGAGATCCGGGGTCCATTTCAACCCCGGAAGGGTCCGCGCCCCCGAAGGGGCGCGGGGAACTGCGCGACCAGCCACAGCGAGCCCGCAGCCGCAGAACCGGCCTCCTCGCGGAGCGCTCAGTACTGCTCGGTCTCGACGAACCCGGCATCCGCATCGTCGTCCGCGCCGAACGCGTCCGCCGCAGCGGTCGGGTCGAATCCGGGCGGGCTGTCCTTGAGGGCCAGGCCCATGCCGGCCAGCTTCGCCTTGACCTCGTCGATCGACTTCGCACCGAAGTTGCGGATGTCGAGCAGGTCGGCCTCGGAACGAGCCACGAGCTCACCCACGGAGTGGATGCCCTCGCGCTTGAGGCAGTTGTAGGAGCGGACGGTCAGCTCGAGCTCCTCGATCGGAAGCGCGAGGTCGGCCGCCAGCGCCGCGTCCGTCGGGGACGGACCCATGTCGATGCCCTCGGCGTCGATGTTCAGCTCGCGGGCGAGACCGAACAGCTCGACCAGGGTCTTACCGGCCGACGCCATGGCGTCACGCGGACGCATCGCCTGCTTGGTCTCGACGTCGACGATCAGCTTGTCGAAGTCGGTGCGCTGCTCGACACGCGTGGCCTCGACCTTGTACGTGACCTTCAGCACCGGCGAGTAGATCGAGTCGACCGGGATACGGCCGATCTCCTGACCCACCTGCTTGTTCTGCACGGCGGAGACGTAACCGCGGCCACGCTCGACCGTGAGCTCCATCTCCAGCTTGCCCTTGCCGTTGAGCGTGGCGAGGACCAGATCGGGGTTGTGCACCTCGACACCGGCCGGGGGCGCGATGTCGGCGGCGGTGACCAGACCCGGCCCCTGCTTGCGCAGGTACATCACGACCGGCTCGTCGTGCTCCGAGGAGACGACCAGCTGCTTGATGTTGAGGATCAGGTCGGTGACGTCCTCCTTGACGCCCGGCACGGTGGTGAACTCGTGCAGGACACCGTCGATACGGATGGACGTGACCGCCGCACCCGGGATCGAGGAGAGGAGCGTGCGGCGGAGGGAGTTGCCGAGGGTGTAGCCGAAGCCCGGCTCCAGCGGCTCGATCACGAACCGGGAGCGGAACTCGTCGACGACCTCTTCGGTCAACGAGGGACGCTGAGCGATCAGCATGTGTGGATCAGATCCTTCTTTCGTGGACGCCCGCTATTTGACGTCCGACGGAAACCGCACCCTTGAGAAGTGCGGGTACTGCAAGGGTACGGGCGGCACGGCCCTTTTACGGATGCCGTACCGCCCGAACCCCGAAGCCGGTGAAGCGGCGAGCGTCAGACGCGGCGGCGCTTCGGCGGGCGGCAGCCGTGCTGCGACATGTGGGGGGTAACCCCCACACCCCCAGCCGGAGGCCAACCGCCGTGAGCCGGTGCGTCAGACGCGGCGGCGCTTCGGCGGGCGGCAGCCGTTGTGCGGGGTCGGGGTGACGTCCTGGATGGAGCCGACCTCGAGGCCCGTGGCCTGCAGGGAGCGGATCGCGGTCTCACGACCGGAGCCCGGGCCCTTGACGAACACGTCGACCTTGCGCATGCCGTGCTCCTGGGCGCGGCGGGCAGCCGACTCGGCGGCCATCTGCGCGGCGAACGGCGTGGACTTCCGGGAGCCCTTGAAGCCGACGTGGCCGGCGGAGGCCCAGGAGATCACGTTGCCGGACGGGTCCGTGATGGACACGATCGTGTTGTTGAACGTGCTCTTGATGTGCGCGTGGCCGTGAGCGACGTTCTTCTTTTCCTTGCGGCGCACCTTCTTGGCAGCGCCCTGACGTCCCTTGGGGGGCATCTCTTAACTCCTACGGGAGGTGGTCGGTCCTACAGCGAAGACCGTGGACAGGCGGTCCGCTGCGGACTACTTCTTGCCCGGCTTCTTCTTGCCGGCGATGGCGCGACGCGGGCCCTTGCGGGTGCGGGCGTTGGTGCTGGTGCGCTGACCGCGGACGGGCAGACCGCGGCGGTGACGCAGACCCTGGTACGTGCCGATCTCGACCTTGCGGCGGATGTCGGCCTGGATCTCGCGACGGAGGTCACCCTCGGTCTTGATGTTGTTGTCGACGTACTCGCGGATCGCGACGAGCTGCTCCTCGGAGAGGTCGCGAACGCGGGTGTTCGGGTCGACGCCGGTGGCTGCCAGCGTCTGCTGCGAAAGAGTCCGGCCGATGCCGAACACGTAGGTGAGGGCGATCTCCACGCGCTTTTCGCGCGGGATGTCAACACCGGAAACGCGTGCCATTCAATGGCTCCAGTTTGATCTTCGGAGGTCTTCCACAGGACCGACTCCCAGCCGCCGTACTAGGTACGAACTGGGTCCCCGGCCTCCGAACCGGGGGTGTCGAGCTTGATCGGCTCGGGCCCTGCGTATGAACATATTCAGCTTGCGTCGCGCGAAACTCTGCGTCGGTGCAGAGGGATCGGTCGTGCGTCAGCCCTGGCGCTGCTTGTGGCGCGGGTTCTCGCAGATGACCATGACCCGGCCGTGACGGCGGATCACCCTGCACTTGTCGCAGATCTTCTTGACGCTCGGCTTGACCTTCATTGGTGAGGTTCTCCGGGTCAGTGCCAGCGCTCCGGGCGGAGCCGGGGCTCGGGCAAGATCTACTTGTACCGGTAGACGATCCGGCCACGCGTCAGGTCGTAAGGAGACAGCTCCACCACGACCCGGTCGTCAGGGAGGATGCGGATGTAGTGCATACGCATCTTGCCGCTGATGTGTGCCAGGACCTGGTGGCCGTTCTGGAGCTCGACCTTGAACATGGCGTTCGGCAGAGACTCGACGACAGTGCCCTCGATCTCGATGGCACCTTGCTTCTTGGCCACGCTTCGCCCTTCGAATCGACTACCTTGATCGACTCCCGAGCTGTCCCTTACGGGCGCATGCGGACATGCGGGTGCACGAGAGCCGACGAGTCAGTCTACGTCAGCGCACCCGGAAACACGAATCGGGGGAGCCTGCCCGGCGCTCAAGATCGGTATGCACGGAATGCACCGGCGATCTCGGCCGCGCCCGGGGCCGACGTCAGGCGAGAGGGTCGGGGGCGGTCGTGATGCCGTACTCCGCCAGCTTGGCCTTGCCGCCGTCCGGGGCGGTCAGGACCAGAGGGCCCTCTTCCATGAGGGCCACCGAGTGCTCCCAGTGGGAGGACCAGGTGCCGTCGGTGGTGATGACCGTCCAGTCGTCCGAGAGGACCTCGGTCTTCGGGGTGCCCAGGGACACCATGGGCTCGATGGCCAGGCAGAAGCCGGGGACCAGCTTGGGTCCCTTGCCGCGGCGGCGGTCGACGTAGTTCAGCAGGTGCGGGTCCATGTGCATCTCGGTGCCGATGCCGTGGCCGCCGTAGTCCTCGATGATCCCGTACCGGCCGCCGCCGGGCTTGGGCTGACGGCGGATGTACGTCTCGATGGCCCGCGAGACGTCGACGAGCCGGTTGCCCTGCTTCATCGCGGCGATGCCGGCCCACATGGATTCCTCGGTCACCCGGGACAGCTCGATCAGCTCCGGGGAGTGCCCCGAGCCGACGAACGCGGTGTACGCCGCGTCACCGTGCCAGCCGTCGACGATCGCACCGCAGTCGATGGAGATGACGTCGCCGTCCTTGAGGACGACGTCGTCGGACGGGATGCCGTGCACGACGACCTCGTTCACGGAGGTGCAGATCGTCGCGGGGAAGCCGCCGTACCCCAGGAAGTTCGGCTTGGCGTTGTGCTCGGCCAGGACCTTGCGCGCGACCTGGTCCAGATCCTTGGTGGTCGCTCCGGGTACCGCGGCCTCCCGGGTGGCCGCGTGGATCGCGGCGACGACCAGCCCCGCCGCACGCATCTTGGCGATCTGCTCCGGGGTCTTGATCTGCACCATGGGGGCGAGGGCCTTTCTGGACCGGGAAGAACGGACGCTTCCAAAGATACGGGGGCGCGCACCCGCCCCACAGCGCAGCCGCGGCCCCCGGAAGGAACCGCGGCTGCAACGGACGTGAGAACTACTGGGTGGCGTCCTCGCGCTTCAGCGCGTCCAGCGCACGCTTCGTGACCTCGTCCACCGGCCCCAGGGACGAGATCGTCACGACCAGGCCCTGCGCCTTGTAGTAGTCGATGATCGGCTCGGTCTGCGTGTGGTAGACCTCCAGCCGCTTGCGGACGGTCTCCTCGGAGTCGTCGTCACGCTGGTAGAGCTCGCCGCCGCAGACGTCGCAGACGCCCGGCTGCTTCGGCGGGCTGTACGTCACGTGGAAGACGTGGGAGGAGTCCTTGCGGCAGATCCGCCGGCCGGCGATCCGCTTCACGACCTCTTCCTCCGGAACCTCGAGGTCGAGTACCGCGTCGAGCTGGATGCCTTCGCCCTCGAGCAGCTCGTCCAGCGCCTCGGCCTGGGAGACGTTGCGCGGGAAACCGTCCAGCAGGAAGCCGCCCTCGGCGTCCGGCTGCTCCATGCGGTCCTTGGCCATGGCGATGGTGACCTCGTCCGGGACGAGGTTGCCGGCGTCCATGTAGGACTTCGCGAGTTTACCGAGCTCCGTCTTCTGGCTGATGTTGGCGCGGAACAGGTCACCCGTGGAGATGTGCGGGATGTGCAGCTTCTCGGCAAGGCGCACTGCCTGCGTTCCCTTACCGGCACCCGGCGGCCCGACGAGGACGATTCGCATCAGCGGAGGAACCCTTCGTAATTGCGCTGCTGGAGCTGGCTCTCGATCTGCTTCACCGTCTCGAGACCGACACCCACGATGATCAGGATGCTCGTCCCGCCGAACGGGAAGTTCTGGCTTGCGTTGAAGCCAACCAACGCCATCGTCGGTACGAGAGCGATCAGACCCAGATACAGCGAACCCGGCCAGGTGATCCGGTTGAGCACGTAGCTGAGGTACTCAGCGGTCGGTCGGCCAGCCCGGATGCCCGGGATGAAGCCACCATACTTCTTCATGTTGTCCGCGACTTCCTCGGGGTTGAAGGAGATCGCCACGTAGAAGAACGCGAAGAAAACGATGAGCAAGAAGTACGAAACGATGTAAATCGGATGGTCGCCCTTGGTCAGGTTGTTCTCGATCCAGGTCTTCCAGCCCGAAGTACTCCCGGAGAACTGCGCCACCAGCGCCGGAATGTAGAGCAGCGACGAAGCGAAGATGACCGGGATCACACCTGCCTGGTTCACCTTCAGCGGGATGTAGGTGGACGTACCGCCGTAGGACCGGCGCCCGATCATGCGCTTGGCGTACTGCACCGGGATGCGGCGCTGGGCCTGCTCCACGAAGACCACCAGGCCGACCATGACCAGACCCACGACGATCACGGTGCCGAACTCGATCCAGCCGTCGGCCAGGGTGCCCTGCTTCTTGATGGCCCACAGCGCGGACGGGAAGGTCGCGGCGATCGAGATGAACATCAGGATCGACATGCCGTTGCCGATGCCGCGGTCGGTGATCAGCTCGCCCAGCCACATGACGACACACGTGCCGGCGGTCATGCAGACGACCATGGTGATGGTCGTGAAGATCGCCTGGTCGGGAACGATCTGGCTGGCGGCCGAGCAGTTGCCGAACAGGGCGCCGCTGCGGGCGGTGGCCACCAGGCCGGTGCCCTGGAGGATGGCGAGCGCCACCGTCAGGTAGCGGGTGTACTGCGTGATCTTCGCGGTACCCGCCTGGCCCTCCTTCTTCAGGGCCTCCAGGCGCGGGATGACCACGGTCAGCAGCTGCAGGATGATGCTCGCCGTGATGTACGGCATGATCCCGAGCGCGAAGATCGTGATCTGCAGCAGCGCACCGCCGCTGAACATGTTGACCAGACCGAACAGGCCCTGGTTGCCGGACGCCTCGGTCACGCACGTCTGGACGGCTTGATAGTTGACACCCGGGATCGGGACGTGGGTACCGACCCGGTACACCACGATGATGCCCAGCGTGAAGAGCAGCTTCTTGCGCAGGTCGGGCGTCCTGAACGCCCGGGCGAACGCGGTGAGCACGGTGCCTCCTGCGACCCCCGCGCAACTGCGTCAAGGGTGAGTCTGAGGTTCGACAAATACGTAACGGTCAACTGCCGCTCAGAGTGCCCTATGTGAGCACTCCGTGAAAGTGGGCAGTGCAGGCCACCTTACCGGCGAGACCGCCCCCTCTGGAACGACCAACCGGGGATACCCCATTTGTGGGGTATCCCCGGTCGGGATTGCTCACGTCATCGAGGCGCCTGATCGGGTCAGACGAGCTCGGTGACCGTACCGCCGGCGGCGGTGATCTTCTCCTTGGCGGAGCCGGAGACGGCGTCGACCGTCACCTGCAGCGCCACGGAGACCTCGCCCTGGCCCAGGACCTTGACGAGGCTGTTCTTGCGAACGGCACCCTTGGCCACCAGGCCCTCGACGGTGACCTCGCCACCCTCGGGGTAGAGCGCGGCCAGCTTGTCGAGGTTCACGACCTGGTACTCGGTCTTGAACGGGTTCTTGAAGCCCTTCAGCTTCGGGAGACGCATGTGGAGGGGCATCTGGCCACCCTCGAAGCGCTCCGGAACCTGGTAGCGGGCCTTGGTGCCCTTGGTACCACGACCGGCCGTCTTACCCTTCGACGCCTCACCACGACCGACACGGGTCTTGGCGGTCTTGGCGCCCGGGGCGGGACGGAGGTTGTGGATCTTGAGCGGGTTCTGCTCCGCCATGATCAGTCGACCTCCTCGACCGTCACGAGGTGGCGGACGGTGTGCACCATGCCGCGGAACTCGGGGCGGTCCTCCTTGACGACCTGCGTGTTGATGCCCTTGAGACCAAGGGAACGCAGGGTGTCACGGTGGTTCTGCTTGCTGCCGATGTAGGACTTGACCTGCGTGATCTTGAGCTGCGCCATGATCACACACCCGCCCCGGCACGCGCACGCAGCAGGGCCGCGGGGGCGACGTCCTCGAGCGGCAGACCACGGCGGGCCGCGATCTCCTCGGGACGCTGCAGGCCCTTCAGGGCCGCCACGGTGGCGTGCACGATGTTGATCGCGTTGTCGGAGCCGAGCGACTTCGACAGCACGTCGTGGATACCGGCGCACTCGAGCACGGCACGCACCGGACCACCGGCGATAACACCGGTACCGGGGGACGCGGGCTTGAGCAGCACGACGCCGGCAGCCTTCTCACCCTGGATGGGGTGCGGGATGGTGCCCTGGATCCGGGGGACCTTGAAGAAGTGCTTCTTGGCCTCCTCAACACCCTTGGCGATGGCGGCCGGCACCTCCTTGGCCTTGCCGTAACCGACACCCACGGTGCCGTCACCGTCGCCCACCACGACCAGCGCGGTGAAGCTGAAGCGACGACCACCCTTCACAACCTTGGCGACGCGGTTGATCGCGACAACGCGCTCAACGTACGCGGTCTTCTCGGCGGCAGCAGCGCCGCCGTCACGGCCCTTCCGGTCCCGCCGCTCGCCGCCACCGGCACCGCCACCGCGGCGCTGGGGTCCAGCCATTGGATTACCTCTCTCTTTCCGCTAGCTACAAGCGGCTCAGAACTTGAGCCCGGCTTCGCGGGCGGCGTCCGCCAGAGCGGCGATGCGCCCGGCGTACTGGTTACCACCACGGTCGAACACGACGGCCTCGACACCGGCGGCCTTGGCACGCTCGGCGACCAGGGCGCCGACCTGCTTGGCCTGCGCGGACTTGTCGCCCTCGCCACCGCGGATCGAGGTGTCCAGGGTGGACGCCGACGCCAGGGTGTGGCCCTTGAGGTCGTCGATCACCTGCGCCACGATGTGGCGGTTGGAGCGGGTCACGACCAGACGGGGACGCTCCGCGGTACCCGCGATCCGCTTGCGGATCCGGATGTGACGGCGCTTGATCGCGGCGCGCTTGTAGGCGTCGCCCTTGAGGATCTTCTGCCCGTATGCCATGGCTTACTTACCCGCCTTTCCGACCTTGCGGCGGATGACTTCGCCCTCGTACTTGACGCCCTTGGCCTTGTACGGGTCGGGCTTGCGCAGCTTGCGGATGTTGGCCGCAACCTCGCCGACCTTCTGCTTGTCGATGCCCTCGACCTGGAAGCGGGTCGGGGTCTCCACCTTGAAGGTGATGCCCTCGGGCGCCTCGACGGTGATCGGGTGGCTGTAGCCGAGAGCGAACTCGAGGTTCGAACCCTTGGCCTGCACGCGGTAACCGACACCGCTGATCTCGAGCTTCTTCACGTAACCCTGGGTCACGCCGGTGATCATGTTCGCCACCAGCGTGCGGGACAGGCCGTGCAGGGCCTTGTTCTGACGCTCGTCGTTGGGGCGGGTGACGTTGAGAACGCCGTCCTCACCCTTGGCGATGTCGATCGGCGCGACGATGGTGTGGGTCAGCGTGCCCTTGGGGCCCTTGACCGAGACCGTACGGCCGTCGATGGTGACGTCCACGCCGGCGGGAACCGTGATAGGGAGCTTGCCAATACGCGACATAGCTGTTTCCTCCGTTCCCTTCCGCTACCAGACGTAGGCGAGGACTTCCCCACCCACGCCCTTCTTGCCGGCCTGCTTGTCGGTGAGGAGCCCGTGCGACGTGGAGATGATCGCCACGCCGAGGCCGCCCAGCACCTTCGGCAGGTTGGTGGACTTCGCGTACACCCGGAGACCGGGCTTGGAGATCCGCTTGATGCCCGCGATGGAGCGCTCACGGTTCGGGCCGAACTTCAGCTCGAGAACGAGGTTCTTGCCGACCTCGGCGTCCTCGATCTTCCAGCCCGTGATGAAGCCCTCCTGCTGGAGGATCTCCGCGATGTGCGACTTGATCTTCGATGCCGGCATCGTCACGGAGTCGTGGTATGCCGAGTTCGCGTTCCGCAGACGCGTAAGCATGTCTGCGATCGGATCAGTCATGGTCATGAATTGGCCTTCGGCCTCTCTCGCCGGGGTTTCCTGGTGCGCCATCCCTCTCCCCGATCCGAGACGGGACGGGTGCGGCGCGGTGGACCTACGGCGTAGTAAGTCGTATGGGCGGCGACAGACGCCCAACCCCACAAGCCTAAGGCATGGGAGGTGGGCGTCTTACCGCCCTGTCTGCTTACCGAGAGCCTTGGGAATCCCGAACTACCGGGACTACCAGGAGCTCTTGGTCACGCCCGGCAGCTCGCCACGGTGAGCCATCTCACGAAGGCACACGCGGCACAGGCCGAACTTGCGGTACACGGAGTGCGGACGGCCGCAGCGCTGGCAGCGGGTGTAGCCACGCACACCGAACTTGGGCTTGCGAGCAGCCTTGGCAATCAGAGCCTTCTTCGCCATCTCGCTCACGCCTCCTTGAACGGGAAGCCGAGGTGACGAAGGAGCGCGCGGCCCTCAGCGTCGTTGGTCGCCGTGGTGACCACGGTGATGTCCATGCCCCGGGTACGGTCGATCTTGTCCTGGTCGATCTCGTGGAACATGACCTGCTCCGTGAGACCGAAGGTGTAGTTGCCACGGCCGTCGAACTGCTTGGGGGACAGGCCGCGGAAGTCGCGGATGCGCGGCAGCGCGAGCGACAGGGTGCGGTCCAGGAACTCCCACATGCGGTCGCCACGGAGCGTGACGTGGGCACCGATCGGCTGGCCCTCACGCAGCTTGAACTGCGCGATGGACTTGCGGGCCTTGGTGACGGCCGGCTTCTGACCGGTGATGGTGGTCAGGTCGCGGATCGCGCCCTCGATCAGCTTCGAGTCACGGGCGGCGTCGCCGACACCCATGTTGACCACGATCTTGACGAGGCCGGGAACCTGCATGACGTTCTCGTACTTGAACTCGTCACGCAGCTTGCCCGCGATCTCCTCGCGGTACTTCGTCTTCAGACGCGGAGTGGTGGTGGTAGCCATCAGATGTCCTCACCCGTCCGCTTGGCAACGCGGATCTTGTTGCCTTCGTCGTCGAAGCGGTAACCGACACGCGTGACGACCTTGTTGCCGTCCTTCTCCACGACGAGCTGAACGTTGCTCACGTGGATCGGGGCCTCAGTGGTCACGATGCCGCCGGCCTGCGAACCGCGAGCGGTCGGACCGGCCTTGGTGTGCTTCTTGACCCGGTTGACACCCTCGACCAGGACACGGTCCTCGCGGGGGTAGGCCGCGATGACCTTGCCCTGCTTGCCCTTGTCCTTACCGGTGATGACCTGGACCAGGTCGCCCTTCTTGATCTTCATGCTTACAGCACCTCCGGAGCCAGCGAGATGATCTTCATGAACTTCTTCTCGCGCAGCTCACGGCCAACCGGGCCGAAGATGCGGGTGCCGCGAGGGTCACCGTCGTTCTTCAGAATGACGGCGGCGTTCTCGTCGAAGCGGATGTACGAGCCGTCCGGACGACGGCGCTCCTTGACGGTGCGAACGATGACCGCCTTGACGACGTCACCCTTCTTCACGTTGCCACCGGGGATCGCGTCCTTGACGGTGGCGACGATGACGTCACCGATGCCCGCGTAGCGGCGACCGGAGCCACCGAGCACACGGATGCAAAGGATCTCCTTCGCACCAGTGTTGTCGGCGACACGCAGTCGCGACTCCTGCTGGATCACGTCTATCTCCTGATCGTCTGCCGGTTCCCGCAGGGACCCTGTCGGGCCGAGCCTGCGAGCCTGGCGGAACTGTCCTGCGGGGATGCTCCGCAGGAATTACTTGCGCCTCCGAGGGCGGAAAACCACGCCGGGGGCCTCACCACGGCCAGACCCTGGGGCCTGGGGGCTTCAGCCCCCGGCGGGGGCAGCGGGGCGGAGCCCCGCTTGATTACTTCGCCTTCTCGAGGATCTCGACGACGCGCCAGCGCTTCGTCGCGGACAGCGGCCGGGTCTCCATGAGGAGGACGCGGTCGCCGACACCCGCGGCGTTCTGCTCGTCGTGGGCCTTGAGCTTGTTCGTACGACGGATGACCTTGCCGTACAGCGCGTGCTTGACGCGGTCCTCGACGGCGACGACGACGGTCTTGTCCATCTTGTCGCTGACGACGAGACCCTCACGGGTCTTGCGGAAGCCGCGCGCCTCTGCGTTCTCAGTCACGTTCTTCTCGCTCATCAGGCGTTCTCCACCGTTTCGATGCCCAGCTCACGCTCGCGCATCAGGGTGTAGATCCGCGCGATGTCCTTGCGGACCGCCTTGAGACGGCCGTGGTTCTCGAGCTGACCGGTCGCCGCCTGGAAGCGGAGGTTGAACAGCTCTTCCTTGGCCTCGCGGAGCTTCGCCAGAAGCTCCTCGTTGCCCAGCTCGCGCAGCTCGGACGCCTTGGTACCGGCCGACATCACGCTTCACCTGCCTCGCGCTTGACGATCCGGCACTTCATCGGCAGCTTGTGGGCCGCACGAAGGAGCGCCTCACGGGCGATCTTCTCGTTCGGGTAGGACAGCTCGAACATCACCCGACCCGGGTGAACGTTCGCGATCCACCACTCCGGCGAACCCTTACCGGAACCCATGCGGGTCTCGGCAGGCTTCTTGGTCAGCGGACGGTCCGGGTAGATGTTGATCCAGACCTTGCCGCCACGCTTGATGTGGCGGGTCATCGCGATACGGGCCGCCTCGATCTGGCGGTTGGTCACGTACGCCGGCGTGAGGGCCTGGATGCCGTACTCGCCGAACGCAACCGTCGTACCGCCCTTGGCCTGACCACGGCGCTTCGGGTGGTGCTGCTTGCGGTGCTTGACCCTACGGGGGATCAGCATTTCGGTCAGGCCTCCGTTCCGGTGCTCTCAGCCGGAGCGGACGCGGGAGCCTCGGCCTTGGGGGCCTCGGCGCCGGCAGCCTGCTGCGGCTTGCGACCGCGCCGCTCGCCACCGCGGCCACCACGGGCCGGGCGGTCGGCACCGCCACCGCGAGCCGGGCGGTTACCCGCACGGGCGGCAGCGTTCTCGGCGCGGACCTCGGCGATGTTCTTGACGTCGCCCTTGTAGATCCAGACCTTCACACCGATACGGCCGAAGGTCGTCTTGGCCTCGAAGAAGCCGTAGTCCACGTTCGCACGGAGCGTGTGCAGGGGCACGCGGCCCTCGCGGTAGAACTCCGAGCGGGACATCTCGGCGCCACCGAGGCGGCCACCGCACTGGATCTTGATGCCCTTGGCGCCGGCCTTCATCGCCGACTGCATGCTCTTACGCATGGCGCGGCGGAAGGAGACGCGGGAGGAGAGCTGCTCGGCAACGGCCTGGGCCACGAGCTGAGCGTCGGTCTCGGGGTTCTTGACCTCGAGGATGTTCAGCTGGACCTGCTTGCCCGTGAGCTTCTCGAGGTCGCCGCGGATGCGGTCGGCCTCGGCGCCACGGCGGCCGATGACGATGCCCGGACGAGCGGTGTGGATGTCCACACGCACGCGGTCACGGGTGCGCTCGATCTCGACCTTGGAGATGCCGGCGCGCTCCATGCCGGACGTCATCATCCGACGGATGGCGACGTCTTCCTTGACGTAGTCCTTGTACAGCTTGTCGGCGTACCACCGGGACTTGAAGTCTGTGGTGACACCGAGCCGGAACCCATGCGGGTTAACCTTCTGGCCCATTACCGGGTTCCTTCCTTGCTGCTGACGACCACGGTGATGTGGCTGGTCCGCTTGCGGATCCGGTAGGCACGGCCCTGGGCGCGCGGCCGGAACCGCTTCAGGGTCGGGCCCTCGTCGACGTACGCCTCGGAGATGTAGAGGCTGTCGGCGTCGGTGTGGTCGTAGTTGTGCGCGGCGTTGGCGATGGCGCTGTCGAGCACCTTGCCGACCGGCACGGAGGCTGCCTGCGGAGCGAATCGCAGAACAGCCTGGGCCTCCGTGGCGTCCATGCCACGGATGAGGTCCACCACGCGGCGGGCCTTCATGGGCGTGACGCGGATGTACCGCGCCTGGGCCCTGGCTTCCATGGTTGTCCCTTCAGTTACTTACGTGTCTGAATGCGATCCGCTGCTAGCGGCGCTTCGACTTCCGGTCTTCCTTGACGTGGCCCCGGAAGGTGCGGGTCGGCGAGAACTCGCCGAGCTTGTGGCCGACCATCGACTCGGTGACGAACACCGGGATGTGGGTCTTGCCGTTGTGCACCGCGATCGTGTGGCCGAGCATGGCCGGGACGATCATCGAGCGACGGGACCAGGTCTTGATGACGTTCTTGGTACCGGCTTCGTTCTGCGTGTCCACCTTCTTGATCAGGTGGTCGTCGACGAAGGGTCCCTTCTTCAAGCTACGAGGCATCTCAACCCGTCCTTAGCGCTTCTTGTTCGTCTTGCGGCGGCGGACGATGTACTTGTTCGACGCCTTCTTGGGCGAACGAGTACGGCCTTCCTTCTTGCCCCACGGGGACACCGGGTGGCGACCACCGGAGGTCCGGCCCTCACCACCACCGTGCGGGTGGTCAACCGGGTTCATCACGACACCACGGACGGTCGGGCGAACGCCCAGCCACCGCTTGCGGCCCGCCTTGCCCCAGTTGATGTTGCTCTGCTCGGCGTTGCCGACCTCGCCGACGGTGGCGCGGCAGCGCTGGTCGACCAGGCGGATCTCGCCGGACGGCATGCGGAGGTGGGCCATCGAGCCCTCCTTCGCGAGCAGCTGCACGGAGGCACCGGCGGAGCGGGCGAACTTGGCACCGCCACCGGGACGGAGCTCGATCGCGTGGATCGTGGTACCGACCGGGATGTTGCGGAGGGCCAGGTTGTTGCCCGGCTTGATGTCGGCCCCGGGACCGTTCTCGACGCGGTCACCCTGCTGCAGGTTGCGCGGGGCGAGGATGTAGCGCTTCTCGCCGTCGGCGTAGTGCAGCAGCGCGATGCGCGCGGTGCGGTTGGGGTCGTACTCGATGTGCGCGACCTTCGCCGGCACGCCGTCCTTGTCGTGACGACGGAAGTCGATCACGCGGTAGGCGCGCTTGTGTCCGCCACCCTGGTGGCGAACGGTCACACGACCGGCGTTGTTACGGCCGCCCTTGCTGTGCAGCGGGCGGACCAGCGACTTCTCCGGCGTGGACCGCGTGACCTCGACGAAGTCGGCGACGCTGGCGCCACGACGGCCCGGCGTAGTCGGCTTGTACTTGCGGATTCCCATTTCTCAGTCCTCGTCCGATATCGGACGATCCGGACCGCCCTCAGGCGGTCGGACCGCCGAAGATGTCGATACGGTCGCCCTCGGCGAGGGTCACGATCGCGCGCTTGCTGCCGGCACGCTGACCGAAACCGGTCTTCGTGCGCTTGCGCTTGCCCTGGCGGTTGATCGTGTTGACCCCGGTGACCTTGACCGAGAAGACCGCCTGGACGGCCTGCTTGATCTGGGTCTTGTTGGCGTTCGGGTCGACGATGAACGTGTACTTGTTCTCGTCGAGGAGCGCGTAGCTCTTCTCGGAGACGACCGGCTTCAGCAGGACGTCACGGGGGTCCGTGTACGACTTGCTCAGCGGGGTCTCGACGGTGTTCTTGCCCTCGGTGGCGTGGCGACGCGCCTTGGCGACGCGCGCGGCCTTGGCGGCCTTGGCGGCCTTCGAGGCAATGCTCGGGTGACGCGTAGCCATCAGGCCTCGCTCCCTTCGGTGTCAGCGGCCTTGGGGCCAGACACGAAGGACTCGAAAGCGGCCTGGGTGAAGACCACGTCGTCCGAGACGAGAACGTCGTACGTGTTCAGCTGGCCCGGCTCCAGGATGTGGACCTGGGGCAGGTTGCGGGCGGACAGCCACGCGGCCTCGTCGGCGCGGTCGACGACCAGGAGCAGGTTCTTGCGCTCGCTGATCTTGCCGAACAGGCTCTTGGCGGCCTTGGTGCTGGGGGTCCCGCCCTCGACCACGCCGGAGACGACGTGGATGCGGTTGTGACGCGCCCGGTCCGTGAGGGCACCGCGCAGGGCGGCGGCCTTCATCTTCTTCGGGGTGCGCTGCGAGTAGTCGCGCGGCTGCGGGCCGTGGACGACGCCACCACCGGCGAACTGCGGCGCGCGGGTCGAACCCTGGCGGGCGCGACCGGTGCCCTTCTGGCGGTACGGCTTCTTGCCACCGCCGCGGACCTCGCCACGCGTCTTGGTCTTGTGGGTGCCCTGGCGGGCAGCGGCCAGCTGTGCGACGACGACCTGGTGGATCAGCGGAACGCTGACCTTGGCGTCGAAGATCTCCGCGGGGAGCTCGACGGAACCGGCCTTGTCGCCAGCCGGCGAAAGGATGTCAACAGTGCTCATCGGTTACCTCAGGCCCCCTTGGCCGCGGTGCGGACCAGGACGAGGCCGCCGTTCGGACCGGGAACCGCGCCCTTGATGAGCAGCAGACCCTTCTCCGCGTCAACGGCGTGGACGGTCAGGTTCTGGGTGGTGACCCGCTCGTTGCCCATGCGACCCGCCATGCGGAGGCCCTTGAACACGCGGCCCGGGGTGGCGCAGCCACCGATGGAACCGGGCGAGCGGTGCTTGCGCTGGGTGCCGTGTCCGGCGCCGAGGCCCTTGAAGTTGTGACGCTTCATGACACCGGCGAAGCCCTTGCCCTTGCTCTTGCCGGTCACGTCCACCTTGACGCCCGCCTCGAAGACCTCAGCGGAGATCTCCTGGCCCAGCGTGTACTCGGAGGCGTCCGCGGTGCGGATCTCGACGAGGTGACGGCGGGGAGTGACGTCGGCCTTGGCGAAGTGGCCCTTGAGGGGCTTGTTCACCTTGCGCGGGTCGATCTCGCCGAACGCGATCTGGACGGACTCGTAGCCGTCGACGTCGTTCGTGCGGACCTGGGTGACGACGTTGGGGCCGGCCTTGACGACGGTGACCGGAACAACACGGTTGTTCTCGTCCCACACCTGCGTCATGCCGAGCTTCTCGCCCAGGATGCCCTTGATCTGCTTAGCCATTCTCAGATCACCGGCCTCAGAGCTTGATCTCGATGTCGACACCGGCCGGGAGGTCGAGTCGCATCAGAGAGTCAACGGTCTTGGGAGTCGGGTCGAGGATGTCGATCAGGCGCTTGTGCGTGCGCATCTCGAAGTGCTCGCGCGAGTCCTTGTACTTGTGCGGCGACTTGATGACGCAGTACACGTTCTTCTCAGTGGGCAGCGGCACCGGGCCCGCGACCGACGCACCAGTGCGGGTCACCGTCTCGACGATCTTCTTCGCCGAGGAGTCGATGACCTCGTGGTCGTAGGCCTTGAGCCGGATGCGGATCTTCTGTCCCGCCATGGCTACTCAGTAGTCCTGTCTCTCTTACGCTCTGGAACCCGGCGGATTCCGTCTGCTGCCTTCGTTTCTCCGACCCACGCGGTCGGGCGTGTCGCGCTTCCACTGACACAGATGTCCCTTGTTCGAACATCCCTGCGGAATGCACACGGCCCTTCCGGAACCGCAGACCGGGGGCGAAAGGCCCACCGGGCGCCTGGTCGGTGCCGCACCGCACTTCCCGAAAGATTCCCGTACGTCCGCCCCAGCGCTGCCGTGTGGCAGTTAAGGCGACGAGTACTGTGGGACTCGCTTCCGGTCCCCCCGGCGGGAGGCGCACAGCATCAACACTCGACCGAGCAACTCGGACAGTCTGCCATATGGGGCGGGTCGCTGGCCAATCGAGCCGAAGAGATTACCCCGAAGGTGACGTAGGTCAAACAGGCTCCGCTGTCAGCGACACCGCGCACGTCGCGCATATCAGGTCTCCGCCCCTGCCATGCGGCGCCGACGGTGGAGGGCGTCACCAGGACAGCGCTCGGACCGACCGATGTCAGTGGGCCGGTCTACTGTTCTGGGGCGCCGCCGTTCGGGGCGGCTCATCCTGTCATAGCGCGCTGAGCAGAGAGCGAGCCTCCGTGACCACCACCGTGCACGACGTCCTCCATGCCATTCGCCAGAAGGCGAAGACGAACCGGGAACTCGGTACCGCGTTCGAGCGGCTCATGGTGCGATTCCTGAGCACGGACCCGGTGTGGAGCGAGCAGTTCAGTCGCGTGTGGATGTACGGCGAGTGGCCCGGGGCAGCCGCGAACCATAAGGACCTCGGCATCGACCTGGTGGCGCAGGAGCGGAACACGGGCGCCGTGTGGGCGATCCAGTGCAAGTTCTATGAGGCTGAGCACACGGTCCAGAAGGCGGACATCGACTCCTTCTTCACCGCCTCCGGCAAGGGCGGTTTCGCGCACCGCCTGATCATCTCGACAACCGACAAGTGGGGGCCGAACGCGGAGGCGGCTCTGGACGACCAGCAGATCCCGGCGCAGCGCCTCGGCCTGTCGGACATCGCCGCGAGTCCCATCGAGTGGCGGCTGCCCTCCAGTGGTGACGCCGCCACGGCTACCTGGCCCGCCTCCCCGGACGCCTCCCCAGCGGCCCGATCGTGACGTACACGGTGTCGTACAACCAACCCCGGACCGGGGGCCGCCCCGAGGCCGTCCCCGCGCCCGCCCCCAAGGCACAGCCCCGGCAGCCCCACGACGACGTACCGCCACCCCCGTCCCCCACCGAGCCCGACTCCTGCTCTCCGAGCGCGCCGTCCGCCACATCGCCCCGGCCGTCGCCGCCTGGCTCGAACGCGGGGCACGCCCCGAGGCCGTGCGCCATGCCCTGACCTCGGCGCTGCCCCGTGAGCTCTCCGCAACCCGGCGGCCCTCCTCGCCCACCGCCTCACCAAACTGCTGCCGCCACCTGCGCCGACCGAACCACCGTCCGGCGACAGCCGGCCTTCCGCCCCGCCGCCGTTCCACAACTGCGAGGGCTGCGAGCGCGCGATCCGGACTCCCGTGCCGGGTGAGTACTGCCGCGACTGCCGCGACGCGGGTCTCGACACTTCCGAAGCGGCGTGAAGTCGCGCCGGACGGGCGAGCCGCCTGCCCTGCGTGACTGGCGCGAGGCGGGCAGCCGGGCGAACTAGTACTGGGTGTTGAGGTCCGTACCCTTGGGGGCCCGCCAGCAGCCGGAGACGACGTTGACCATGATCAGTGGCTCCTTCTCATGCGGATTGGTGGGGGTGGAGACCATGAGTACAGCGTGCACCGAGAAGCGTTCCTTGTCCCAGTCCGCCGTGAGGGAGAGCGACTTGGCCTTGCTCTTGTTGGGGCCGTATTCGACGATCTTCCAACCCCTCTTCGGCAGTTCCTCCCGCAGCCGCTGGAAGCCGGCCTTCAGATCGTCTTCGGAGACGCCGTAGACCGACCAGGGATGGAAGGTCTTGTACAGGTGATCGGGGTCCTCGTCGCAGGGTGTGATGCTGGGGCCCGGCTCTGTGGCCTTGCCCTTGCGAAGGCCGATCATCTCGTAGATCGCACTCGAGGCGCTCTTCGCCTTCTCACGGGCCTTGTCCACGTCCAGTGTGGGATGCCCGGAGGCCGTCGCCGAGCCTGAGGTCTGCGGCGTCGCGGGCGAGTGTCCGTTGTCGTCCACGGTCTTCGAACATCCTGCCGTGAGGAGGGAAACTACGACTGCGGCAGCGGCAAGAGCCATGGAGGTCCCTCGGCACCGCTTCCTTGCTGGAGTGCGCATCGAAATCACCTTACGGGTCCACTACTTGGCTGTACCGTCCAACGACTACGGCCGCCTGGTTTTGGAGGCTGATCGAATCCTCGTCCCAGTAGCCGCTGTGACCCCCCGTGTCGACGGCCATACGATGCGCGCCGAACGCCTCGTCGGACGGGACCGTCTGGACGTAGCCGGCGTTGTAGGGCAACCCGTGGAAGGTCTCGACTCCCCACTTGTAGCCGCCGAGGCCGGCGACCTTGCCGCCCAGTGGGACCGGGTCGTCGTGTGCTGCCTCGGCCCACACGTGACTCTTTCCGACATCCAGGTCGCTCGCGTCGCCGACCAACATGCCGGGGCTGCCCGCCACGACGATGTCGTCCGCCGCGAAATGTCCGGCTGCCTTGGATGCGGCACCCACGGTGGTGGAGCCATAACTGTGGCCGATGACGGTGGTATGGCTTGCGGTCGGGCCGCCCTGGACGGTTTGCACACCATCCAGGAAGCTGTTGAGCTTCGGCGCGCCCTCATAAGCCCAGTGCTTTTCCATGGCCTGGGGGGCGATGTTCTGTGGGGCGTCGTACCCGATCCAGGTGATGGTTGAGACCGACTTGCTGGGGGACAGGCCGTGGGCTTCCTTCCACATACGCTGCATGCGCTCGATGTCGCCGTGGGCACCCGCGAGCTTCGACTTCGTACCCGGCACATACACCGCGGTGTTGTCGGCGGTGTCCGGGTTGCCGTTGGCCAGGATGACGTGTCCGTTGCCCTTGAGGTCGAAGCCCAGTAAATAGGCCTCGGGAAGCCCGTCGACGCCCGTCTGGTCGAAGCGTGTCCGGATGGCGTCCATACCCTTGAGCTGGTCCGTGAACCGCGTGCCGCCCATGGCGTTCCACGCGGTCCACTTCGGATTACGGACCTCGCCGGCCGCCGTGAGGACCGTCTTGGGGGGCTCCGGGCCCAGCGCGTCGAGGTTGTGCTGGACCTGCGCATGGGTCTCGTCCAGCACGATCCGGTTGGACGCGTCGCGGATCACACTAGGTAAGCCGTCGAGCGCACCTATCTCGGCGGGATACAGCGCTTGGTACTCCTCGCGCTGCTCCTGCGTGAGACCGTCCCACCATTTCTTGTTCTCGGCGGGGGACTCGCCATGCGGGATGCTGTCCTTGTTGAGGTAGTCGCCGACCGCCTTCTGGACACCGCTCGTGTCATGGGCCTCGTCCATGAGCATGTCGTCGGTCACGGCCAGGCCGTCCGGTGCTTTCAGCTCGCGCAGGATCCGGGCATACCGGCTGTCGATCTCGACGGCACTGTTCACAGCCTGCGAGATGCGCTCGGCGATGTCCTCGGCCTTGCCCTTGTTGGGGTCCCCGTTGGCCTCTCCCGCGCCGGGCAGGAAGGGTACCGGGGCGCCCGGCTCGGCGGCGCCGGTGCCGGCGGATGTGCCGGGGGACAGGGGGAGCTCGGTGCTTTTCGGGTAATCGACCGAACCATCGTCGTTCACTGTGAATTTGAGATCTGCCGCGTCCTGCAGGGCCTGCTTCAGTTTTTTCTGGGCGCCGGACAGTTCCGAGGCGAGACCGTTCAGGGCCGCGCGAACGAGGCCACATTCGCTGTGCAGGTACTGGTAGTTCCGGCTCAGCTGGGTCAGATCCCGCTCGGCCGAGATGTGTCCCTCACCCTTCTGTGTGGCACGAAGCGGCGCGACCATCTCCTGGTCCACCCGTAATCGTGCGGCGTCGGATCTGTTGCTGACCTTGCCCCAGCCGTCGGCCGCGTCCTCGTACTCGGTGAGCTTCGCGTCGCGTAATTGCTGCCAGGTGGGCATGCCCGCCTCACCGAGCCCAGTCGGGTGTGTCGCCGACGCTCACGCTGCCGAGCTTCTTGGCGACGGTGGGGTCGAGCTCACCGAAGTCGCGCCCGGTCCTGGTCAGCGCGCCATGCAGCCGGCCACACTCGTTGCGCACCGAGGTGAGGCGTTTCTCCCAGGTCAGGAGGATCTCGTCCAGAGCTGCGGTGCTGGTGAAGCCGTCGGTCCCGGCTTTGACGCCCTCGTGCGCTGTCTTGAGGTCGGAAAGTCCCGAGTTGGTGGCCGTCTGCAATGCCTCGGCCACGCCGGCTGCCTTGGTCCACGGTCCCTTCGACGCCTTAAGGTCAGGACCCGCCCCCCAGGAAGGTGATGGACCACTCGCTCCTCCGCCCCCGGGGTCGGCCAAGTGGTCGATCTGCCTCCGCTGGGCCGCGCCTGCCACGAGCTGATCCCACTCGTCCCACGCCATCAGTGTTTTCCTCCCCGGTTCGTGACGGCGATGTGGTGCCTGCCGTGACCTGTTGAGTCGCTGCAGTGCGCCAGCTTATGGGAGCGATTCCAGGAGCACCTGAGTACACGTACTCAACTCGTGGCCGTTCAAGCCCAGTTGTAGCGTCACCGAAGCCGAGTAACAGGTCAGGGGTGAAGGAGGCGGCTCACTGCCTCCTTCACCCCTGATCCCGCTCACCCACCCCCCCCGGTTCGCCCTCAGACCCGCCGGCTCTCCAGTGGTCCCAGATACGTCGGCTCCAGCCCGCCCGTTTCGATGACCAGCCGCTGGAGCACCACCGTCGGGTCCACCATCCAGAACTTCAGCCGGTGCACGCCGGGCCGGCTCACCGCATGCCGTGTCGCCGTGCGGTTCACGTTGTCGGAGGTGTTGCGGGCCCAGACGGCGTTCAGCAGGCCGTCGTCCGCCCCCGCGTTGATGTCGACGGTCCGGATGTCCCCGTCGTCCAGGGACACCCCGTACCGCAGCCCGCCCGTCGGCAGGGCCGGGTTCCGCGGTGACAGGTACGCCCAGACCGTCACCTCCCCCGAATCCACCGACAGCAGGCTCACCTCGTACTCCAGCCGCGGCGAAGACCCCCCGGGCACCCTCCGCGCCCCCGTCACCGGCCAGGGCGTCATCCCCGCCCCCGTACGGCCGATGCCCTCCAGGCGCCGCCAGTGCCCCACCGCGCGGTCGTGGTGGTCCGCGTCGATCGCCACGTAACCGCCCGCCTCGACGAAGCCGCGCAGGCCCCGTCGGGAAGGGTTGTCCGTCACGCACCCGACGGTCACCGAACTTCCCGCCCCGGTCACCGTCAATGTCGCCTCCGTCCGGCCGCGGGGCGCCTTCGACCAGTCCACGCTCACCTCGACCCGCACCTGCTGCTCCACCCGTCCCCGCGGCCGGTCCACGACCAGCCACGGCGCCGAGGCCTCCACCCGGTAGTCGAAGGGGGTACGGCCCCGGTTGAAGAGCTCCACGTACTGCCGTGGCCGCGTCTGGTACGGACTGAACTCCGGCAGCGCCGCCCGCCGCCCCGACGCTCCGCCCGGCCACCAGTCCCCCGAGTCCTCCGAACCGTCCAGCGACACGCCCAGTTCCGCGCCGGTCGCGAGCTCCACCCGCCGTACCGCGGGGAACAGCACGTCCGGCAGGGCCACGTTGTCCTTCTCCGGCTGCTGCCACGGCGCGTTCGGGCCGTAGCGGTCCACGTCCCCGTAGTCGATGTGCGGTTGGGTCTGGAAGCCCTTCCATTTACCCCCGGCCACCTGGGAGTTGAAGCGGTCGGCCAGCGCGAGGTCCTTCCGCAGTCCCGCCTCCGCCTCCGCGGCCCGGTCGTTCGCCGCCGCTCTGCCCTGCCGCGCGTACAGCAGGTTCGTGAACTCGGCCGCCCGCAGCGCGTACAGGTTCGCGGTCGCCGCCACCTCGTAGCCCACCAGCTCGAACCACGCGTCCTGCACTCCGCCCGGCAGCTTGCGTGCGATCCGGTCCGCCTTCCGCGCCAGCCCCTTCCACTCCGCCGTCACACGCTCCAGCTCCCGGTGCCGGAAGTAGTACGGGGTCTGCTGGTCGTCGTTCGCCACCTGCCCCGCGTCGTCCAGGGCGATCCGGCGGTTCAGGAGTTCCGGCTTGCGCCGGGCCTGCAGCCGGCCGTACTCGGCCAGCACCTCCCCGACCGCCTCCGCCGTCGCCCCGCCGAAGTTCTGGCGGGCGTACCGGCGCTCCCACTCCCCCAGCCGGTCCAGGTCCCAGCGGTCCGGGTTCCAGGCGTAGGTGAGGAAGAACTCGGTCGGCAGCTCGTTGCCCTTCAGGTCGCCGACGTTCGCCACCCACAGGCCGTGGTTGCCGTAGGCGTGCGCCTGGTGGAGCTGGTCCCAGGTGTTGCGCAGGTTGGCCGTGTCGACCCACTTGTAGTTCCGGCCCGCGCCGACGTAGTCGAAGTGGTAGTACAGGCCGTAGCCCCCGGTCCTTGTCCCCTCCGCCGGGTCCGGGTGCTTGCGGATGTTGCCCCAGTTGTCGTCGGTGAGGACCACCGTGACGTCGTCCGGGGCGCGCAGGCCCCGGTCCCAGTACCGCTGCACCTCCTTGTACAGCGTCCACACCTGCGGAGTCTCGGCAGCGGGTCGGCCCGTCACCTCCTCGATGATCTGCCGCTGGGTCGCGATGATCTCCTGCATCAGTTCGATGCCGTCACCGTCGGGGAGGCTGGTGTCGCCGTTGCCGCGCATGCCCAGGGTCACGACGCCCTCGAAGCCCTCGTCCACCATGCGCTGGATGCCGGCCCGCCAGTACTTCCTGATCGCCTCGGCGTTGCGGCGGTACGACCACTCCCCCGTGCCGCCGTAGGGGTCCTTGCCGCCGCTCGCGTGGCGGTTCCACTCCTCGATGCCGCGCATCATCGGCGCCTCGTGAGACGTGCCCATGACAACGCCGTACTCCGCGGCCCGCCGGTGGTTCTCCGGGTCGTCCTCGGCGAAGGCCCGCCCCCACACCGCCGGCCACAGGTAGTTCCCCTTCAGGCGCAGCAGCACCTCGAACACCTTCGCGTAGAAGTCCGCGTTGAAGCCGCCCGGGTAGCCCGGCGCCTTCCCGGGACCGAAGTACGCCGGCGCCCAGGTGCCGAGGGCCGGGTTCTCGTCGTTGACGAAGAAGCCGCGGTACTTCACCGCCGGGGTGCCCTGGGTGTACCGGCCGGGCAGCACCCAGACCCCGCTCCGGCGCGCCGGGGGCACGTCGTCCCACCAGTGCCAGGGGGAGACGCCGATGCCGTACGAGACGTCGTACGCGCCGTAGATCGTGCCGCGCGGGTCGCTGCCCGCGATGACGAGGGCGCGCTCCACCCCCGGCATCGGGTGGTCCACGACCGTCTGCAGCGAGGTCTCCCACTTGCCGCGCACGCCCGTGACGTCCAGCTTGCCGGACTTCACCAGGCCGTCGATCAGCGGGCTGCGGCCGATGGTGCCCACCAGCACCGGGTGGCGTCCGATCGTGGCGCCGGGCCGTACGCCCGTCACCCGCTCGAGGTCGTCCCGCAGGTCCCCCGCCACCCGTACGACCCCCGGGTGGTCCTCGGCACTGACCACGACGGGCGCGCCGACCAGCGAGAACGCCCCGCCGGTGAACGAGATGTACGCGCCCGGGTCCGTCACCCGCAGACTTCCGCCGCCGTCCGAGGCCCACGCGACTCCCGAGGCCAGTACCGGCACCGAGGCCAATCCCGCACCGATCACGGCTCTGCGACTGACAGGCATGCCTCACCCCTCCACCCGGAATTTGGTCAGCGGCATGACAAATGCTGGGGCGTGTGACGCGGAGGGACAACGGGTCGTGCGCGGCGAATAGTTTCGAACCGAGCCGCACCAGAAAGGCGAAGGGGCCCGTACGACCGAAGTCGTACGGGCCCCTTCAGAGCTACCAGGCAGATACCCGCCGGGTCAGTTCAAGATCACTTGTTGATCTTGGTGACCTGGCCGGCGCCCACGGTCCGGCCACCCTCACGGATGGCGAACTTCAGGCCCTCTTCCATGGCGACGGGCTGGATGAGCTCCACCTTCATCTCGGTGTTGTCACCCGGCATGACCATCTCGGTGCCCTCGGGGAGGGTCACGACGCCGGTCACGTCCGTCGTACGGAAGTAGAACTGCGGACGGTAGTTGTTGAAGAACGGCGTGTGGCGGCCACCCTCGTCCTTGGAGAGGATGTAGGCCTGCGCCTCGAACTCGGTGTGCGGGGTGACCGAGCCCGGCTTGATGATGACCTGGCCGCGCTCGACGTCCTCGCGCTTGATGCCACGGAGGAGCAGACCGACGTTCTCACCGGCCTGGCCCTCGTCGAGCAGCTTGCGGAACATCTCGATGCCGGTGACCGTGGTGGAGGTCTTCTCCTGCTTGATACCGATGATGTCCACGGTCTCGTTGACCTTGAGGACACCACGCTCGATACGGCCGGTGACGACCGTACCGCGACCGGTGATCGTGAAGACGTCCTCGATCGGCATCAGGAACGGCTTGTCGACGTCACGCTCGGGCTCCGGGATGGAGGTGTCGACGGCGTTCATGAGGTCCAGGACCGACTGGGTCCACTGGGCGTCGCCCTCGAGCGCCTTCAGCGCGGAGACGCGGACGACCGGCAGGTCGTCGCCCGGGAACTCGTACTCGGAGAGGAGCTCACGGACCTCGAGCTCGACGAGCTCCATGATCTCCTCGTCGTCCACCATGTCGGCCTTGTTCAGGGCGACGACGATGTACGGAACGCCGACCTGGCGGGCCAGGAGCACGTGCTCCTTGGTCTGCGGCATCGGGCCGTCGGTGGCGGCGACCACCAGGATCGCGCCGTCCATCTGCGCGGCACCGGTGATCATGTTCTTGATGTAGTCCGCGTGACCCGGGCAGTCGACGTGGGCGTAGTGACGCGCCTCGGTCTGGTACTCGACGTGCGCGATGGAGATGGTGATACCGCGCTGACGCTCTTCGGGCGCCTTGTCGATGTTGTCGAACGGGGTGGCCTCGTTCAGCTCCGGGTACGCGTCGTGCAGCACCTTGGTAATGGCGGCCGTGAGGGTCGTCTTACCGTGGTCGATGTGACCGATGGTGCCGATGTTGACGTGCGGCTTAGTCCGCTCGAACTTCGCCTTCGCCACTGGGGTCCTCCTGGGAGTGGTTCTGGTACGCCTTACTTCATCGGCGCCAGGTGATCTTTGCTGGATGTCCCGGAACCCGGGGCATTCATCCGGCGATTGCCGCTGAATGCCCCCTGAGGCTCCGGAGTCAAGCCTACGGCGTGTAAACGGAGAGTGTTACTCGCCCTTGGCCTTCGCGATGATCTCCTCGGCGACGTTCCGCGGAACCTCGGCGTAGGAGTCGAACTGCATCGAGTAGCTTGCGCGACCCGACGTCTTGCTGCGGAGGTCGCCGACGTAGCCGAACATCTCCGACAGGGGCACGAGGCCCTTCACGACGCGGGCACCAGCCCGCTCCTCCATGGCCTGGATCTGGCCACGGCGGGAGTTGATGTCGCCGATGACCTCGCCCATGTAGTCCTCGGGCGTGGTGACCTCGACGGCCATCATCGGCTCGAGCAGCACGGGGCTGGCCTTGCGCGCGGCCTCCTTGAAGGCCTGCGAACCGGCGATCTTGAAGGCGAGCTCGGAGGAGTCGACCTCGTGGTAGGCGCCGTCGTGGAGGATGACGCGCACGCCGGTCATCTCGTAACCGGCGAGGATGCCGAACTGCATGGCCTCCTGCGCACCGGCGTCGACCGAAGGGATGTACTCCTTCGGGATACGACCACCGGTCACCTTGTTCACGAACTCGTACGAGACGTCGCCGCCCTCGAGGGGCTCGATGCCGATCTGCACCTTGGCGAACTGACCCGTACCACCGGTCTGCTTCTTGTGCGTGTAGTCGACGCGCTCGACGGCCTTGCGGATCGTCTCGCGGTAGGCCACCTGCGGCTTGCCGACGTTCGCCTCGACCTTGAACTCGCGCTTCATGCGGTCGACGAGCACCTCGAGGTGCAGCTCGCCCATACCGCCGATGACGGTCTGGCCGGTCTCCTCGTTGGTGTGCACCTGGAAGGAGGGGTCCTCCTCCGCGAGACGCTGGATGGCGACACCCAGCTTCTCCTGGTCACCCTTGGACTTGGGCTCGATCGCGACCTCGATGACCGGCGCCGGGAAGTCCATGGACTCCAGGATCACCGGGTTCTTCTCGTCGCAGAGCGTCTCACCGGTCGTGGTCTGCTTCAGACCCATGACGGCGATGATGTCGCCGGCGCCCACCGCGTCGATCTCCTCACGCTTGTTCGCGTGCATGCGGTAGATCTTGCCGATGCGCTCCTTCTTGCCCTTGACGGAGTTCAGCACCGAGGTGCCGGACTCCAGGCGGCCCGAGTAGACCCGGACGAAGGTGAGCTTGCCGAGGTGCGGGTCGCTCATGATCTTGAACGCCAGCGCCGAGAGGGGCTCCTCGTCGGACGGCTTGCGCTTGACGACGACCTCGGGGTCCTTGACGTCGTGGCCCTCGATGGCCTCGATGTCGACCGGGGACGGCAGGTAGCGCACGACCGCGTCGAGCAGGGGCTGGACGCCCTTGTTCTTGAACGCGGTGCCGCAGAACACCGGGGTCACGGTGGTGCCGGTGCCCTTGCCGGACGCGATGGTGATACGACGGATCGCGGCGTAGAGCTGCTCCACGGAAGGCTCCTGGCCCTCCAGGTACAGCTCCATGAGCTCCTCGTCGTTCTCGGCCACGGCCTCGAGCAGCTTGCCGCGGTACTCCTCGGCAGCCTCGGCGTGCGTGTCCGGGATGTCGACGGTGTCGTACATCTCGCCCTTGGTGGCCTCGGCGGACCAGACCAGGGCCTTCATCGTCACGAGGTCGATGACGCCCTTGAAGTCGGCCTCGGCACCGATGGGGAGCTGCATCACGATCGGCTGCGCGCCGAGGCGGTCGCTGATCATGTCGACGCAGCGGTGGAACTCGGCGCCGGTGCGGTCGAGCTTGTTCACGAAGCAGATACGCGGAACGCCGTAGCGGTCCGCCTGACGCCACACCGTCTCGGACTGCGGCTCAACACCGGCGACGCCGTCGAACACCGTCACGGCACCGTCGAGGACGCGCAGCGAACGCTCCACCTCGACGGTGAAGTCGACGTGGCCCGGCGTGTCGATGATGTTGATGGTGTGGTCGACGTCTTCCAGCGGCCAGTGACAGGTGGTGGCAGCAGAGGTGATCGTGATGCCACGCTCCTGCTCCTGCTCCATCCAGTCCATGGTGGCAGCGCCGTCGTGGACCTCACCGATCTTGTACGACACACCGGTGTAGAACAGGATCCGCTCGGTGGTGGTCGTCTTGCCCGCGTCGATGTGGGCCATGATCCCGATGTTGCGGACCTTGGCCAGGTCAAGTGAAGTGGTAGCCATAAGGCTTCAGTCTTCTCTCGGTCTCGATGTGGGTAGCGACTACCAGCGGTAGTGCGCGAAGGCCTTGTTGGACTCGGCCATCTTGTGCGTGTCCTCGCGCTTCTTCACAGCGGCACCGAGGCCGTTGGAGGCGTCGAGAAGCTCGTTGAGCAGACGCTCGGTCATGGTCTTCTCGCGACGGGCGCGGGAGTAACCGACCAGCCAGCGCAGCGCGAGCGTGTTGGCGCGACCGGGCTTGACCTCGATCGGAACCTGGTACGTCGCACCACCGACACGGCGGGACTTGACCTCGAGGGTCGGCTTGATGTTCTCCAGTGCGCGCTTCAGCGTGATGATCGGGTCGTTGCCCGTCTTCTCACGCAGACCCTCCATGGCGCCGTAGACGATGCGCTCGGCGGTGGAGCGCTTGCCGTTCAGCAGCACCTTGTTGATGAGGGAGGTCACCAGAGGAGAACCGTAGACCGGGTCGATGATGACCGGGCGCTTCGGGGCGGGGCCCTTACGAGGCATTCTTACTTCTCCTTCTTGGCGCCGTAACGGCTGCGAGCCTGCTTGCGGTTCTTGACACCCTGGGTGTCGAGCGAGCCGCGGATGATCTTGTAGCGAACACCCGGCAGGTCCTTCACACGGCCGCCGCGCACGAGCACGATGGAGTGCTCCTGCAGGTTGTGTCCCTCACCCGGAATGTAAGCGGTGACCTCGATCCCGCTGGTCAGACGCACACGCGCGACCTTACGCAGGGCCGAGTTCGGCTTCTTCGGGGTGGTCGTGAACACACGCGTGCAGACGCCGCGACGCTGAGGGGAACCCTCGAGTGCGGGCGTCTTGTTCTTCTCGACCTTGTCCTGCCGGCCCTTGCGGACCAGCTGCTGGATCGTAGGCACTACTTCTCCGGTTTCTGTGTGCCGAATGGTGAAGCTAACCTGGAACGTCGCCGACCCACGCGGTCGGGTGTGTCGAATCCGGCAGACTCTCACCGCTAGGCGAGGAAGGCGCAGATTACGGTGGCCGGTTACGGCTCACTATGCGGTTTGAAGGCACGCACGGGAGCCAGGGCACACCCCAGGCACAAGGTCTGAGCGTACCTAGCTCACGGACTTCGGTCAAAACAAATGGAGCGCGCCACGACACGCCGGGTGCCCCGTCCGTCCTGCCGTGATTCATCCCGGTTGTCCCGACGACCGGAACGATCTTCAGTCATTGGCTGATTCGCGCTCTTCCACGCTCCGCGTCCGCACGCTTTCTGTACGTTGATCCGTCCGCTGCGGGTGATCGGGGGGCCGAACATGACGACGTGGACGCCGGCGTACTCACCGGACGACGGTGGCCTGGACGACCGGGTGCCGTTCCTGGCCCGGCTGGAGAGCGAGGACCGCTCCGCGCTGCTGGCCCTCGGCCGCACCCTGGACTTCACCCCCCGCACCATCCTGATCCGGCAGCACGAACCGTCGGCGCACGTGCTGTTCCTGGTGCACGGCTGGACGAAGGTGACCGCGTCGGCGGCCAACGGCTACGAGGCGCTGCTGGCACTGCGCGGCCCCGGTGACGTCGTCGGCGAGTCGGCCGCGCTGACCGGGCGCTCCCGGTCGGCGACGGTCACCGCGCTGGAGGAGGTGCGGGCGGTGGCGGTGGAACGCGAGCGCTTCCGGGACTTCCTGGGCCGCTCACCCGCCGTCTCCTTCGCCCTGCTCGGTCTCACCGCGGACCGCACCCGCGCGGCCGACCGGCGCCGGCTGGAGTTCGCGTCGCTGAGCGTGCGGGAGCGGTTCGCGGTCCTGCTCCTCGATCTGGCCCGCACCCACGGCCGCCGGACACCGGCCGGCATCGAACTCGCCGTACCGCTGAGCAAACAGGAACTCGCCGGTTCGGTGGGCGCCTCCCGGGAGATGGTGCAGCGCCTGCTGAAGGAACTGCGCGACAAGGACGCCGTCGCCACGGGCCGCCGCACCATGCTGATCATGCGCCCCGACATCCTCCGCCGTATCGCGGCGACGGACCCGGCGCCCGGGATCCCCTCGCCTCCGGGGCCGAGCGAGCGGTGAAAACCGCCCGGGCGAGCGGTGCCCGGAGGCGTCCGGAACAGCGAACGCACATGCCCCACTGCGTCTTCTGTGCATCCCGTCACACTTGAAGTGGGTCATCCGCCCTCACAGGAGCACCGCCGGGACCAGCAGTCTTCAGGTCTGCCCGGCCCACCCCTCGAGAGGCGACGATGAGCGACCCCGTTATCCGGACGATCCTGCTGCTCGACATCGAGAGGTTCAGTGACCGGGACGACGTGGAGCAGGCCTATCTGCGGCGGATGCTCTACGACATCACGGACCGCACGCTGGACAGCGCCGGCGTCGACGTGACCCGGCGGCTGCGGGCCGACCGCGGGGACTCCGTGATGGAACTGATCGACGCGGGTGCCCCCGTGACCGCCCTGCTGCGGGCCCTGCTCACCGAGGTGCCGGCCCAGCTGCGGACGGTCAACCGCATGGCGTCCCGCTCCGCGCAGATCCGGCTGCGCGGGGTCCTGGCCACCGGCTGGGTGGCCGTGGACCAGCACGGCGGCTGGGTCGGCGCCGACCTCAACCACGCCTGCCGCCTGCTGGACGCGGACATGCTGCGCGCCGCCCTGCGCGAGCGCGCCGGCGACTTCGCCCTGTGCGTCTCGGACGCCCTGTACGAGGGAGTCGTGCGCCACGACCACCCGGGCATCCCGGCCACCGACTTCAGCAGGGTGACCCTGGGCAGCAAGAACGGCCCGCTGACGGCGTGGCTGCACGGTCCGCTGCCGGCCCCCGCCGAAGCGGCCGAGGGCACTGGAGGGACCGAGGAGACCGCGGAAGCGGCAGACGGCACGGACCACCGTGGGACGGGGGAAGGGGAGGCGCCGGGCGGATCGGGGGACCGCCCGGCGCCTCGGGTACCCATGCAGGGCGGGCCCCCCGAGGACCGCCCGGCGCCGGACGGACAACGGGGAGCCCCGGCGCCGGGTGCGGTCTTCCACTTCAACGGCGGCGCGCCGTCCTTCGGCGGCAGCCTGGTCGGCGGCGACCAGCACGGCGTCAGCGGCGGCACGGTCAACGGCGACGTCAGCCTGGGCGGCCATGAGCGGGGTGAGAGCGCGTGAGCACTCCCGAACAGCCGGAGAGCGGCAGACCGGCCCCGGGCAACGCTCCGGAGGCCGCTGAGCCGCCCGCCCCCGAGGAGGACCGGCAGCAGCGTCCCGCCGAGACCGACGAGGAGCGCGACCAGCCGCAGGACGCGTGGGCCGCCCGGCGCGACCTCATCGACCACAGCCCGCGCACCATGAACGTCGGCGACCGGTCCCGCTTCGGCGGCGGCCTCGCCGGCCGCGACCAGCACGGCGTCAGCGGCGGCCGGGTCACCGGCGACGTCATCATGGGCAGCAAGACCGAGTACCACTTCGCGATACCCGGCCTGTCCGCGCCCGCCTCGGCCTCCGGCGAGGTGCCGCGGACCACCCTGGAGCGCCTGGCGAGGACCTTCGTCGCCGACGAGGAGTTCATGGCCGGCCTGCTCGAGCGGCTGCGCCGCGACCGCGTACTGGTCCTGTCCGGCGCCCGGTTCACCGGTCGGCGCACCGCCGCCCTGATGCTGCTGCACCGTCTGGGCGCCGACCCCGTGCGCACCCTGGTGCGCGACACCGACCCGAGCGAGCTCGCCGAGCGGTTCACCGCCGAGGACAAGGCCCGCGGCTACGTCGTGTGCGACCTCGCCACCCGCCGCGACCGTCCGCTGCGCGAACCGCACCTGCTCGCCGCCAGGGACCGCCTCGCCGAGCAGGACGCCTATCTGGTCGTCACCCTCGGCCCCACCGCCGTACTGGAGGACGTGGCGGCCGTGGAGTGGCGTCCGCCCGCCACCGCCGACGTCCTCGCCGCGCATCTGCGCACCCGCACCGACGAGGCGACCGCCGAGAAGCTGCTCGGGCTCACGGCCGTCACCGAATTCCTGGCGCGCGGACACCAGTTGCGCGAGGTCACCGCCTTCGCGCAGGTCCTCGGCGAGTACGCGGCCGGGGAGGCCTCCGAGCGGGCGGTCGCCGACTTCTCGCTGGGCTCGCTGGAGAACCAGGTCCAGGAGTGGTTCGAGGAGGACGAGCACACGGTCCACCTGCGTGACAAGGCGTTCCTCGTCGCCCTGGCCGCCTTCGACGGTGGCCCGTACGCGCTCACCGCCGAACTGAGCGACCTGCTCTACCGGTTCCTGCAGGAGACCGAGGACCCCTCCCGCGTCCCGGAGGTCCCCGTCTTCGGCACGCACGTCGGCAAGCGCCTCCAACTGGCCCGCGCCGAGCGGTACGAGGACGACGAGCACACCGAGTGGGGTCCCGTCACCCAGCAGAAGGCGAGGTTCCGCGACGAGCGGGCCTCTCTGGTCCTGCTGCGCGAGGTGTGGACCGGCCACCCCTCCGCCCGGCCCGCCCTCATCGCCTGGCTGCGCCAACTGGCCGACGACGGCCGCCCGCTGGTGCGCACCCGCGCCGCCTCCACCGTCGCCGTCCTCGCCCGCACCGACCTGCCGTCGGCGATGGCGCTGGTCATCGAGCCCTGGGCGACGTCCAAGCGGTTCCGGCAGCGGCTCGTCGCCGTCAACGCGCTCACCCTCGCCCACCTCATCGACACCCCCAACATCCCGCGCATCCTCGACACCTGGTGCGAGGGCGACGACGCGCGGCTGCGCTGGGTGGCCGTGCGGTCGTACGGACTCATCGGCCCCGAACGGCCGGAACAGGCGCTGGCGGCGCTGCGCGGAGCCGTGCGGCGGCTCTACGAGGACGGGCCCGGTGACCTCGACGAGTCGATGGCCCGCGAACTCGCCGAAGCGGTCGAGCTGTTGCTGCTGTCCCCGGCCAGCGACCGGGTCCTCGCCGAACTGCGCGGCCACCTCGACGACGACCGTGCGGTCCGCGACCTCACACTCGCCGGCTTCGTGGGCGCCTGCCGCCGCAAGGAGGGCGACGAGCGCTACGGCACCCCGCTGGTCCTCGCCTGGTACGCCCGCGCGGTGACCGACGGTGACGCCCCGGCGCAGGGCATCCCGTACCTGTGGCGGGCCGCGCTGGCCGACCCGGGTTCCGCCCGGCCGGCGCTGGAGGTGCTGCGCGAGTGGGTGCTGGTCGCCGACCGCGCCACCGCCGCCGAGTGGGCGCTGGCCGCCCTGCTGCCCACGCTCGTCACCACGCCCACCGAACACCAGCGGCTGAGCCACCTGCTGCGCACCATGTCCGGCGAGGACGGCAATCCCCCGCCCGAGGTCGCGGCCCGTCTGCTGACCACGCTTCCCACCCGCTGAGCCCACCACACCTCCCGCCCGTCCGCGGGGCCGCACAGGAGAGATCCGCACATGCCCACCTTCCGCCAGCCCGAGTGGCAGCAACAGGCCGACCGGCACTCGCAACTGATCGACCCGGTCCTGACCGTGCGCCAGCTGTCCCGCTTCGACTTCAACCTCAAGTCGTACGTCCGTATCGACAACGCCCTGGTCTTCTCCACCGCCCGCGGCGAGTACAGGCCGTACCTGCCGCCCGAGCGGCCCACGCGCGCGGAGATCGTGGCCAACCACTACACGTCCGTCTACGAGGTCGACATGGGCGTGCACCCGTACACGTCCGACCTGCTGCTGCCCAGTGACAACGACGCGCTCGAGTTCACGGCGGAGGTCGACCTGTCCTGGCAGGTGCTGGACCCGGCCCGGTTCGTGGCCACCGGGTACCGGGACGTGCCGAAGCTGCTGCTCGGTGAGCTCCAGGAGGCGGCCCGGCCGGTGACGCGCCGGTTCGCCGTGACCGACAGTGCGGCGGCGGAGGCGGAGCTGCTGGAGCGGATGAAACTGCTGGGTCCGCTCGGCGCCACCGCCGGCCTCCAGGTCACCTGGACGCTGCGGGTGCGCCGGGACCAGGCCAACCTCGACCACGAGATGCGCAAGCAGGCCATCCAGCACTCCGCCGCCGAGCAGATCCTCGCGGCGGAGCAGGGCATGGGCATCGACGTCGCGATCGACCGCCGGGGCCGCCAGCAGGACGCGCTGCAGATCGAACGGGCCATGGCGTACGGCCAGCAGCAGCAGGCCTACCTGCTCCAGCAGCAGCACTGGCAGCACCAGCAGGCGCTGCTGGCGAGTCAGCAACAGCTGGAACTCCAGCGCGTGGAGGCGGAGAAGATCAACTTCTACCAGTACCACCTCCAGCAGGGCGGCGTGCACGCCTGGGCGCTGCACCTCGCCCAGCACCCGGAGGACTCCCACCTCGTGATGAACAGCATGCGGCAGGACCAACTCCGCATGATCCAGGACCAGATGGAGCTGGTGAAGCAGCTGCTGAACGGGGACGCGGCGGAGAACTGGGAGCTGGAGGGTCCCAAGCAACTGGCCCTGCGCACGGTCAACGACATCCTCAACCAGCGGCTGCCCGGTGTGCCGCAGACGCCTCCGCCGCTGGCGGCGGGTGACGGCCCGGCCTACCCCGAGTCCCCCGGGGAGGGGCAGCAGGGGACGCCCGGCGCGGGCGGCTTCCCGGGCCCGTCCGCAACACCCACCGTGCCGCCCGTCCCGGGGCCGTCCGGCACGTCCGCCATGCCGCCCGTCCCGGGGCCGTACGGCACGTCCGCCATGCCGCCCGTCCCGGGGCCGTACGGAGCGCCCGGCCCGGGTGCCTTCACCCCGCCGCCTCCGTTCCCGGCAGCTCCGCCTGCCACGGCCGCCTTTCCTCCGCCCTCACCGGCCGCACCACCCGTCGCGCCGCCGGCCGCACCACCGGTTGCGCCGACGGCCGTCCCGGCGCCGGGCCCGCAACCGCCCGTGGCCGGCCCGGCACCCGTGCCCCCGCCTGTCCCCGCGGCCCCGCCCCAGCCCCCGTCCGAGTCCCCGGCGTGGCAGCCACCGCCCGGATACGGGAGCGCTCCTACCCAGCCCGACCAGGCCTCGGAGGACGACAGCTCATGACCAGCCCCGCCCCCGCCGACCTGGTCCCCGTGTGCGAGCGGCTCCTCTCGGAGCTGCGCAACGAGGTCGCCCGGGCCGACAGCAAGGCGTCCGTGCTGGTCGCGGCGCTCGGGATGACCGCGGGCGTGTTCAGCGGCCTGCTCGCCGGGCGCGACTGGACACCGTCCGACCTGTCCTGGACCGCCACGGCGCTGTGGTGGGCGGGCACCGTGGCGCTCGGCCTGTCGCTCTTCGCCCTGCTGCTGGCCGTCCTGCCCCGCTTCGGCTCCGGGACATGGGCACCGGGCCGTCCCCTGTCCTACTTCGGCGACATCCGCCAGGCCGTCCGGATGGGCCGGCTGGAGGCCGCGCTCGCGGACACCCACCGCGACCCGACGACGGGGCTGACGGCCGCCCTCGCCGAGATGAGCCGCATCGCCGCCCGCAAGCACCAGTGGATCCGCACCGGGCTGATCGCCTTCTGCACCGGCACGGTCCTGCTGCCCGCCTCCCTGCTGATCGGCTGACCGCCCCCGTCCCCGCCCCACCGGCCCCTCCCCGAAGCACGACGCACACCGCTCGAGAAGCACGAACCGAAGGAACGACCATGACCCAGCCGCCCTCACCACCGGAGTACCCGGGACACCGGCAACCGCCCCAGTACCCGCAGTCAGCGCCCCCGTACCCGCAGCAGACCACACCGCAGTACCCGCAGTCCGCACCGCAGTACCCGCAGTCCGCACCGCAGTACCCGCAGCAGGCCGGCCCGCAGTACCCCCAGGCGGCGCCCCAGTACCCGGCGTCCTCGGCGCCCATACCGCCGCAGTACCCGCAGCCCCCGCAGCCCCCGCAGTACCCCCTAACGCCCCCCGCGGCCCCACCGGGCGCCCCGCCGTCGTCCGCCCCGACGGCGGCCGACGACACCGCCCATCCCCACCACATCAGCACCGACGCCCGCCGCGTCCACATCTCGGCCCACCAGCGCCGCACGGACGCGACAGCGATCGGTGCCCTGCTGCTCTACCTGCCGAACTTCCTGTGCAGCCTCTTCGTAGTCGGCCTGATCTCCCTCTTCTTCGGCGACCTCGCGTTCGTCGTGATCCTGCTCTGGCTCGCCAGCGGCGCACTCGTCTTCCACCGCCCGACGGAAAGCGCCCTCGCGCGCCATCTGCTCCGTTTGCGCTACCCCACTCCACAAGAACGAGCCAAACTCGAACCGGTCTGGCGGGAAGTCACGGCGCGGGCCGGCATCGAGGGACGCACCTACGAACTCTGGGTCGAGGACAGCGACGCCCTGAACGCGGTCGCGGCGGCCGGCCACATCGTCGGTGTCACCCGGTTCGCCATGAACAACCTGCCCAACGGCGAACTCGCCGCCGTCCTGGCCCACGAACTGGGCCACCACGTCGGCGGCCACGCCTGGTCCGGTCTGCTCGGCTACTGGTACGCGCTGCCCGGGCGCATCGCCTGGCGCGTGCTGAAGGCCGTCTCCACCGTCGCCTTCCACGTCTCCAAGGCCTTCGGCTGCCTCGGCGTCGCCTTCGTCGTGATGCTCGTCGGCGGTCTCGCCGTGGCGACCGTCAGCACGCTGTACGGTCTGCCGCTGCTGATCCTCGGTGTGCCGTACGCGCTCGCCGCCGTCGGCCGGCGCTCCGAGCTGCGCGCCGACGAGCACGCGGCCGCCCTCGGTTTCGCGCCCATGCTGGTCGGCGTACTGCACAAGCTCCACCAGGCGGAGGAGCAGGAGAAGGCCGCGCTGGCCGCACAGAACGGGGGTGTCCCCGTCGAGGAGAGCTCCCTGGCCAAGCTGCTGTCCTCGCACCCGGACCACCACACCCGGCTGCACCACCTGCAGCCGTACCTCCAGCAGTACGGCTGACACCCCCGGCACCTGACCCGCACACACGCCGAAGGGCGGTCACCCCGTAACGGGATGACCGCCCTTCATGCGATCGCTCGCTTACTGGTTGTACGGACCGTAGTCGTAGTCCTCCAGCGGAACGGCCTGGCCGGAGCCGGTGCCGAACGGCGAGTAGTCGATGTCGTCGTAGCCCACGGCCGAGTACATCGCGGCCTTGGCCTCCTCGGTCGGCTCGACCCGGATGTTGCGGTAGCGGGACAGACCCGTACCGGCCGGGATGAGCTTACCGATGATGACGTTCTCCTTGAGGCCGATCAGGGAGTCGGACTTGGCGTTGATCGCCGCGTCCGTGAGGACCCTGGTCGTCTCCTGGAAGGACGCCGCCGACAGCCAGGACTCGGTCGCCAGCGAGGCCTTGGTGATACCCATGAGCTGCGGACGACCGGAGGCCGGGTGACCGCCCTCCTGGACCACACGACGGTTCTCGGTCTCG
The DNA here is from genome assembly GCF_042894285.1 of Streptomyces sp. NPDC001544. NCBI lineage: Bacteria > Bacillati > Actinomycetota > Actinomycetes > Kitasatosporales > Streptomycetaceae > Streptomyces > Streptomyces sp. NPDC001544. The sequence goes on along the minus strand of NZ_JBIAVN010000010.1, from coordinate 222,276 downwards.
AACTTCGAGCGCTCGACCAGCTCGCCGGGCAGCAGCTCGGCGTCGCCGGACTCGATGATCGTCACACGGCGCAGCATCTGCCGGATGATGATCTCGATGTGCTTGTCGTGGATCGACACACCCTGCGAGTTGTAGACCTTCTGGACCTCGCCGACCAGGTGGACCTGGACGGCACGCTGACCCAGGATGCGCAGCACGTCGTGCGGGTTGGTGGCACCCACGGTGAGCTTCTGGCCCACCTCGACGTGCTCGCCCTCGCTGACCAGGAGCCGGGCACGCTTCGAGATCGGGTAGGCCGTCTCGTCGCTGCCGTCGTCCGGCGTGATGACGATCTTCTTGGTCTTCTCGGTCTCCTCGATCCGCACGCGGCCCTGGGCCTCGGAGATCGGGGCGACACCCTTCGGGGTACGGGCCTCGAAGAGCTCGACGACACGCGGCAGACCCTGGGTGATGTCGTCACCGGCCACACCACCGGTGTGGAAGGTACGCATCGTCAGCTGGGTACCGGGCTCACCGATGGACTGGGCGGCGATGATGCCGACCGCCTCACCGATGTCGACCAGCTTGCCGGTGGCGAGCGAGCGGCCGTAGCACATGGCGCAGGTGCCGACCTGGGACTCGCACGTCAGGATCGAGCGGGTCTTGACCTCCTCGACACCGTGGTGCACGAGCTGGTCGATCAGCACGTCGCCGAGGTCCACGTTGGCCGGCGCGATCACCTTGCCGTCGATGACGACTTCCTCGGCGAGCATGCGGGCGTAGACGCTGGTCTCGACGTCGTCCGCCTTGCGCAGCACACCGTCGGCGCCACGGTGGGCGATCTTCAGCTTCAGGCCGCGCTCGGTACCGCAGTCCTCCTCGCGGATGATGACGTCCTGCGAGACGTCCACCAGACGACGGGTCAGGTAACCCGAGTCGGCGGTACGCAGGGCGGTGTCCGCCAGACCCTTACGGGCACCGTGCGTGGAGATGAAGTACTCCAGCACGGAGAGGCCCTCACGGAAGGACGCCTTGATCGGACGCGGGATGGTCTCGTTCTTCGCGTTCGACACCAGACCACGCATACCGGCGATCTGCCGCATCTGCATCATGTTTCCTCGGGCACCCGAGTCAACCATCATGAAGATGGGGTTCGTCTTGGGGAAGTTCTCGTTCATCGCCTCGGCGACCTCGTTGGTCGCCTTGGTCCAGATCGCGATGAGCTCCTGAGTGCGCTCTTCCTTGGTGATGAGACCGCGCTCGTACTGCTTCTGGACCTTCTCGTCCTGCGCCTCGTACCCGCGGACGATCTCCTTCTTCGCCTCGGGAACGACGACGTCGGAGATGGCCACGGTGACACCGGAACGGGTCGCCCAGTAGAAGCCGGCCGCCTTCAGGTTGTCGAGCGTCGCCGCCACGATGACCTTGGGGTAGCGCTCGGCGAGGTCGTTGACGATCTCGGAGAGCTGCTTCTTGCCCACCGAGTAGTCGACGAACGGGTAGTCCTCGGGCAGCAGCTCGTTGAAGAGCGCGCGGCCCAGAGTGGTGCGCAGGCGGAACGAGTCACCCTGCTGCCACTCGGGCTCGCCCTCCTCGCGCTCCGGCGGGGTCCAGCCGCGCGGCGGGATGGTACCCACCGGGAAGCGGATGTCGATCGGCGACTGCAGCGCGAGCTCGCCGGCGTCGAACGCCATGATCGCCTCGGCCGTGGAGCCGAACGCCCGGCCCTCGCCCTTGGTGTCACGCAGCTCGCCGTCGGTGGTGAGGAAGAACAGACCGAGGACCATGTCCTGGGTCGGCATCGTCACCGGACGGCCGTCGGCCGGCTTGAGGATGTTGTTCGAGGACAGCATCAGGATGCGGGCCTCGGCCTGCGCCTCCGCGGACAGCGGCAGGTGCACGGCCATCTGGTCACCGTCGAAGTCCGCGTTGAACGCGGTGCAGACGAGCGGGTGGATCTGGATGGCCTTGCCCTCGACCAGCTGCGGCTCGAAGGCCTGGATGCCGAGGCGGTGCAGGGTGGGAGCACGGTTCAGCAGCACCGGGTGCTCGGCGATGACCTCTTCGAGGACGTCGTACACGACCGTGCGGCCGCGCTCCACCATGCGCTTCGCCGACTTGATGTTCTGCGCGTGGTTCAGGTCGACCAGGCGCTTCATCACGAACGGCTTGAACAGCTCCAGCGCCATCGCCTTCGGCAGACCGCACTGGTGCAGCTTGAGCTGCGGACCGACGACGATCACGGAACGCGCGGAGTAGTCCACACGCTTACCGAGCAGGTTCTGACGGAAGCGGCCCTGCTTACCCTTCAGCATGTCGCTGAGGGACTTCAGCGGGCGGTTACCGGGACCGGTCACCGGACGGCCGCGACGACCGTTGTCGAAGAGGGCGTCAACAGCCTCCTGAAGCATGCGCTTCTCGTTGTTGACGATGATCTCCGGGGCACCGAGGTCCAGGAGCCGCTTCAGACGGTTGTTGCGGTTGATCACACGGCGGTACAGGTCGTTCAGGTCGGAGGTCGCGAAGCGGCCACCGTCCAGCTGCACCATCGGACGCAGGTCCGGCGGGATGACCGGGACGCAGTCGAGGACCATGCCCTTGGGGCTGTTGGAGGTCTGCAGGAACGCGGACACGACCTTCAGCCGCTTCAGCGCACGGGTCTTCTTCTGGCCCTTGCCGGTGCGGATGATCTCGCGGAGACGCTCGGCCTCCTCGTCGAGGTCGAAGGACTCCAGGCGCTTCTGCAGCGCCGCGGCACCCATCGAACCGTCGAAGTACGTGCCGAAGCGGTCACGCAGCTCGCGGTAGAGCAGCTCGTCGCCCTCGAGGTCCTGGACCTTGAGGTTCTTGAACCGGGTCCACACCTCGTCGAGGCGGTCGATCTCGCGCTGCGCGCGGTCGCGCAGCTGCTTCATCTCGCGCTCGGCGCCCTCGCGCACCTTGCGGCGCACGTCGGCCTTGGCGCCCTCGGCCTCCAGCTCGGCCAGGTCGGACTCGAGCTTCTTGGCGCGGGCCTCGAGGTCGGCGTCGCGGCGGTTCTCGATCTGCTGGCGCTCGACGGAGACGTGCGCCTCCAGGGAGGGCAGGTCGCGGGTGCGGCGCTCCTCGTCGACGTACGTGATCATGTACGCCGCGAAGTAGATGACCTTCTCGAGGTCCTTGGGAGCCAGGTCGAGCAGGTAGCCCAGCCGGCTCGGGACACCCTTGAAGTACCAGATGTGCGTGACGGGCGCGGCCAGCTCGATGTGGCCCATCCGCTCACGACGCACCTTGGCGCGGGTGACCTCGACGCCGCAGCGCTCGCAGATGATGCCCTTGAAACGGACGCGCTTGTACTTGCCGCAGTAGCACTCCCAGTCCCGGGTCGGACCGAAGATCTTCTCGCAGAAGAGTCCGTCCTTCTCGGGCTTGAGGGTGCGGTAGTTGATGGTCTCGGGCTTCTTCACCTCGCCGTGGCTCCACTGACGGATGTCGTCAGCGGTGGCCAGGCCGATCCGGAGCTCGTCGAAGAAGTTGACGTCGAGCACTATGCGTCAATCCCTCTCAGGGTCGTAAGTCTGTGGTCTGAAACGGGGGCCTGGGGGTCGGCGGGGGCCTCACACGGTGGCGAGGCCCCTACCGGACTCCCGTCAGACCTCTTCGACGCTGCTCGGCTCGCGCCGGGACAGGTCGATGCCGAGCTCCTCCGCAGCGCGGAAGACATCCTCGTCGGTGTCACGCATCTCGATGGACATACCGTCGCTGGACAGCACCTCCACGTTCAGGCAGAGCGACTGCATCTCCTTGATGAGCACCTTGAAGGACTCGGGGATGCCGGGCTCGGGGATGTTCTCGCCCTTGACGATGGCCTCGTAGACCTTCACGCGGCCGGTGACGTCGTCGGACTTGATGGTCAGCAGCTCCTGGAGGGCGTAGGCGGCGCCGTAGGCCTCGAGGGCCCACACCTCCATCTCGCCGAAGCGCTGGCCACCGAACTGGGCCTTACCACCCAGCGGCTGCTGGGTGATCATCGAGTAGGGACCGGTCGAACGGGCGTGCAGCTTGTCGTCGACCAGGTGGTGCAGCTTCAGGATGTACATGTAGCCGACCGAGATCGGGTCCGGGAACGGCTCACCGCTGCGGCCGTCGAACAGCCGCGCCTTGCCGGACGGGAGCACCATGCGCTCGCCGTCGCGGTTCGGGATGGTGTGCTGCAGCAGACCCGCGAGCTCGTCCTCACGCGCACCGTCGAAGACGGGGGTCGCGACGTTCGTGCCCGGGGCGACCTGGTCGGCGCCGATGGCCTGCAGGCGCTGGGCCCACTCGTCCGCGAGACCGGAGACGTCCCAGCCGCGGCTGGCGAGCCAGCCGAGGTGGATCTCCAGGACCTGTCCCGGGTTCATTCGGGACGGCACACCCAGCGGGTTGAGGATGATGTCGACCGGGGTCCCGTCCTCGAGGAACGGCATGTCCTCGATGGGCAGGATCTTCGAGATGACACCCTTGTTGCCGTGACGGCCGGCGAGCTTGTCACCGTCGGTGATCTTGCGCTTCTGCGCGACGTAGACGCGCACCAGCTGGTTCACACCGGGGGGAAGCTCGTCGCCCTCCTCGCGGTCGAAGACGCGCACGCCGATGACCTTGCCGGTCTCACCGTGCGGGACCTTCAGCGAGGTGTCACGGACCTCACGGGCCTTCTCACCGAAGATCGCGCGCAGCAGGCGCTCCTCCGGCGTCAGCTCGGTCTCACCCTTGGGCGTGACCTTGCCGACGAGGATGTCGCCGGCGATGACCTCGGCGCCGATGCGGATGATGCCGCGCTCGTCGAGGTCGGCGAGGACCTCCTCGGAGACGTTCGGGATGTCCCGGGTGATCTCCTCGGGGCCGAGCTTGGTGTCACGGGCGTCGACCTCGTGCTCCTCGATGTGGATCGAGGAGAGGACGTCGTCCTGCACGAGGCGCTGCGACAGGATGATCGCGTCCTCGTAGTTGTGACCCTCCCACGGCATGAACGCCACGAGCAGGTTCTTGCCGAGCGCCATCTCACCGTTCTGGGTGGCCGGACCGTCGGCGAGGACCTGGCCCTCGATGATCCGGTCGCCCTCGGCGACGACGACCTTCTGGTTGACCGAGGTGCCCTGGTTGGAGCGGGCGAACTTGGCCAGGCGGTACGTGATGTACGTGCCGTCGTCGTTGGCGGTGGTGATGTAGTCCGCGGAGACCTCCTGGACCACACCCGCCTTCTCGGCCTTGACCACGTCACCGGCGTCGACGGCGGAGCGGTACTCCATGCCGGTGCCGACGAGCGGGGCCTCGGACTTGATGAGCGGAACGGCCTGACGCATCATGTTCGCGCCCATGAGGGCACGGTTGGCGTCGTCGTGCTCGAGGAAGGGGATCATGGCGGTCGCGACCGACACCATCTGGCGCGGCGAGACGTCCATGTAGTCCACGTCCTCGGGGCCGACGTAGTCGACCTCGCCGCCACGGCGGCGGACGAGCACACGGGCCTCGGCGAAGCGCAGGTCGTCGCCCAGCGTGGCGTTGGCCTGCGCGATGACGAAGCGGTCCTCCTCGTCGGCGGTCAGGTAGTCCACCTCGTCGGTGACCTGGCCGTCGACGACCTTGCGGTACGGGGTCTCGACGAAACCGAACGCGTTGACCCGGCCGTACGAGGCGAGCGAGCCGATCAGACCGATGTTCGGGCCTTCGGGCGTCTCGATCGGGCACATGCGGCCGTAGTGCGAGGGGTGCACGTCACGGACCTCGAAGCCGGCCCGCTCACGGGAGAGACCACCCGGGCCGAGCGCGGACAGACGACGCTTGTGCGTCAGCCCGGACAGCGGGTTGTTCTGGTCCATGAACTGGGACAGCTGGCTGGTGCCGAAGAACTCCTTGATGGAGGCGACGACCGGCCGGATGTTGATCAGGGTCTGCGGCGTGATCGCCTCGACGTCCTGGGTCGTCATGCGCTCGCGCACGACGCGCTCCATACGCGCCAGACCCGTACGGACCTGGTTCTGGATGAGCTCGCCGACACTGCGCAGACGACGGTTGCCGAAGTGGTCGATGTCGTCGGTCTCGACGACGATCGTCTCGCCGGAGTCACCGGTGGTCTCGGTCTCGCCGGCGTGCAGCTTCACCAGGTACTTGATCGTCGAGATGACGTCCTCGACGGTCAGGATGCCCGCGTCGAGCGGAGCGTCCGCACCCAGCTTCTTGTTGACCTTGTAGCGGCCGACCTTGGCGAGGTCGTAGCGCTTGGGGTTGAAGTAGAGGTTCTCGAGCAGCGTCTGCGCGGCCTCGCGCGTGGGGGGCTCGCCCGGGCGCAGCTTGCGGTAGATGTCGAGCAGCGCGTCGTCCTGGCCCTGGGTGTGGTCCTTCTCCAGGGTGGCGCGCATGGACTCGTACTCGCCGAACTCCTCGAGGATCTGCTCGGTCGTCCAGCCGAGCGCCTTGAGCAGGACGGTGACGGACTGCTTGCGCTTGCGGTCGATACGGACACCGACCATGTCGCGCTTGTCGATCTCCATCTCCAGCCAGGCACCCCGGGACGGGATGATCTTGGCGGAGAAGATGTCCTTGTCGGACGTCTTGTCGATGCTGGAGTCGAAGTAGACACCCGGCGAACGGACCAGCTGCGACACCACGACACGCTCGGTGCCGTTGATGACGAAGGTGCCCTTGTTCGTCATGAGCGGGAAGTCGCCCATGAAGACGGTCTGGGACTTGATCTCGCCGGTCTCGTTATTGGTGAACTCGGCCGTCACGAAGAGGGGCGCGGCGTACGTGAAGTCGCGCTCCTTGCACTCGTCGATCGAGTTCTTGGGCGGCTCGAAGCGGTGGTCGCGGAACGTCAGCGACATCGACCCGGAGAAGTCCTCGATCGGGGAGATCTCCTCGAAGATCTCCTCGAGGCCGGACTTGGTGGGGACGTCCTGACCGTTCTCCAGAGCCTCCTCGACCCGACTCTGCCAGGCGGTGTTGCCGAGCAGCCAGTCAAAGCTCTCGGTCTGCAGCGCGAGCAGGTTCGGAACCTCGAGAGGCTCCTTGATCTTTGCAAAGGAAATGCGCAGCGGGGCGGTGCTGGCGCCGTTGTTCGTATTCGCGGTCGAGGCGTTGCGCGAGGCGGCCAAGAGGGGGTCCTTCCGAGGGCTCGGACTCACTACGCGCGTACCGGCCCCTCTCTCATACATAGCGACAAAAGTCCCAGGTCGGGGAACGTTCGTCGACGATGTACGAGTGAGGGCAGACCCCTGGTGACGGGCAGGGGACAGCTAACAGGCAGCGCAAAGGGTCAGTGTAGCCACTTGGCACACTGATGTCCAGTGCGGGTTTTTCGCGACCCTCGCTGTGCTCACCGCTCTTGTCAACGCCCTTGGCATCCTGCCCTCAACGCACGTTGATACTGCCCTCTTCGTCGTCGATCCATGCCTCGGATTCGGATCGTTGTGACGACGCGTCCTGAGAATTGCGCGCTGCGTGCGGTTCGTCAAGGCCCCCCTGCGCCCGAAGCGGAGGCCCCGGGGCCACGACGAAGATCACCTTACCCCTCGCCGTCACAGGCGCAAGGCAACCGTGGCCGGACCCCCGGAACGCCGAAGAGCGACCACCCGGATGGATGATCGCTCCTCGGTGCGTGACCGTTACAGCCCCAGGGGACTGTTTCGGCCGTCGCTCAGGTCGTGGTCGACCCGAATGGTCTTACTTGACCTCGACGGAGGCGCCGGCGCCCTTGAGGGACTCGGCGGCCTTCTCGGCGGCGTCCTTGGCGACCTTCTCGAGAACGGGCTTCGGGGCGCCGTCCACGAGGTCCTTGGCCTCCTTCAGACCCAGGGAGGTCAGCTCACGCACGACCTTGATGACCTGGATCTTCTTGTCGCCGGCACCGGTGAGGATGACGTCGAACTCGTCCTTCTCCTCGGCCTGCTCGGCCGGGGCGGCCGGGCCGGCCGGACCGGCGACGGCGACCGCGGCGGCGGCGGTGACGTCGAACTTCTCCTCGAACGCCTTCACGAACTCGGAGAGCTCGATGAGGGTCATCTCCTCGAACTGCGCGAGCAGGTCTTCCTGGCTGAGCTTCGCCATGATGGGCGATCCTTCCACTAATTCGGCTGGTGCCGGATGTACATGAGTGGCGGGCGTACGTTGGCCCGCTGTGACCTCTGCCGCCTCAGGCGGCCGGGGTCAGAAAGCGAGCCGAATTACTCGGCACCGCCCTGCTCGTCCTGCTTGGCGCGAAGAGCGTCCACGGTGCGGACGAGCTTCGAGGGAAGCGCCTGGAAGAGCTGCGCAGTCTGGGACTGCTTGCCCTTGAAGGCACCCGCCAGCTTGGAGAGCAGAACCTCGCGGGACTCGAGGTCCGCAAGCTTCTTGATCTCGTCGGCGGACATCGCCTTGCCGTCAAGGACACCGCCCTTGATGACGAGATTCGGGTTGTCCTTGGCGAAGTCACGGAGACCCTTCGCCGACTCCACCGGGTCACCGGTGACGAAGGCGACAGCCGTCGGACCAGCGAAGAGCTGGTCGTCCAGCGTGATCCCGGCCTCGTTGGCCGCAATCTTGGTCAGCGTGTTCTTCACCACGGCGTACTGGGCGTTCTCACCGAGCGACCGGCGCAGCGTCTTGAGCTGCGCCACGGTGAGACCGCGGTACTCGGTCAGCACGGCGGCGTTGGAGCTGCGGAACTTGTCCGTCAGCTCGGCAACCGCGGCAGCCTTGTCGGGCCTCGCCATAGAGCCTCGGCCTCCTTCCGGGTGATTCTGACCGCGCGGACCCGAAGGAGGACTGGGGAAAACGAAACGCCCCGGCGCAGGCGCACGGGGCGGGCTCGACCGGTCACATGCGCTGGTCGCGCTTGCTCCGGGAGCTCTTCCACAGTCACCTGCGCGGGTCGCCCGCATTTTCAGCGGATCCTTCGGCCACCGCACCCTCATTCAAGCGCGCGGCAACGACCAGCGGTCTTTGGCTTCTGTAGGAGAGTACGTGAGCGGATCGCGGTCGTGCAAATCCGCTCACGCTGCCGCATCAGGAAGAGCTCGTGGCGGACCCGGTGGCGACGTTGCCACTGCCGGAAGCGCCGAGGGACTTCATCAGATCCTTGAAGTCCCTGGTGTCACTGGCCGGGGGCTGCTGGACGGAGACCTTCACGCCGTAGTCGGTGTAGTACACCGTGCTGCTCATCAGACCGGTCGCCATGTCCGCCTTGGTGACGCTCTTCACCGGGAGGTCCTGGTCGTTGATCCAGAGGTCGACGGTCTCCGTGGTGATGCCCGCCTGCTTGAGCTGCTTCTTCAGGTCGGCGAGCTGGCCGGCGCCGAGGTTGCTGTTCTTGCCGGCGAGGTCGGCGACACTCACCGTGCCCGAGTAGTGCGCGGTCTGCACGCCGGACACCTTCTCCTCGCCGACCTTCTTCACGTCGCCGGAGGCCAGGGTCATCTTCACCGTCTGGTTCGGCGTGGCGTTCTGCATCTGGTCCTTCATGTACGAGCCCGAGCCACCGCCGAACTTGGCGAGGTCGTCGTAGCCGTAGCGGAGCCAGTGCTTGCCGCCCATCTGCTGGGTGAGCTTCCCGCTCATCTTCGTGTAGCAGGCGTCCGGCAGATAGCGGGCCTCCGTCGACGCCGTGCCCATCTGGCGCATGGCGTCGGCCAGCTTGCCGCCGGTGTACGTGATGGTGACGTCGCCCCGCATGCCGGCGCCCCACGCGAAGCGCCCGTCCATGTTCATGGACATCGCGTTGCCGATGGTCGTGGTGGAACGCACCTTGGCGGACAGGGCCTTGCCGGTGGACTTCTCGGCCGAGCGCAGGGCGGCGACGGGGCTGACGTGCGCGAGGCTCTCGCCGCCCGCCTTGCCGGTCTTCTCGGTGCCGCAGGCGGCCAGCCCGGTCAAGGCGGTCACCACCGCTATGGAAAGGGTCACCCGGCGCACGGTCGTGCTCTTCATCTCGTCCCACCCCTATGCGAGTTGTGTGCCTGCACCGTAGTCCAGGCCACTGACAGCCACGCGGAAGACCGCGCAAAGAAAGGACGGGCCCCGCACCTCGGAAGGTTGCGGGGCCCGCCCTTTTTTGTCACGTCCGTGACGCGGCTACCGGGGTGAGCGCGAGGCTCAGACGGCGGCCGGGTCCTCCTCGACGAGGAGGTTGCGGGTGCGGTTCGGGTCGACCGGGATGCCGGGGCCCATCGTGGTGCTGATGGCGGCCTTCTTGATGTAGCGACCCTTCGCGGCGGACGGCTTGAGGCGGGTGATCTCCTCGAGCGCCGCGGCGTAGTTCTCCACCAGCTTGGTGTCGTCGAACGACGTCTTGCCGATGATGAAGTGCAGGTTCGAGTGCTTGTCGACGCGGAACTCGATCTTGCCGCCCTTGATGTCCGTGACGGCCTTGGCCACGTCGGGGGTGACGGTGCCGGTCTTCGGGTTCGGCATCAGACCACGCGGGCCGAGGACGCGGCCGAGGCGGCCGACCTTGCCCATGAGGTCCGGGGTGGCGACGACGGCGTCGAAGTCCAGGCGGCCCTTCGAGACCTCGTCGATCAGCTCGTCGGCACCGACGATGTCGGCGCCCGCGGCACGCGCGGCCTCGGCACGGTCACCGGTCGCGAAGACCAGGACCCGGGCGGTCTTACCGGTGCCGTGCGGAAGGTTCACGGTGCCACGGACCATCTGGTCGGCCTTGCGCGGGTCGACACCCAGACGGAAGGCGACCTCGACGGTGCCGTCGAACTTGGTCGTGGAGGTCTCCTTGGCGAGACGGACGGCCTCGAGCGGGGCGTACTGCTTCTCCCGGTCGATCTTGGCGTCCGCAGCGCGGAGGGCCTTGCTGCGCTTGCTCACAACTGCTCCTGTGTGTTCTGAAAGGAGTCGTGGTACGGGCCGAGCAGGCCCTGCCACGTGCGACCGGCTACGGCCGCATGACTGCTACGAGGTGAGGGTTCAGCCCTCGACCGTGACGCCCATGGAACGCGCGGTACCGGCGATGATCTTCGCGGCGGCGTCCAGGTCGTTGGCGTTGAGGTCGGGGAGCTTGGTCTGGGCGATCTCGCGGACCTGCGCCTCGGTGATCTTGGCGACCTTGGTCTTGTGCGGCTCGCCGGAGCCCTTCTCGATGCCCGCGGCCTTGAGGATCATCTTCGCGGCCGGCGGCGTCTTGGTCACGAAGGTGAAGGAGCGGTCCTCGTAGACCGTGATCTCCACCGGGATGACCCAGCCACGCTGCGACTCGGTCGCGGCGTTGTAGGCCTTGCAGAACTCCATGATGTTGACGCCGTGCTGACCCAGCGCCGGGCCGACCGGCGGAGCCGGGTTGGCGGCACCGGCCTGGATCTGGAGCTTGATGAGCCCCGTGACCTTCTTCTTCTTGGGAGGCATAGCTCTCCGGGTCCTTTCGGTTCGGGTCCTGCCTGCGTTCGGGGGCGACCCGGACGCAGGCATACCGCACAACGATAACGGGTATAGATGCGCGGCTTAAAACCGCGCAGGTCAGGCGTCCGCCGAGCGTTCGCCTGACCTGCGCGGAAGCGGTGGGTCCAGAAAGAACTAGTTCTTCTGGATCTGGTCGAAGGAGAGCTCGACCGGCGTCTCGCGGCCGAAGATCTCCACCAGGCCCTTGACCTTCTTGGAGTCGGGGTTGATCTCGTTGATGGTCGCCTGGAGCGTGGCGAACGGGCCGTCGGTGACGGTGACCGAGTCGCCGACCTCGAAGTCCAGGACCTGGACCTCGACCTTGCGCTGCGGGGCGGGCTTGCCCTCGGCCTCCGCGGCCTCGCGGGCGGCCTTCTCCTCCGCCTCCGGGGCGAGCATCTTGACGATCTCGTCCAGGGTCAGCGGGTAGGGGTCGTAGGCGTTGCCGACGAAGCCGGTGACACCGGGGGTGTTGCGGACGACGCCCCAGGACTCGTTGGTCAGGTCCATGCGGACCAGGACGTAACCCGGCAGCTTGTTCTGCTTGATCGTCTTGCGGTCGCCGTTCTTGATCTGGACGACCTCTTCCTGCGGCACCTCGGCCTGGAAGATGTAGTCCTCGACGTTCAGCGAGACGGCGCGCTGCTCGAGGTTGGTCTTCACGCGGTTCTCGTAACCGGCGTAGGTGTGGATCACGTACCACTCGCCGGGCAGGGTGCGCAGTTCCTCGCGGAGGGCCTCGATGGGGTCGACGGGCTCGGTCTCCTCGGCCTCGGCCTCCTCGACCTCGGCTTCGGGCTCGGACTCCGTCTCGTCGTCCTCGACGTGCAGGGCGGTTTCCTCGGCAGGCTCACCCAGTGCGGCCTCCGCAGCCTCGAACTCGTCCTCGTCGTCCGCGCCCTCGACGATGTCGAGCTCGTCGTCCACCGTCTCGGCAGCAGCCCCGCGAGGCTCGGTGGCGTCGTCGTTCAGGTTCGGGTCAGACACGATGGCTGCTTCTTCCTGGATACATAGGGGTGGAACATGCGAAAACGGGCGCCGGTACCACGGCGCCCTTCGCTCTTGGCTCAGCCGAAGACGTACTTGGCCGCGTGGTTGAGCCCATAGTCAATCACGGTCACCAGCGCGATCATGATGGCGACGAAGAAGATCACCACGGTGGTGTACGAGGACAGCTGGTTACGCGTCGGCCAGACGACCTTGCGGAGTTCCGCGATGATCTGGCGGTAGAAGATGGCGAGGCGCTTCAGCGGGCCCTTCTTGGCACGCTTGCCACCCTTGCGGGCCTTCTTCTGGCTCTCCTGCACCTCATCCGCGTCAGGCGTGTCGATGGAGCCCACGGCGTCCGTCATTCGTCCTCACCTGATCCCGGGTCGTGGCCGTGCCGCGCCCGGTTTCTGAGCCGCACGGCGGTGCATTGCTGTACGTACATGCGCACACATCCTGGCGGTGTGTGTAGCAGGGCCGGAGGGACTTGAACCCCCAACCGCCGGTTTTGGAGACCGGTGCTCTACCAATTGAGCTACGACCCTTTGTGTGCTCCCCAACGTACCGCATCCGACCGGGTGCTCGGTGTGCACCTGTCGCGGTGCGGCTGCTGAAGGCCAACGAGGTGAGAGTGTACGTGGTCGCGAGCCCGGCGTCGAACAGAAAGTGCCCGTTCGGGACCACCGCACGGAAGATCGTCCTGGCCGCGGTGGGAATTCGGACCCTTGTTCACGACTCGGCCCGATGCTGTTCAGTGGGTGAAACCCGTGTGCCCGGCACATTCGGGGTCTGGAACCATGGGCCCCATGAGCGCTGCAACCCCTCCCACCGAGCGCCGGGTCTCCGCCCGAGTCGGCGCGATCTCCGAGTCCGCCACCCTCGCCGTGGACGCCAAGGCCAAGGCCCTCAAGGCCGCCGGGCGTCCGGTGATCGGCTTCGGCGCGGGCGAGCCCGACTTCCCGACCCCGGACTACATCGTCGAGGCGGCCGTCGAGGCCTGCAAGAACCCCAAGTACCACCGGTACACCCCGGCCGGCGGCCTGCCCGAGCTGAAGGCCGCGATCGCCGCGAAGACGCTGCGTGACTCCGGCTACGAGCCGGACGTCTCCGAGATCCTCGTCACCAACGGCGGCAAGCAGGCCATCTACGAGGCCTTCGCCGCGATCCTCGACCCGGGCGACGAGGTCATCGTGCCGGCGCCGTACTGGACGACGTACCCGGAGTCGATCCGTCTGGCCGGCGGTGTCCCCGTCGAGGTCGTGGCGGACGAGACCACCGGCTACCGGGTCTCGGTCGAGCAGCTGGAGGCCGCCCGCACGGACCGGACGAAGGTCGTCCTCTTCGTCTCCCCGTCGAACCCGACCGGCGCCGTCTACTCCGAGGCCGACACCGAGGCGATCGGCCGCTGGGCCCTGGAACACGGCCTGTGGGTGCTGACCGACGAGATCTACGAGCACCTGGTCTACGGCGACGCGGTCTCCGTCTCCCTGCCGGCGATCCTGCCCGAGCTGCGCGACAAGTGCATCGTGGTCAACGGTGTGGCGAAGACGTACGCCATGACGGGCTGGCGCGTGGGCTGGGTCATCGGCCCGAAGGACGTCGTGAAGGCCGCGACGAACCTGCAGTCGCACGCCACGTCCAACGTGTCCAACGTGGCCCAGGCCGCGGCCCTGGCCGCCGTCTCCGGTGACCTGTCGGCCGTCGAGAAGATGCGCGAGGCCTTCGACCGGCGGCGCAGGACCATCGTGCGGATGCTCAACGAGATCGACGGCGTCCTCTGCCCGGAGCCGGAGGGCGCCTTCTACGCGTACCCGTCGGTGAAGGCCCTGCTCGGCAAGGAGATCCGCGGCAAGCGCCCGCAGAACACGGTGGAGCTGGCCGCGCTCATCCTGGAGGAGGCCGAGGTGGCGGTCGTCCCGGGAGAGGCCTTCGGCACCCCCGGCTACCTGCGGCTGTCGTACGCGCTCGGTGACGAGGACCTGGTCGAGGGCGTGAGCCGGATCCAGAAGCTGCTGGCGGAGGCGCAGGACTGACGTTCCCGCCGAAGGAGGGCCGGGGGCAGTAGTACTACTGCCCCCGGCCCTCCTTCACTTGTGCGAGCAAGACCACGTTCGGGGAATCCGCTTCCGGGACGGCGGGGACGTGCGGCAGGATCCTCCAATGGAGCGTGTACGTGATGTCTCTGAGCTGCCGAAAGCCCATCTGCACCTGCACTTCACCGGGTCGATGCGGCCCACCACCCTGCTGGAACTGGCCGACAAGTACGGCGTGCGCCTGCCCGAGGCGCTCACCGACGCCCTGACCAGCGGGGAGCCGCCGAGGCTGCGGGCGACGGACGAACGGGGCTGGTTCCGCTTCCAGCGGCTCTACGACGCGGCGCGCTCGTGCATCAGAAAGCCCGAGGACATCCAGCGGCTGGTGCGGGAGGCGGCCGAGGAGGATCTCGGGGACGGCTCGGGCTGGCTGGAGATCCAGGTGGACCCGACCTCGTACGCGCCCCGGCTGGGCGGGCTGATCCCGGCGCTGGAGATCATCCTGGACGCGGTGGAGACCGCTTCGCGGGACACCGGCATCGGTATGCGGGTGCTGGTGGCGGCCAACCGGATGAAGCACCCCCTGGACGCGCGCACGCTGGCCCGGCTGGCCGTGCGGTATGCCGACCGGGGCGTGGTCGGCTTCGGGCTGTCGAACGACGAACGCCGGGGCATGGCACGGGACTTCGACCGGGCGTTCGCCATCGCCAGGGACGGCGGTCTGCTGTCGGCCCCGCACGGCGGGGAGCTGACCGGGCCTTCCTCCGTGCGGGACTGCCTGGACGACCTGCACGCCTCGCGGATCGGTCACGGGGTGCGCGCCGCGGAGGACCCGCGGCTGCTGAAGCGGCTCGCCGACCGGGGCGTGACCTGTGAGGTGTGCCCGGCGTCGAACGTGGCCCTGGGCGTGTACGAGAAACCGGAGGATGTTCCGCTGCGCACGCTCTTCGAGGCGGGGGTTCCGATGGCGCTGGGCGCCGACGACCCCCTGCTCTTCGGCTCCCGGCTGGCCGCCCAGTACGAGATCGCCCGCCGGCACCACGACTTCACGGACGCCGAACTGGCGGAACTGGCCCGGCAGTCGATCCGGGGTTCGGCGGCGCCGGAGGAGGTCAGGGCCCGGCTGCTGGCCGGGGTGGACGACTGGCTCGCCGGCCCGGCCGCCTGAACCGGACGTGGTGGGGATCCCCCCTGTAGCAGATCAGCACCTCCACGGGATGCCCGCCGCCGGGCGGCTGGGTCAGCACCGGGAGCCCGGACATCAGCACCGGGTACCCCTTGGCGACACCTTTCTGGCGCGGCCCCCAGCCCGCCGCCTGCGCGAATTCCGTGGCTGTGTGGGCGAAGACGCCCCGGCTGCCGAAGAGGAAGAACGTGCGGGCATGCGTGGCGTGCCGCAGCTCGTCCCGGAAGTCCGCCCGCTCCCACCGCTCGCGCAGGGAGGAGGCGTCGCGGGCGGTGCGCGCCTCGTCGGTGCGGACGGTCAGCGGGGTGCCCTGGCGCAGTTTCCCGCGCAACTCGGGCCACTGGCTGGGGCGCAGGCCGAGGGTGTGGTGGGCCAGGACGAGGTCGACCGGCTCGCCCCTGCCGTCGTCGGGCGGGGCGCCGTCGCGCAGCGGCACCTGGACGATGGTGCGGCGGGAGTAGGCGGCGAAGGAGAACAGGCCGGCGAGCCGGCTGAGCCCGTCGTGGTCGCCCTCCAGCAGTCCGATCGGGAGCGGCTCCGGGGCGCGCAGCCAGGTGTGGCGCAGGGGCTGCCGGGGCTGGACGACCCGGTGCAGGTACGGGCCGGTGCGGGGCCGGAACTGGCGCAGCCTCAGCCTCATGCGGTGATTCCGCTCAGCAGCGTGCGGGCGAGCCGTCGGGCGAAGTGGTCCACCTGGGGCGGCTCGCCGTCGCTGGTGGCGTCGTAGGCGAAGGCCCGTTGCGCGCAGGCCCCCAGGAGGAGGGACGCGGCCGCGAAGGTGTCCGCGTCGGGGTGGATGCGGCCGGCGGCCTGTTCGGCGCGGAGATAGGCGTCGAGGCCTTCGATGGGCAGGTGCGGGCCGGTTCCCATCTCCCGCATGGCGTCGTCGTGCCGTTTCTTGAGCTGGGTCTCGGCGTAGAGGGAGGCCGCGATCGGGAAGCTCTGCTCGTAGAACAGGGCGGCCCGCCGGGCGATCTCGGTGAGGTTGTCCTCGAGGGGGTTGCGGCCCGGTTCGGCGGTGAGCCCGTTCAGCAGCGGGGTGAGCCCCGGCAGTCGTTCGCGGAGGACCTCGATGAACAGTTCCTCCTTGCCGGTGAAGTGCTTGTAGAGGGCCGCCTCGGAGCAGCCCGCCGCCTTGGCGATCTCCTTGGTGGTGGCACGCGCGAGCCCGACGGTCAGCATCAGCTCGTGGGCGGCGTCGAGGATGCGGGCGCGGGCCGGTTTCTGCTGCATGGCGCCCAAGGATTGCATGGCGTCTCCCAGGGGGCTTGACGGGTGGTGAGTGCTTACCCACCCTAGAGGACAGGTGGGTGAGTGAATACTCACCCACCGAGTTGCTTCGACGAAGGAGCACGGAGGGAGTACGCCATGAATCTCACCGTTTTCGGTGCCACCGGAGGAATCGGGCAGGAGGTCGTCCGTCAGGCGCTCACCGCGGGGCACCGGGTCACCGCGGTGGTGCGCGACCCGGCCCGGCTCGATGTGACCGGTGCGGCCCTGGAGGTGTTCCGCGCCGACCTCTGCGACCCGGAGGCGATACGCCCCGCGGTCGCCGACCGGGACGCCGTCCTGTCGGGCCTGGGCCCACGGAGCCGCGGGGACGCCGGGGTCGCGGCCCGGTTGACCCGTACGGTTCTGCGGGCCATGGAGGCCGAGGGCGTGCGGCGGGTGCTCGTGGTGAGTGCGGGTCCCGTCGGGCCCGAGCCGGAGGGCGACGGCCTTCTCGACAGGGGTGCGCGCAGGATCGTGTCGGCGCTGCTGAAGGACGTCTACGCCGACCTGCGGGAGATGGAGGACGAGCTGGCCCGCAGTGGCACGGACTGGACGTCCGTGCGGCCGCCACGGCTGCAGGACAAGCCCCTCACCGGTTCGTACCGGACGGTCGTCGGCGGTTTCCCGTCCGGGGGCCGCTTCATCGCGCGGGCGGACGTGGCCCACGCGATGCTGCGGATGATCGAGGACCCGGGGACGGTGAAGCAGGGGGTGGGGGTGGCGTACTGACCGCCCCGGGCGTGCCTACAGGCTCACGCCCACCGTCACCGGCTCGTTGACCAGCGTGATGCCGAAGGCCTCGCGGACTCCGGCGACGACCTCGCGGGCGAGGGCCAGCAGGTCCTCGGTGGTGGCACCGCCCCGGTTGGTGAGGGCGAGGGTGTGCTTGGTGGAGATGCGGGCGGGCCCGGTGCCGTACCCCTTGGTGAAGCCCGCCTTGTCGATCAGCCAGGCGGCCGAGGTCTTGGTGTGGCCCTCACCCGCGGGGTAGGCCGGCGGCTCCACGCCGTCGCCGAGCCGCTCCCGCACGCGCGCGCGGAAGGCGTCGAACCGGGCGTCCTCGAGGATCGGGTTGGTGAAGAACGATCCGGCCGACCAGGTGTCGTGGTCGTCGGGGTCCAGGACCATGCCCTTCCCGGCGCGCAGCTTCAGGACGGTCTCGCGGGCGGCGGCGAGCGGCACCCTCTCGCCGGGCTCGACGCCGAGCGCGCGGGCCGCCTCGGCGTACCTGACCGGCGCCGACAGCCCGTCCGCGTCCTGCAGACGGAAGCGGACACGCAGCACCACGTAGCGCTCGGGGTCGGCCTTGAAGCGGCTGTGGCGGTAGGAGAAGGCGCACTCCTCGTTCGTCAGCGTGACCGTCTCGTGGGCCCGGCGGTCGTAGGCGATCACCTCGGTGATGACCGAGGAGACCTCCTGGCCGTACGCGCCGACGTTCTGGATCGGTGTCGCGCCCGCCGAGCCCGGGATCCCGGCCAGGCACTCGATGCCCGCGAGGCCGGCCTCCACGGTGCGGGCGACCGCGTCGGTCCACACCTCGCCGGCGGCCAGCTCCAGTGTGCCGTCCCGCAGTTCGAAGCCGGTGGTGGCGATGCGCAGGGCCGTGCCGTCGAAGCCCTTGTCGCCGATGACCAGGTTCGAGCCGCCTCCGATGACCAGCAGCGGTGTGCCGGCGGCGTCGGCCTCGCGGACGGTGTCGATCACCTCGGCGTCGGTGGTGGCGGTGACCAACCGGGCCGCGGGGCCGCCCAGCCGGAAGGTGGTCAGCGGGGCGAGGGGGGCGTCGTGGAGTTCCTGCACGCGCTCAAGACTACGAGACGGCACCGACAGCCCTGTCCGCTCGCCCCGTGCGTACCCGTGGCGCAGCCTCCACGCGCGCGTACGGCCCCGTCGGCGGGACGGGGCCGTACGCGCGCGTGGAGTGGGTGGCGGGGGTGGCCGGGTCAGTGGGCGGCGGGCTGCAGGGCCGGCTCATCGGCCTGGTCACCGGTCAGCTCGCCGATCTGGTCACCGGTCGCCTCCGCGGTGCGGGAGGCGCTGCGCCGGGCGGGGATCGCCAGGGCCGCGACCGCCGCGAGGGCGACCACCGCGGAGCCGGTCACGAGGGCGGGCCGCAGCCCGTCGACGAAGTTCTGTGCGGACGCGTAGCCGCCCTGCGCCGAGAAGATCGAGGACATGACCGCGACGCCGAGGGCGCCGCCGACCTCGCGCAGCGCGTTGTTGGCGCCGGAGGCGATGCCCTGTTCCTGCGGGCGGACGCTGGACATCACCAGGTTGGCGGCCGGGGCGAAGAACAGGGCCATGCCGATGCCGCTGACGATGAGGCCGGGCAGCTGCGCGGCGTAGGAGACGTGGGTCGTGTCCACGACGGCCAGGTAGCCCAGCCCGACTGCCTGGAGGAACAGTCCGGCCGCCACGACCGGGCGGCCGCCGATGCGGTCCGAGAGGATGCCGGCGATCGGTGCGACGAGCATCGGCATCCCGGTCCAGGGCAGCATCCGCAGGCCGGCCTCGGTGGGCGTGTAGCCGAGGACGCCCTGCATGTACTGGCTGAGCAGGAAGATCGAGCCGAACATGCCGAGGAACATCAGCAGGCTGGCGGCGTTGATGCCGGCGAAGGCGCGGGAGCGGAAGAGCCGCATCGGGAGCATGGGGTTCTCGGCGCGGGAGCCGTGCACCACGAACCCGGCCAGCAGGGCGGTACCGGCGAGCAGCCCGGTGAGGACGACGGAGTCGGTCCAGCCGTCGGCGGGCCCGCGGACCAGGCCGTAGACGACCCCGAAGAGGCCGCCGCTGGCGAGCAGGGTGCCGGGGAGGTCGAGCCGTGCGCCGGCGCCGTAGGACTCGGCGAGACGCAGCCGGGCGAGTGGCAGCAGGACGACGCCCAGCGGCACGTTCAGCCAGAAGATCCAGTGCCAGGAGATGTGTTCGGTGAGACTGCCGCCGATCAGCGGCCCGGAGGCGACCGCGAGACCGTTGACGGCGCCCCAGATGCCGTACGCCATCCCGCGCTTGGCGGCGGGCACGGCCGCGGTCAGCAGGGTCAGTGTGAGCGGCATCATCACGGCCGCACCGGCGCCCTGGACCGCACGGGCGGCGATGAGGGAGCCGATGCCGGGTGCCATGGCGGCGGCCGCGGAGGCACCGGTGAAGACGGTGAGCCCGGCGAGGAAGAGCCGTCGGCGGCCGAAGCGGTCACCGAGCGCCGCTCCGAACATCAGCAGGACGGCGAAGGTGAGCGTGTAGGCGCTCACGGTCCATTCCAGGTCGTCCAGCGCACCGCCCAGGTCCCGGCGGATCGAGGGCAGCGCGGTGGTGACGACGAGGTTGTCCAGGGCCGCCATGAATCCGGCGACGCTGGTGATGACGAGGGCCCAGGCGGCTCCCCCGCGACGTGTGCTCTGCTGTTGCATCTCTCCCCCAGGGAGTGCTCGCGTTGTGCTGATTAGTTATTACTGACTAACTTTCACGGGCAAGCGGCGACGACACCGCCCCCTCGACCCGCGCTACTTCTCCAGCCGGCCCGTGACCCGCGCCGACGGGTACAGCCCCTCCCACACCCGGTGCTGGGGAGGAAACCCCATCGCCACCAGGCAGTTGACCAGCATTCCGTACGCCATGAAGGTGGTCGTCTCGTTCACGTCGGCGCCGAGCGGCAGGTGCGCGACGTCCCACAGGCGCATCCAGCCGGCCCGCACGGACTCGCCGAAGGCGGTGTCACCCTCCTCCTCGGCCGCCGCGACCGCGACGTACATCTGCATCTGCATCAGCAGCCGCTCGGGCTGCTCCTCGATGACCCGGATGTACGCGGTCGCCATGGCGTGCAGGGCCTCTTCGCCCTTCAGCCCGTCGGCGGCCTCCTCGAAGGCACGGATGGTCTCCTCCATGCAGCGCTCGGCCGCCGCGAGGAAGATCGCCTTCTTGCCCGGGAAGAGCCGGAAGAGATACGGCTGCGAGACACCGACCCGCTTGGCGATCGCCTCGGTGGACGTCCCGTGATAGCCGCCCCGCGCGAACTCGCTCATCGCCGCACGGACGACGCTCTCACGCCTCTCGTCTGCGCTCATCCTGACCATGCCCTTAAGTTAGTACTCAATCACTAACTACGTCAAGCGGTCCTGCCGCCCGGCCGTGAACGGCGGTGGGCCGCGACCCGCTCACGGGTCGCGCAGCGCCGGGAGCAGTACCGGCGCTCGGGCCCCTGCCCCTGCGTGATGAAGACGTTCTCGCAGGCGGGCGAGGCGCAGACCCGGCCGGGTGAGCGCTGGTGGTCCCACACAAGAACGGCGAGCGCCAGACAGGAGGACGCGAGGAGCCACTCGTCCCAGGGGGCGTCGTCGTCACGGTCGAGATGCGGATGCCAGGGTGTGCCGCCCCGGTGCGAGGTCAGCCGCAGCGGCCCGGAGCACTCCTGCAGAAGGCGGTTGAGGGTGGCGGCGGCCGTGTCCACGTGGTCGGCGACGAAGACCTCGCGGAGCAGCATCGCAGCGGCCCGCATACACCTGACGTCCTGGACTGTCAGGCGCAGTTGGTCGACCTCGCCGTACTCGCACAGGACGGCGGCGACCGCGTCCGGATCAGGGGCCGGGTCGCCGGTCAGGGCGTTGACCAGGTCGGCGGCGCGACGGGCGTTGACCAGCACGGAGTGACGGGTGGACCAGTCGGAGGCGCGGGACGGCATGACGCGAACGTAACGCATATTGAGCATTTTTGCGTTGTCTGAGTAACGTCGGCCGGATGAAAAAGCGTTACACGGGTGTCTCCCCGGGTGTCTACCTGACGGGAGCGGCAGCCGCCCGCACCGGTGACGAGATGTCCGGTCCGGCACTGCTTCTGGCCGCTCTCACGGCCGCCGGACCGGCCGCCGAGGCGTCGTCGCTGCTCGCGGCCGTGACGGCTGCGGCGGCGGTGGGCGGCCCCGTATTCGGGATGGTCCTCGACCGGTCGGCCCGGCCGGGCCGACTGCTGGCAGTCGCGCTGGCCCTGCACGCGGCCGGGTTGCTGCTGGTCCTCTCGGCGCTGGGGCGCCTGCCGTACGCCCTCGTGCTCGTGATCGCCGTCGGCACCGGCCTGTCCGGGCCCGCCCTGTCGGGCGGCTGGACCGCCCAACTGCCCCGCGTCGCCCCGCCGGAGGGGGTAGCGCGCGCCACCGCCCTCGACGCCATGACCTTCGGCGCCGCGAGTCTCATCGGCCCCGCCCTCGCCGGCACCACGGCGGAGCTGCTGGGGGCCACGGCCGCAGTACTGCTGTCGGCGACACTCATCGCCGCGGCGCTGCCGGTCGCCTGGACACTGCCGGCGCGGCGACCGGTGGCGGGGCGGGGTCCGTACCGGGGCACGGCGGTGGAGGGCGTTCCACCTCGAAGCGGGGCGGTGGGGCAGGTTCCGCACCGAAACGTGGGGGCGGATGGCGATCCACAGCGGTACGCGGCTGCAGACGGTTACCCAAACCGTTACGCGGCGGCGGACGGTGACCCAAACCGTTACGCGGCGGCGGACGGTGACCCCCACCGCAACACCGCGGTGGACGGCGCCCAGCACCAAAGCACCGTGGCAAGACGGGCACCGCACGAAAGCACCACGGCGGACGACGACCCGCACCAGAACACGGCGGCAAGACGGGCACCACACGGAAGCGCGGTGTTGGGCGATCTCGCGGCCGGTGTGCGGTGCATCGGGCGCAGTCCGTCCCTGGCCGGGGCCACGGTGACGTCGGTCGCTTCCTGCGCGGCGCAGGGCGTGCTGATCACGTGTACGCCGTTACTCGGGGCACGGTTCGTCGGTGGAGCCGGGCGGGGCGCGTTGCTGCTCTCCGGAATCGCTGTCGCGTCCCTCGCCGCGAGTGCCGTCCTCGCCCGCTCCCCCGGCCGTCGGCTCACCCCGGACGCGGTGGTCCGTATCGGCGCGCTGCTGCAGGCCGCCGCCCTTGCGCTGGCCGCGACCGGCCGCCCGGCACTGCTGGCCGCCACGGTCGTGCTTGCCGGCGCCGGGGAGGGGCCACAGCTCACGGCACTGTTCGCGGTACGGCACCGGGAGGCGCCGGAGCGGTTGCGCGGCCAGGTCTTCACCACCGGCGCCAGCCTGAAGATCGCCGGCTTCGCCCTGGGCGCGGCGGTCGCGGGCCCGATGGCCGACTGGTCACTGCACGGCGCCCTGCTCACGGCGGCCGGTCTGCACGTCGCCGGGGCGCTGTTCGCCAGCGCGGGACATCCGACACGTAAGAAGCACCCGAACAAGCAAGGCGCACTCGACAGGTAAGGGGCACCCGCCCCTGGCGGATGCCCCTTACCTCTGCCGTCCGTCTTCCGGCCGGGTGCTCAGGCGAGCCGTACGACCGCCCGGGACATCCCGAGTACCTTCTGCCCGGCGCTGGTCGCCGTCAGATCGACACGGACGGTGTTGTCTTCGAGCTTGGCCGCCACCTTGGCGCTGACCTCGATCGTGGCGCCCTGGTCGTCGTTCGGGACGACGACGGGCTTGGTGAAGCGGACGCCGTACTCGACGACGGCGCCGGGGTCCCCGGCCCAGTCGGTGACCACTCGGACCGCCTCCGCCATGGTGAACATGCCGTGTGCGATCACGTCAGGCAGGCCCACCTCCTTGGCGAACTTTTCGTTCCAGTGGATCGGGTTGAAGTCCCCGGAGGCACCCGCGTACCGCACGAGGGTGGCACGGGTCACAGGGAAGGTCTGCGCCGGCAGTTCGGTGCCGACCTCGACGTCCTCGTACGCGATCTTCGCCGTCATCGCTTCCTCACGCCTCCGTGTCCGCCGCACGGGCCACGAGCTTGGTCCAGGCGGTCACGACGTGCTCGCCCGCCTCGTCGTGGACCTCGCCGCGGATGTCCAGGATGTCGTTGCCCGCGAGGGACTTGATCCCCTCGATCGTCGAGGTGACCGCGAGCCGGTCGCCTGCGCGCACCGGGCGGGTGTAGGCGAACTTCTGGTCGCCGTGCACGACCCGGCTGTAGTCGAGGCCGAGCTGCGGGTCCTCGATGACCTGCCCCGCGGCCTTGAAGGTGATCGCGAAGACGAAGGTCGGCGGCGCGATCACATCGGGGTGGCCGAACGCCTTGGCGGCCTCCGCGTCCGTGTACGCCGGGTTGCTGTCCCCCACCGCCTCGGCGAACTCGCGGATCTTCTCCCGGCCCACCTCATAGGGCTCGGTGGGCGGGTAGGTCCGCCCCACGAAGGACTGGTCGAGCGCCATGGGCTCGGCACCTCCTGCTTGCTCTACTGACCGGTACGGGTCGTTCAACGACGTGAGGCCGCCCCCGACACTCGGGGACGGCCTCACGTACGAGCCTGATTTATCGCGTCTCGCGGTGCGCGGTGTGCGCATTGCAACGCGGGCAGTGCTTCTTCATCTCAAGACGGTCCGGGTTGTTACGCCGGTTCTTCTTGGTGATGTAGTTCCGCTCCTTGCACTCCACGCAGGCCAGCGTGATCTTCGGGCGGACGTCGGTGGCAGCCACGTGAGTGCTCCTTGACGAACGGGTAGGTTATTCAACGCAAGAAAGAGTAGCCGACTGAAGGACCGACCCCGCAATCGGCTACTGTGTGTAGCGGTGACCGGACTTGAACCGGTGACACAGCGATTATGAGCCGCTTGCTCTACCGACTGAGCTACACCGCTGCGATGCGATCGGATCCCGCCTCACGGCGGGAACCTCTCCCATCAGAGCCCCAATACGGAATCGAACCGTAGACCTTCTCCTTACCATGGAGACGCTCTGCCGACTGAGCTATTGGGGCGAGCGATGAAGACATTACACGCTCGGCTGCCGTTCACCCAAATCCATTGCGGGCGACCGACCCGTACCCGTCCGGCAGGGCGCTCTCGGCCTCGTAGGCACCTCCCGCATGCCCCACGACCAGCACCACCCGTGACGGACCACGCCGGTACGACTATTGCGCTCCTCCCCGCCAGGCTCGACTCGCCACCCTAGGCTCGACTCACTCTGCGTGATCATGCCCCCGTCCCCGCAGCCACGAACCCTCGCAGCCCGAACCCCGCAGCCCCGAACCCCTGGAGCGCGATGCCCGAGAGCCAGCCGCAGCCGCCTTCCTCGTCGTCGGACCCGTCGTCCCGCTCGCCGGGCTCGCCGGGACAGCCCGATGCCGCGCCCCTCCTGCTGTGCGGGGCACGGCTGACCGACGGCCGGACCGTGGACGTACGGCTGGGCGGCGGGCGCATCGAGGCGGTCGGTACGGCCGGCAGCCTCGCCCCGGGACCGGCCCGGGCCGGCTTCGCGCGCGTGGACCTCGCCGGGTATCTGCTGCTCCCGGCCCCGGCCGAGCCGCACGCCCACGGCGACACGGCCCTGTCGGCCGAGAGCGACGGCCCGGTCTCGTACGCCCCCGACGACGTCCAGCGCCGGGCCACCGAGGCCGCCCTGCAGCAGCTCGGCCACGGGGCGACGGCGCTGCGGGCGCACGTGCGCGTGGGCGACGTCCAGGGTCTGGGCGCATTGACCGCCGTACTGCGGGCACGGCGCTCCCTGCGCGGGCTGGTGGAGCTGACGGCCGTGGCCGTGCCACGCGTGCTGACCGGGGTGGCGGGGACGGACGGGCTGGCGATACTGCGGGACGCGATGAAGATGGGCGCCTCCGTGGTGGGCGGGTGTCCGGATCTCGACCCTGATCCGACCGGCTACGTGGAGGCGGTGCTGGAGATCGCCTCCGAGCACGGCTGCCCGGTCGACCTGCACACGGACGCCGCAGACCCGGCCCGCCTGTCCCGGCTGGCGGCCATGGCGGGCGGCCTGCGCCCCGGCGTGACGCTCGGCCCGTGCGCCGGGCTGGCCCGGCTGCCCACCGAGGCGGCCGCACGCATCGCGGACCGGCTCGCGGCGGCCGGTGTGACCGTCGTCTGCCTGCCCCAGGGCGGTTGCGGGAGCGTCGAGGGACTCGGCACGGCTCCGGTACGGCTGCTGCGCGCGGCCGGGGTCCAGGTCGCGGCCGGCAGCGGCGCCCTGCGGGACGTGTCCAACCCGGTGGGGCGCGGCGACCCCCTGGAGGCGGCCTACCTGCTGGCCTCCCGGCACGGCCTGCGCCCCGAGGACGCCTACGACACGGTCAGCGCCTCCGCCCGCGCGGTGCTCGGCCTGCCCGAGGTGCGCGTCGAGGCCGGTTTCCCGGCCGAACTGCTCGCCGTGCGCGGCGACCACCTCGCCGCGGCCCTGTCCCTGGCGTACAGCCGCATCGTGGTGCACCGGGGGCGTGTGGTGGCACGGACCAGCGCGGTGCGCGAGTACTGCAATTCGGCCGCGGCGGCGGAACTGGGACTGCCGCGGCAGGGCCGGGGCGAGCTGTCCTGAACCGGCGGCCGGACCGGTGATCGGGCAGGCCGGTGGCCGCCGGTGTGGCGGAGCCGAAGTCGTGCGGCGGATGCGTCCCTTCGGGCGTACGGTCGGAAACATGCGCATTGTCATAGCTGGTGGTCATGGTCAGATCGCGCTGCGGTTGGAGCGGTTGCTCGCCCTGCGCGGATACGAGGTAGCGGGCATCATCCGCAAGGCGGAACAGGGCAACGACCTGCGGGAGGTGGGCGCCGAACCGGTTCTGCTCGACCTGGAGTCGGCGTCGGTGGAGGAGGTCGCGGCGTATCTGCAGGGCGCGGACGCGGCGGTCTTCGCGGCGGGCGCCGGACCGGGCAGCGGCACGACCCGCAAGGAGACGGTGGACAAGGGTGCCGCCGTGCTGTTCGCGGACGCTGCCGTGCGGGCGGGCGTACGCCGTTTCGTGGTCGTCTCCTCCATGGGCGCGGATCCGGCCCACCAGGGCGACGAGGTCTTCGACGTGTACTTGCGCGCCAAGGGCGAGGCCGATGCCTACGTCCGTGGCCTGGACGCCCTGGACTGGACGATCCTGCGCCCCGGTTCGCTGACGGACGACGCCGGTACCGGCCTGGTCCGTCTGGAGGCGCACACCGGCCGCGGTTCTGTCCCCCGTGACGACGTGGCGGCCGTCCTGGTGGAACTCGTGGAGACCCGGGCGACGGCGGGCCTGACGCTGGAGCTGATCAGCGGGTCGACTCCGGTGACGGTGGCGGTGAAGTCCGTCGCGGGAAACTGAGGCTGACTGTTCGACAATCGGGATCGAGCGGGCGGGTGGCGCTCAGAACAGGGGCAGTTGCCCAGGGAAGTCCGGCACCTCATACCCGTCCAACGACGGCTGAACGGCTCCGAGTTCCGCCTGCCGCCGGGACCCGGAACACGACACGAGTTCCCCGCTGCGCCGCTCACCGGGCGGGTCGTGCCGCGCGAAGCGTCCCGCGACGACGGCGATTTCGCGGCGGCACACAGGGCAGGTTCTGCGACGGGATGACATACGGCCAGTGTCCCCCGCGACGGAAACGGCGTACCGGCCGGAGCCACAGCCCACTCCGGACAGACACCCGCCTCGACACAGTGATCATGCTCACCCCCGAGGGACGCCTGGGGGCGTCTGGGGGCGTCTGGGGGGACACGCACTGATCAACGGTGGGACGCGGGCGATACGAGGGGAGACACGTCCGCATCACGACCACGCCGAATCGAACGATGGCGACCAACGAAAAACCCCCTCCAGCCAGGCTAAAGAACCTGATCAGAGGGGGTCTTCCCCAGTGTGGCGGCGCCAGGATTCGAACCTGGGAAGGCTGAGCCGGCAGATTTACAGTCTGCTCCCTTTGGCCGCTCGGGCACACCGCCGGGGGGTGATGCCGGTCGAACCGCTTTTCGGCGGTGCTCCCTGGCAACGACGTAAACAATACCCGATGCGGAGGGGTGCTTCGCCACTCCATTGATCGGCCCCTCGACGACGCGGGGTGGCTAGGCTGGTGCGGATGCGGTCCGGCCCTGTGCCGGGCTCGGCTGCCGCCGCCGCGCACGCCGACACGCACCCGATACACACCCGGACACAAGGAGCCACAGGACATGGCCGACTCCAGTTTCGACATCGTCTCGAAGGTCGAGCGGCAGGAGGTCGACAACGCCCTCAACCAGGCCGCCAAGGAGATCTCGCAGCGTTACGACTTCAAGGGCGTGGGCGCCTCCATCTCGTGGTCCGGCGAGAAGATCCTGATGGAGGCGAACTCCGAGGATCGGGTCAAGGCGATCCTCGACGTCTTCCAGTCCAAGCTGATCAAGCGCGGTATCTCCCTGAAGGCACTCGACGCGGGCGAGCCTCAGCTCTCCGGCAAGGAGTACAAGATCTTCGCGTCGATCGAGGAGGGCATCTCCCAGGAGAACGCGAAGAAGGTGGCGAAGATCATCCGCGATGAGGGTCCGAAGGGCGTGAAGGCCCAGGTGCAGGGCGACGAGCTGCGCGTCAGCTCCAAGAGCCGCGACGACCTGCAGACCGTGATCGCCCTCCTGAAGGGCAAGGACTTCGACTTCGCGCTGCAGTTCGTGAACTACCGGTAGGACGGCACGCCAGTGCGAGGAAGGGCGGGCTCCCGACGGTGCCCGCCCTTCCGTCGTGTCAGTCGCGTGAGTTGCCGAACAGGATGCGGTAGACGATCAGCAGGACCAGCGAGCCGCCGATCGCGGCGGCCCAGGTGGCGCCGTCGTAGAAGTGCTTGGACACCGGGTGGTCGAGCCAGCGGGCCGAGATCCAGCCGCCGATGAACGCGCCCGCGATGCCGATCAGGGTCGTGCCGATGAAACCGCCCGGGTCGCGCCCGGGAAGCAGGACCTTGGCGATGGCTCCGGCCAGAAGCCCGAGGATGATCCAACCGACGATGCTCATGCCGTGAACCTGCCCTTCCCTGCTGTGCCCGCGCTGTCCGGTGCTTGAGAATTCGGTGAGGACCGGCTGTCCGGCGTGCACGTGTTCGTGCCCTGTTGATGAACGGGACGTCCCGGGCACACCCGGCGGTTGCATCGGTCAGTAGGGTCCAGCGCATGGCACTCTCCGGTTCAGAGCTGCGCCGCACCCTGGGGGTGCGAGACGCCGTGGTCGTCGGACTCGGCTCGATGGTCGGGGCGGGCGTCTTCTCCGCACTCGGACCCGCGGCCCGCGCCGCCGGTTCGGGCCTGCTGCTCGGCCTGGCCGTCGCGGCTCTGGTGGCCTACTGCAACGCCGCCTCGTCCGCTCGGCTCGCGGCCCTGTATCCGGCCTCGGGCGGTACGTACGTGTACGGAAGGGAACGCCTCGGAGTCTTCTGGGGCTACCTCGCGGGCTGGGCCTTCGTCGTCGGGAAGACGGCCTCCTGCGCGGCGATGGCACTCACCGTGGGCGCGTACGTCTGGCCAGGGCACGCGCACGTGGTGGCGGTCGCGGCCGTCGTCGCATTGACCGCCGTGAACTACGGCGGCATCCAGAAGTCGGCCTGGCTGACGCGGGCGATCGTGGCCGTGGTGCTGGCGGTCCTCGCTTCCGTAGTGGTCGTGTGCTTGCCCTCCGGCCCGTCCGACGCCGGGCGGCTGGACATCGGGCTGTCCTCGGGCGGGGGCGGGGTGCTTCAGGCGGCCGGGCTGCTCTTCTTCGCGTTCGCCGGGTACGCGCGGATCGCGACCCTCGGTGAGGAGGTGCGGGATCCGGTCCGCACCATCCCGCGCGCGATCCCGCTGGCCCTCGGTATCGCACTGGTGGTGTACGCGTGCGTGGCCGTCGCCGCCCTGTCCGTGCTCGGCGCGGGCCGGCTGGGGCACGCGGAGGCACCGCTGGCCGACGCGGTGCGGGTGGCGGGGGCGCCGGGGCTGGTGCCGGTGGTGCGGGTGGGGGCGGCCGTGGCCGCGCTGGGCTCGCTGCTCGCGTTGATCCTCGGCGTCTCGCGGACCACGCTGGCCATGGCACGCGACCGGCATCTGCCCGGGGCGCTGGCCGCGGTGCACCCACGCTTCCAGGTTCCGTACCGCGCGGAGCTGGCGGTGGGCGCGGTCGTCGCCGTGGTGGCGGCGACGGTGGACGTACGGGGCGCCATCGGCTTCTCCTCCTTCGGTGTCCTGGCCTATTACGCGATCGCCAACGCGTCGGCCTGGACGCTGAGCCCGGCTCTGTGGGCCCGTGCGGTGCCGGCGGTGGGGCTGGTGGGGTGTGTGACGTTGGCGTTCGCCCTGCCGGCGGTCTCGGTGGCCGTGGGGGCGGGTGTGCTGGCGGTGGGAGTGCTGGCCTTCGCGGTACGGCGGCGGATGGGATTCGGTACCTATGATGCAGGCCGCCGCTGACAGCCGGGCGGGCCTGTGGACAACGAGCCGGTTGTGGACAACTCGGCGCGCGCGGAACGCTCCTGAAAGCCGGTCAGTCGAGGTGGACGGCGGTCAGCGCGTCGCGAACGGCTCGTCCGACGGCACGATCTCGCGTCCCAGGGGAAACAGCGAGATGGGGATGAGTTTGAAGTTGGCGATCCCGAACGGGATGCCGATGAGCGTGAGGCAGAGGGCGATGCCGGTGACGATGTGGGCGATGGCCAGCCACCAGCCGGCGAGCACCAGCCACAGGACGTTGCCGACGCAGGAGGCGGCGCCCGCGTCACGGCGCTCGACCGTGGTGTACCCGAAGGGCCACAGGGCGTAGACGCCGATACGGAAGGCAGCGATGCCGAACGGAATCCCGATGATCGTGATGCAGAGCAGCAGACCCGCGAGCAGGTAGCCGAGGAACAGCCAGAAGCCGCTCAGGATCAGCCAGATGACGTTCAGAATGGTTCTCACTGGTATCGGCCTGCCATCTTCTCGAGCCGGGCGATGCGGTCCGCCATCGGCGGGTGGGTGGAGAACATTTTCGACAGACCCTGCCCCGGGCGGAAGGGGTTCGCGATCATCATGTGGCTGGCGGTCTCGATGCGGGGCTCGGGGGGCAGCGGAAGCTGCTGGGTGCCGGACTCGAGTTTGCGCAGGGCGCTGGCGAGGGCGAGCGGGTCACCGGTGAGCTGGGCGCCGGAGGAGTCGGCCTCGTACTCCCTGGACCGGCTGATGGCCAGCTGGATCAGGCTGGCGGCGAGCGGGCCCAGAATCATGATCAGCAACATGCCGAGCAGGCCGGGGCCCTCGTCGTCGTCGGAGCGGCCGATCGGGATCAGCCACGCGAAGTTGACCAGGAACATGATCACCGAGGCGAGCGCGCCGGCGACCGACGAGATGAGGATGTCGCGGTTGTAGACGTGGCTGAGCTCGTGGCCGATGACGCCGCGCAGCTCGCGCTCGTCCAGGATCCGCAGGATGCCTTCTGTGCAGCACACGGCGGCGTTGCGCGGGTTGCGGCCCGTGGCGAAGGCGTTCGGCGCCTCCGTCGGGGAGATGTACAGGCGTGGCATGGGCTGGCGGGCCTGGGTGGAGAGGTCGCGGACCATGCGGTACAGCCCGGGGGCCTCGAACTCGCTCACCGGGCGGGCGCGCATCGCGCGTAGCGCCAGCTTGTCGCTGTTCCAGTACGCGTACGCGTTCGTGCCGAGGGCGACGAGGACCGCGATGATCAGCCCCATGCGGCCGAAGAGGCTGCCGATGACGATGATGAGTGCGGACAGTCCCCCGAGGAGTACTGCGGTCCTGAGCCCGTTGTGCCGGCGGTGCACGGTGCGCCCTCCAAGTCGTGCATCAGGGGAACCCTTTGGTCCAGTGGACCCTCCCGCTCTGGTCAACGCCAGGTGGCCGCCGCGAGTTCCCTGGTACAGGCGGCGGCGCGTGTCGGCCGTACGGGTGACGTGCCCTTATGGCCCCACGCGCGTGGGCCACGAGTGCCCCGTGCGTGCGTGGCGAGTCATCCGAACAGACCGGTGGCCGCGAAGCGCAGGACCAGCTGGGGTGCGCCGGAGAGGGCGACACCGAGGACGCCGGTGAGGGCGAGCGCGGCGGTGAGGGGGGCCGGGACCCGGTGGCGGCCGGGCTCGCCCTCGGGAGCGCGGAACAGCATGGCCGTCCACTGGAGGTAGTAGAACAGGGCGATCACCACGTTGACGGCCATGACGACGGCGAGCCAGCCGAGGCCCGCGTCGACGGCCGCGGAGAAGACGGTGACCTTGGCGAAGAGGCCGATGACACCCGGCGGCAGTCCGGCCAGGCACAACAGGAAGAAGGCCAGGAGCAGCGCGGTCAGCGGGTTGGACGCGTAAAGGCCCCGGTAGTCGGTGATCCGGTTGAGGGGCCTGGTGCGGCTCACCAGCGCGGCCACGGCGAAGGCGCCGAGGTTCACGGCGGCGTACATCAGCGCGTAGGCGACGGTGGAGCCGATGGTCTTCTGGGCGTCCTTGGTGTATCCGGCGGCGGCGATCGGCACCAGCAGGTAGCCGGCCTGGCCGACGGAGGACCAGGCGAGCAGTCGTACGGCGCTGTACGCGCGCGTGGCCTGCTGCCGCAGGGCGCCGACGTTGCCGACGGTCATGGTGAGGGCGGCCAGTGCGGCGAGCGCGGGGCCCCAGACGCCGGCGTACGACGGGAAGGTGACGACGGTGACGAGGATCAGACCGGAGAAGCCGACGGCCTTGCCGACGACCGACAGGTAGGCGGCGATGGGCAGGGGGGCTCCGACGTAGGTGTCGGGCACCCAGAAGTGGAAGGGGACGGCGGCCGTCTTGAAGGCGAAGCCGACCAGGGTGAGGACCACACCGGTCTGGGCGAGGGTGTGGAGCTGTCCGTCGACGTGCTGGATCCGGTCGGCCACCTGGGTGAGGTAGAGGGTGCCGGTGGAGGCGTAGACGAAGCTGATGCCCATCAGACTGACCGCGGTCGCGGTGACGGAGGACAGGAAGAACTTCAGGGCCGCTTCGGAGGAGCGCCGGTCGCCGTGCCGGATGCCGACGAGGGCGAAGGCGGGCAGGGAGGCGACCTCCAGGGCGACGATCAGGGTCGCGAGATCACGGGATGCGGGCAGGAGGGCGGCGCCCGCGGCCGAGGAGAGCAGCAGGAACCAGTACTCCCCTTCGGGGACACGTCGGGCGGCGTCCTTCAGGGTGGTGACCGACAGCAGGGCCGCGAGGAGGGCTCCGCCGAGTACGAGGAACTGGATGACGAGGGTGAACCGGTCGACGGTGTAGCTGCACGCGTGCGTGGCGCCGGTGAGACAGAAGGTGCTGCGGTCGCCGTCGAGGAGGGGCAGCAGCAGGAGAGCTGACGCGGCGAGTCCGGCGACGGACACCCAGCCGAGGACGGCCTTGCGGGCGTCCGGCACGAACAGGTCGGCGACGAGGACGGCGAGGGCGACGATGGCCGCGAGGGTGGGCGGGGCGATCGCGAGCCAGTCGACGGACTGGACGGCCGACTGGGCCAGGGGCTGGGCCAAGGCGCTCATCGGGTGCCTCCTGCGAGGAGCTGCTGCACGGCCGGGTCGGTAAGACCGAGGAGGGCTTTCGGCCAGAGCCCGGCGACGACGGTGAGGGCGACGAGCGGCGTCCAGGCCGCGAACTCGTAGCCGTGGACGTCGGCGAGCTTCGGCAGGTCCTGCGGCGCGGCGCCCATGCAGACGCGGCGGACCACGACGAGCATGTACGCGGCCGTCAGCAGGGTGCCGAACGCGCCGATCGCCATGAAGGTGAGGAAGGCGGGGCGACTGAGACCGGCGGCGGGGTTGAACGCGCCGAACAGCGCGAGCATCTCCCCCCAGAACCCGGCGAGGCCGGGCAGGCCGAGCGAGGCGACGGCGCCGAAGGCGAGCAGGCCGCCGAGGCGGGGAGCCTTGCCGTACAGCGCGGCCCCCGTCTCCTCGGCCAGGGTGTCGAGGTCGGTGGTGCCGGTGCGGTCCTTCAGCGCGCCGACCAGGAAGAACAGCAGGCCGGTGATGAGGCCGTGGGCGATGTTGGCGAACAGCGCGCCGTTGACGCCGGTCGCGGTGGTGGTGGCGATGCCGAGCAGGACGAAGCCCATGTGACCGACGGAGGAGTAGGCGATCAGCCGCTTCAGATCACCCTTCGCGCCCTGTTTGGCCAGGGCCAGGCAGGCCAGGGACCCGTAGATGATCCCGACTACGGCGAAGGCGGCGAGACAAGGCGCGAAGGTGTGGAAGCCGTCGGGTGCCACCGGCAGCAGGATCCGGACGAACCCGTACGTGCCCATCTTCAGCAGGACGCCGGCCAGCAGCACCGAGCCGACGGTGGGCGCGGCGGTGTGGGCGTCCGGCAGCCAGCTGTGCAGCGGCCACATCGGGGTCTTGACCGCGAGTCCGATCCCGATCGCCAGAACAGCGATGATCTGCACGGATGTGCTCAGCGACCGGCCGTTGTCAGTGGCGAGTGCCACCATGTCGAACGTGCCCGCCTTGATCCCGATCAGGAGCAGGCCGAGCAGCATGACCACGGATCCGAGCAGTGTGAAGAGGATGAACTTCCAGGCGGCCCGGGTCCGCCCCTCGCCGCCCCAGCGGGCGATGAGGAAGTACATCGGGATGAGCACCGTCTCGAACGCGAGGAAGAACAGCAGCAGGTCGAGGACGGCGAAGGTCGCGAGGGTGCCGGACTCGAGGACGAGGAGCAGTGCGACGAACGCCTTCGGGCTCGGGCCCGCAGGCGGCTTGAAGTACGAGTAGAGCGCGCAGAGGAAGGTCAGCAGCGCGGTCAGGACCAGAAGGGGGAGGGAGATGCCGTCGATGCCGAGGTGGATCCGCACGTCGAGTGCGGGGATCCAGCTGATGTCGGTCGTGGCCTGCATCTTCGACGGGTGGTCGTGGTCGAAGCCGAGCGCGAGGACGATCGCGGCGATGAGGATCGCGCCGGTGACGGTGACGCCGTGCCGTAGTACGGCCTGCTCGGGCGACTTCCCCTTCAGTCCGGGCGGGGCGGGCAGGAGAGCGGCGACGGCGCCGAGGAGCGGGCCGACGACGACGAATGCCAGAAGGAACTGCATCACGGACTCGTTGATATCGATCACGCCTGCTCACGCTCCCGAGGCGACGAGGAGGACGGCGACCGCCAGGACGACGGTGCCGGCGAGCAGCGCGCTCACATAGGTCTGGACGTTGCCGGTCTGGGCTCGCCGTACGGCGGCCCCGAGCAGGCGCGGCAGCGCGGCCGCGCCGTGTACGTAGGTGTCGACGACCTCGCGGTCCAGGAACCGGACGAGGCTCGCCCCGGCCTGCACCGGGCGGACGAACAGCGCCGCGTACACGGCGTCCAGGTGGAAGCCGACGGCCGCGTGCCGGTGCAGCGGGCCGAGCAGCAGCCGTCCGGGATCGGCCGGGTCGGGGGCGTAGGCCACGTCTCCGTAGACGGGGGCGTGGCTGGCGATGGCCTCCGCCTCGACCAGTGCGGCGTCGCCCTCCGGGTGGGCGGCGACCGCGCCGAGCGGGGCGCGGGCTGCGAGTGCGGTGGTGCGCTGCCAGGCGCCGTAGGTGGCGAGCCCGCCGGCCAGGGCCAGGCCGGTGCCGAGGATCGACGTGAGGAGGGTCGGGGTGAGACCACGGCCGTCGAACCAGCCGGGCAGCGTCCGGTAGGCGAAGGCGCCGAAGGCGAGGGACGGGACGGCGAGCACCCACAGCACTACGGTCATGCTGAGCGGCTGGCGTCCGTGCTCCGGGACCTCGGCGCCGTGTCCGCGGAAGGCCAGCAGCCACAGGCGGGTGGCGTAGGCGGCGGTGAGCACTGCGGTGAGCAGGCCGGCGACGAGGATCAGCCAACCCGCGGCGGCGGGGGCGTGCTCGGTGTGGCCGGTGGCGACGTGCTCGGCCGCGCCGAGGACGGACTCCTTGGAGAAGAAGCCGCTGAAGGGAGGGATCGCGGCGAGTGCGAGGAGCGCCACGGTCATCGTCCAGAAGGCGTCGGGGATGCGGTCGCGCAGGTGGCTCATGCGGGACATGGCGGCCAGCGAGTTGGTGCCGGCGGCGTGGATGATCACGCCGGCCGCGAGGAACAGCAGCGCCTTGAAGGCGCCGTGAGAGAGGAGGTGGAAGACGGCGGCGCCGCGGTCGCCGACGGCCAGGGCACCGGTCATGTAGCCGAGCTGTCCGATCGTCGAGTAGGCGAGGACCCGCTTGATGTCGTCCTGGGCGAGCGCGGCCAGGCCGGAACCGGTCATGGTGACGGCCGCCATGACGGCGAGGACGAGCATCGCGGCCGTGGAGGCCTCGAAGACCGGGAGGAGACGGGCGACGAAGTAGACGCCGGCGGCGACCATGGTCGCGGCGTGGATCAGCGCGGAGACGGGGGTGGGGCCCGCCATCGCGTCGGGAAGCCAGGTGTGGAGCGGGAACTGTGCCGACTTGCCGGCCACGCCCGCCAGGAGCAGCAGAGCGATCAGCGTCGGGTGGTGGAGACCGCCGTTCGCGACGGTCCCGAGGACGCGGGTGATCTGGAACGACCCTGCGTCGGTGCCGAGCGCGAACAGGCCGATGAGGAAGGGGACGTCGCCGAGCTTGGTGACCAGGAAGGCCTTGAGGGAGGCGGCGCGGGCTTCCGGGGTCTCCCAGTAGTGGCCGACGAGGAAGTAGGAGCAGATGCCCATGACTTCCCAGCCGACCAGCAGCACGATCAGGTCGCCCGAGTAGACGACCAGGAACATCGCGGAGGTGAACAGGGAGACGAGGGCCGCGTACGAGGGGTAGCGCGGGTCGTCGCGCAGGTAGCCGGTCGAGTAGACCTGCACGCAGGTGGCGACGACGCCGACCAGGATCGCGACGAGGGCGGCGAAGCCGTTGACGTAGAGGGCAAGATCGATCGGTACGGAGCCGGTGGGTGTCAGCTCGGTGGCGGACGTGATCGCCTGGCCCCCGCCCTGGCGGACGGCGACGAGCACGGCCAGTACCAGGGAGACCAGGGTCGGCAGGACGGCGAGCGGGCGGACGAATCCGGGGGCCGTGCGGCCCAGCAGCAGGCCGGCCGCCGCGCCCAGGAACGGCAGGAGGGGGACGAGGACGGCGAGGGTGGTCGAGCTCACGCGGTGGCCTCAGCCTTCTCGGCCGCGGGGGTGTCGCCGTCGGGGCCGTCTTCACCGCGGCCCTCGGCGGTGTCGCGGAGACGGTCGATGTCGGAGGTGCCGCGGTTGCGGTACACGGAGAGGACGATCGCCAGGCCGATGCCGATCTCGGCGGCGGCGATGGCGATCGTGAACAGGGTCAGGGCCTGGCCGGAGTGCAGGGTCTCCCGGGCGGCCTTGCTGAGCCAGACGTCGAAGGCGACCAGGTTGAGGTTGACGGCGTTGAGCATCAGCTCGACCGACATCAGGACCAGGATCGCGTTGCGGCGGGCGAGGACGCCGTACAGGCCGGTGCAGAACAGGAGGGCGGAGAGTACAGCGGGATAGGCGAGGTGCATCAGCGGACACCTTCCTTGTCGGCCTGGTCCTGCCGCGCGTCGCCGGCGTCCGGGGTGCCGGCCGTGTCCGCCCCGGCCTTGCGGGACAGCACGATCGCGCCGACCAGGGCGGCGAGGAGGAGGACGGAGAGGGCCTCGAAGGGGAGGACCCAGTTCTGGAAGAGGCTCGCGCCGGTGACCTTCGTCGATCCGGCGGCCGGGCCGTCCAGGTCGATCCAGGTGGTGCGGAAGGCGTCGACGACCACCCAGACCAGGGCGGCCGCGGCGGCGACGGCCACGGTGAGGGCGGCCCAGCGGTTGCCGGAGTCGGCGTCCGTCGACCGGCCGATGGGGGCCCTGGTGAGCATCAGGCCGAACAGAAGGAGAACGACGACGGAACCGACGTAGATCAGGACCTGCACCCAGGCGATGAACTCGGCGGTGAGCAGGAGGTACTCCACGGCGAGGCCGCCGAGGGCGACGACCAGCCACAGGGCGGCGTGCACCAGTTGCCGGGTGGTGACGGTGACCAGCGCGGCGCCGAAGGTGACCAGGCCGACGAGGAGGAAGGCGATCTCGACGCCGTCCGGGGAGAGGAAGCCGTGGGTTCCGTCGGCGACGGAGCCGGCGGTGGTGGCGGAGTGCGCCGTGACGAGGCCGGTGGCTGCGAGGAGGGTCATTCCCGGCCCTCCTGCCTCGGCTGGTCCGTCTGCTGCGCGGAGTCCCCCGCCGGTCGGGTCGGCTGCTCGGCCGCGCGCGCCTGCTCGTCGGCGAGCGGCTCGCCGGCCGCGGCCTCCTGCTGGGCCACCTCCTGCTGGGCCGCGAGCTTCTCGGCGGTCTTGCGGGCGGCGGCGATCTCCTTCGGCTCCTCCGCGCCGGGATCGAGGGCGGGCGGGGCCGGGACGGTCCACATCCACTCGCGGAGCTTGTCGCGTTCGTGGGTGAGCTCGCGGATGTCGGTCTCGGCGTACTCGAATTCCGGGGACCAGAACAGGGCGTCGAAAGGACAGACCTCGATGCAGATACCGCAGTACATGCACAGGGAGAAGTCGATGGCGAACCGGTCGAGGACGTTGCGGCTGCGTTCACGGCCGCCGGGGGTCGCCGCCGGGACCGTCTCCTTGTGGGAGTCGATGTAGATGCACCAGTCCGGGCACTCACGGGCGCACAGCATGCAGACGGTGCAGTTCTCCTCGAACAGGCCGATGACGCCGCGTGTGCGGGGCGGCAGGTCGGGCTGGACGTCCGGGTACTGCTCGGTGACGGTCTTCTTCGTCATCGTGCGGAGGGTGACGGCCAGGCCCTTGGCGAGGCCGGATCCGGGGACGGGGGCCACTAGGAGATCACCACCTTGACGATGCCGGTGAGGGCGATCTGGGCGAGGGAAAGGGGCACGAGGAGCGTCCAGGAGAGTTTCTGCAGCTGGTCCTCGCGCAGCCGCGGGTAGGTGACGCGGAGCCAGATCACGACGAAGGCGAGGATCGCGGTCTTCAGCAGGGTCCAGACCCAGCCGAGGCCGTCGGTGCCCCACGGGCCGTGCCAGCCGCCGAGGAAGAGGACGGTGGTCAGGCCGCAAAGGACGACGATGCCGGCGTACTCGGCGAGCAGGAACAGGGCGAAGCGCAGACCGGTGTACTCGGTGTACGCGCCGAAGATGATCTCCGAGTCGGCGACGGGCATGTCGAAGGGCGGGCGCTGCAGCTCGGCCAGTCCCGCCACGAAGAAGACGACCGCACCGACGATCTGCCAGGGCAGCCACCACCAGTGGAAGGCGTGGAGGATCCCGGGGATCGACACGGTCCCCGCCGCCATGGCCACCGAGGCGGCGGCCAGGAGCATCGGGAGTTCGTAGGCGAGGAGCTGGGCGGCGGTGCGCAGTCCGCCGAGGAGGGAGAACTTGTTGGCGCTGGCCCAGCCGGCCATGAGCGAGCCGAGGACGCCGACGCCCATCACCGCGAGCACGAAGAACACGCCGGCGTCCAGCACCTGACCGACCGCGCTCTCGCTCGGACCGATGGGGATGGCCAGGAGCACCAGGAGGTACGGCAGAAGTGCCACGGCGGGCGCCAGCTGGAAGATGCGGCGGTCCGCGCCCGCGGGGACGATGTCCTCCTTCTGCGCGAACTTCACGCCGTCCGCGATGAGCTGCGCCCAGCCGTGGAAGCCGCCCGCGTACATCGGGCCGAGGCGGCCCTGCATGTGGGCCATCACCTTGTGCTCGGTCTGTCCGATGATCAAGGGGAAGGTGAGGAAGACGACGAACACGACCAGGAGTCGCAGGGCGACGTCGAGCGCGTCGTTCACTGCGGGCCTCCTGAGGAGTCGTTGTGGGCGTCCCCGGGCGAGGGCCCCTCGCCGGGTCCGTCCCCGGGCTCGGTCTCGGTTCCGCTCCCTGGCTCGGTCTCGGTTCCGTCCCCTGGCTCGGTCTCCGGCTCGGGTCCGTTCCCGCGCTTGGTCTCGGGTTCTGGCCCGCTCCCGGTCTCGGGTCCGCTCCCGTTCCGGGGCTCGGGTGCCGTCTCGGTCCCCGGCCCCGGCGCGCGCTTCGCCTCCGGCTCGTCGAAGGCCGGGCGGGCGTGATGCCAGGGTGCGTCCGGGCTGTGGGCGGCGGCCCCGCGCGGGGAGGGCCGGGCGGAGGTGCCCGGCGGTGTCGCGGTCGGCTCCCCCGGGTCAGCCGACTCCACCGGCTCCGCGCCCTGCGCACGCTGCGAGGCGGACCCCCCGCTCGCGCTGCGCGCCCGGCGCGGCCCGGCCGGCCCGGCGGTGTCCCGCTGGCTCGTCGACCCCTCCGACGCGCTGCGCGCCCGGCGAGGTGTCGTGGGTGCCGACTCCGCCGCCGGGGTCTGGCTCGCCGAGCCCTCCCCGGCCGTGCGGGTCCGTCGTACCGGCCGTTCGCCCGCGGCGCGCCCCGACCGTTCCCCGACGGCCGCCGCGCGGCCCGCGCCCCGGGCCGGGCGGGCCGGGGCAGGAGGGAGCTGACCCTTGAGCGGACCCCACTCGTTCGGGTCGGGAACGCCGGGGGGAAGCATCTGCCGGCGCTTGGGGCCGCCGTGGTCCGATTCGCCGGGTTCCTTCGCGCCCGGCCAGGCCTTGGCGACCCGGGCGGCCAGGACGAAGTCCTTGCGCAGGGGGTGGCCCTCGAAGTTCTCGGGAAGGAGGAGGTGCTCCAGGCCGGGATGGCCGTCGAAGCGGACACCGAACATCTCGTGCGTCTCGCGCTCGTGCCAGGCCGCGCCCGCGTACACGCCGACCGCGGAGGCGAGTGTCGGCGCCTCGTGCGGGACCGTGGTGCGCAGCAGCAGACGGCGGACCGGGGAGAGGG
This sequence comes from Streptomyces sp. NPDC001544, assembly GCF_042894285.1. Lineage (NCBI taxonomy): Bacteria > Bacillati > Actinomycetota > Actinomycetes > Kitasatosporales > Streptomycetaceae > Streptomyces > Streptomyces sp. NPDC001544. Next base: position 181,976 of record NZ_JBIAVN010000010.1, on the reverse strand, counting down.
CGACGACGTGCGCCACCACGCGGAAGCCCGTGCCCGGTTCGTCGACCGCGCTCAGCCAGTCGAAATAGGTGCAGGACAGGGTCGTACGCGCCGCTTCCAACGCGGGGATCCAGGAGGACGGCGGCACGTCGACCGTCAGGACCTCGTAGGACTCCTCGGCCGTCGCCTGCGCACCGAAGAGATCCTCGACGGGGGCGGGGAGCCAGCCGACGGTGCTCATCGGGCGTCGACCCCCTTGTCGGGCCTGCCGGACCCGCCGGACCCGCCGGACCCGTCGAGCCCGTCCGACCTGTCGGGGCTGCCGGACGGCTGCGCCGGGGGTCGTACGAGGCCGCTCTGGAGCGCCGCCGCCGAGGGGCGTGCGGCTTCGCCGGTGCCGTAGCGCTCGCCGAGCGACTCCCGGGCGATCTTCTCCTGGAGCTTGAGGATGCCCTGGAGGAGGGCCTCGGGCCGGGGCGGGCAGCCGGGCACGTACACGTCGACGGGGATGATCTGGTCGACGCCCTTGGTCACCGAGTACGAGTCCCAGTACGGCCCGCCGCAGTTGCTGCACGCGCCGAAAGAGATGACGTACTTCGGCTCGGGCATCTGCTCGTACAGGCGCTTGACGGCCGGGGCCATCTTGTCCGTGACCGTGCCGGAGACCACCATCAGGTCGGCCTGGCGGGGTCCCGGTGCGAAGGGGATGACGCCGAGCCGGATGAAGTCGTGGCGAGCCATGGACGCGGCGATGAACTCGATCGCGCAGCAGGCGAGGCCGAAGTTGAAGACCCACAGTGAGTAGCGGCGGCCCCAGTTGAGGACCACCTTCATCGGCTCGGGGGCCAGCCGGGCGAGCGCGCCCAGCCGCTTCGGCTCGGGGAGCAGAACGGGCTCGGAAGGAGTGGGGGTCACGTCCATGCCAGGACGCCCTTCTTGTATGCGTACAGCAGGCCGACGGCGAGGAAGCCGAGGAAGACGAACATCTCCACCAGCGTCGTCGCGCCGTAGCCGGGGGCGGCGAAGACGGTCGCCCAGGGGAACAGGAAGATCGAGTCGACCGCGAAGATCACGTAGAGGAAGGCGTAGACGTAGTAGCGGACCTGGGTGTGGGCCCAGCCCTCGCCGACGGGGTCGACGCCGCACTCGTAGGTCAGCAGTTTCTCCGGGGTGGGGACGACCGGTCGCAGCAGACGGCCGGCCCCGAAGGCGACCGCGATGAACAGCACGCCCACCAGGGCGAGCAGTCCCACGACCGAATAGGACCGGAAGTAGTCCGCCGCGACGACGGTCGAGCCCCCCAACGTCTCCCGCACCGTGCGTCCCTCGCTCCCTGACCTGGTGACTGTGACGAATCGTGAACCGTGGTGATCGTGGACCGTGGTGGTTGACGCGATCCGACGATGTGTACGCACGGGAGTCTAGGCCCTGATAAAGAGAGGGTAAGCAGCCCGTCACCGCCTGAGACGGGGTGGGCGGGGCGAGGGTGGGGTTTTCCCCCGCCCATGGTGGCGGCGGACCTCATGGCGCCGCGGCGCCGGGCACGGCACGCTACGCGGTATGACCGCACCCGACTCGAGTGCCGACGACCGTGCCGACGACCACCGTCTGCCGCCGGCGCGCTTCGCCTACGACAAGCACACCTGGAAGGAGATCGCCCATCTCCTGACCAACCTGCCGGTGGCGCTCCTCGGCTTCACCTACGTCTTCAGCGTGCTGCTGGTCAGCGGCATCCTGACACTGACCGTGGTCGGGTTCCCGCTGCTCGCATCGAGTCTGCTGGGCGCGCGTCAGCTGGGGAAGCTGGAGCGGGGCCGGGCGCGGGCGCTCCTCGGCGTCCGGGTGGAGGAGCCGACCCCGCTGCCGCTCCGGAAGGGCGGCGGTCTGTTGCAGCGGCTGTGGATGGCGTTGAAGGATCCGGTCGGCTGGCGGACGCTGCTGTACGACTTCGTCCGGCTGCCCTGGGGCGTTCTCACCTTTGCCACCACGCTGACCTCGCTGCTCGTGCTGTGGCCGGTGCTGCCGTTCATCGCGAGGGGCCTGGCGAACGCGGACCGGGCGATGGTGCGCGGGCTGTTGTCACCCTCGAATGAGCTCGAACGTCGTATCGCCGAACTGGAGTCCGATCGTGGGGTGGTGGTGGACACGGCGGCGGCCGACCTGCGACGCATCGAGCGCGACCTCCACGACGGCGCGCAGGCCCGTCTGGTCAACCTTGCGATGGGGCTCGGCCTGGCGAAGGAGAAGCTGCTGGAGGATCCCGATTCGGCGGCCGTCATGGTCGCGGAGGCGCACGGCGAGGTGAAACTGGCGCTGCAGGAGCTGCGCGATCTGGCCCGGGGCATCCACCCGGCCGTCCTCACCGACCGCGGCCTGGACGCCGCCCTGTCCTCCGTCGCCTCCCGCTGCACCGTGCCGGTGAAGGTGACCGCCGACCTGACGGAGCGGCCCGCGGCCGCGATCGAGGGCATCGCCTACTTCACCGTCTCCGAGCTGCTGCAGAACGTCAGCAAGCACAGCGGGGCGGGGTCCGCGTCCGTCGAGGTGTGGCGGTCCGGGGACCGGCTGCTGATCCAGGTCCGGGACGACGGGCGCGGTGGCGCGCGGCTGGACGGCGGCACCGGGATGCGGGGGCTCGCGGAGCGGCTCGGTGCCGTCGACGGGCTGTTCGTCGTCGACTCTCCGCCGGGCGGACCCACCACCGTCACCGCCGAGCTGCCCTGGCGGGACCGGACGCAGCCCCACGGGCGCGGGTAGGGAAAACCCCCCGCCGAAGACGCCGACGGCCTCCATGGCTCGTCGACCTGCGCCGCAGCAGTCTGGACGTACGGCAGGACAGCCGTCGGACGAGGAGAACGGGACGACACCGATGACCATGGGGTACGGACAGGAGTACAGGCAGGGCTACGGGTACGACGACCTGCCCGGACCCCGCGGCACCGACGGCCGGGGTCACCGCCGGCACCGGCTGCCCGCCGCGCTGCGGACACCGCTGGAGGCGCGCAGCTGGCGCGAGTTCGGCTACGTCCTGCTGAACCTGCCGGTCGCGAGCGTGACGTTCACGTACGCAGTGACCATGGTGGCGCTGGGCGCGGGCCTGCTGGTGACGTTCCTCGGCATCCCGGTGCTGGCCGGTGCGCTGGCGGGGTGCCGGGGCATCGGGGCGCTGGAGCGGGCACGGGCGCGTGGGCTGCTCCGGCTGGAGGTGACCGACCCCGAGCCGCTGCGGGTGCGCAAGAGCGGTGCGCCGGCCTGGATGGGGGCGGTCCTCAAGAGCGGCACGTCCTGGCGGCACCTGCTGTACACGCTGCTGCACTTCCCGTGGGCGGTGTTCTCGTTCTGCGTCGCCGTCACCTTCTGGACGTGCGGCTGGACGCTGCTCACGTACCCGCTGTGGTTCTGGGTGTTCCCGATGTACGGCGGGCAGGGCGGTCTGCAGCTGTACGGCGACACCCACCACAGCGTCTACCTCGACAACCCGTTCGAGATCGCGGTGACCGCGCTGGTCGGGCTGCTCTTCACGATCGCCACGCCGTGGATCGTCCGGGCCCTGACGATGGTGGACCGGCTGCTGGTGGTGGGGTTGCTCGGGCCGTCGCGGCTGGCGAAGCGGGTGGTGGAGCTGGAGTCGGACCGCGGTGTCGTGGTCGACACCGCGGCGGCCGACCTGCGGCGCATCGAGCGTGACCTGCACGACGGCGCGCAGGCCCGTCTGGTGGCGCTGGCCATGGGCCTCGGGCTGGCGAAGGAGAAGCTCACCGAGGACCCGAAGGCGGCGGCCCGGATGGTCGAGGACGCGCACGGCGAGGTGAAGACGGCGCTGCAGGAGCTGCGCGACCTGGCCCGGGGCATCCACCCGGCCGTCCTCACCGACCGCGGCCTGGACGCCGCCCTGTCCTCCGTCGCCTCCCGCTGCACCGTGCCCGTCCAGGTCGAGGTGGAGCTCAGCGAACGGCCCGCCCCGGCCATCGAAGGGATCGCCTACTTCACGGTCTCCGAGCTGCTGCAGAACGTCAGCAAGCACGCCCGGGCCTCGTCGGCCACCGTGGACGTGTGGCGGTCGGAGGACCGGCTGATGCTCCAGGTCATGGACGACGGTGCCGGTGGAGCGGACGTGTCCGCCGGCTCGGGGCTCGCCGGGCTGGCCGAGCGGCTGGACGCGGTGGACGGGATCCTCGTGGTGGACTCCCCGGTCGGCGGCCCCACCCGGGTGACGGCGGAGCTGCCCTGGCGCCGCTGACGGCCGACGGTCGACCGCAGACCGCAGACCGCAGACCGCAGACCGCAGACCGCAGACCGCAGACCGCAGACCGCAGACCGCAGACCGCAGACCGCAGACTGTCGACCGCCCGCTGACCGCCGAGGAAATCCCGTTGTCCGGCCACGGCCCGCTCGCGATGCTGGAATGCTGAACCTTCACAGGAACAGACGGGGACGGCGGGCGTGGGGGGCCGGAAGATCGTGGAGAACAGGGTGCGGGTGGTCATCGCCGAGGATTCAGTGCTGCTCAGGGAGGGCCTGACCCGGTTGCTGACCGATCGCGGACACGAGGTGGTCGCCGGTGTGGGGGACGCCGAGGCGCTGATCAAGACCATCGCCGACCTGGAGGCGCAGGGCACCCTGCCCGACGTGGTGGTCGCCGACGTCCGGATGCCGCCGACCCACACCGACGAGGGTGTCCGGGCCGCCGTACGGCTGCGCAAAGCGCATCCCGGACTGGGTGTGCTGGTGCTGTCACAGTACGTGGAGGAGCGCTACGCCACCGAACTGCTGGCCGGTTCCAGCAACGGCGTCGGCTACCTGCTCAAGGACCGCGTCGCCGAGGTGCGCGAGTTCGTGGACGCGGTGGTGCGGGTGGCGGCGGGCGGTACGGCGCTGGACCCGGAGGTGGTCGCGCAGTTGCTCGGACGCAGCCGCAAGCAGGATGTGCTCGCCGGCCTCACCCCGCGGGAGCGGGAGGTTCTGGGGCTGATGGCCGAGGGCCGGACGAACTCGGCGGTCGCCCGGCAGCTGGTGGTCAGCGACGGAGCCGTGGAGAAGCACGTCAGCAACATCTTCCTGAAGCTGGGTCTGTCGCCGAGTGACGGCGACCACCGGCGTGTGCTGGCGGTCCTCACGTACCTGAACTCCTGACCGGGTCGGCCCCCGGCGAATCGCCGTCCATCATGCGAATGGCCGAGGGAAGGCGACCCTAAGCGACGTAGGGTTGATCCTGGGAAGGTCCACGGGACGACCACGCCCCGGACAGCCGCCTCGAGGAGGTCCAGTTCAGTGACCAGCCAGGTCAGCAGCGCAGCGGAACAGGCCGACGGAGCCGTCGTGGGAGAGCAGCGCAAACCGGCGGGGGTGAAGGACGTCCGCCGCCTCGACCGAGTGATCATCCGGTTCGCCGGCGACTCGGGTGACGGGATGCAGCTCACCGGTGACCGCTTCACGTCGGAGACGGCGTCGTTCGGCAACGACCTGTCCACGCTGCCGAACTTCCCGGCCGAGATCCGTGCTCCCGCCGGAACCCTGCCGGGTGTGTCGTCGTTCCAGCTGCACTTCGCCGACCATGACATCCTCACCCCGGGTGACGCGCCGAACGTGCTGGTGGCGATGAACCCGGCGGCCTTGAAGGCGAACATCGCCGACCTGCCGCGCGGTGCGGAGATCATCGTCAACACGGACGAGTTCACCAGGCGGGCCCTGCAGAAGGTCGGCTATGCCTCCGACCCGTTGGAGGACGGCTCGCTGGACGGCTACAGCCTGCATCCGGTGCCGCTGACGACGCTCACCGTCGAGGCGCTCAAGGAGTTCGATCTCTCCCGCAAGGAGGCCGAGCGCAGCAAGAACATGTTCGCGCTGGGGCTGCTGTCGTGGATGTACCACCGGCCCACCGAGGGCACGGAGAAGTTCCTGAAGGGGAAGTTCGCGAAGAAGCCGGAGATCGCGGCGGCGAACATCGCCGCGTTCCGGGCGGGCTGGAACTTCGGGGAGACCACGGAGGATTTCGCGGTCTCCTACGAGGTGGCGCCGGCGGCGAAGGCGTTCCCGGTGGGCACCTACCGCAACATCTCCGGGAACCTGGCTCTGGCCTACGGGCTGGTGGCGGCGTCCCGGCAGGCGGACCTGCCGCTGTTCCTGGGCTCGTACCCGATCACCCCGGCCTCGGACATCCTGCACGAGCTGAGCAAGCACAAGAACTTCGGTGTGCGGACCTTCCAGGCGGAGGACGAGATCGCGGGGATCGGCGCGGCGCTGGGCGCGGCGTTCGGCGGCTCACTCGCGGTGACCACGACGTCCGGCCCTGGTGTGGCGCTCAAGAGCGAGACGATCGGTCTGGCGGTGTCTCTGGAGCTGCCGCTGCTGGTGGTGGACATCCAGCGCGGCGGCCCGTCCACGGGGCTGCCGACCAAGACCGAGCAGGCGGACCTGCTGCAGGCGATGTTCGGCCGCAACGGCGAGGCCCCGGTCCCGGTGATCGCCCCCAGGACGCCCGCGGACTGCTTCGACGCCGCCCTGGAGGCCGCCCGGATCGCGCTGACGTACCGCACACCGGTGGTGCTGCTCTCGGACGGCTACCTGGCCAACGGCTCCGAGCCCTGGCGGATCCCCGAACTGGACGAGCTCCCCGACCTGCGGGTGCGGTTCGCCACCGGCCCGAACCACACGCTGGACGACGGCAGTGAGGTGTTCTGGCCGTACAAGCGGGACCCGCAGACGCTGGCCCGCCCCTGGGCGGTGCCGGGCACCGCCGGGCTGGAGCACCGTATCGGCGGGATCGAGAAGCAGGACGGCAGCGGCAACATCTCCTACGACCCGGCCAACCACGACTTCATGGTCCGCACCCGTCAGGCGAAGATCGACGGCATCGATGTCCCCGACATCGAGGTCGACGACCCGCAGGAGGCGTCCACCCTGGTGCTGGGCTGGGGATCCACCTACGGGCCGATCACCGCCGCCGTGCGCCGGCTGCGCAACGCCGGGGAGTCGGTCGCGCAGGCCCACCTGCGCCACGTCAACCCCTTCCCACGCAACCTCGGTGCGGTGCTGCGCAGATACGACAAGGTGGTGATCCCCGAGATGAACCTCGGGCAGCTCGCCACGCTGATCCGGGCGAAGTACCTGGTCGACGCCCACTCCTACAACCAGGTCAACGGCATGCCGTTCAAGGCCGAACAGCTCGCCACCGCGCTGAAGGAGGCCATCGATGGCTGAGACGTCCACGGAAGGCACGGGCACGATCGAGGCGCTCTCCCTCGTGCCGAAGGCCGCGGCCAGGCAGTCGATGAAGGACTTCAAGTCCGACCAGGAGGTGCGCTGGTGCCCGGGCTGCGGGGACTACGCGATCCTGGCCGCCGTCCAGGGCTTCATGCCCGAACTCGGCCTGGCGAGGGAGAACATCGTCTTCGTCTCCGGCATCGGCTGCTCCTCCCGCTTCCCGTACTACCTGAACACCTACGGGATGCACTCCATCCACGGCCGTGCCCCCGCCATCGCCACCGGCCTCGCCACCAGCCGCCGCGATCTGTCGGTGTGGGTGGTCACCGGTGACGGCGACGCCCTGTCCATCGGCGGCAACCACCTCATCCACGCCCTGCGCCGCAACGTCAACCTCAAGATCCTGCTGTTCAACAACCGGATCTACGGCCTGACCAAGGGGCAGTACTCCCCCACCTCCGAAGTCGGCAAGATCACCAAGTCCACGCCGATGGGCTCCCTCGACGCCCCCTTCAACCCGGTGTCACTGGCGCTGGGCGCGGAAGCCTCCTTCGTCGCGCGCACCATCGACTCCGACCGCAAACACCTCACCGAGGTTCTGCGCGCCGCGGCCGAGCACCCGGGCACGGCACTGATCGAGATCTACCAGAACTGCAACATCTTCAACGACGGCGCCTTCGACGCCCTCAAAGACAGGCAGCAGGCCGAAGAGGCCCTGATCCGTCTCGAGCACGGCCGGCCGATCCGCTTCGGCCCCGACGGCAGCCGCGGGGTCGTACGCGACCGGCGCACCGGCGATCTGGAGGTGGTCACCGTCACCCCCGACAACGAGGCAGACATCCTGGTCCACGACGCCCGCGCGACGTCCCCCACCACCGCGTTCGCCCTCTCCCGGCTGGCCGACCCCGACACGCTGCACCACACGCCCATCGGCGTCTTCCGCTCCGTGGACCGCCCGGTCTACGACGAGCAGATGACCGAGCAGCTCGACACGGCCGTCGAACGCCAGGGCAAGGGCGACCTGGCCGCCCTGCTGGCCGGCGGCGACACCTGGACCGTCGTCGGCTGACGGGGGGCGGTGTCTCAGGAGGCCCGGGTCTGTGCCGCCCGGGCCTCGTCATATGCGGCGCGGGCCTGCTCCACGTCGTCCATCCGCGCTTGCGTCCACATCGCGAGCCCCCGCACCTGCTCCGCCGCCTCGCGGCCCAGCCCGGTCAGGGAGTAGTCGACGCGCGGCGGGATGACCGGCTGGGCGTCCCGGTGGACCAGGCCGTCGCGCTCCAGGGTCTGCAGGGTCTGGGTGAGCATCTTCTCGCTGACCCGTCCGATCGCCCGGCGCAGCTCGCTGAAGCGGTGGGGGCGGTCGAGGAGATGGATCAGCACGAGCACTCCCCAGCGGCTGGTGACGTGCTCCAGGACGAGGCGGTAGGGGCACATCGCCTCACCCACGGGGTCCAGCTTGCTTACGGCCATGCAAGTACCTTACTTCAAAGTGGGTACTTTCCAGAAGTTAGTGCAGCTCCTAGGGTGAGTGTCAGAAGACGCACCCCACAAGGAGTTCGCTGAATCATGAGCATCGTCGTCACCGGAGCCACCGGCCACCTGGGCCGCCACGTCGTCGAGCAGCTGCTGGAGAAGGTCCCGGCCGAGCAGATCACCGCGGTCGTCCGCACCCCTGAGAAGGCCGCCGACTTCGCCGAGCGGGGCGTGCGCATCGCGGTCGCCGACTACAACGCCCCGGAGACCTTCGACGGCGTCTTCGCCGCCGGCGACAAGGTGCTGCTCGTCTCCGGCAACGAGTTCGACAAGGGCCGCGTCCAGCAGCACCAGGTCGTCATCGACGCCGCGAAGGCGGCCGGTGTCGCCCTCCTCGCCTACACCAGCGCGCCGGGCAGTCTGACCGCCGCGCTCGCCGACGACCACCGCGGTACCGAGAAGGCGCTGCTGGCCTCCGGTCTGCCGTACGCGCTGCTGCGCAACGGCTGGTACCACGAGAACTACACCGAGAACCTCGCCCCGGTGCTGGAGCACGGCGCGGTCGTCGCGGCCGCCGGTGACGGCCGGGTCTCCTCGGCCTCCCGCGCCGACTACGCCGCCGCCGCGGTGGCGGTGCTGACCGGCGAGGGGCACGAGAACAAGACGTACGAGCTGGGCGGCGACGAGGCATGGAGCTTCGCCGAGTACGCGGCCGAGCTGAGCCGGCAGACCGGCAAGGAGATCGTCTACAACCCCGTCTCCGTCGAGGCCTTCGAGGGCATCCTGACGGGCGCCGGCCTGCCGGCCCCGTTCGCCGCGATCCTGGCGGGTGTGGACGCGTCCATCGAGAAGGGCGAGCTGGTCGTCGCCGGCGGCGACCTGTCCCGGCTGGCCGGCCGTCCGACCACCCCGCTGGCCGAGGCGATCAGCGCCGCGCTCAAGGGCTGAACTCCCGCGCCTGAAGCCCTTGGGCCTCCGACCCCCGCCTGTCATGACCGTATGGCGATACGGGCATGACAGGCGGGGGTGTCCGGCGTTACCTTCGTGCGGGCGGACAGACGTACGAAGTGAGCAGGAGGAGCCCATGGCGGCGGAGTCGAGGGGTGAGCGGCGGACAGGCCTGCTGAACGGCTTCGCGGCGTACGGGATGTGGGGTCTCGTGCCCTTGTTCTGGCCGCTGCTGAAGCCGGCCGGCGCGGCGGAGATCCTCGCCCACCGGATGGTGTGGTCCCTCGCCTTCGTCGCCGTGGCCCTGCTGGCCGTACGGCGCTGGGCCTGGGCCGGCGAGCTGCTCCGGCAGCCCCGACGGCTGGCCCTGGTCGCGTTCGCGGCCGGGGTGATCACCGTCAACTGGGGCGTCTACATCTGGGCGGTGAACAGCGGGCACGTGGTCGAGGCCTCGCTGGGCTACTTCATCAACCCGCTGGTCACCATAGCGATGGGCGTGCTGCTCCTGAAGGAGCGGCTGCGACCCACGCAGTGGCTCGCGGTCGGCGTCGGCTTCGCGGCCGTGGTCGTCCTCACCGTCGGGTACGGGCGGCCGCCGTGGATCTCACTGTGCCTCGCCTTCTCCTTCGCCACCTACGGCCTGGTGAAGAAGAAGGTCAACCTCGGCGGTGTCGAGTCACTGGCCGCGGAAACCGCCATCCAGTTCCTGCCGGCGCTCGCCTATCTGCTGTGGCTGACCGCGCGGGGCGAGTCGACGTTCAGCACAGGCAGCACGGGGCACGCCGCGCTGCTCGCCTCGACCGGCGTCGTCACCGCGCTGCCGCTGGTCTGCTTCGGGGCGGCCGCGATCCGGGTGCCGCTGTCCACGCTGGGCCTGCTGCAGTACCTGGCGCCCGTCTTCCAGTTCCTGCTGGGCATCCTGTACTTCCACGAGGCCATGCCGCCCGAGCGCTGGGCCGGCTTCGCGCTCGTCTGGCTGGCGCTGACCCTGCTCACCTGGGACGCGCTGCGCACCGCGCACCGGACGGCCCGGGAGCTGTCGGCCCGCACCCTGGCCGCCGAACCGGCGGACATCGTCGCCCCGACCGAGCCCGTCACCCCCACCGGCACCGTGGTGCGGCAACCGGAGGGCGTCGCGTCCGGCCCCGAGGCGGAACCGGCCTCCTGAACGCCCCCGTGGCCCCGCGCACGCAAGAGACCGTCAGACGCCCGACGCCGCCTTGGCGGCACGGTCCCGCAGGCGGACCATGCGGGACCGGGCGGACTCCAGACGCTCCAGGTCGTCGCCCGCCGGGCCCGGCTCCGCCGCGAGCTCGGTCCACAGGTCGATCAGGTCCCGCCCCAGGCGCAGGCCGTGCTCGGGGTCGCGGACCGCGCGCCAGGCGGTGGCGGCGCTCTGGACGTTGCCGTACGCGGCCTCGCTGTTGCGGGCCCGGTGGTGGAGGCGGGCGAGGTCCAGGGAGAGGTGGAAGGCGCGCAGCGGGTCGCCGGCCAGGTAGGCGATGTAGGCGGTCAGTTCGCGCAGCCGGAGCACCTCGGGGTGACCGGCGCCCAGTACGTCCGACGCGTGCACGACGGTGCGCTCGGCGAGTTCGGCGGCCGTCGCGATACGGCCTTCCATGACGGCCTCGTTGATCCGCGTCATGGGTTCGGTGAGCAGTTCGGCGCCCTCCGCGGTGGCGGTCACCGGTCCGTCGCCGAGGACCGCTTCGGCGACCGCGTCGAAGCCCCGGGCGGGCGTGTGGTGCCGGGCGTCGGGTTCGTGGTTCCGCGCCGGGAGCGGCGGCGCCGGCGCGGGCGTGTCACCGTGGGACGGCAGGAGGGCCGTGGGACGGGGCGGCTGCGGGGCGCCGACGTGGGACGGCTGCACGGCGGCGGTCCGGGGCGACTGCGCTGGAGTGACCGGTCCGCGCAGTTCCGGCTCACCCGTGAAGCGGCTGGCGCCGTCCACGTCCACCTCGAGCGGGACGACGCAGCCGACGCGCTCGTCGTGGATGGTGGCCTGCACGGACCGGCCGAGGCTGATGGCGAGGCGCTGCAGATGGTTCAGGACGGCCTGCTGGATCTCCTGGCCGGGGGCCGCGACGACGGCCACGCCGCCGACGGAGGCGCTGCCCGAGCCCGACACCCGCACATCGAGCGGGGCTGCCGGGTGGAGGTCGCTCCACTGGTCCCGCTTCTTCTCGAAGCTGAGTCGAGCCATCGGTTTCCTCACTCCCCCGGCATCACGATCCGGTCGTACGCGTCCCTGCCCCCGAGTGTCCCCGCTACACCCCCGTCCCCGCGTCACCACGACGTCACAGCCTCGCACCAGCCGGGCGCCCCCTGGGCAATTGCTTGCGTGTGCATATAATGCAGGCGCTTGTACTCGCGTCGTACGACGACCATGCCGATCCCTGGGGGACCCATGACCCGCCGCTTCCTGTTCGTGCTGGGCAGCGCCCGCGCCGACGGCAACACCGAACTCCTGGCCCGCACCGCCGCCGAACAACTGCCCGGGGACGTCGCGCAGCAGTGGATCAGCCTGTCCGAGCACCCGCTGCCCGACTTCGAGGACCTGCGGCGCGACAGCGACCACGTGCGGCCGCCCGCCGACACCAGCACCGGCCTGCTACTGGAGGCGACGCTCGCGGCCACGGACATCGTGATCGCCTCGCCGCTGTACTGGTACTCGGTGTCCAGCCTCGCCAAGCGCTACCTGGACCACTGGTCCGGCTGGCTGCGCACCCCCGGCCTCGACTTCAAGGCGGCCATGGCCGGGCGCACCCTGTGGGGCGTCGCCGCCCTCGCCGACCGGGAGCCCTCGGTGGCCGACCCGCTCATCGGCACGCTCAACAACTCGGCCGCCTACCTGGGGATGCGCTTCGGCGGCGTGCTGCTCGGCAACGGCAGCGCACGCGGGGACGTACGCAAGGACACCGAGGCACTGACCCGGGCGAAGACGTTCTTCGCCGGCGAGGCGCCGCTCGCCCGCTTCCCGTACCAGGACCGCTGAGCACTGCCCTCCGCTACGCGGTGATGTCCTTCGCCGTGAACCTCGCCCAGGCCGCCGACCCGAACACCGCCGCGTACAGGGCCTGGAGACCGAGGTTCTTCACCAGGTCGTCCCAGTAGACCGGATCGCGCATCAGGTCGGCGAAGGACAGCCAGTAGTGGGAGAAGAAGTAGGGCTGGAGTGCGTGCAGCTGGGGTATCTGGTCGAGGATCTGGACGGTGATGAGCAGGCCGACCGTGGTCGCCATCGCCGCGATGCCGCTACCCGTCAGCGTGGAGACGAACAGGCCGAGCGCCGCGACGCCGACCAGTGACGCGGCGACGACCAGGGCGATCAGCAGGGCACGGGCGAGGCCTTCGGCGAAGCCGATCCGCGTGCCCGAGATGGTCGTCAGGTCGCCGAGCGGGAACAGCAGCGCGCCCACCAGGAGGGCGGAGGCGGCAACCACGAAGGTGGCGGCCAGACAGAAGGCCATGACCGTCGCGTACTTGGTCAGCAGCAGCCGGGTGCGACCGGCCGGGGCGACCAGCAGATAGCGCAGCGTCCCGGTGCCCGCCTCGCCCGCGATCGCGTCGCCCGCCACCACGCCGACGGCCATGGGCAGGAAGAACGGGAGCGTCGCCGCAAGAGCCGTGAACACCAGGAACAGCCCGTTGTTGGTGATCTGCGCGATGAACGCCGGGCCCTCGCCCCCGCCACCGCGGCCGCCGGCCGGCGAGCCGCCCCGCGTCTCGATCTTCACGGCGACCCCGACCAGGACCGGCACCGCGGCCAGCACACCGAGCAGCGCCAGCGTGCGCCAGCGACGGAAGGTGACGACCAGTTCGTTGCGCAGCAGCCCGAAGGTCCACAGCGGGGTGGGCCGACGTACGGCCACCGCCTCAGCCGGCGACATCGAAGCCCTCCCCCGTCAGCGCCACGAACGCGTCCTCCAACGAGGCTCGTTCCACTCCGAAGCCGCGCACCCGCACCCCGGCCGTCACCAGCGCCGCGTTCAGCTCGGCGAGGTCACGGTCGGGCGGTTCACCGCTCACCCGGTCGTCGGCCACGACCACGTCCCCGACCCCCTGCTCCTTGAGCACCCGGGCCGCTTCACCCGGATCCGGCGTGGTGACCATCAGCCGCCCGCGTGTCCCGGCCGCCAGTTCGGCCACCGTGCCCTGGGTGATCAGCCGGCCGCGTGACATCACCGCGACATGGCTGCACACCTGCTCGATCTCGTCGAGGAGGTGCGAGGAGAGGAACACGGTGGTGCCGTCCGAGGCCAGTTCCCGCACCAGGGCGCGGATCTCCCGCATGCCCTGCGGGTCGAGCCCGTTGGTCGGCTCGTCCAGGACAAGCAGTCTGCGGGGCTGAAGCAGTGCGGCGGCCAGTCCCAGGCGCTGTTTCATGCCGAGGGAGTAGGCCTTCGCCTTCTTGCCTGCGGCGGCCGTCAGCCCCACCCGGTCCAGTGCCGCCGCGACGCGGGCGCGCCGGGTGCGGGGATCGGCGGTCGGGTCGGCGGCGTCGTAGCGCAGCAGGTTGTCCCGGCCGGTGAGGAAGCCGTACAGGGCCGGTCCCTCGATGAGCGCGCCGACCTGCGGGAGCACGGTGCGCGTGGCCCGGGGCATGGGATGTCCCAGGACGCGGGCGGTGCCGGAGGTGGGCTCGATGAGCCCCATCAGCATGCGGATGGTGGTGGTCTTGCCGGAGCCGTTCGGACCGAGGAAGCCGAAGACGCTGCCTGCCGGGACGGTCAGGTCGAGACCGTCGACGGCGAGCTGCCCGCCACGGTAGCGCTTGGTGAGCGCGCGGGTGCGGATGACACTGTCATCCGTGCGCCGCGTGTCCGGCTCCGTGGCGGACGGTTCGTCCATCGGCTCCCCCGATTCCTCGTGCGTGCGGTCGTGCGCGGGTACCCGCGTGGCGCGACCGGCGCCTACCGGGCCGCGTCGGCCGCCTTCACCAGCGCGTTCTTGGTCACGGCGCCGACGTACACCTTGCCGTCGTCGGTTATCAGGGCGTTGACCAGGCGGGTGGAGAACACCGTGCCCTTGCCGAACTTGCCGGTGACGTGGTCGCCGATCGAGCCGAGGAAGCCGCCCAGGTCGCCGCCGCCCGAACCGGAGGGCAGGCCGCCGCCCTCGCTGCCGCTGTCGAAGGTGGCGATCGAGTTCCAGCCCTTGCCGATGACCTTGAAGCCGTCGGCTCCCTTGGCGAGGTCCCCCTCGGACTTCGGGGCGCCCTTCCCGGGCTGTGGGAAGCCCTTGCCGGGCGCCTTGCCGGCGTCGTCCTGCTGGGTGACCTTCGCGCCCTTGGGCGGGGTGAAGTGGAAGGTCGAGGCAGCCGGCTTGGCGAAGCTGACCTGGGTGAAGCCCGCGTCCAGCACGGCGGCGCCACCGCTCGCCGGGGTGAGGGTGAACTTCAGCGGCATCCCTGTCTTCGCGTCCACCGCGATGCTGATCGCACCCACCGTGGTGCCGGACTGCTTCGGCTTGACGAGCAGCTTGTAGGCGTCCCGGCCGGCGACCTGGACGGTGCCGTCTACGGTCACGGACGTGGTGTCGTCGACGGACTTCAGGGCCTCGTCGGCGAAGTCCTTCGGCGTGGCGGGGGTCTTCTCCCGCTGCTCCTTGCCGTGCTGCTCGGCGGTGCCGTGGTAGACCTCGTCGGACTTGCTGTCGTAGCCCCAGACGTCCTTGCCGTCGTGGATGAGGCTGTACTCGGCGGCGCGCTCGATCAGCGACACCTTCTGACGGTCCGGCCCGTCGGCCGCCACGCGCAGGGTGTGGCTGCCCGTCAGCAGCTCGGTGAACTTGGACTGCGGGTCCGCCGACGATCCGCCGCCGCCCTGGCCGGCCCCGGACAGCAGGCCGCTCTCCAGGCCGCCGAGATCCGGCAGACCGAGGTCGGTGCTGACCCGCACCGTGCCGGAGAGCTGCTGCACGTCCGACTTGGCGATCTTGTCTATGAGCTGCTGCGCGGTGATCTTCGGCAGATCGGGGTCACCGGAGTCGGCGAGCGCCGGGACCAGCCCGATGGTCGCCGCCGCCACCCCCACCACCGCGACCGGAACGACGTAGCGGGCCGCCTTGCGGCGTCCGGCGGCCGCGGTGTCGTCGACCATCGCGTCGTCGGCCGTGGTGTCGTCGGATTCGTACGGTGCCATGTGTGCCTTACCTCCGTCGTCGGCGGCGGCCGTCCTCACACGTTTGGTCCCACCCTGAGCCGCCATTCTCACCCGAATCGGTGAGGAGTGGTGATTTCCGTGGTTTCCATCTGACCAAATCGGCCGTGAGGACGCGTCAGCCCCGGGAGCCAACTCGACGTACGCCTGCGGTATGACACGGGGAGGCGAGATCTCCACCCGACCCGTAGGGGTCGGGGGCACAAGTGAGCGGGGCGCCTGCTAACCGGCCCGGTGGACCACCGCGTCGCACAGTTCCATCAGCGCCGCCTTCGCGTCGCACTCGCGCAGTGGGGCCAGCGCCGCACGCGCGTCCTCCGCGTAGCGCACGGTGTCCCGGCGGGCCTGCTCCAGCGCGGGATGGGCGCGCAGGCCGGCGAGGGCCTCGGCGTGCCGGGCGTCGTCGGTCAGGTCGGAGTCGAGCAGGCGGCACAGGGCGACGTCCTCGGCCAGCCCGAGCCTCGCCGCCCGTTCCCTGAGGCGCAGCACGGGCAGGGTCGGGATGCCCTCGCGCAGGTCGGTGCCCGGGGTCTTGCCGGACTCGTGGGAGTCGGACGCGATGTCCAGGACGTCGTCCGCGAGCTGGAAGGCGACGCCGAGCCGCTCGCCGTACTGGGTGAGGACGTCCACCACCGCCTCGTCGGCCCCGGACATCATCGCGCCGAAGCGGCAGGAGACCGCGACCAGCGAGCCGGTCTTGCCGCTCAGCACGTCCAGGTAGTGCTCGACCGGGTCCCGGCCGTCCTGCGGCCCGGCGGTCTCCAGGATCTGCCCGGTGACCAGCCGCTCGAACGCCAGGGCCTGCACCCGTACGGCCTCGGGGCCGAGGTCGGCGAGGATCTGCGAGGCGCGGGCGAAGAGGAAGTCGCCGGTGAGGACGGCGACGGAGTTGCCCCAGCGGGCGTTCGCGCTGTCCACGCCGCGGCGCACCGTGGCCTCGTCCATGACGTCGTCGTGGTACAGCGTCGCCAGGTGGGTGAGCTCGACGACGACGGCCGAGGGCACGATCCCGGGTGCGTACGGGTCCCCGAACTGCGCCGCGAGCATCACGAGCAGCGGCCTGAACCGCTTCCCGCCCGCGCGCACGAGGTGCTGCGCGGCCTCGGTGATGAAGGGGACCTCACTCTTGGTGGCTTCGAGCAGACCCTCCTCGACAGCCGCCAATCCGGCCTGGACATCGGCTTCCAGAGCCTGGTCCCGCACGCTCAGCCCGAATGGCCCGACGACGGTCACGAGGGGTCTCCTGTCTGCTGGTGTCTGCTGGCGATTACGCGGTTTGTCGATAGGTCGCTGCCCTCACTCGAGTCAGCGTATCCGGTCGGCTTTCGATCACCGAGGGCGCCCACCGTTACAGGCCGGGCGCTATCGGATCACGACCGTTATGTTTTCGATCGGTCGATAAGGACGGATATTTATCCGCTTACCCGGAAGTACGACTGGAGTACCTCGACCAAAGCAGCCGACTCCCCTCACCCTGCCCGCCGGGATTACCGGCACCGCGCCCTTCATGCCCTATTTGCCGCGATTGCCATTTCGTGAATTGGGTCACGCCGCCTACCAGGAGGGGCCCGACACCCCAGACCGCTTTTCCCCGTTCACCTCTGGCCAGTTGAGGCTTGGCAGACGCAAAGGATCAAGTGCCCCATACACGATAGAACAAGGTCAACTAGGACTTTGTGTGAATCCAAGGCTTGTTCCGGACATGTGCTCTCGCATACGTTCCCGGCCGTCGGGCGGACGCCGAATCCTGCCGCCGCCCATCAGACCCATCGACGAACTCATTCGCGTACGGCAGGAGCGGGGGACCCAGGTAAGCCGCCGGTCCGGGCGACACCCGTCGTCCCGGGACGGCTCGGGGTGAAGTCGTGCCGCCTTCGGGCGGCACGGCCGGGCAGCTCCCAGCCCGAACCCGACAGCTCACCTCGCAGGCGACGGAGAGGAACTTCGCCATGTCTGCTGCCGCTCAGCACCGCCCTGCCCGCTTCGCCCGCATCGCCCGCAGACTCGCCGCCGCCGGCGCCGGGGCCGCCGTGATCGCCCTGCCGCTGGCCGGCGCGACCAGCGCCTCGGCCGCCACGCCCACGACCGCGCCCAGCACGGTCACGTACCCGAACAACCTGGACGGCTGGATCCGCGACTCGCTCGCGGTCATGGCGCAGCACGGCATCCCCGGCACGTACAACGGCATCTACCGCAACGTGATGCGCGAGTCCTCGGGCAACCCGCTGGCCATCAACCTCTGGGACTCCAACGCCGCCGCCGGCACTCCGTCCAAGGGCCTGCTGCAGGTCATCGCCCCGACGTTCAACGCCTACCACGTGTCCGGCACCTCGTGGAACATCTACGACCCGATCGCCAACATCACGGCCGCCTGCAACTACGCCGCCCACCGCTACGGCTCGATCGACAACGTGTACGGCGCGTACTGACCGGCTGACCGGTTCCCTCACGGGAAGCATCTTTCGAGGACGACGGCGATGCCGTCGTCCTCGTTCGACAAAGTGATCTCGTCGGCCACCGCCTTGAGTTCCGGGTGCGCGTTGGCCATGGCCACACCGTGCGCAGCCCAGTCGAACATCGGGATGTCGTTGGGCATGTCCCCGAAGGCGACCGCCCTGTCGGGGCTCAGCCCGAGGTGGTCGGCGGCCAGCGCCAGCCCGGTCGCCTTGGTCACACCGCACGGCTGCAATTCGACGGTTCCCGGTCCCGACATGGTGACCGTCGCCAGCGAGCCCACGGCCGCGCGGGCCGTGGCGGCCAACTCGTCGTCCGTCAGTGTGTGATGGCGCAGCAGGACCTTGCTGATCGGCTCGCACCACAGGTCGTCGCGCCGCCGGACCCGCACGGCGGGCAGCGTCGGGTGGGGCATCAGATAACCGGGTTCGATGAGCGTGAGCCCGTCCACCCCGTCCTGGTCGACGGCCGCGTACACCTCCCCCACCTCGGCCTCGATCTTGCCGAGCGCGGTCTCGGCCAGCTCCCGGTCCAGGGTGACCGACCACAGCAGGCGGTCGGCACCGGCGTCGTACACCTGCGCCCCCTGGGCACACACCGCGAGTCCCCTGCCACCCAGGTCGTCGAGCAGCGGCCGCACCCGCGGTGCCGGGCGTCCGGTCACCACGAGGTGCCGGGCACCCGCGTGCCCGGCACGCGCGAGGGCGGCCAGGGACCGGTCGGAGAGGGTGTCGTCGCCACGCAGGAGCGTTCCGTCGAGATCGGTCGCGACGAGGGTGAAGGCGGGGAGCGGATTTCCGGGGGGTGCGGCCATGATCAGAGAATACGGACACCACGCCCCGGCAACTCACCGCTGTTTTCGGCCTCAGCCGTGCACCGCCGCCGGGTGCTTCGCCGGACGCGGCGAGGCCGGCCCGGTGCCCGCGGACGAAGCGCGTGACCGGGCCGTGGGACGCCGCGTCGGGAAGGCCGGTGAATCAGACACATCCGCCACCCTGCCCGGCACACTGCCAGGACTCGAGACTCACCCGTAACGTGTGGCCCGACCGCATGCAACGGCCTGCAGTGATGGCACGGATGAGAGCGAGGCAGCACCCCATGCTCCCCTTCGACGTCCCCGAGGGCGATCCCTTCGGCCCGCACAACCTCCCCTACGGCGTCTTCTCCCCGGCCGGCTCGGATGAACGACGCGTCGGTGTCCGGCTCGGCGACCATGTCCTCGACGCGGGCGCGGCGGCACGGGCGCTCGGCTCGCCCTACGCCTCCCTGCTCGCGCACCCCACCCTCAACCCGCTGCTGGCCGCCGGACGCACGGCATGGTCGGACGTGCGACGTGCTCTGACCGGCTGGGTGACGGTGCCCGCGCACCGGCAGACCATCGAACCGCTGTTCCACTCCCTGTCCTCGGTGACCCTCCACCTGCCCTTCGAGGTCGCCGACTACGTCGACTTCTACTCTTCCGAGCACCACGCCCGGAACGCGGGCCACATCTTCCGTCCCGACGCCGAGGAACCGCTGACCCCCAACTGGAAGCACCTCCCGATCGGTTACCACGGCCGCTCCGGCACCGTCGTGGTGTCGGGCACCGACGTCGTACGGCCGCACGGGCAGCGCAAGGCCCCAGGGGACCCGGCTCCTGTGTTCGGGCCCTCGACCCGCCTCGACATCGAGGCCGAGGTCGGCTTCGTCGTGGGCGTGCCCTCGCAGCGGGGCGAGCCGGTTCCGCTCGGCGACTTCCGCGAGCACGTCTTCGGGCTGACCCTGCTGAACGACTGGTCGGCGCGGGACATCCAGGCCTGGGAGTACGTCCCCCTCGGACCGTTCCTCGGCAAGTCCTTCGCCACGTCGGTGTCGGCGTGGATCACCCCGCTGGAGGCCCTGGAGGACGCGCGCGTGGCGCCGCCCGAGCGGACCCACCCGGTGCTTCCCTACCTGGACGACTCCGGCGAGGAGCCCGGCGGCTACGACCTGCGGATCACCATCGCGATCAACGGCCATCCGGTGTCCGAGCCGCCCTTCTCCACCATGTACTGGACGGCCGCGCAGCAGTTGGCGCACATGACCGTGAACGGTGCGTCGCTGCGCACCGGTGACCTGTACGGATCGGGGACCGTGAGCGGACCCGAGGAGCGGCAGCGCGGCTCGCTGCTGGAGCTGACCTGGAACGGGCGGGATCCGCTCGAACTCCCGGAGGGCAAGCGGACCTACCTGGAGGACGGCGACGTGGTGACGCTGTCGGCGTGGGCGCCCGGGGCGGACGGGGCCCGGGTGGGGCTGGGGGAGGTCAGCGGTCGGGTCGTGACAAACAGCTGACACAAATACGGGTCGGCACCACCTGCCCCGTCCCTTCCCGTCCCGCCGTGCCGTGCCGTCTGGCGACCGGGACGATGGCCCGGCCTGCTGAGAGGACGAGGGCCCGGCCGAACGAGAGCTGGAGTCCGCGGGTCTGTTCCGCGCCCGACGGGGCGCGGGCACCCGCATCGCCCCCCTGCCGGCCCCAGCGCGGCGTCCCGGGCCGTCCGAACCGGCCGATCCCGCCCGCAGGTTCGCGGCGGAGGCCCGGGCCCTCGGTGCGGCGGACGACGAGGTGTTGGGGGCGGCCAGGGGAGCGCTGTGAGAACAGGGGCCGGGAGGATCGAGATCGGCCGGTGTTTGCCGATGACGACTGACTCCGGGCCCCGTCGGCGTCATACTGGCGTAACAGCGTGCACCACCTGAACCGCCACCCGGACCAGCCCTCCGTCCGTCCCTGTCTCCGACCAGGAACCGGAGCCCCCGGCATGACCGTCTGCCTGCTCCTGCTCAGCGTCGTCGCCCTGACGGCCGCCGTGCCGGTGCCACGCGCGCTGACCCGGGCATCGTGGGCCGAACGGGAGCCCGTGGTCGCGCTGTGGGTCTGGCAGTGCCTCGTCGCCACCGTGCTGCTGTGCTGCCTGACCGCGCTGGTTCTGGGCGCCGCCGCCGTCTTCCACACGGTCCGCGACCGCGTCTTCGCGCCCGCGCCGCCCGCCGTGACCGCCGCGTACGACCTGTCGGCCGCCCCGGTCTGGGCCGTCTCGCTCACCGTGCTGCTCGCCTGCGGGGCCGCGTGGACCACCGCGATGCTCGGCCGCGAGCTCTTCGAGGCCCGTCGGCGCCGCGGCGTGACCCGGGCCCATCTGCGTGAACGCGCGCCGGAGCTGCCCGCCGGGCTGCCTGCCGCGCGGGGCCCCATGCTGGTACTCGAGGACGAGTACCCCGACGCCTGGTGGATGCCGGGTCATCCGCCCCAGCTGGTCGTCACCACAGGCGCCCTGCAGCGGCTCACCGACCACCAGCTGGACGCCGTCCTCACCCACGAGCGCGGCCACGCCCGCGCCCACCACGACTGGCTGCTGCACCTGTCCACCGCCCTCGCCACCGGCTTCCCCCGTGTCCCGCTCTTCGCCCACTTCTGCGACCAGACCCACCGCCTGGTCGAGCTGGCCGCCGACGACGCCGCCTCCCGCCGCTGCGGCCACCTCACCACCGCGCTGGCCCTGATCGAGCTGAACCAGCACCGCGGTGTGCTGTCCTGCGCCTCCAGCCGCCGGCTCCTGGGCGAGCGCGTCGACCGCCTCCTGCAACCCCCACCGCGGCTGCTGCGCAGGCAGCGTGCACTGACCACCACGGTGGCGGCACTGGTGCCGCTGCTGCCGCTGCTGATCACCTTCGCTCCGGGGCTGTCGGCACTGTCCTGACGCCGCGCCGCAGAGCGGGCCGAACGATCACGCAGTCAGTGGCGCATCTCCCCGCAGCCAAAGGCAAAGTCCCAGCTCAGCGCCCCAACTCATCGATGCGTCAGATGGCGCAACACTCCAGCAACACGACTTTCCCTACCGGCTCGGTATGGTTCACGACATGCCACCCACCGACCGCATCCGAGACCACGCCGGTCAAGGCGCCGCGACCACGGTCGCCGCCCACCGGACGCGTCGTCGGCTGCGTGCGGACCAGGCAAGGCAGCTCGCCGATCTCCTCCGCCACCAGATCCTCACCGGCGCCCATCCCGACGGCACACTTCCCCACGAATCCACCCTCGCCGCCGACTACCGCGCCTCCCGCAACACCGTCCGCCAGGCCCTCGACCTGCTCCGCGCCGAGGGACTCGTGGACCGCCTGCCCGGTGTGGGCACCGTGGTCGTCGCCCGGAAGTACCCCCACGGGCTCGACCGGCTGATGGGCCTCGCGGAAACCCTCCGCGAACACGGCCGCGTCACCAACGAGGTCCGCACCATGTGCCCCGCTCCCGCGCCCGCCCCGGTGGCCGAACGCCTCCGAGTCCCCCCCGGCGCCGACGTCCTGTACATCGAACGGCTGCGCCGCCTGGGCGGCCTGCCCCTCTCCCTCGACCTCACCTACATCCCGCTCGACGTCGGCACCGCCCTGCTCGGCGCCGACCTGGAGAACACCGACGTCTTCCGCCTTCTCGAGGCCACCACCGGCCAGCGCCTCGGCCACGCCGAGATCACGCTGGAGGCGGTGAACGCGGACGCGCACTCCGCCACCGTCCTCGAGGCCCCGCGCGGCGCGGCCGTCCTGATGCTGGAACGGCTCACCCACCTCGCCGACGGCCGCCCGGTCGACCTGGAGTTCATCCGCTTCCGCGGCGACCGCATCACCATGAGCGGCCTGCTGCGCCGCTGCCTCTGACACCCCGCTTCCCCTAGAGCTCGACCTTCCTGGAGACAGCCATGCCCTTGGCGCCCCAGCGGGCCGACGTGCCCGTGACCATCGACGAGTCGAAGTGCATCGACGGCTGCACCCTCTGCGTGGACATGTGCCCGCTGGACTCCCTCGCCATCGACGAGACCAACGGCAAGGCGTACATGCACGTCGACGAGTGCTGGTACTGCGGCCCGTGCGCGGCCCGCTGCCCCACCGGAGCCGTCACGGTCAACATGCCCTATCTGCTCCGGTGAAAGGCCCGAACTCCCATGAAGCGCACGGCAACACGCACGGCGATCGCCCTGTCCGCCGCATCCCTGCTGCTCCCCCTCTCCGCCTGCGGTGGGACCGCGCAGGCCGGTGACGGCTCCACGGTCACCATCACGGTCGGCTACCAGTCCAAGACCATCAACACGGTCACCGCGGGCACGCTCCTGCGTTCCCTCGGCTACTTCGAGCAGCAGCTCAACGCCCTCCATGACGGCCACACCTACAAGGTCGACTGGCAGGACTACGCCACCGGCGCCCCCATCACCGCCCAGATGACCGCCGGGAAGATCGACATCGGTTCGATGGGTGACTTCCCGCTGCTGCTCAACGCCGCCCGCGGCAAGCAGCTCGGCCGCCCCACCCGCCTGGTGTCCGTCACCGGCTACAACCTGCGCGGCGGCCTCAACACCATCGTCACGGCCCCGAACTCCAAGCTCACCTCCCTTACGGACCTCAAGGGCAAGAAGGTCTCCACCAGCATCGGCTCCGCCGCCGACGGCACCCTGGTACGGGCCCTGCAGCGAGCTGGGATCGACCCGAACAAGGGCATCTCCAAGCTCAACCAGCAGCCCGCGGTCGGTGCCTCGGCACTCTCCGCCGGCAGCGTCGACGCGTTGTCCCAGTTCGTGGCCTGGCCGGGTCTGCTCGCCTACCAGGGCAACGCGAAGGCCCTGTACGACGGCGCCCAGCTGAACCTGCCCACCTTCCACGGCGTCACCGCACGCGAGGACTTCGCCAAGCAGCGGCCCGCCGTCCTGAAGGCCTTCCTCAAAGCCCAGGCCCAGGCGACCGACTACCTCAACGCCCACCCCGTCACCGCCGCAGAGAAGGTCGCCAAGGCCACCGGCCTGCCCGCAGAAGTCGTCTATCTCTACAACGGCGCCCACGGCATCTCCACCTTCGACCCCGCCGTCAAGCCGCAGCTCGTCTCCGCGCTCAAGCAGGACGTGTCAGTCCTGAAGGCCGCCAAGCTGACCGGTGACATCGACGTCGACTCCTTCGTGGACGACCAGTACGTGAAGAAGGCCCTCGGCTCCTCCTACGCCAAGGAGCTCGCCGCGGCCCCCGCACCGTTCGCGAGCGAGGTGTGGACGAAGGGAGCCGAGAAGACCACAAGCTTCAAATCCCCGAAGGCGCTGCTCACCTACGTGGCCGGGCACAAGAACGGTGTGCGTGCCGCGTACGTCCCCGACGCCACCACCGGCACGCTGTGGTTCGCCGACAAGGCGGTGTGGGTGGCCGACGGCGACCAACTGCTCCCGTTCGTCGCCCCGGCGACCGCCCAGGCGTACATCACAACTCACCAGGGGGCCCGCACCGTCTCGTACGCCGACGCTCTCGGGCGGGCCTCGTGACGGCCCGGCGCCCGCTCACCCGGTATGCGCTGCGGGTGGCGTCCCTGGCCACCGCACTCGGTCTCTGGCAGCTGCTGACCACCTTGAAAGTCGATCTGTGGCTGCGCTTCTCGCAGTTCCCCACGGTCACCGACATCGCCCACGCCTTCGCCGACCGGCTCTCCGGCAGCGACTACTGGACCGATCTGACCGACAGCCTCACCCGGATCGTCACCGGTTTCGCACTCGCGGCCGTCCTGGGCGTGGCGACGGGCGTGCTCGTGGCCCGCTCGCGCCTCGCCGAGGACCTGCTCGGCCCGGTCCTGGAGGTGATCCGACCGATCCCGGCGATCGCCCTTGTCCCGGTCGCGATCCTCCTCTTCCCCTCCAACGAGCAGGGCATCGTCTTCATCACCTGCACCGCCGCCTTCTTCCCCGTGCTGGTCTCCACCCGGCACGCGGTCCGGGCACTGACGCCGGTCTGGGAGGAGGGGGTACGCACCATGGGCGGCGGCCGGTGGCGGATCCTCGGCTCCGTGGTCCTGCCGGGGGCGCTGCCCGGCATCTTCGGAGGCCTGTCGGTGGGCATCGGCGTCTCGTGGATATGCGTGATCTCCGCCGAGATGATCTCCGGCCAGTACGGCGTCGGTTACCGCACCTGGCAGGACTACACGATCGTCAACTACCCGGGTGTGTTCGTCGGCATGGTCACCATTGGCGTACTCGGCTGGGTCACCTCCACCCTCGTCGAACTGCTCGGTCGTCGGCTGACCCGCTGGCTGCCGCGCACCTCGTACGTCTCCGGCGGCCGGCCCCGTACCGCGGCTCCCCCAGTCACCGCCCCGGCCGTGCAGGCCGATGGCAAGCCCGAGAACCAGTCCGAGGCCCAGCACGAAGGCCATGACGAGTCCGAGCAGGAGGCGCGCGATGAGCACCTCGTCTGACACGGTCGAGACCGCCGCCGCACCGGCGGCAACGGCACCGCAGCCCGCACGCGGCACCCGGCTCACCCTGCGCGCCGCCGTCCTCGGCCGGCCGGACGCCCCCGTCCTGCACGACGTCCGCCTGGACGTCGCCCCCGGCGAGATCCTCACGGTCGTCGGCCCCTCCGGCTGCGGCAAGTCGACGCTGCTGCGCACGCTGGCCGGGCTGCTGTCCCCGCTGGCCGGGTCGGTGGAGCAGGACGGCAGCCCGCTGACCGGGCCGTCCGCCGACCGCGCGCTGGTCTTCCAGGAGGATGCCCTGCTGCCCTGGCGCACCTTGCGCGCCAACGTCGAACTTCCACTGGCCATCAAGGGAGTTCCGCGCTCCGCACGTCGTTCCGAGGCCGAGTCCTGGCTCGCCCGTGTCGGACTCACCGCACAGGCAGGGCAGTTGCCGCACCGCGTTTCCGGCGGGCAGCGCCAGCGGGCGCAGTTGGCCCGAGCACTGGCCGGCAGCCCGCGGGCGGTGCTCATGGACGAGCCCTTCGGCGCGCTCGACGCCCAGACCCGCTCCGGCATGCAGGACCTGCTGGTGGAGGTGCTGCGCGGCACCGGCGCGACGGTCGTCTTCGTCACCCATGACGTCGACGAGGCGCTGTTCCTCGGCGACCGTGTCGTCCTCCTCGGCGCCGGCCGCGTGGCCGCCGTGCGCGAGGTGCCGCGCCCGCGCGACCGCGGCGCCCTCGACAACCCGGCCCGCACGGCCCTGCGCCGCACCGTCCTCTCCTTGCCCGGCACCTGAAAGGCACCCCGGTGACCACCCCCGCGAACGCCCCCACGCAGGCCCCCCTGGAGATCCCCGCCGTCACCGACGCCGACGAGCTGACCTGCGACGTCCTGGTCATCGGCGGCGGCACCGCCGGCACCATGGCCGCCTTGACCGCCGCCGAGCGCGGTGCGAACGTCCTGCTCCTGGAGAAGGCCCACGTCCGCCACTCCGGCGCGCTGGCCATGGGCATGGACGGCGTCAACAACGCGGTCATCCCCGGCCGCGCCGAGCCCGACGACTACGTCGCCGAGATCACCCGTGCCAACGACGGCATCGTCGACCAGTCCACCGTCCGCCAGACCGCCACCCGCGGCTTCGCGATGGTCCAGCGCCTGGAGTCGTACGGGGTCAAGTTCGAGAAGGACGAGCATGGCGCGTACGCGGTCCGCCAGGTGCATCGCTCCGGTTCGTACGTACTGCCGATGCCGGAAGGAAAGGATGTCAAGAAGGTCCTGTACCGGCAGTTGCGGCGTCGTGAGATGCGGGAGCGGATACGTATCGAGAACCGGGTGATGCCGGTGCGCGTGCTGACGGCGCCGGACGACGGGCGGGCAGTGGGTGCCGTCGGCTTTCACACCCGCACCGGTGCGTTCGTCACCGTCCGCGCGGGCGCGGTGATCCTCGCCACCGGTGCCTGCGGCCGCCTCGGCCTGCCCGCCTCCGGCTACCTCTACGGCACCTACGAGAACCCCACCAACGCCGGTGACGGGTACGCCATGGCCTACCACGCGGGCGCCGAGCTCACCGGTATCGAGTGCTTCCAGATCAACCCGCTGATCAAGGACTACAACGGGCCGGCCTGTGCCTACGTCGCCAACCCCTTCGGCGGGTACCAGGTCAACCGGCACGGCGAGCGCTTCGTCGACTCCGACTACTGGTCCGGGCAGATGATGGCCGAGTTCGCCGCCGAGGTCGCCAGCGACCGCGGCCCGGTCTACCTGAAGCTGAGCCATCTGCCCGAGGAGTCCGTCTCGGCTCTGGAGTCCATCCTGCACTCCACCGAGCGGCCCACCCGAGGCACCTTCCACGCCGGCCGCGGTCACGACTACCGGACCCATGACGTCGAGATGCACATCTCCGAGATCGGTCTGTGCGGCGGCCACTCGGCCTCCGGCGTCCGGGTCGACGACCACGCCCGCACCACCGTCCCGCGCCTGTACGCCGCCGGCGACCTGGCCTGCGTCCCGCACAACTACATGATCGGTGCCTTCGTCTTCGGCGACCTGGCCGGTGCGGACGCCTCCCGGTACCGCGCGTACGAGGGGGAGCTTCCCGAGGACCAGTTGCGGGAGGCGCACGACCTGATCTACCGTCCGCTGCGCAACCCGGAGGGCCCGCCGCAGACCCAGGTCGAGTACAAGCTGCGCCGCTTCGTGAACGACTACGTGACCCCGCCGAAGTCGGGAGCCCGGCTGTCGCTGGCCCTGGAGGCCTTCGAGCGGATGCGCTCCGACATCGCGGCCATGGGTGCCCGCACCCCGCACGAGCTGATGCGGTGCGCGGAGGTCACCTTCATCCGCGACTGCGCCGAGATGGCCGCCCGCGCCTCCCTCGCCCGCACGGAGTCCCGCTGGGGCCTCTACCACGACCGTCTCGACCATCCCCGGCGTGACGACGCGTCCTGGTTCCATCATCTCGATCTGCACAAGTCCCCCTCTGGTGCGATGGAGTTCACGGCTCGCCCCGTGGCTCCGTATCTGGTTGCGGTGGATGAATTCACCCCGGTCGGCGGCCCGTCCCGGCATCTGGGCGAGGTCCATGCCGAGGACGTGGCCACGGCCGGGTCCCGGGACGTGGCGCCGGTGGCGACGGGACCGGCCCCGGCACGTGCTGCCGAGCCCGCGGACCACGGTTTGGGGCGGACTGCCTCGCCCCGGCTGCTCCGGCTGCTGGAGCTGGCCGAGGAGGAGCCCGAACTCGCCACGATCGAGCCCTACTTGACCGATCCCGACCCATCCGTGCGGCGGACGGCGGTCTCGGTCCTCACCGAGACGGCGCCGCCCGGCACCGGGCAGGCACTCGCCGACGCCCTTACCGACCCCGACACCGACGTACGGGCGGCCGCCGCGGCCTCGCTGCGCGAGCTGGTCGAGACCCTCCCGGCCGAACCCGCCCTCGGTGCCGCCCTCACCGGGGCACTGTCCGAGGCCGACCCCGTTGTCCGCGCCACCGCCCTGGACGTGCTGCGCGCCCTGCGCCTGGGGAACGCCAACCTGTTCGCCGGGGCACTGGACGACGCCGACATCGCCGTCCGTATCGAGGCCGTGCGCGCACTCGTCTCGGTGGACGCGGTCGAACCGCTGGCCGGTGCGGCGGGCGACCCCTCCCGGGAAGTGCGCGTCACCGTCGCCAAGGCGCTGTCCGCCGTCAGCTCACCAGCCCTGGCCCCGAACGCTCTGGAGCTGCTCACCGGCACCCTTGACGGCCTCACCGTGGACGCCGATCCGCTGGTGCGCGGTGCCGCGCTCGGGGCGCTGGCCACGGTCGGCTGCCCTGCACCGATCGCCGCGCGTGCCGTGGCCGCGCTGTCCGACGCGGCGTGGCAGGTCCGCGCCGGTGCCGCCACCGCCCTGTCCGCCGCGCCCGCCGACACGGCCGTGCCCGCCCTGGCCAAGGCGCTGGCCGACCCGAACGCCGACGTACGCAAGGCGGCGGTGCTGGCCCTGACCGGGCACCACACCGCAGCGGAGGCCCGGGCGGCCCTCGCCACGGTCACGTCGGATCCGGACGCGGATGTCAGGGCCTACGCGGTGCGGGGGCTGTGACGCGCTCCGGCGTCTATATCCAGTCGGGATCCGGCTCCGGCTCCTCGTCCGGCTCCGGCCAGTCGTCGTCCGCGGTGGCCGGGGCCGGGCGGTCCGCGGCGGGGGCGTCCAGGGAGGACAGCACTTCGAGGACGCCCTCGCCGTATGTCGCCAGCTTCTTCTCGCCGACGCCTCCGACGCTGCCCAGTTGCGCCACGGAGGTCGGCCACGCCGTGACGATCTCCCGGAGTGTGGCGTCGTGGAAGACGACATAGGCCGGGACACCCTGTTCCCGTGCCTGCTCGGCGCGCCAGGCGCGCAGTGCCTCGA
Organism: Streptomyces sp. NPDC001544; assembly: GCF_042894285.1. Lineage (NCBI taxonomy): Bacteria > Bacillati > Actinomycetota > Actinomycetes > Kitasatosporales > Streptomycetaceae > Streptomyces > Streptomyces sp. NPDC001544. The sequence goes on along the minus strand of NZ_JBIAVN010000010.1, from coordinate 152,639 downwards.
AGGCGGGAAGCAGTTCCTCGGGCAGTTCGGCCGCGACCGTCTTCGCCTTGCGCTCGCCCCGGCCGGAGGAACCCGCAGACGACGTCCGCGAAGTCGCCGGCGTCTTCGGCTCCTTGCGCAGCGGCACCTCCCGTTCCCGGCGCAGCACGGCCCCGCTCGCCTCGGTGAGCACCAGCGTGCCGTACTCCCCCTCGACCGCGAGCAGTCCCTGGGCCAGCAACTGCCGGATGACGCCGCGCCACTCGCCCTCGCCGAGGTCCTCGCCGATGCCGAAGACGGACAGCTGATCGTGGTCGAACTGGATCACCTTGCCGGTGCGCTTGCCGAGCAGGATGTCCACGATCTGCACGGCGCCGAACTTCTGCCCACGCTCGCGCTGCAGCCGCACCACCGTCGACAACACCTTCTGCGCGGCGACCGTGCCGTCCCAGGTCTCCGGTGGTGTGAGGCACGTGTCGCAGTTGCCGCAGCCCGCCGGGTCGGGGTCCTGGCCGAAGTAGGCGAGCAACTGGCCGCGGCGGCACCTGGCCGTCTCGCACAGGGCGAGCATCGAGTCCAGGTGGGCGGCGGCGCGGCGGCGGAATGCCTCGTCGCCCTCGCCGGACTGGATCAGCTTGCGCTGCTGTATGACGTCGTTGAGACCGTACGCCATCCAGGCCGTCGACGGCAGGCCGTCCCGTCCCGCGCGGCCCGTCTCCTGGTAGTAGCCCTCGATCGACTTGGGCAGGTCGAGATGTGCGACGAACCGCACGTCCGGCTTGTCGATGCCCATACCGAAGGCGATGGTGGCGACCACGACCAGGCCGTCCTCACGCAGGAACCGGGACTGGTGCGCCGCGCGTGTGCCCGCGTCCAGGCCGGCGTGGTACGGCACCGCCTCGATGCCGTTGCGTGAGAGGAACTCCGCGGTCTTCTCCACCGAGTTGCGCGAGAGGCAGTACACGATGCCCGCGTCACCCGCGTGCTCCTCCCGCAGGAACGCGAGGAGCTGCTTCTTCGGGTCGGCCTTGGGCACGATCCGGTACTGGATGTTGGGCCGGTCGAAACTCGCCACGAAATGGCGGGCCGTCGGCATGTGCAGCCGCTGGGTGATCTCCTGGTGGGTGGCGTGGGTGGCCGTCGCCGTCAGGGCGATCCGCGGCACGTCCGGCCAGCGCTCGCCCAGTACGGAGAGCGCCAGGTAGTCGGGCCGGAAGTCGTGACCCCACTGGGAGACGCAGTGCGCCTCGTCGATGGCGAAGACCGCGATCTTGCCCCGGGAGAGCAGGTCGAGCGTGGACTCCAGGCGCAATCGCTCGGGCGCCAGGTAGAGCAGGTCCAGCTCGCCGGACAGGAACTGCGCCTCGACCACGCGCCGCTCGTCGAAGTCCTGCGTGGAGTTCATGAACCCGGCGTTGACGCCGAGCGCGCGCAGGGCGTCGACCTGGTCCTGCATGAGGGCGATGAGCGGGGAGACGACGATGCCTGTACCCGGTCTGACCAGGGCCGGGATCTGGTAGCACAGCGACTTGCCGCCGCCGGTCGGCATGAGGACGACGGCGTCGCCGCCCGCCACCACATGCTCGATGACCGCTTCCTGCTCGCCACGGAAGGCCTCGTATCCGAAGACCCGGTGCAGCGTGGCCAGCGTCTCGCTGTCCGTCGTCCCTGGCATCTCGCCGATCCCGCCTGTCCCGCCCATCGTCGTGTCCCCCGTACGTCGTCTGACGACCACTGCGTCCACGATAGGGCTCCGCGGTGACAGCGCCGGAGTTATCCACAGGGCTGGGTGCGCACGAAGGGCCCCGGCCTCCCGAAGGAGGACCGGGGCCCTTCGTATCCGGTCAGCGCACGAACACTCCGGCCTGGCTCGCCAGGTCCAGGAAGTACTGCGGTGCCACACCGAGCACCAGCGTCACCGCCACGCCCACGCCGATCGCCGCCATGGTCAGCGGGGACGGCACGGCGACCGTCGGGCCCTCGGGCCGGGGCTCGCTGAAGAACATGAGCACGATCACGCGGATGTAGAAGAACGCCGCGATCGCCGAGGAGATCACACCGATCACGACCAGCGGGACCGCGCCGCCCTCCGCCGCCGCCTTGAAGACGGCGAACTTACCGGCGAACCCGGAGGTCAGCGGGATACCGGCGAAGGCGAGCAGGAACACCGCGAACACGGCGGCCACCAGCGGCGACCGGCGGCCGAGCCCCGCCCACTTGGACAGGTGCGTCGCCTCACCGCCGGCGTCGCGCACCAGGGTCACCACGGCGAACGCGCCGATCGTCACGAAGGAGTACGCGGCCAGGTAGAAGAGGACGGACGACACACCGTCCTTCGAGGTCGCGATGACACCCGCGAGGATGAATCCGGCGTGCGCGATCGACGAGTAGGCCAGCAGCCGTTTGATGTCGGTCTGGGTGATCGCGACGATCGCACCGCCCAGCATCGTGATGATCGCGACGGCCCACATGACCGGCCGCCAGTCCCAGCGCATCCCCGGCAGTACGACGTACAGCAGCCGAAGCAGCGCGCCGAAGGCCGCCACCTTGGTGGCCGCCGCCATGAAGCCGGTCACCGGGGTCGGGGCGCCCTGGTACACGTCGGGCGTCCACATGTGGAAGGGGATGGCGCCGACCTTGAACAGCAGGCCCATCACCACCATCGCGGCGCCGATCAGCAGCAGAGCGTCGTTGCCCATGGTGTCGGCCAGCGCCGGGTCGACGTTGGTGACCGTGCCGTCGACGACCTGTGCGATCGTCCCGTACGACACCGAGCCCGCGTAGCCGTACAGCAGCGCGATGCCGAACAGGGTGAACGCCGAGGCGAACGCGCCGAGCAGGAAGTACTTGACCGCGGCCTCCTGCGACATCAGCCGCTTGCGGCGGGCCAGCGCGCACAGCAGGTACAGCGGCAGTGAGAAGACCTCCAGGGCCACGAACAGCGTCAGCAGGTCGTTGGCCGAGGGGAACACCAGCATCCCGGCGACCGCGAACAGCAGCAGCGGGAAGACCTCGGTGGTGGTGAATCCGGCCTTCACCGCGGCCTTCTCGCTGTCGCTGCCCGGCACGGACGCCGCCTGCGCGGCGAAGGAGTCGACCCGGTTGCCGTGCGCCGCCGGGTCGAGCCGCCGTTCGGCGAAGGTGAACAGGCCGACCAGGCCGGCCAGCAGGATCGTGCCCTGCAGGAACAGCGACGGCCCGTCGACCGCGATCGCGCCCATCGCCGCGATGTGCGCCTTCGTGGTGCCGTAGCCATCGGCCGCGAGGCCGATCACCGCGGCGAAGGCGGCGGCCAGCGCGACCGCGGAGACGAACACCTGTGCGTAGTAGCGGGACTTGCGGGGGACGAACGCCTCGACCAGCACCCCGACGATCGCCGCGCCGACGACGATCAGGGTCGGGGAGAGCTGTGCGTATTCGATCTTCGGCGCGTCGATCTTCGAGATCGGTTCGGCCGCGGTTGTCCACAGGCTGTGGACGGCTGCTGCACTCACTTGGCCGCCTCCACCTCGGGCTTGGGATCCTGCTTGTGTACGTCGGACATGGTCTGTTTGACCGCCGGGTTGACGATGTCCGTGACGGGCTTCGGATAGACGCCCAGGAAGATCAGCAGCACGATCAGCGGAGCCACGACCACCAGCTCACGCGCGCGGAGGTCGGGCATCGCGGAGACCTCCGGCTTCACCGGGCCCGTCATCGTCCGCTGGTACAGGACGAGGGTGTAGAGCGCGGCGAGCACGATGCCGAAGGTGGCGATGATCCCGATCACCGGGTGGCGTGTGAACGTACCGACCAGCACCAGGAACTCACTCACGAACGGCGCGAGCCCCGGCAGCGAGAGGGTGGCCAGACCGCCGATCAGGAACGTGCCGGCGAGCACCGGGGCCACCTTCTGCACACCTCCGTAGTCCGCGATGAGCCGCGAACCGCGCCGGGAGATCAGGAAGCCCGCGACCAGCATCAGCGCGGCCGTGGAGATGCCGTGGTTGACCATGTACAGCGTCGCCCCGGACTGACCCTGGCTGGTCATCGCGAAGATGCCCATGATGATGAAGCCGAAGTGGGAGATCGACGCGTATGCCACCAGCCGCTTGATGTCCCGCTGGCCGACCGCGAGCAGGGCGCCGTAGACGATGCTGATCAACGCCAGTACGAGGATGACGGGCGTCGCCCACTTGCTCGCCTCCGGGAAGAGCTGGAGGCAGAAGCGGAGCATCGCGAAGGTGCCCACCTTGTCGACGACCGCCGTGATGAGCACGGCGACCGGGGCGGTGGCCTCCCCCATCGCGTTGGGCAGCCAGGTGTGCAGCGGCCACAGGGGCGCCTTCACCGCGAAGGCGAAGAAGAAGCCCAGGAACAGCCAGCGTTCGGTGCTCGTCGCCATGTGCAGGGAGCCGTTGGTACGCGCCTGGGCGATCTCCGTGAGCGAGAAGCTCCCGGCGACCACGTACAGGCCGATCACCGCGGCCAGCATGATCAGGCCGCCGACCAGGTTGTAGAGCAGGAACTTGACCGCCGCGTACGAGCGTTGCGTCGAAGCCGCCTCTTCTCCGTGCTCGTGGGCACGGTCTCCGAAGCCGCCGATGAGGAAGTACATCGGGATCAGCATGGCTTCGAAGAAGATGTAGAAGACGAAGACGTCGGTGGCCTCGAACGAGATGATCACCATTGCCTCGACGGCCAGGATCAGCGCGAAGAAGCCCTGGATGGGCCGCCAGCGGCGGCTTCCGGTCTCCAGCGGATCGGCGTCGTTCCAGCCCGCCAGGACGATGAACGGGATCAGCAGGGCGGTCAGCGCGACGAGCGCCACCGCGATACCGTCCACGCCGAGCTCGTACCTGACCCCGAAGTCCTTGATCCAGGCGTGGGACTCGGTGAGCTGGTAGCGGGCGCCGCCCGGGTCGAAGCGGACCAGGACGACGACCGCGAGGACGAGCGTGGCGACCGAGAACACCAGCGCGAGCCACTTGGCGGCGGTGCGCCGCGCGGCCGGTACGGCGGCCGTGGCGACCGCTCCGACGGCCGGGAGCGCCGCCGTCGCTGTCAGCAGAGGAAAGGACATCGGTATCAGACCGCCCTCATCAGCAGGGTCGCGGCGACCAGGAGTGCCGCGCCGCCGAACATCGAGACCGCGTAGGAACGCGCGAAGCCGTTCTGCAGCCTGCGCAGCCGTCCGGACAGGCCCCCGAACGAGGCCGCGGTGCCGTTGACGACCCCGTCGACCAGGGTGTGGTCGACGTACACCAGGGAGCGCGTGAGGTGCTCTCCGCCGCGCACCAGGACCACGTGGTTGAAGTCGTCCTGGAGCAGGTCGCGCCGGGCTGCCCGGGTGAGCAGCGACCCGCGCGGGGCGACGGCCGGGACGGGTTTGCGTCCGTACTGGGCCCAGGCGAGACCGACGCCGATGACCAGGCACACCATGGTCGCGCCGGTGACCGCCCAGGCGCTGACCGGCGAGTTGCCCTCACTGTGCCCGGTGACCGGCTCCAGCCAGTGCAGGAAGCGGTCGCCGAGGCTGAAGAACGCGCCGCCGAAGACCGATCCGACGGCCAGCACGATCATCGGGATCGTCATGATCTTCGGGGACTCGTGCGGGTGCGGTTCCGCGTGCTCGCCGTGGTGCTCGGCCGCGGGCTCCGCGCTCGGCGCCTCGGGCGAGCGGGTGGGCTGGTTCCGCCAGCGCTCCTCGCCGAAGAACGTCATCAGCATCACGCGCGTCATGTAGAAGGCGGTGATGGCCGCGCCCAGCAGGGCCACGCCGCCGAGGATCCAGCCCTGGGTGCCGCCCTTGGCGAAGGCCGCCTCGATGATCTTGTCCTTGGAGAAGAAGCCGGACAGACCGGGGAAGCCGATGATGGCGAGATAGCCGAGGCCGAAGGTGATGAAGGTGACCGGCATGTACTTGCGCAGGCCGCCGTACTTGCGCATGTCGACCTCGTCGTTCATGCCGTGCATGACCGAACCGGCCCCGAGGAACAGCCCCGCCTTGAAGAAGCCGTGCGTCACCAGGTGCATGATCGCGAAGACGTAGCCGATGGGGCCGAGGCCCGCGGCCAGCACCATGTAGCCGATCTGCGACATGGTCGAGCCGGCCAGCGCCTTCTTGATGTCGTCCTTCGCACAACCGACGATCGCACCGAACAGGAGCGTGACCGCGCCGACCACGGTGACCACGAGCTGTGCGTCGGGTGCCGCGTTGAAGATCGCCGCGGACCGGACGATCAGGTACACACCCGCGGTCACCATCGTCGCGGCGTGGATCAGGGCCGAGACCGGGGTCGGGCCCTCCATCGCGTCCCCGAGCCAGGACTGCAGCGGCACCTGGGCGGACTTGCCGCAGGCGGCGAGCAGCAGCATCAGGCCGATGGCGGTGAGCTTGCCCTCGGAGGCGTCGCCGACGTGGCTGAACACCGGGCCGAAGGCGAAGGACCCGAAGGTCGTGAACATCAGCATGATCGCGATCGACAGGCCCATGTCGCCGACCCGGTTGACCAGGAAGGCCTTCTTCGCCGCGGTCGCCGCGCTGGGCTTGTGCTGCCAGAACCCGATCAGCAGGTAGGAGGCGAGACCGACGCCCTCCCAGCCGACGTACAGCAGCAGGTAGTTGTCGGCGAGGACCAGCAGCAGCATCGCCGCGAGGAACAGGTTCAGATAGCCGAAGAAGCGGCGGCGGCGCTCGTCGTGCTCCATGTACCCGACCGAGTACAGGTGGATCAGCGAGCCGACGCCGGTGATCAGCAGCACGAACGTCATCGACAGCTGGTCGAGGCGGAAGGTGACGTCCGCCTGGAAGCTGCCCACGGAGATCCACGTCCACAGGTGCTGGGTGAGCGTGCGGTGTTCGGCGTCCTTGCCCAGGAGGTCGGCGAAGAGCATCACGCCGAACACGAAGGAGGTCGTCGACAGGAGCGTGCCGATCCAGGGGCCGACGGCGTCGAGCCGCCGGCCGCCGACCAGCAGGACGGCCGCTCCGAGCAGGGGCGCCGCGATCAGCAGCGCGATCAGGTTCTCCACGATTCTCCCGACCCCTTACAGCTTCATCAGGCTGGCGTCGTCGACCGAGGCCGAGTGGCGGGCACGGAACAGCGACACGATGATCGCCAGACCGACGACGACCTCGGCGGCGGCGACGACCATCGTGAAGAAGGCGATGATCTGGCCGTCGAGGTTGCCGTGCATCCGCGAGAAGACGACGAACGCGAGATTGCAGGCGTTGAGCATCAGCTCGATGCACATGAACACGACGATCGCGTTGCGCCTGATGAGCACACCGGTCGCGCCGATCGTGAACAGCAGCGCCGCGAGATACAGGTAGTTGACGGGGTTCACTTCGACGCCTCCTCGGCCCGCTTGAAGTTCGCCGGCTCGATCGTCCTGCGCTCCAGGCGCTCCTCCGCACGCTGTTCCAGGGCCCGCAGGTCGTTGAGGGCTTCCGTCGACACGTCACGGATCTGACCGCGCTCACGCAGCGTCTTGCTGACCGTGAGCTCCGACGGGGTGCCGTCGGGCAGCAGGCCCGCGATGTCGACGGCGTTGTGCCGGGCGTACACACCCGGGGCGGGCAGCGGCGGGACGTACTTCCCCTCGCGCACCCGCTGCTCGGCCAGCTCGCGCTGCGTCTTGGCGCGCTCGGTGCGCTCGCGGTGGGTGAGCACCATGGCGCCGACGGCGGCCGTGATGAGCAGGGCGCCGGTGATTTCGAAGGCGAAGACGTACTTGGTGAAGATGAGCTGCGCCAGGCCCTGCACGTTGCCGTTCGAGTTCGCCCGTCCGGTGCCGGCGAACTCGGTCAGCGAGGCGTTGGCGATCCCGGCGAACAGCAGGACCGCGAAGCCGACCCCGCACAGGAGGGCCAGCCAGCGCTGGCCCTTGATGGTCTCCTTCAGCGAGTCAGCGGCGGTGACGCCGACGAGCATCACCACGAACAGGAACAGCATCATGATCGCGCCGGTGTAGACGACGATCTGCACGATCCCCAGGAAGTAGGCCCCGTTGGCGAGGTAGAACACCGCCAGGATGATCATGGTTCCGGCGAGACAGAGCGCGCTGTGCACGGCCTTCTTCATGAAGACGGTGCACAGGGCGCCGATCACGGCGACGGCCCCGAGGACCCAGAACTGGAAGGCCTCTCCCGTGGAGGTGGAGTAGGCGGCGAGCTGCGCGGTCATCGGCCGATCACCTTCTGGGAGGCGGGCTCGTCCTCGCCGAAGGTCGAGGCGGCCTCCTGCGGCACCTCGCCCTTGGAGCGGGCCACCTGCCGTACGGTCCCGGGCGCGGCCTCGGTGACCAGGCCCCGGTAGTAGTCCTGCTCGTCCATGCCCGGGTAGATGGCGTGCGGGGAGTCGACCATGCCCTCCTCGAGCCCGGCGAGCAGTTGCTCCTTGGTGTAGATGAGGTTGGCGCGGCTGGAGTCGGCCAGTTCGAACTCGTTGGTCATCGTCAGCGCGCGCGTGGGGCACGCCTCGATGCACAGCCCGCACAGGATGCAGCGGGCGTAGTTGATCTGGTAGACGCGGCCGTACCGCTCGCCCGGCGAGTAGCGCTCCTCGTCGGTGTTGTCGGCGCCCTCGACGTAGATGGCGTCGGCAGGGCAGGCCCAGGCGCACAGCTCGCAGCCGACGCACTTCTCCAGGCCGTCCGGATGGCGGTTGAGCTGGTGCCGTCCGTGGAACCGCGGAGCCGTGGTCTTCTTCTGCTCCGGGTACTGCTCGGTCAGCCGCTTCTTGAACATGGCCTTGAAGGTCACGCCGAAGCCGGCCACGGGGTTCTGGAAGCCGGGCTTCGACTGCCCGGTCTCCTGAGGCTCCTCAGCCATCGGACGCCTCCTTTCCATCCGAAGATCCGTCACTGACAGTGTCCGGTCCACCACTGACAATCAGCTCGCGGTCGCGGTGCGAGCGGCGCCTGGGCACCGGTGGAAGTTCCTGCCCGGGCAGCGGCGGCACCGGGAACCCGCCGGCCATCGGGTCGAACCCGGCGGGCTGGGCGGCGGGCGGCTCGGCCTTCCCGCCCTTGTCGCGGAACACGTCGGCGACGAAGGACAGCAGAAGCAGGACCAGGACACCTCCGCCGACGTAGAGGGCGATGTCGGCGAAGTCGTAGTTCTCGTTCCTGAGGGTCCGTACGGTCGCGACGAGCATCAGCCACGTCACGGAGACAGGGATGAGGACCTTCCAGCCGAGCTTCATCAGCTGGTCGTAGCGCACGCGCGGGAGCGTGCCGCGCAGCCAGATGAAGAAGAACAGCAGCAGCTGCACCTTGATGACGAACCACAGCATCGGCCACCAGCCGTGGTTCGCGCCCTCCCAGAAGGTGCTGATCGGCCACGGGGCACGCCAGCCGCCCAGGAAGAGTGTGGTCGACACGGCCGAGACGGTCACCATGTTGACGTACTCGGCGAGCATGAACATCGCGAACTTGATCGACGAGTACTCGGTGTTGAAGCCACCGACCAGGTCGCCCTCGGACTCCGGCATGTCGAAGGGGGCGCGGTTGGTCTCGCCCACCATCGTGACGATGTACAGGATGAAGGAGACCGGCAGCAGCAGGATGTACCAGCGGTCCTGTTGCTGCTCGACGATCGTCGACGTCGACATGGACCCCGAGTAGAGGAACACGGAGGCGAACGCGGCGCCCATGGCGATCTCGTAGGAGATCATCTGCGCGCAGGAGCGCAGGCCACCCAGCAGCGGATAGGTGGACCCGGAACTCCAGCCGGCCAGCACGATGCCGTAGATGCCGACCGAGGCGACCGCGAGGATGTAGAGCATCGCGATCGGCAGGTCGGTGAGCTGCATCGTGGTGCGGTGGCCGAAGACCGAGATCTCGTTGTCGGCCGGCCCGAAGGGGATCACCGCGATCGCCATGAAGGCCGGGATGGCCGCGACGATCGGCGCGAGGACGTAGACCACCTTGTCCGCGCGTTTGACGATGACGTCTTCCTTCAGCATCAGCTTGATGCCGTCGGCGAGCGACTGGAGCATGCCCCAGGGGCCGTGCCGATTGGGGCCGATGCGCAGCTGCATCCAGGCGACGACCTTGCGCTCCCACACGATGGAGAACAGCACGGTCACCATCAGGAAGGCGAAGCAGAACACCGCCTTGACGACGACCAGCCACCAGGGGTCGCGGCCGAACATCGAGAGGTCTTCAGCGGCAAGGTACGGGCTCATGCCTCCACCTCCTTGGGGGCCTCACCGGCGAGCGCCGCCGGGCCGATACGGACGAGGGAGCCGGGCTGTGCCCCGGTGTCGGAGGCGACACCGCCGCCGACGGAGTTCAGCGGGAGCCAGACCACCCGGTCGGGCATCTCGGTGATCTGGACGGGGATTTCGACCACCCCGGCGGGACCGGTCACGGCGAGGACGCCGCCGTTCTCGACCCCTGCCTCGGCGGCCGTGGCGGCCGACACACGCGCGCGTGCCGCGTGCCGGGTCCCGGCGAGGGCCTCGTCGCCCTCCTGGAGCACGCCCTGGTCGAGGAGCAGCCGGTGCCCGGCGAGCACCGCCTCCCCGGCGGCCGGACGCGGCAGCACACCCGCCGTCTCCAGCGACTCGGAGGCCCGCGGCCCGTCCCAGGCGCCGAGCCGGTCCAGCTCCGCGCGCGTGGTGCGCAGATCCGGCAGGCCCAGGTGTACGTCCATGGCGTCGGCCAGCATCTGCAGCACCCGCCCGTCGGACGGCGCCAGACGGCGGGTCATCTGGTCGGGCTTGAGCGCGGCCTCGAAGGGGCGACCGCGGCCCTCCCAGTTGAGGAAGGTGCCCGCCTTCTCGGCGACCGCCGCGACCGGGAGGACCACGTCGGCGTGTTCGGTGACCTCGCTGGGCCGCAGCTCCAGCGACACCACGAACCCGGCCTCCCGCAGTGCCTCACGCGCGCGTGCCGGGTCCGGCAGGTCGGCGACCTCGACGCCCGCGACCAGCAGGGCCTGGAGCTCGCCGCTCGCGGCGGCCTCGATGATCTGGCCGGTGTCGCGGCCGTAACGGTGCGGGAGTTCGGCCAGGCCCCAGGCCGCGGCCACCTCGTCACGCGCGCGAGGGTCGGTCGCCGGGCGACCGCCCGGCAGCAGCGACGGCAGCGCACCGGCCTCGACCGCGCCGCGCTCCCCGGCCCGCCGGGGAATCCACACCAGCCCCGCACCGATCGCGGAGGCGGCCCGTACGGCGGCGGTGAGGCCACCGGCGACCGAGGCCAGCCGCTCACCGACGACGATCACCGCGCCCTCGGCCCGCAGCGCCTCGGCGGCCAGCGCCCCGGCGTCCTCCAGGCCGACGCCGCTGGCGAGCGCGTCGAGCCACTCGGTCTCGGTCCCGGGAGCGGCCGGCAGCAGCGTGCCGCCCGCCTTCTCCAGGCCCCGAGTGGCATGCGTGGCCAGCGAGAACACCCTCTGCTTTCGCTTGCGCCAGGCCTTGCGCAGCCGCAGGAAGACGCCGGGCGCCTCCTCCTCCGACTCGAACCCGACCAGCAGGACCGCGGGCGCCTTCTCGAGAGAGGCGTAGGTGACGCCCGTACCGTCGAGGTCGCGGCCGTGCCCCGCCACCCGGGACGCCAGGAAGTCGGCCTCCTCGCTGCTGTGCACACGCGCGCGGAAGTCGATGTCGTTGGTGTCGAGGGCCACGCGCGCGAACTTGCTGTACGCGTAGGCGTCCTCGACGGTGAGCCGCCCGCCGGTGAGGACACCGGTCCTGCCGCGCGAGGCCAGCAGGCCCTGGGCGGCGATCTGCAGGGCCTCCGGCCAGGAGGCCGGCTCCAGCTCACCCTCGGCGTTGCGGACGAGCGGCGTCTCGAGCCGGTCCTTCGCTTGCGCGTACCGGAACGCGAAGCGGCCCTTGTCGCAGATCCACTCCTCGTTGACCTCGCGGTCCTCGGCGGCGAGCCGCCGCATGACCTTGCCGCGCCGGTGGTCGGTGCGGGTCGCGCAGCCACCCGCGCAGTGCTCGCAGACCGACGGCGACGAGATCAGGTCGAAGGGACGGGAGCGGAAACGGTAGGCCGCCGAGGTCAGCGCGCCGACCGGGCAGATCTGGATGGTGTTCCCGGAGAAGTACGACTCGAACGGGTCGCCCTCACCGGTGCCGACCTGTTGCAGCGCGCCCCGCTCGAGCAGTTCGATCATCGGGTCGCCCGCGATCTGGTTGGAGAACCGGGTGCAGCGGGCGCACAGCACGCACCGCTCGCGGTCGAGCAGCACCTGTGTGGAGATCGGGACCGGCTTCTCGTACGTCCGCTTCTTGCCCCCGAAGCGGGACTCGGCGTTGCCGTGCGACATGGCCTGGTTCTGCAGCGGGCACTCGCCGCCCTTGTCGCAGACCGGGCAGTCCAGCGGGTGGTTGATGAGCAGCAGTTCCATCACACCGTGCTGGGCCTTCTCGGCCACCGGCGAGGTGAGATGGGTCTTGACCACCATCCCGTCCGTGCACGTGATCGTGCAGGACGCCATGGGCTTGCGCTGGCCCTCGACCTCGACGATGCACTGGCGGCAGGCGCCGGCCGGGTCGAGCAGGGGGTGGTCGCAGAAGCGGGGGATCTCGATGCCGAGCTGCTCGGCGGCCCGGATGACCAGGGTGCCCTTGGGCACGCTGATCTCGATGCCGTCGATCGTCAGCGTGACGAGGTCCTCCGGCGGGACCGCCGCCTGTCCCCCACTCGTGGGGGAACTGGTGGTCACGGTCATGCGTTCACCTCCGGGCGGTCCGCCCAGGCCGTCGACTTGGCCGGGTCGAAGGGGCAGCCCCGGCCCGTGATGTGCTGCTCGTACTCCTCGCGGAAGTACTTGAGCGAGGAGAAGATCGGCGAGGCGGCGCCGTCGCCGAGGGCGCAGAAGGACTTGCCGTTGATGTTGTCGGCGATGTCGGCGAGCTTGTCGAGGTCGGACGTGACGCCCTTGCCGGCCTCGATGTCCCGCAGCAACTGCACCAGCCAGTACGTGCCTTCGCGGCAGGGCGTGCACTTGCCGCAGGACTCGTGGGCGTAGAACTCGGTCCAGCGGGTGACGGCCCGCACCACGCAGGTGGTCTCGTCGAAGCACTGCAGTGCTTTCGTGCCGAGCATGGAACCCGCGGCGCCCACTCCTTCGTAGTCGAGGGGGACGTCGAGGTGCTCGTCGGTGAACATCGGCGTGGAGGAGCCGCCGGGCGTCCAGAACTTGAGCCGGTGCCCGGGGCGCATCCCGCCGCTCATGTCGAGGAGCTGGCGGAGTGTGATGCCGAGCGGGGCCTCGTACTGGCCGGGACTGGCGACGTGGCCGCTGAGCGAGTACAGCGTGAAGCCCGGGGACTTCTCGCTTCCCATCGACCTGAACCACTCTTTCCCGTTTTTCAGGATGGCGGGAACCGACGCGATCGACTCGACGTTGTTCACAACAGTCGGGCACGCATAGAGGCCCTCGACAGCAGGGAAGGGGGGACGGAGCCGCGGTTGACCACGGCGGCCTTCGAGCGAGTCGAGCAGTGCGGTCTCCTCACCGCAGATGTACGCGCCGGCGCCGGCGTGCACGGTGAGCTGGAGGTCGAGTCCGCTGCCCAGGATGTTCTCGCCGAGGTAGCCCGCCGCGTAGGCCTCGCGCACGGCCTCGTGCAACCGCCGCAGAACGGGGACGACTTCACCACGCAGATAGATGAAGGCATGCGAAGACCTGATGGCGTAGCACGCGATGACGATGCCCTCGATGAGGCTGTGCGGGTTCGCGAAGAGGAGCGGGATGTCCTTGCACGTCCCGGGCTCCGATTCGTCGGCGTTGACAACTAGATAGTGCGGTTTTCCATCACCCTGCGGAATGAACTGCCACTTCATTCCCGTCGGGAACCCCGCGCCGCCCCGCCCGCGCAGGCCGGACTCCTTGACGTACGCGATCAGGTCGTCCGGTGACATGGCGAGCGCCTTGCGGAGCCCCTCGTACCCCTCGTGCCTCCGGTAGACGTCCAGCGTCCAGGACCTGTCCTCGTCCCAGAAGGCCGACAGCACGGGTGCGAGCAGCTTCTCGGGGCTGGTGTCCTTGAGTTCGGCAGCCACGCTCATCACTCCCCCTCCTCGGCGGTAGGCCCTGCCGGGTGGGACGGGTCGGAGGCCGACGTGTCCTGCGGCGCGTCATGTGAACTGAGGTGTTCGGCCGGCGACGGCTCGTGCACCACCCGGTCCTGCGGTTCGTCGTGCGGTCCGCCGTCCCGCGGATGCACCACCCGCGCGGGTGCGGCCTCTCCCCTTGCCAGGCGAAGGCCCACCAGCGAAGCGGGTCCCGCACCACCGCTCTCCTCGACGGCCCCTGGCCGCTCGTCGGGGAAGCCCGCCAGGATCCGGGCGGTCTCCTTGAAGGTGCACAGGCGTGCCCCGCGCGTGGGCTGTACGGGACGTCCCGCGCGCAGGTCGTCGACCAGACGCCTGGCGCTGGCCGGGGTCTGGTTGTCGAAGAACTCCCAGTTCACCATCACGACCGGCGCGTAGTCGCAGGCCGCGTTGCACTCGATGTGCTCCAGGGTGACCTTGCCGTCGCCGGTGGTCTCGCCGTTTCCGACACCGAGGTGTTCCTGGAGCTCCTCGAAGATCGCGTCGCCGCCCATCACGGCGCACAGGGTGTTGGTGCACACCCCGACCTGGTAGTCGCCGGAGGCCTTGCGCCGGTACATGGTGTAGAAGGTGGCGACGGCGGTCACCTCGGCCGTGGTCAGGCCCAGCACGTCCGCGCAGAACTGCATCCCGGTGCGCGTGACATGGCCCTCCTCGGACTGCACCAGGTGCAGCAGCGGCAGCAGGGCGGACCGGGAGTCGGGGTAGCGGGCGATGATCTCGCGCGCGTCCGTCTCCAGCCGGGCTCGGACGTCGTCCGGGTACGCGGGCGCGGGCAGCTCGGGCATGCCCAGACTGACGCCCCGTTCCGAAGAAGAGGTGGTCACCGGTCGACGCCTCCCATCACGGGGTCGATGGACGCCACGGCGACGATGACGTCGGCGACCTGGCCGCCCTCGCACATCGCCGCCATGGCCTGCAGGTTGGTGAACGACGGGTCGCGGAAGTGGACCCGGTAGGGGCGGGTGCCGCCGTCCGACACGGCGTGGGCCCCGAGTTCGCCCTTGGGTGACTCGACGGCCGCGTACGCCTGTCCCGGCGGGACGCGGAAGCCCTCCGTGACCAGCTTGAAGTGGTGGATCAGGGCCTCCATGGAGGTGCCCATGATCTTCTTGATGTGGTCGAGCGAGTTGCCGAGGCCGTCCGGTCCGAGGGCGAGCTGGGCGGGCCAGGCGATCTTCTTGTCGGCGACCATGACCGGGCCGGGCTGCAGCCGGTCCAGGCACTGCTCGACGATCCCGAGGGACTGGCGCATCTCCTCCAGGCGGATCAGGAAGCGGCCGTAGGAGTCGCAGGAGTCCGCGGTCGGGACCTCGAAGTCGTACGTCTCGTAGTCGCAGTACGGCTGCGCCTTGCGCAGGTCGTGCGGCAGGCCGGTGGAGCGCAGGATCGGCCCGGTGGCGCCGAGGGCCATGCAGCCGGCCAGGTCCAGGTAGCCGACGTCCTGCATACGGGCCTTGAAGATGGGGTTCCCGGTGGCGAGCTTGTCGTACTCCGGGAGGTTCTTCTTCATCTTCTTCACGAACTCGCGGATGTGGTCCACCGCGCCGGGCGGCAGGTCCTGCGCGAGTCCGCCGGGGCGGATGTACGCGTGGTTCATCCTGAGGCCCGTGATGAGCTCGTAGATGTCGAGAATCATTTCACGATCACGGAATCCGTAGATCATGATCGTGGTGGCGCCGAGTTCCATGCCGCCGGTGGCGATGCACACCAGGTGGGAGGAGAGCCGGTTCAGCTCCATCAGGAGCACCCGGATGATCTTGGCGCGTTCGGTGATCTGGTCCTCGATGCCGAGGAGCTTCTCGACGGCGAGGCAGTAGGCGGTCTCGTTGAAGAAGGACGTCAGGTAGTCCATGCGCGTCACGAACGTGGTGCCCTGCGTCCAGGTCCGGTACTCGAGGTTCTTCTCGATGCCGGTGTGGAGGTAGCCGATGCCGCAGCGGGCCTCGGTGACCGTCTCGCCCTCGATCTCCAGGATGAGGCGGAGCACCCCGTGGGTGGACGGGTGCTGGGGACCCATGTTGACGACGATGCGCTCGTCGTCGGCACGGGACGCGGACTGGACGACCTCGTCCCAGTCGCCACCGGTGACCGTGTAGACGGTGCCCTCGGTGGTCTCACGTGCCGACGCGGCGGACGCGGCTGCTGACTGCGTGCTCACGAGTACGACCTCCGCTGGTCCGGAGCCGGAATCTGGGCGCCCTTGTACTCGACGGGGATGCCGCCGAGGGGGTAGTCCTTGCGCTGCGGGTGGCCCTGCCAGTCGTCCGGCATCATGATCCGGGTCAGGGCCGGGTGGCCGTCGAAGACGATCCCGAAGAAGTCGTAGGTCTCGCGCTCGTGCCAGTCGTTGGTCGGGTAGACGGAGACCAGCGAGGGGATGTGCGGGTCGCCGTCGGGGGCGCTGACCTCGAGGCGGAGCAGCCGGTTGTGGGTGATCGAGCGCAGGTGGTAGACGGCGTGCAGCTCGCGGCCCTTGTCGTGCGGGTAGTGGACGCCGCTGACGCCGGTGCACAGCTCGAAGCGCAGGGCGGGGTCGTCGCGCAGGGTCTTCGCGACGCGCAGCAGGTGCGCGCGTTCGATGTGGAAGGTGAGCTCGCCCCGGTCGACGACCGTCTTCTCGATCGCGTTGTCGGGGAGCAGGCCCTGTTCCTCCAGGGCGCCCTCGAGCTCGTCGGCGACCTCGTCGAACCAGCCTCCGTAGGGGCGGGTCGCCGGTCCGGGGAGGCGCACCGAGCGGACGAGGCCGCCGTACCCGGAGGTGTCGCCGCCGTTGTTGGCGCCGAACATGCCGCGCTGGACGCGGATCTCCTCGCCGCCCTGGCCGCGCCGGCCGGGAAGGTTGGAGGCGGCGAGGTCCTTCTCGGGGTTCACCCCGTTCGCGGACCCGTTCACGCCGCTCGTGCCGTTCGCGTCGCTCACCGCAGCAGCCCCTTCATCTCGATCGTGGGCAGGGCCTTGAGCGCCGCCTCCTCCGCCTCGCGGGCGGCTTCCTCGGCGTTCACGCCGAGCTTGGAGGACTGGATCTTCTGGTGGAGCTTGAGGATCGCGTCCATCAGCATCTCGGGGCGCGGCGGGCAGCCGGGCAGGTAGATGTCGACCGGGACGATGTGGTCGACGCCCTGGACGATCGCGTAGTTGTTGAACATGCCGCCCGAGGAGGCGCAGACGCCCATGGAGATCACCCACTTCGGGTTGGGCATCTGGTCGTAGACCTGCCGGAGCACCGGCGCCATCTTCTGGCTGACCCGGCCGGCGACGATCATCAGGTCCGCCTGGCGCGGTGAGCCGCGGAAGACCTCCATGCCGAAGCGCGCCAGGTCGTAGCGGCCGGCTCCGGTGGTCATCATCTCGATGGCGCAGCAGGCGAGGCCGAACGTGGCCGGGAAGACGGACGCCTTGCGCACCCAGCCCGCGGCCTGCTCGACGGTGGTGAGCAGGAAACCGCTCGGCAGCTTTTCTTCGAGTCCCATGTCGTTAGGCCCCTCAGTCCCATTCCAGGCCGCCGCGCCGCCACACGTACGCGTAGGCGACGAAGACGGTGAGCACGAAGAGCAGCATCTCCACGAGCCCGAAAACACCCAGGGCGTCGAAGGTGACGGCCCAGGGGTAGAGGAAGACGATCTCGATGTCGAAGACGATGAAGAGCATCGCCGTCAGGTAGTACTTGATGGGGAACCGCCCGCCGCCGGCCGGCGTGGGGGTCGGCTCGATACCGCACTCGTAGGCCTCGAGCTTGGCGCGGTTGTACCGCTTCGGACCGATCAGCGTGGCCATGACCACGGAGAAGATCGCAAAGCCTGCCCCGAGGGCTCCCAGTACGAGGATGGGCGCATACGCGTTCACCGCTCCTCGCTCCTCTCAGTCGGCACTGACTGCTGGCGGTTGCGTCGGACCATCCGCCTCACCGGTCCCACGAACCCCGCTCGTCCCGGGCGAAGATCGAGAACATGTGAAGCAGGTCACAAGCCCGACTGCCTCGCATCTTATGCCTGTCGCTCTGTGATCTGCGACACGGCGTATTACCCAAGCTTTGTGATCTCTGCCACCTGACGAAGGATCATGAAGTCGGATGAGCAGTGATCTTCATACCGGAAGCGTTCGAGTGATCACCAGAGGTGACATTTTCGCCCGTCATCGCAGGCCGGACGGTGCGTCTCCATATCAAGAGAGTTCCGCTGCATGCAAATTCGCGCGGGAGACCGGATCTTGATAGAGGCGCCCGTTCACACATCCGAGGGAGCCTTGGGGCGGGATGTGGACGCGTGCGCGCGTTCACGAAGTCCGTCGCGTGACCCGGTCGTGACGCGGTCGTGATCCTCGCGCGGGACGCGGCGCCGACGGTGACTGTTCCGTGACCTCCACCACACCCATGAGAGGTCCATAAGAACCGGGCTTGGCCACCGAGCCCACTCGATGGTAGGCGGAGGGCAATTCGGACGTAATCATGAAAACCCATGATCAACGCCATGATCGCTTGCGCCCGTAATGTCCGTTACGGCGTCAATAAAGAATGACGCGTGAGGGATTCGGGGCCGCGATTGAGCAACTGTGGCGCAGCACACGTTTCTTGAAGATATGAAGGAGCCCCTGGTACCGCTTGTTCCCATGTCCCACACCGCTCACATACGCAGCCACCGGAAACCCCGCCGCAGCGCGTCGAAAATCGCGATGCGGGCTGGAGTTGCCGGTGGTGTTCTCGGCACCCTGGCAGTGGCCGGTGCGTCCGGCGCGGCGAACGCCGCCGAGCCGGTGACGCAGACCCTCGAACTGCCCACCCTGACGGCCGATGTGGCCGCTCAGGTCGCCCAGTCCGCGGACGCCACGCAGCAGGCCGCCGCGAACTACCAGCTCCAGGCCGAGCGTGACGCGGCCGCCGCAAACGCCGCGAAGCAGGCCAAGGCGGACCTCGCCGACGCACAGAAGAAGGCGGAGGCCAAGAAGAAGGCCGCCCAGGAGGCCGCCCGCAAGGAGGCCGCCGCCAACGCCCGCGCTTCGCGCAGCTCCGAGCGGACCACCCTCTCCGCCACGGCGAGCACCGGCGTCGGCACCAGCACCTCCACGAGCACGTCCACGGCGACCGGTTCGGCCGCGGCGGTCGTCAACTTCGTCAAGGCGCAGATCGGCAAGGCCTACGTCTCCGGCGCCACCGGCCCGTCCGCCTACGACTGCTCCGGCCTGGTGCAGACCGCGTTCAAGCAGGTGGGCATCAGCCTGCCGCGTGTCTCGCAGGACCAGTCGACCGCGGGTACCCAGGTCTCGCTGAGCAACCTGCAGCCGGGCGACATCCTTTACTGGGGCAGCGCGGGCAGCGCGTACCACGTCGCGGTGTACGTGGGCGGCGGCATGTTCGTCGGCGCGCAGAACCCGTCCAGCGGCGTCGGCGAGCACCCGCTCGACTACGACCCGCCGACCGGCGCCGTGCGGGTGCTCTGACCGCACCCCACCCAGACGTGTGAAGGGCCGCTGCCGCTCGGGGGCAGCGGCCCTCAGGAGTCTCCTGACATCCTCGTCGACGGGCCGGACCGTCTCCGGCCCGTCGACGCGACGAAGGAGACCGAATCATGCCAAGTGTGTTCGTACAGGGGCGATCCGTCCCGTCCTACCCCCCGCTCGCACCCGAGGCCCGGCGCGGCAAGGTGCGCCGGATCACCGAGGCGGGTGAAGAGGTGCTGCACAGGCCCTGCCGGGACGTCACCGAGTTCGGGCCGGACCTCGCCGCGCTCATCGACGACATGTTCCTCACCATGTACGCCGCCGACGGCGCGGGTCTCGCGGCGAACCAAGTGGGGGTCGATCTGCGCCTGTTCGTGTACGACTGCCCCGATGACGACGGTGTCCGACATGTCGGACACATCGTCAACCCGGTACTGGAGCCCCTGGACCCGGCCGGTCGGCGGCTGCTCGTCGAGGGCGAGGGGTGCCTGTCGGTGCCGGGCGCCGTCATGGACGTACCGCGGCCGGACCGGGCGGTGGTGCGCGGACTGGACAAGGACGGCGGCCCGCTCGTCGTGGAGGGCACGGGCTACTTCGCGCGCTGCCTCGCCCACGAAACCGACCACACCAACGGGTACGTGTACCTGGACCGGCTCTCGAAGCAGGAGCGGAAGGAAGCCCTCCGGCAGGTGGCGGCCCGACGGGAGGAGGTACTCGCCCGCCGGGCCGCCAACGAGGCCGCGCTCAGCGCCTGATCACGCCTTCGGCGCCACCCTGCTCAGCCCGTTGATGATCCGGTCCATCGCGTCGCCGCCCGTCGGGTCGGTGAGGTTGGCCAGGAGCTTCAGGGTGAACTTCATCAGCATCGGGTGGGTCAGACCGCGCTGGGCGGCGATCTGCATGACCTTCGGGTTGCCGATGAGCTTCACGAAGGCGCGGCCCAGCGTGTAGTAGCCGCCGTAGGTGTCCTTGAGGACGCGCGGGTAGCGCTGGAGGGCGAGTTCGCGCCCGCTGGGCGTGGCCCGCGCGTGGGCCTGGACGATGACGTCGGCGGCGAGCTGGCCGGACTCCATGGCGTAGGCGATGCCTTCGCCGTTGAAGGGGTTCACCAGGCCGCCGGCGTCGCCGACCAGCAGCAGGCCCTTGGTGTAGTGCGGCTGGCGGTTGAAGGCCATCGGGAGGGCGGCGCCGCGGATCGGGCCGGTCATGTTCTCGGGCGTGTAGCCCCAGTCCTCGGGCATGGAGGCGCACCAGGCCTTCAGGACCTCGCGCCAGTCCAGTTCCTTGAAGGAGTCGGAGGTGTTGAGCACGCCCAGGCCGACGTTGCTCGTCCCGTCGCCCATGCCGAAGATCCAGCCGTAGCCGGGCAGCAGGCGGTCCTGGGGGCCGCGGCGGTCCCAGAGCTCCAGCCAGGACTCCAGGTAGTCGTCCTCGTGGCGCGGGGAGGTGAAGTAGGTGCGGACCGCGACGCCCATCGGGCGGTCCTCCCGGCGGTGCAGGCCCATCGCCAGGGACAGCCGGGTGGAGTTGCCGTCGGCGGCGACGACGAGCGGCGCGTGGAAGGTGACCTCGCGCTTCTCCTCGCCGAGCTTGGCGGTGACGCCGGTGATGCGGCCGGTGCGGTCGTCGACGACGGGGCCGGAGACGTTGCAGCGCTCGTACAGTCGCGCGCCGGCCTTCTGCGCCTGCCGGGCGAGCTGCTCGTCGAAGTCGTCGCGCTTGCGGACCAGCCCGTAGTCCGGGAAGGAGGCGAGATCGGGCCAGTCGAGCTGGAGGCGGACGCCGCCGCCGATGATCCTGAGGCCCTTGTTGCGCAGCCAGCCGGCCTCCTCGGAGATGTCGATGCCCATCGCGACGAGCTGCTTCACGGCGCGCGGGGTGAGGCCGTCACCGCAGACCTTCTCCCTCGGGAACTCGGTCTTCTCCAGCAGGAGTACGTCGAGTCCGGCCCTGGCGAGGTGGTAGGCGGTGGTGGAGCCGGCTGGCCCCGCCCCCACGACGATCACGTCGGCGGTGTTGTCGGAGAGGGGCTCGGTCACGGCGGGATCTCCCCAAGGTTCGTAATGTGCGTGCCGACCGGCACTGGACATGGGCAGTCTATTCAGCAGCATTGATCACCCGGCTGAAGGGCTGCCTGTCGTGAACCGACCTCTCCCCGCGGTACGACTGCGCGTCCCCACGCACGAGGACGCCTTCGCCTGGCACCGGGCCTTCGACGACCCCGAGGTCATGGAGTTCCTCGGCGGCGGGGGCGCGGCGCTGTCGTTCTACGAGGAACTCACCGCACGCCAGCGTCGGCACGACGCCGAGCGGGGCTTCTGCCTGTGGTCCCTGCTGGGCGAGGCGGACGAGGTCATCGGTTTCGCGGGCGCCCAGCCGTGGCCGCACGAGTGGGGCCCGAAGGGCGAGATCGAGATCGGCTGGCGGCTCGGGCGGGCCCACTGGGGCAAGGGGTACGCCACCGTGGCGGCGCGGGAGACGGTCGACCGGGTGCGCGCGGCGGGCGTACCGGACGTGATGGCCATGATCCGGCCCGGCAACGAGCGTTCCGTCGCCGTGGCCCGGCGCCTGGGCATGGAACCGGCCGAGTCCTACAACCACCCGAGGTTCGACGCGCCGGTGCACTGCTACCGGCTCAGCCTGACCTAAGAGGCCGCACTCCACTTGTGTCACTCAAAGTAATCAATTGTCACAGAAAGACACCAAACGCTTCCGGGTGCCCTGCGCCCGGGGTTACCCTTCCAGTATCACTGGGGGTGACATCTGTGCATATAACACCCAAAACACCCGAAGTGCGCGTACCCCGTCTCGTCGGCCTGATGGCCGTGGACGCGCGCGAGACCGCCCAGGCATGGGGCCTGTTCCTCAGCGCGCCGGACCGGCCGGACTTCCGCCGCACCGTCGTCGACTACGTCGTACGCCAGTATCCGCAGCCAGGCGCCGAAGTGCCGCGGGACTCCCTGGTGTACGTGTGGTTCGACTTCGGTGAGGGCGAGGGCGGCGGAGGTGTGCGCGAACCGCGCATCCCGCGACCGCCCGGAGGAGGGATGCAGCGCGAGCTCGACGAGCCCGGCGACCCTTTCGCCGTGGCCGGGTTCAGCTCTCCTTGAAGCCCCGGTGCAGGGCCACCACGCCGCCCGTCAGGTTCCGCCACGCCACCCGCGACCAGCCCGCCTTGCGCAGCCGTTCGGCCAGCGCGGGCTGGTCGGGCCAGGCGCGGATGGACTCGGCGAGGTAGACGTAGGCGTCGGGGCTGGAGGAGACCGCCCGCGCGACCGGCGGCAGCGCGCGCATCAGGTACTCGGTGTAGACGGTGCGGAAGGGTGCCCATGTCGGGTGCGAGAACTCGCAGATCACCACCCGCCCGCCGGGCCGGGTGACCCGGTACATCTCGCGCAGCGCCGCGTCCGTGTCCTGCACGTTGCGCAGCCCGAAGGAGATGGTGACGGCGTCGAACGTGTCGTCCTTGAAGGGCAGCCGTGTCGCGTCCCCGGCCGTGAAGGGCAGCCACGCGGTCCGCCGTTTGCCGACCTGGAGCATGCCCAGGGAGAAGTCGCACGGGACGACGTAGGCACCCGTCCGCGCGAAGGGCAGCGACGAGGTGGCCGTCCCCGCGGCCAGGTCCAGGACCTTCTGCGCGGGCCGCGCGTCGACCGCCTTCGCCACCTCCTTGCGCCAGCGCCGGTCCTGCCCGAGGGACAGCACGTCGTTGGTCAGGTCGTACCGTTCCGCCACGTTGTCGAACATCGAGGCGACTTCGTGCGGCTGCTTGTCCAGGGATGCGCGGGTCACGGGCCCATTGTGGCAGCAGGGCCCCCGACACCGGCGCAGCACCCTCGGGACGCCGGTCACGGCAGCAGCCTCGGCTTCTTCCCCGCCGCGACGTCCTCCACCCGGCGGGAGCGTCGGCAGGGCCGGAGTCGCCGAGTCTGTCCGGCGCCTGCATGAGGGCCAGGAATTGCCGGGCCGCCGGCCCATCGCGCGGGGAGTGCGGGGCCGGGCGGCACCGGTCGGCGGTCAGGCCCCCGGGTGAAGTCCGAGCCGGCCGGGGGTCGGGTCACCCTTGACCTCGCCGAAGTACAGGGCGAAGGTCTGCTTCCAGCGCTCCACCCCGGCGCGGTCGGCCATGAACTCGGGGAAGCCGTCCAGGTGGGCGTTGGGGTACTCCCAGATGGGCTTCAGACCGCCCTGGGCAGGGATGTCGGTGCGCACCGACCAGCCGTTGAAGGAATGCAGCCGGCCCTGCTGCTTCCACCGGACGAAGTCCTGCACGGTCTGCAGTTGTACGACGTCCGCCGCCACCTCGAGCGCATCCTGCGCACACTCCGCGACGCGAACGCGTGAGTTCCTGTCCCTGATCCCCGTTCCCTGGGGCCTGTCCGGCGGATCATGCCGCAGACGCGGGGCTCACCAGCGCCGATGAGGCACCGCCCGTGCCCTGCGACCTGATCCGCCGGACAGGCCCTAGCGGCGCCGGAACACGAGACGTCCGCCGACGACCGTGGCCACGCAGGTGTCCGTCCCGCGCTCGGCCAGCTCGGCCTCGTCACGGACGTCGAAAACGGCGAAGCGGGCGGCGGAGCCCTGCTGCCGTTCGGTCGCCGTCATGGGGGGCCGTGCGGAGCGGAACGGGTCGAGGGAGGGCAGGTCGCCGGGGCTGCCCAGCCGGCCCATGACGCCGATCCCGCTGCGCCGGACGGCGTCCTGCACGGCGCGGTTACGGAAGGGTTCGCAGGCCACGGCGACCGTGCCCCGCGCCAGCATGCGCTGGATCCCGCGCCGGGCGCTGCCGCCCCAGCGGGCGTCGTCGAGGACGAGCGTGGTCAGCGCGTCCCCCGTCAGCGGCTCGGTGCCGAGGTCGTCGGCCTCTCGTGGGTCCGGGTGGTACGTCCGCTCCAGCAGCTCGTTGCCGTAGAGGTTGACGAACCCGGGCGTGAGGATGCCCGGCCAACTGCGCACGCGCGCGCGTGGATGCGTGGCGGCCAGCTCCTCCAGGGGCCCGACGGCGGCGATCCACTCACCCTGAACGGCGAAGGCATGGCCCCTGGAGTCGGCGTGGATCGTCAACAAGGCGGCGCTAGTTGGACGCGAGCAGCTTCAGCTCGGGATGTGCCGTCCCGCCCGAGATCGCCGTCGACGAGATGTGCGACATCACCCGCTCGTCGACGGGGTCGTTCGCCGGGTCGTCGTGGACGACGAGGTGCTCGTACGTCGTCGCCCGCTGGGCCGGGACGCGGCCCGCCTTCCTGATGAGGTCGATGATCTCCAGCCGGTTGGAGCGGTGCTTGGCACCGGCCGAGGAGACCACGTTCTCCTCCAGCATGATCGAGCCGAGGTCGTCCGCGCCGTAGTGCAGCGACAGTTGGCCGACCTCCTTGCCGGTGGTCAGCCAGGAGCCCTGGATGTGCCGGACGTTGTCGAGGAACAGGCGGGCGATCGCGATCATCCGCAGGTACTCGAAGAGCGTGGCCTGGGTGCGGCCCTTCAGGTGGTTGTTCTCGGGCTGGTAGGTGTACGGGATGAACGCCCGGAAGCCGCCCGTGCGGTCCTGCACGTCCCGGATCATCCGCAGGTGCTCGATGCGCTCGGCGTTCGTCTCGCCGGTGCCCATCAGCATGGTCGAGGTGGACTCCACGCCCAGCCGGTGCGCGGTCTCCATGATCTCCAGCCAGCGCTCACCGCTCTCCTTCAGCGGGGCGATGGCCTTGCGGGGCCGCTCCGGGAGGAGTTCGGCGCCGGCGCCCGCGAAGGAGTCGAGGCCCGCCTCGTGGATGCGGGTGATGGCCTCCTCCACCGAGACGCCGCTGATCCGGGCCATGTGCTCGACCTCGGAGGCGCCCAGCGAGTGGATGACGAGCTGGGGGAACTCCTTCTTGATGGCGGCGAAGTGCTTCTCGTAGTACTCGACGCCGTAGTCCGGGTGGTGCCCGCCCTGGAACATGATCTGGGTGCCGCCGAGCTCGACGGTCTCCGCGCAGCGGCGCAGGATGTCGTCGAGGTCGCGGGTCCAGCCCTTCTCGGTGTCCTTGGGGGCCGCGTAGAAGGCGCAGAACCTGCACGCCGTGACACACACGTTCGTGTAGTTGATGTTCCGCTCGATGATGTACGTGGCGATGTGCTCGATACCGGCGTACTCGCGGCGCCGTACCGCGTCGGCGGCGGCGCCCAGCGCGTGCAGCGGGGCGTCGCGGTAGAGGACGAGCGCCTCCTCGGGGCTGATCCGCCCACCTGCGGCGGCACGGTCGAGCACGGACTGAAGGTCGGCCTTCTCGGTCACCGGCGTCCCTTTCGCAAGGTTCACAATGGGGGTTGTGGACGGACCGAACCAGCCTACGTCAGGCGGTTCGCCCGGCTGACGTCAGGCCGTGTACGCGCCGATCAGCAGCCCCGCGAAGGCTCCCGCGATCAGGAACGGCCCGAACGGGATCAGCGTCTTGCGTCCCGCCCGCCGGGCCACGACGAGCGCGCCGCCGTACAGCGCCCCGAAGAGGAACCCGGCGAAGGTGCCGAGCAGCACCGTCGGCCAGCCGTACCAGCCGAGCGCGGCCCCCGCCCCGAGCGCCAGTTTCACATCGCCGAAGCCCATGGCGCCGGGGTTGACCAGCCACAGCACGTAGTAGCCGGCGCCGAGGGCGAGGGTGCCCAGCAGAGCGGTGAGCCAGTCCCCGGAGTGCTCGGGCACGAGGGTGACCAGCGCGAGCAGCCCGAGCGCGGCCCCCGCGAGCGGCAGCGTCACCACGTCCGGCAGCCGCTGCACGCGCAGGTCCACCACCGCCAGCAGCACCGCGAGCGGCGCGAGCAGCAGCCAGACCCCGAGTTCGGGCCGGGTGCCGGTGGCGGCGGCGAGGGCGGCGCAGACCAGGGCGGTGACGGTGGCGAGCAGCAGGCCGCTCGGGCCGTACGACGACTGGGGCCAGGGGCATCGCACACACCGCGCCCGCCCGACCCACCCCGCGACCGGATGCCCGCCCGGGCAGCTCTCCCGCCACCGCTCCTCCGGGGGGACGGAGAAGCGGTAGGCGGCCCGGGGCAGCAGCACGCCCGCCGCCGCGCCCCACAGCGCGGCGACGACGACCAGCAGGGCGTCGCTCATTCCGGCATCCGCATCGTGGTCTTCCTCCCCGTCAGCCCTTGTGGCCGCGCTCTCCGCACTCGCCGTACTCGCCGCGCTCGCCGCGCTCGCCGCACAGCAACGGAGACTAGTGGCAGGCCGGCAGCCCCCGCCCGCTACTTGACCTTCGACATCCGGGAGACCGGGTTCCCCTCCGCCGCACTGTCCGACGTGTACTTCAGGTCGTCCCCCACCGGCGTCAACTGCACGTCGTGCGGCGCCGGGTCGCAGCCCGCGTGGTTGCCCTTGGCGCCGACGGAGGTGACGACCAGTCGGGCCGACGTCACCTTCTTCAGCGTCAGTACGTCGGTGCAGACGCCGCCGAGCTGGTCGGTCTGGACGAGCCGGCCCAACTCCTCCCCCACACCCGCCCGGTGGACGGTGAGCCGGAAGGTCCCGACGGGCAGGGTCCCGCCGAGGGCGGTGGCCTGGCCCTCCCAGGTGCCCAGGTAGCGGGACGGAACGGAGTCGGCGGTCTTGCCGGGGGGACCGGCACTGCGGTCGACGGCGCTGGAGGCGGGCCCGGGCGCCGGCGAGTAGGCGCTGCCCCCGGAGGACTCGTCGTCCGTGCCGCCGATCAGTGGCCCGACGAGGAACCCGAGCCCCACGACCGCCCCGACGAGCGCCCCGGCGACGGCGAGCGCCACCGTGCAGCTCACCCGGCGTCCACGACCGCCCTCACCCGGGGTGGAGGAGGCCGCCATGGTGACGGAGACCTTGCCCGGAGGCTGCTCCACGGACGGCGGGGGCGCGTCCCGGGGCCCGGGCATGACGACCGGCTCGGCCTCCGGCATCACCGGCGCCGGCCCGAACCCGCCGCCCACCACGCCCGAAGCCCCGCCCACCGACGGGCTGCTGAACCCGACCGGCCCGGACGGCACCGCCTCCGCGGCCTCCAGGTTCAGCAGCCGTACGGCACTGCGGCTGACCTGCTCGACCAGCGGCCCCGGCAGCCAGCCGCCCGCCATCAGCCGGGCCGCGCCGTCGGGGGCCAGCCGCCGGGCGACCTCCCCGGGTGCGGGCCGCCGACCGGGCTCCTTGGCCAGGCAGGCCTCGGCCACCTCCCGCAGTTCACCGCTCAGCGCGCCGAGTTCCGGCTCCTCGTGGACGACCTTGTACAGCAGCGCCGCCGAGGAGTCCCCGGGGAAGGGCGGCTCACCGGTGGCCGCGAACGCCAGGACCGCGCCGAGGGAGAAGACGTCCGCCGCGCCGGTGACGTCCTTGCCGAGGATCTGTTCCGGGGACATGTAACCGGGCGAGCCGACGGAGACGCCGGAGGAGGTCAGGGAGGCGGTGCCGTCGGTGGCGCGGGCGATGCCGAAGTCGATCAGCAGGGGGCCGTCGAGGGTGAGCAGCACGTTGGACGGCTTCACGTCCCGGTGCACCAGTCCCAGTTCGTGCACGGCCGCCAGCGCCTCGGCGAGGCCCGCGCCCAGCGCCCGTACCGAGTGCGCGGGCAGCGGGCCGTCGGCCTCCACCGCGGCGGCGACGGTCGGGCCGGCCGCGTAGGCCGTGGCGGCCCAGGGCACGGGGGCGTCGGGGTCGGCGTCCAGGACGGGGGCCGTCCAGGCGCCGCCGACCCGCCGGGCGGCCGCGATCTCACGCCGGAACCGCGCGCGGAACTCGTCGTCCAGCGCCAGGTGCGGGTGCACGATCTTCACCGCGACGGTCCGGCCGCCCGCGCTGCGGCCGAGGTACACCCGCCCCATCCCGCCCGCGCCGAGCCGGCCGAGCAGCCGGTAGGGCCCGATCACGGCAGGTTCGTCGGCAGCGAGCGGCTGCATGGCGTCCCCCCATCCCCCGTAGGCCCCCGCAGGCCCCCATGGGCCCCGTCGGGCACTCCAGCAGATTAGTGCGGAACGCCCCGCTACGGCTGGAGCAGTTCCCCTAGGACTGGAGCAGCTCCCCTACGGCTGGAGCAGTTCCACCTTCACGTCGGCCGGGAAGCCGGTCGTCGGTCCCACCCGTCGCGCGAACTCCGTGACCGCGTTGAGCTGCGGACCGCCGAAGCTGAAGTCGAGGGTGGTGAAGTACTGCTCCAGGGTCCGCTCGTCGAAGGACTCCCAGCGGGCCGCCTGCTCGGCGACCTTGCCGACCTCCTGCAGGGAGAGGTTGCGGGAGGCGAGGAACGCCTCGTGCACCTGACGGGTGATGTCGGGCTCACGCTCGGCGTACTCCCGCCGGGCGGCCCACACCGCGAAGACGAACGGCAGCCCCGTCCACTCCTTCCACAGCGCGCCCAGGTCGTGCACGTCGAGCCCGTAGCGCGGCCCGTCGTGCAGGTTGGCGCGCAGCGCCGCGTCCCCGATCAGTACGGCGGCCTCGGCCTCCTGCATCATCAGGCTGAGGTCGGGCGGGCAGGTGTAGTAGTCGGGCTGGACGCCGTAGCGCTCGGCGAGCAGGAGCTGGGCGAGGCGGACGGAGGTGCGGGAGGTCGAGCCGAGGGCGACCCGGGCGCCGTCCAGCCGGTCGAGGGGGACCTGCGAGACGATCACGCAGGACATCACCGGGCCGTCGCAGCCGACGGCGATGTCGGGGAAGGCGACGAGGTCGTCGGCGTTGCGCAGGAACTCGACGAGGGTGACGGGCCCGATGTCGAGGTCCCCCCGCACCAGCTGCTCGCTGAGCTTCTCGGGAGTGTCCTTCGTCAGCTCGAAGTCGAGAAGGGTGCCGGTTCTCGCGAGCCCCCAGTACAGGGGCAGGCAGTTCAGGAACTGGATGTGACCGACACGCGGCCGAGTGCGAGAATTGTCCACATCGCGAGACTAGCCCCCTGGGGATACGGTGCCGCCCCCGGCCCCTGCGTCAACTGGCCCAACGCTTGTCAAACGTTGGGGTGAAGTGATCTTGGCCTCTATTGCTTTCCCCTGGCCACGTGCTAGGCTCGCCGCAAGTTGCAGTTTGGTTTCCCTTGCAGTACAGAGCCTGCGGAGCATGTAACCGCGGGCTCTAGTCGTTTTCAGACGTATGCAGTTGTGCGGCACTTGCTTTCACGCTTGCAGGGTTCTGGAGCAGGGCGACCCTTTGGGCCCAAGGAGGGCTTATGGCTACCGGAACCGTGAAGTGGTTCAACGCCGAAAAGGGCTTTGGCTTCATCGCCCAGGAAGGCGGCGGCCCCGACGTCTTCGTTCACTACTCCGCGATCAACGCCTCCGGCTTCCGCTCCCTCGAGGAGAACCAGCAGGTGAGCTTCGACGTCACGCAGGGCCCGAAGGGTCCGCAGGCGGAGAACGTCACCCCCGTCTGATCACGGCTGCCCCTCGGAACCTCCCGATTCCGGTCGGAAGGTTCCGATAGAGCTGTCTGATCGACACTGCCTGATCGCAGTCCGATTCGCAGTACCCAAGGAGCCCCACGCCATCCGGCGACGGGGCTCCTGCCTTTTCCGCCGCCTTCTGGCAGCGGTGGTGTGCGTTCATTTTCCGTTCACACGTGCTGCATGATCAGTACGAATTTCGTTCCGGCCGCGAGCGCCTCGTACGTGTGCGGCACGTCCCCCCGGTACGACATGTAGTCCCCCGCACCGAGCTCGACCGCCTCCCCGCGCGGACCCGCCTTCACACTCCCCTCTCCGACCACGATGTGCTCGACGGTCCCGGGAATGTGCGGCTCGGAATCCCGGACGGTGCCGGGTTCCAGCCATACGTAGTAAATGTCCCGCCGAGCGTGCGGCGGGCTCGCGGAAAGCAGCGTGGCGAGATAGCTGGACTGCTCCGAGTGCACGGTGGGCCCCTCCCCCGCCCGGATCACCTGGACGGCGGGCGCGGGCGGCTCCACCAGCACGCTGAACGGCACCCCGAGCGCCACCGCGAGCGCCCAGATCGTCTCCATGCTCGGATTCCCGCCCGCACCTTCCAACTGGGACAGCGTGGACTTCGCGACCCCGGCCCGCTTGGCCAGCTCGGACAGGGACAGACCGGCGCGGGTGCGTTCGCGGCGGAGGGCGGCGGCGATCCAGTCGAGGGGGAGGCGGGAAGGGGGGCCGGCGGGGGTGTCGGAGGGGGTGCCGGAGGCAGTGCCGGAGGGGGGTGAGTCGGGCATGGCGTTCACTCCATCGGTACGACTGTTCGTCTTGACGAACGCACGAGCTACTGTCCATTGTAGAAAACATGCGTTCGCCACACCGAACACTCCGGGCGGATCGTGCCGTGACGAGCCTGGTCCGCGACAGCTCTCTCGTCTGGCTGGCCAGCGGCATCGTCGGTGTCTCCTTCGGCGCGGTGTCCGTCGCCGGCGGTCTGCCACTGTGGGTGCCGGTCGTGATGTCGGTGGTGGTGTACGCCGGGTCGGCCCAGTTCAGCGCGGTCGGCGTGCTGCTCGCCGGGGGCGGTCCGCTGGCCGCGGCGGCCACCGGGCTGCTCCTCAACACCCGTACGGCCGCCTTCAGCCTCGCCGTCGCGGAGACCATCGGGGGCGGGCGCCTGGCCCGCCTGGTCGGCGCCCACCTCGTGACCGACGAAACCGTGGCCTTCGCCCTGGCCCAAGAGGACCCCGGCCGTCGCCGGGCGGCGTTCTGGATCTCCGGGCTCGGCCTGTTCGCCGTGTGGAACGCCGGGGTACTGGCCGGCGCGTTCGCCGGGAACGCCCTCGGCGACACCGCCCGCTACGGCCTGGACGCCGCCTTCCCCGCCGTTCTCGTGGCCCTCGTCCTGCCCACCCTGCGCACGGACCGCGCGGCACGCCGTTCCGCCCTGCTCGGCGCCGCCCTGGCCCTGGCGGTGACACCGGCCGTGCCGGCGGGGGTGCCGGTGCTGGTGGCGTTGTGCGGGTTGGTGCTGCACCGCCGGGTGCGGGAGGAGGTGACGGCCCGGTGAGCCCGACGGCCGTCGTGATCCTGGCCCTGGCCGTGGGCACGTACGCCTTCCGGCTGGTGGGCCCGGTACTGCACGGGCGCGTGGAGGTACCGGCGCGGGTGCAGGAGCTGGCGTCGGCGGGGGCGGTCGTCCTGCTGGTCGCCCTGCTGGCAACGGGCGCCCTGACGGAGGGCGGCGACTTCGCCGGATGGGCACGGCCGGCCGGGGTACTGACGGCGGGCGTACTGGCGTGGCGCAGGGCGCCCTTCGTGGTGGTGGTGCTGGGGGCGGCTGTGGTGACGGGGGTGTTGCGGGCGGTGGGGGTGAGTTCAGGGTGAGGGGTGGCTGCGGGAGGGCCGCACCCTAGGCATCGGCCAGGGGGCCCGGGTAGGGCGGCCCCAGCCGTCGGCCGGGCTGCCGGACGGGGTGGGGGGCGCGATCGCGCCTCGCCTGCACGCCGGGGGGGTAGCGGCTTGCGGTGAGTGGGGGGTGGGGGCTCGTGCGCGCGCTGGGCGGGTGGGGCACGCCGGGGCGGCTCAGCGGCTTGCGTCCGGTGGGCGGTGGGCGGTGGCCGGTGATCGGTGCCGCGCGGTCGCGCGGTCGCGCTGGTGGCGTAGCGGGGTGACGGGGTGACGGTAATTGGAGGGAATGTCTCACGACCGCGCGGCGTGACCTGCGGGTTTATCTCTCACCCGTGAGACATTCACTCCAATTACCGGGCGGGAGGCGGCCGTCGATACCGGGCGCCGGCTCAGGCCCTCACTGGTTGCTGTCGGGGGTGGCCCAGGCGACGAGTTGGAGGGTTACGCCGTTCGGGTCGGTGACCTGGAAGAGGCGCTCGCCCCACGGCTCTTCACGGAGCGGCATGGTGATGGAGACTCCTTCGCTCTGCAGTCGCTCGTATTCGGCCTCCAGGTCGGTCACGGTGAACACGATGATCACGCCGGCGGCGTGCTGATCCCTGAAGCCCTCGGGCAGGACCTCGATGCCGCGCTGCAGGAAGATCACGTTGGGGGCGTCCTCCCGGCCCAGGGAGGCGAAGCCTTCGGCAGCCATGGCCTCCTGGAAGCCGAAGTGCCGGATGAGGAATGCGGCGGAGGCGGGGACGTCGTCGACGGTCAGGCAGACCGCCGCAGAAGCGATCTTCATGGCTCCTCCTTGAGTGTCGTTAACTCTGTACTTTGTACTCTATACATCGTACAGAGTATGGGGATGTGGCGCCATCGCTTCTTGCGGAGAAGATGGGGCGCATGGCCAAGGAACGAAGCGGCGCAGGGGACCCGGCCCGCACCCTGGAACTGCTGTGGCGCGAGCCCGGACGTGGTGGCTCCCGACGCGGCCCCAGACAGGGCTTGACGGTTGACGCTGTTGTCCAGGCCGCCATCGAGCTCGCCGACGCCGGTGGGCTGGACGCCCTGACCATGCGCAGCGTCGCCCAGCAACTGGGCGTCACGCCGATGACGCTCTACACCTACGTCCCGGGTAAGGCAGAGCTGCTCGACCTCATGCTGGACGCCGTCTATCTGCAGATGCCGCGTACCGACCAGACGGCCGCCCCATGGCGTTCGAGGGTGGAGGCCGTCGCGCGCGAGAACCGCGACCTGTACCGACGCCATCCCTGGGTGGCGACCCTGCCCACCACGCGCCCGCCGCTCGGGCCCGGACTCATGGCCAAGTACGAGCACGAACTGGCCGCCTTCGACGGCCTCGGGCTCGACGACGTCGAGATGGACGCGGCCCTCACCTTCCTGCTCGGCTTCGTCCAGTCCGTCGCCCGCGCCGACTTCGACACCCAGGCCGCCGCCCGCGACAGCGCCATGTCCGACGAGCAGTGGTGGGCCGTCAACGCCCCACTGCTGGCCAGAGTCTTCGACCCCGCCCGCTTCCCCCTCGCCGCCCGCGTCGGAAGCGCCGCAGGCGCGGCTCATCGCGGCACGTACGACCCCGAACACGCCTTCGTCTTCGGGCTGGAGCGCATCCTCGACGGCCTCGCCCACCTCATCGAGAGCCGGTCCCGGTAGCAAAACCTCACACGCCATGGCAGTGATTGGCAGACATGGGCCACGCCCTTCCTGCCTGACCGGGGGTTTCCCCTCCTTTCCCCCGCCCATATCTGCCAATCCTCGAGCGGCCGCGACCGGTGAGGCCGATGTGGCACGTCACCCGCCCCCCTCGCGCCCTGCCCCCCACTCACCGATCGCCGCCGAACCCACCCGGCGTGCAGGCGAGGCGCGACCGCGCACCCCGAACCCCGGTCCCCACGCCAGTCCGGCGAAGGGACCGCCTGCCCCGGCACCGGCTTTCCGGGCCGCTCACTCGCTTCTTCCCCGTGCTGGAGCGAGCCGAGTCAAGGGTCGGCCGCAGGCCGATCGCCGCAGGCGACGCGCAGCGCCCTTTACTCGGGTCGCGGAAGCACGACAATCACAAAGAAGCGAGCGGCCCCCACGGTCACCTTCCAAGGGGCGGGGCCGTCAGTCGGGTCTCCGGCCCAGTACCGCCTCGCAGTCCTGCCACGCGGGCGCGCTCAGCAGGGGGCGCAGGCGGGTGAAGAGGGTGAGGAGGGGGTGGGCGAACCGGGCGTGGAAGGTGGGGTCGTGGGCGGCCAGGTCCAGTTCGTTGGCGGCCGTCAGTTCCGCGAAGTCGCGGGCGAGTTGGCGGGTTGGGTGTACGGCCTCGCTGGTGAAGCGGTCGTACAGGGGCGCGTCGGGGTCCTTGCCCAGGGTCGGGTACGTCGCCTTGCGGTCGCAGCTTCCATAGGCGTACACGATCACCTCCGCCTCCTCTCCGACGGCGGCCCGCAGTTCGTCTCGGCGGGTCAGGGGGAGCAGGGGCGCGGGGAAGCCGTCGGTGCCGTAGGAGGCGTGGTACAGGCCGGCCAGTTGGAGGGGCGGGCGGGCGCCCCAGGTGGCCAGGCGGGTGCGTACTCGCTCGCAGTGGGCGAGGAGGGTGCCGCCCGGGTGGGGGATCGCGTCGGCGTTCAGTCGGCGTAACAGGGCTGTCGCTTCCTTCACCGCCGTCACCGCCCCTTCGGTGTTTGTGGTCGGCACCCGCTCCCGGGCCCTGGGAGCGGGTTGCCGCCTGGGCCCGGAGAGATCGTTCTACGTGAGCAACCTCCAGTCAATCCTGGGGATTTGGCGACTGACCCAAGTGTTAGCTTGGGGATTGTGACGCTCGACGATCTACGTGTGTTCGTGGCCGTGTGCCGGGGCGGGAGTCTCAGTGCGGTGGCTCGTGAGCTGGGGTGCACGCAGTCGGCCGTGAGCCAGCACGTCAAGCGGCTGGAGCGGGAAACGGGGGTGGCGCTGCTGGAGCGGCAGCCTCGCGGGGTCGTACCCACGCAGGCGGGGCGGGTGCTGGAGGCCGCCGCCGCGGAAGGGATCGCGGGACTGGATCTCGCCATGCGGGAGTTGCGGGACCTCGTCGACGGGCGCAGCGGATATGTGCGGGTCGCCACGGGGGCCACCACCGTGCGGCACTTCATGTCCGATGCCGTCGTCCGGTTCCGGCGGCGGTATCCGCACGTCAACCTCGAGTTCCGGACCGTCAGTTCGGGACGCGGCAGCTTCGACGCGCTCGCCGACGGCACGCTCGACCTCGCCTGGATCACCCTCGGTCCTCCCGTGCGCGGGATCGAGCAGCGGGCGGTGGTCGAGCTGCCCTGGGTGCTTGCCGTACGGGCCGACGACCCTCTCGCCCGGCGGCCCCACCTCGACCCCGGCGAACTGCGCGACGTACGGCTGATCCGGCTGCCGCCCAACTCCGTCTCCGCCGCGCATCTCGACGCCGCCTGCGAGGAACTGGGCGTGCGCTTCGCCTACGAGCCGAGTGTCGCCGACTGGGACACCGCCCTGCTGCTCGCCGAGCTGGGAGTCGGGCGGGCCGTCGTGCCTGCCGTGCCGGGACTTCCCGTTCCCGGGGAGGGAGACCTGCGGCTCGTGCCCGTCCCAGGGCTGCGACCCCTCCCTGTCGGGTGGGCCGTACGCCGCTGGGACGCACTCAGTCCGCCGGCCCGGGCCTTCGCCGACACGGTCGTCCAGTGCCGGGTGCGGGGCGGGTGAGGGGCAGTTCCGCCCAGACTGTCTTGCCTACGGCGCGTTCCGTGACGCCCCAGGTCTGCGACAGCAGCGATACGAGGATCAGGCCTCGGCCGCCCTCGTCGTCCTCGCCGTTCTCGTCGTCCTCCGGGGCGAACCTGAGCTTCTTCTCTCCTCTCGCGTCCGTGACCTCGATGCGGAGGGTGTACTCGGGGAGGAGGCGTAGGCGTAGTTCGAAGTCCCTGCCGGGTACGCGGCCGTGCGTGACCGCGTTCGCGGCGAGTTCCGCGACCAGGTGCTGGGCGGTGTCGTTCACGTCTCCGCCGTAGGGGTGACCCCAGCTCGCCAACTGGTTCGCCGTCAGGTGGCGGGCCAGGCGTGCGCCTCTCGGGGTCGAGCTCAGACGGACGGCCAGTTCCGTGATGGTCGTGGGGGAAGTGGTGGGGGTGGAGATTTGCGAGTTCACGTGACAGAGGGTGGCGGTTTCTCCCTACCCTGACCAGGAGCGACCTGGCGACTGTGCGTAGCCGTACGGGTGCGGTGGGTTGGACGTACGGGGTGTCGGGCGTGACCTGAGAGACGGGGTGCGTGCGGTGACGGAAGAGGGCGGCGAGCGAAGGCCGGAGACGCCTGCGGAGGCCGACGGGACGACGGGGTTGTTCACGACCCTGGGCAAGCAGTTGAAGGTGCTTCGGGAGCGGAAGGGGCTTACGCAGAAGGAATTGGGCCAGCTTGTCGCCTACGGGCCGGATGCCGTTTCCGCCATGGAGCGGGGCGTGCGGGTTACTCAGCCAGAGCTGTTGGAGAAGGCGGATGAGTTGCTCGACGCGGGGGGCGTCCTGCGGGCTGCCATTCCCGACGTCAAGGAAGCGCTGAAGAAGGCGCGGACGAGACATCCTGAGTGGTACCGGAGTTATGCGGCGCTGGAGGCGGAGGCTGTCGAGCTGCACTTCTATGCCAACCAGGCCATGCCAGGGCTGTTGCAGACCGAGGATTACGCCTACGCCGTGTTCCGCCAGCGACGTCCTTTCCTGAGCGAGGAGACCATCGAGAAGCGCGTAGCGGACAGACTCTCGCGTCAGCAGGTCTTCGACCGTTGGCCGCCGCCCGCCGTGAGTTACGTGCTTGAGGAGGTGCTGCTCGACCGGCCGATCGGCGGGGTCGCCCTCTTCAAGAACCAGCTACAGAACCTGCTGCGCGTCGGCAGCATGCGCAACGTCGAGATTCAGGTGATGCCCACCCGGCGCGAGGAACACCCCAACCTGGACAGTGCGTTCAACCTGCTGACGCATAAGCGGCATGGTCAGGCGGCGTACACGGAGTCCCAGGGGTACCCCCGGCTGATCACGGAGCCGGAAGAGGTCAGGAAGATCGCCGATCGCTATGGGATCATGCGCGCACTGGCACTCAACCCCATGGAGTCCCGGTCTCTGATCGAGAAGAAGCTGGAGGAGCTGTGAGCATCGAGAACCTCAACTGGTTCAAGTCCAGCTACAGCAGCGGTGAGGGCGGCGAATGCCTCGAAGTCGCCATGAGCCCCCAACTCATCCACATCCGCGACTCCAAAACCCCCACCGCCCCTCACCTGACCCTCTCCCCCACCACCTGGCTCGCGTTTCTCCCGCTCACCAACTCACCGGCAACTCCACAGGAAACCGCCGGATAGTCTTCGCGTCCCACCGCAAGTCCCCCGGCGGCACCGCCAACCGCAGCCCGGGGAAGCGCTCCAGCAACCGCCCCACCGCGACCTCCAGCTCGGCCAGAGCCAAGGGCACGCCGATGCAGCGGTGGCCGCCCCAGCCGAAGGTCATGTGCGGGGCGTGGGGGCGGTCGGGGTCGATGGAGTGGGGGTACGGGTAGCGGGCGGGGTCGCGGTTCGCCGTCAGATACGAGACGTGGACGAACTCGCCGGCCCGGATCTTCACGCCGTCCAGCTCGACGTCCTCCAGGGCCACCCGGGGGATGCCGACCCCCTTGCGGAAGGGGATGTAGCGGAGCAGCTCGTGGATGAGGGCCGGCAGCGACTCCGGGTTCCGCCGGATCCAGTCCATCAGCTCCGGCCGGGTCAGCAGCAGGTACACGATGTTGCTGATCTGGCAGGTCGCCGTGTCCTGGCCGCTGAGCACCAGGGTCAGCGTCATGACGGCCATTTCCTGGTCGTCGAGCTGGTCCTGGCCGTCCCGGGCGGCGATCATCCCGCTGATGATGTCGTTGCCGGGGGTGCGGCGGCGCTGCTCGACGAGGGTGCGGAAGTATCCGGTCAGGTCGGTCTTGACCTGGGCCGCCGCCTCCTTGTTGTCCCGGCCGGTGACGAGGAGCTTGAGGACCAGCTCCCGCATCCGGCCCCAGTCCGCCCGGGGGATGCCGAGGAGTTCGAGGATGGTGTGCTGCGGGAACGGGTCCGACAGGTGCCGGACGAGGTCGGCGGGCGGGCCTTCCTCCGCCATGCCGTCCAGCAGTGAGTCGGCGAGCCGGACGATCCGTTCGCGCATGCCGTCGACCCGTTCCTGGGTAAAGGCCTGGGAGACCAGGCTCCGTACGCGGCTGCTCTGCGGGGGGTCCATGACGTTGACGGACTCGGGGGAGACGATGGGCTCCGGGGTCATGCGGGGGTAGTCGTGGCCCATGATCCCGGCGCGGCTGAAGCGGCGGTCGACGGTGATCTGCTGGACCGAGTGGAAGTCGGTGGCCAGCCAGGCGTCGGCCTCGCCGTACGGGAGGCGGATACGGGTGATGGATCCGCGCTCCATGAGCCCGGCGAGCTCGGGGTCGAAGTCCAGGGCTTCGCTGAAGTCGAAGGGGCAGGTGCGGGGCCCGTTCTCGGTCGTCATCAGTCGATCGCTCCCGCCATCGGTACGACGTGGGTGGCGTCCACGGCGGTGCGCAGGCGCCGGGCCAGCTGGACGGCGTCGCCGACGGCCCAGTAGTGGACGAAGAAGAGGCGGGGCTCGTCGGTGAGATTGTGGTGGTGGACCTCGACGAGGTCGGCCCCGGCGCGGCGGAGGGCCACGAGGACGCCCTGCAGTTCGGCGGCGGTCGTGACGATGTCGCCGTTGATCGCCGCGCGGCCCTGTCCGAGGGGCTGGTAGTTGACGGAGGTCGTGGCGCCGAGGCCCGGGGGGAGGATCAGGTGGCCGTCGGTGATCGTCTCGGCGCGTACGAAGGTGCTCTTGTAGACGCCGTCGTCGGCCACGCCCTTGACCCCGATCGCCTTGTCGACGGCGGCGGTGTCGAGATCGATGGAATCCACGGAGGTGCTGGTCGTGGTCGGCGGCGGGGTGGCCGTGCGGTCGAGCGCCGCGCGCAGGCCGTGGGCGACGGCCACCGGGTCGTGGCCGTGGGCGTGCAGGTGGACCCACCAGATGTCGGGCTTCTGGGCGAGCAGGTGCTTGTGGATCGCGGTCTGCCGGATGTCGTGCTTCTGCAGGGTGTCGCTGAACGGCTGCAGCTCGGGCTCGGTGACCACGGCGTCGCCCATGAGGAGTGAACTGCCGTCGGCGTAGCGGACGAAGGACAGATGGGTGCCCAGGGCGAGCGCGGGTTTGATCCTGATGCCCTGCGAGTACACCTTGAGGTCCCGGCGGGGCATGCCCGTGTGGTACATGAACCGCTTCATCTCGCCGGGGCCGCGGAGGGCGCGGCCCACGTCCGTCCAGTCGGCGAGTCGGGTCATCACCGGTTCGACCGTCTGGCGGCCTGCCGCCCGGGGCGCCCCGGCCGCCGCCCCGGTCAGTACTGGCGCGAGCGCGGCGGTGGCCAGCACGCGGCGGCGGGACGGGATGAGCGGGCGGTGGGTGTGCTGCTGCGGGTCGTCAGTCATGTCATATGCCTCCTGGCGCGATGGAAACACGGCAGGAGGCACGGGCCCGTGACCCGCACCCGCTGGTGGGCCGAGTGGGCTAAGAATCCGTAACGCGGTGCGGTCGGGTCGTCAGCCGTACAGCTCCTCCACCTGCGCCGCGAAGTCCCGCATGATCGCTTCCCGCCGCAGCTTCATCGACGGGGTGAGGTGGCCGGTCTCCTCGGTGAAGTCGACGGGCAGGACCGCGAACCGCCGGATGGACTCGGGCCGGGAGACCAGTTTGTTGGCCTCGTCCACGGCCCGTTGCAGGACGGCGGTCAGTTCCTCGTCGCCGATGAGGAGCTCGGGGGGAACCGGGTGCTTGCCGTTCATCAGGCGCCAGTGGGTGATGCCGTCGGGGTCGAGGGTGATCAGGGCGCTGATGTAGGGGCGGCCGTCGCCGACCAGCATGGCCTGGGAGATCAGGGGGTGGGAGCGGAGCCAGTTCTCCAGCGGGGCGGGGGCGACCGACTTGCCCCCGGCGGTGATGAGCAGTTCCTTCTTGCGGCCGGTGATGGTGAGGTAGCCCTCGTCGTCGAGTTCGCCGAGGTCGCCGGTGGCGAGCCAGCCGTCCTGGGTCGCGGGGACCACGCCGCCGGCCTGGGGGTCCCAGTAGCCGCGGAGCACATGGTCCCCGGCGATCAGGATTTCGCCGTCCGCGGCGATGCGGACCCTGGTGCCGGGCATGGGCCAGCCGACGGTGCCCAGGCGCGGTTTGAGGGGCGGGGTGACGGTGGAGGCGGCGGTGGTCTCGGTGAGGCCGTAGCCCTCGAAGATCTCGATGCCCGCGCCCGCGTAGAAGGCGGCGAGGCGGCGGCCGAGCGGGGAGCCGCCGCAGATCGCGTACCGGACCCTGCCGCCCATCGCGTTGCGGATGCGGCGGTAGACGAGGGGGTCGTAGAAAGTGCGGGCGGTCTTCAGGGAGCGGCTGGGGCCGCTGCCGGTGCCGGTCTGGCGGGCTTCGAGGGCCTCGCCGTAGCGCTGGGCGACGGAGGCCGCGCGGTCGAAGGTGGACAGGCGTCCGCCCGCCTCCGCCTTGGCGCGGGCGGAGTTGAAGACCTTCTCCAGCATGTAGGGGATGGTCAGCAGGCAGGTCGGCCGGAAGGCGGCGAGGTCCGGGAGCAGGTCGTCCGCCTTCAGGCTCGGGGAGTGGCCGAGCCGTACTCTCGCCCGGACGCACGCGATGGCCACCATCCGGCCGAAGACGTGGGACATCGGCAGGAACAGCAGCACCGACGCCTTCTCGTCCGACTTCGCCTTGAACACGGGGTGGAGGAGTTCGATGGCGTTGTCGACCTCGGCGAAGAAGTTGCCGTGCGAGAGGGCGCAGCCCTTGGGGCGGCCGGTGGTGCCGGAGGTGTAGATGATGGTGGCGAGCGTGTCGGGGACGAGCATGCCCCGGCGTATGTCCGCTTCCGCGTCGGGCAGTTGGGCGCCCGCTTCGGCGAGGCGGTCCACGTGGCCCTTGTCCATCACCCAGACGTGGCGGAGGTCGGGGAGGTGTTCGAGTTCGGGGCCGATGGCGGCTGCCTGCCCGGCGGTTTCCGTGACGAGGGCGAGTGCGCCGGAGTCGTGGAGGATCCAGCGGGTCTGGAAGACGGAGGAGGTCGGGTAGATGGGGACGGTGACCAGTCCGGCCGCCCAGGCGGCGAAGTCCAGCAGCGTCCACTCGTAGGTGGTGCGGGCCATGACGGCTATGCGGTCGCCGGGTGTGAAGCCCTCGGCGATCAGGCCCTTCGCCACCGCCAGCACCTGTTCGGCGAAATCGAGGGCGGTCACGTCCTGCCAGTCGCCGTCGGACGTCCGGCGGCTGAGGACCACCGCTTCGGGGTCCTTCTCCGCGTTGTCGAACGGCAGGTCCGCGAGGGATCCGTGGGTGACGGGCGGCGCGAAGGGCGGGACGGACGCCTCCCGTACCACCCCGTCCAGACGGCGTGTCTCCGGCTCGACGAGGACCGGCAGGCCGTCGTAGTCGGTGGCGTGGACGGGGGCGTGCACGGGGGCACCGGAGGAGACGTGGGAGTCAGGAGGGACGGGGACGGTCGGGTACGGGGTGGACACGGGCGGCTCCTCGGGCGTGCAGCGTGAACTGCTTGCTGCATGACGTACGTGCCTCGCACACCGAGGCGTTCACCGGCGGGCCGCTGCGGAAGGGGGTTACCGACGGTTCAGGCAGGTGATGCTACGAGGCTCCTGTGGTGGGCTTGTGCGGGTTCGGGGATGGTCCGGGGACAGGGGTGTGCAATCTCGGCGGTTAGGGCCTGTCCGGCGGATCAGGTCGCAGGAAACAGGCGGTGACTCATCGGCGCTGGCGAGCGGGGCTTGGTGCGTGCAGCTGCAAGGCGGAGGAGGGAGTCGACGCGGAGCGTCGGGGACCGACGACAACGCCGCAGATGGGCGTGCCAAGCCCCGCGTCTGCGACGTGATCCGCCGGACAGGCCCTAAGTGACGGTCACTCACGTTCGCTCCAGGATTGCCGTCACGCCCTGGCCGCCGGCCGCGCAGACGGAGATCAGCCCGCGTGCCGGTCCCTCCCGTTCGGCCAGCAGTTTGGCCAGGGTCGCGACGATCCGGGCGCCGGTCGCCGCGAAGGGGTGGCCGGTGGCGAGGGAGGAGCCGGCCACGTTCAGGCGGCTGCGGTCCACCGGGGCCAGGCCGCGCTTCTCCCAGGCCGCGAGGGTGGCCAGCACCTGGGAGGCGAAGGCCTCGTGGACCTCGATCAGGTCGAAGTCGGCCATGGCCAGGCCCGCGCGCTCCAGCATCCGCGGGACCGCGTACGCGGGGGCCATCAGGAGGCCGTCCTCGCCGTCCGCCACGTCACCGTGCGGGAAGTCCACGGCCGCCGTCTCGTACGCCGTGAGGTAGGCCAGCGGTTCCAGACCGCGTTCGGCCGCCCACTCCTCGGACGCCAGCAGGACCAGGGCGGCGCCGTCGGTGAGCGGGGTGGAATTGCCCGCCGTCATGGTCGGGTGAGGGTCTTTCAGGCCGAACACCGGCTTCAGCGTGGCCAGTTTCTCCACCGTCGAGCCGGGGCGGAGGTTCTGGTCCCGGGCCAGGCCCCGGAAGGGGACCACCAGGTCCTGGAAGAAGCCGCGTTCGTACGCAGCCGCCAGCCGCTGGTGACTGGCCGCCGCCAACTCGTCCTGGGCCTCCCGCGTGATGCCCCAGGCCCGGGCGGTGACCGCGGCGTGCTCGCCCATGGACAGGCCGGTGCGCGGCTCGGCGTTGCGGGGGATGTCGGGGACGAGGTGGGCGGGGCGGACCTTGGCGAGGGCCTTCACCCGGGCGCCGAGGGACTTCGCCCGGCGGGCCTCCAGCAGGACGCGGCGCAGGTCGTCGTTGACGCCGAGGGGGGCGTCGCTCGCGGTGTCGACGCCGCCGGCGATGGCCGACTCGGCCTGGCCGAGGGCGATCTTGTTGGCGGCGGCGATGATCGCCTGGAGGCCGGTGCCGCAGGCCTGCTGGATGTCGTAGGCGGGGGTGCGGGGGTCGAGGCCGGAGCCGAGGACGGTCTCCCGGGTGAGGTTGAAGTCGCGGCTGTGCTTGAGGACCGCTCCGGCCACCAGCTCCCCCACCGCGCCGGGCGCCTGGAGCCCGTACCGCTCGACCAGGCCGTTCAGGGCGGCGGTCAGCATCTCCTGGTTGGAGGCGGTGGCGTACGGGCCGTCGGCGCGGGCGAAGGGGACACGCGTGCCGCCGATCACCGCGACGCGGCGGGCGACGGCAGGGCCCAACGGGGGTTCAAGGGGACTCATTCTCGACCTGTTCCTCACCGTGACGTAGGCTTACCTCCGGTAACCTTACTCCAGAGTAAGCATGTGGACCCCTGGGAGTCGTCAGATGGCCGACCGCTACCTGAGCTTCACCGGCACCGCGCCCGGCCGCTTCCTGACCCGTCGGCTGGGACTGCCGCAGCCCGCGCCGCTGAAGCGCTGGTCGGAGCGGAGCACCTCCCTGGGCGGCCCGCTGCTCCATCTCACCGCCGGGAAGTCCGACCTGGAACTGGCCCCCGTCCTCGCCCGTACGGGGCTCGCGGCGGGCACGGAATCGGGGGCGCGCTCGGGTGCCGAGAAGCCCGCCGCCGTCGTCCTCGACGCGACCGGCGTCCGGGACGTCGGGACGCTCGGCGAGGTGCACGCGGCCCTGCACCCGGTGGTGCGGTCGGTCGCCGCGAGCGGCCGGGTGGTGGTGCTGGGCGCCCCGCTCGACACGGACGACCACCACCAGTGCGCCGCCCAGCAGGCCCTGGAGGGCTTCACGCGGTCGCTGGGCAAGGAGATCGGGCGGGGCAGGACCGTCAACCTGGTCCGGCTCACCGACGCGGACGCCGCCGAGTCCACCCTGCGCTTCCTCCTCTCCCCCAAATCGGCCTACGTCAGCGGGCAGGTCATCGGCATCGGCATCGGCATCGGCATCGGCGACGGTGAGGTCACCGCCCCCGCCGCCTGGGACCGGCCGCTCGCCGGGCGCACCGCGCTGGTCACCGGCGCCGCGCGCGGCATCGGGGAGGCGGTCGCCGAGACACTGGCCAGGGACGGCGCGCGGGTCGTCGTACTGGACGTGCCGGCGGCGGAGGCGGACGCCCGCCGGGTCGCCGAACGGCTCGGCGGTACCGCACTCGCCCTCGACATCACCGCCGCCGACGCCGGTGAGCGGATCGTGGACGCGCTGCCCGACGGGCTCGACGTACTGATCCACAACGCCGGGATCACCCGGGACCGGCGGCTGGTCAACATGCCCGCCGAGCGGTGGAGTTCGGTTCTGGAGGTCAACCTCGCCAGTGTGCTGCGCACGACGGACGCGCTGCTCGCGGGCGGCGCCCTGCGCCCCGGCGGGCGGATCGTGGCGACCGCGTCGATCGCGGGGCTGGCCGGGAACGCGGGGCAGACGAACTACGGGGCGAGCAAGGCGGGGGTGGCCGGGCTGGTGCGGTCCCTCGCGCCCCGGGCGCTGGCCGAACACCGGGTCACCGTGAACGCGGTCGCGCCCGGCTTCATCGAGACGAAGATGACCGCCGCCGTCCCGCTGTTCATCCGGGAGGCCGGGCGGCGGATGAACTCCCTCGCCCAGGGCGGGCTGCCCGCCGACGTCGCCGAGACCACCGCCTGGCTGGCCCATCCGGCCTCCGGCGCGGTCAACGGGCAGGTCGTCCGGGTCTGCGGCCAGAGCCTGCTGGGGGCCTGATGGGTGCCGTGTCCGCCGTGGTCCTCACCGGCTCCCCCGCTCTCGCGCCGCTGTTCGCCCGCGGCGCCCTGCGCTCCCCGTTCAAGCGGCCCCGCCCGGACGCCGACTACCCGCGCGCCCGGCTGGTGCTGCCCGGCGTACGCGTCGACCAGGACCGGCTGGCCGCGTACGAGCGGGTGTGCGGCTTCGCCACCGGCGACGACGGGCTCCCGGTCACCTATCCGCACGTCCTCGGTTTCCCGCT
The DNA here is from genome assembly GCF_042894285.1 of Streptomyces sp. NPDC001544. Taxonomy (NCBI): domain Bacteria; kingdom Bacillati; phylum Actinomycetota; class Actinomycetes; order Kitasatosporales; family Streptomycetaceae; genus Streptomyces; species Streptomyces sp. NPDC001544. The sequence continues at coordinate 107,956 of NZ_JBIAVN010000010.1, read as the reverse complement.
CGCCATGCGGCTGATGAGCGGCCGGGACTTCCCGCTGCCGCTGGTCGGCCTCGTCCACACCTCCATCGAGATCACCCGGCGCACCGCCCTCGCGGCCGACGGCGAGTACCAGCTCAGCGTGTACGTCGCCGGTCTGGCGCCGCACCGGCGCGGCACCGAGGCCGCCGTCGTCACCGAGCTGCGGGACGGCGGGAGCGGCGGGGACCTGGTGTGGGAGTCGACGAGCACCTATCTGGCGCGGCACCGCACCGGCACCACCCCGCCGGGCGAGGAGCCCCCGCCGCTGCGGGAGGTACTGCCGCCCGTCGCCGAGTGGCGGCTCGCCGGGGACGTCGGCCGGCGGTACGGGGCCGCCTCCGGCGACCGCAACCCCATCCACCTGCACCCCCTCACCGCCCGACTCTTCGGCTTCCCGCGCGCCATCGCCCACGGCATGTGGACCGTCGCCCGCTGCCTCGCCGCCCACGGAACACCGAGGGCCACGCTGGTCCGGGCGGAGTTCCGGGCGCCGGTGCTGCTGCCGGGGACGGTGGTGTACGGGGCGGACGGCGACGGGCGGTTCGAGCTGCGGGGCGGCGAGAGGGTGCACGTGGCCGGGGGTGTCTACCCGGCGGCCGGCTGAGCCCCGGGTTCCGGCGCCGGTCCCGGTTCCGGCGGTGCCCCCTGTTCCGTCGGCGACCACGGCCGCCCGTCCATGAGGTCGCCCAGACCCGCCCACGCGAAGTTCATCAGAGTCGCCGCGGCCTGCCGGGCCGTGACGCCCGGGGTGGCGTTGGCCCAGGCGGCGAGGGACTCGGCGGCGCCGACCAGGGCCTCGGCGAGCCCGGCGACCTCGTGCTCGGGGAGGTCCGGGTTGCGGTGCGCCGCACGGGCGGCCTCGGCGATCAGCCGGGTGACGAACGCGACGAGCTCCTCGCGCATCGCCGTCACCTCGGCGGCGAACGGCTCGCCGTGGGTGCGGGCCTGCAGGTGCAGCACGGACCAGCCGTCCGGGTGCTCGGCGGTGTGCGCGAAGAACGCCTGGAGCCCCTCCCAGAGCTGGCGGTCGGCGGGCAGCCCGGGCCGGACCCCGTCCCGTACCGCCTCGGTGAGCGCCTTCGCCTCGCGGCGGATGCAGGCGGTGAAGAGGTCTTCCTTCGAGTTCAGGTACAGGTACACCAACGGCTTGGACACGCCCGCCAGTTCGGCGATCTCGTCCATCGACGCGGCCATGTAGCCCCGCTCGCCGAAGGTCCGTACGGCGGCGTCGAGCATCTGCTGCTCCCGCACCGCGCGCGGCATCCGCTTGGTCTTCACGGCACCCATGGGGCAAGAGTAGTTGGGGGCACGGCTCCCGCCCCCGGGCCTGCGCTCAGGAGGAGGAAGTGGAGGTTTGGCCCTGCGCCCGCGCGGTGTCGTCGGCCAGGTCCTCCTGGCTGCGGTTGGCCTCGAGGTTGGCCTTCGCCCGGTCGACCCGCTCCACGATCTTCACGGAGGCGCGTTCCCGCTCCTTGCGCAGCACGACCCAGCTGATCGGCGCGGAGATCACAAGCGAGAGCAGCAGGATCCACAGGAAGTTCGAGGCGCCGAAGCCGCGCGGGAAGATGCCGGAGTAGACGGCGCCCCAGACGACCACGAGGCAGCCCGCGAAGATACCGAGGCGCATCAGCGTGTAGCGGAGCATCTCAATCCAGTCTTCCGATTCCGAAAAGGGGCACCGTCCAGTGAAGCACGCCCGGTCGCCCGTCCTGGAAGCGGGTGGGACGAATCACCTCAGAGGATTCACCGCAGAGGATTCACCGCAGAGGCAGCAGCATCGTGATGTCGTCCCGGTCGTCCCCGGGCGCCACCCGGATCGCGCCGGGCACCCGGCCGACCTCCTTGTAGCCGCAGGAGGCGTAGAACCGCTCGAGGCCGAGGCCGCCCCGGCAGGTGAGCCGTATCGCGTCGACGCCGTCGAAGCCGCGGGCGGCGTCCTCGCCGGCCGCCAGCAGGTCGCGGCCGTACCCCTTGCCCTGGTGCCGGGGGTGGACCATCACCGTGTACAGCCACACCCAGTGCGTCATCAGCCGGTGGGTGTTGAAGGCGAAGAAGGCGGTGGCGGCCGGCTCGCCCGTCTCGTCGTGCCCGACCAGGAGGCGGTGGCGGCCCTCGGCCATCGCGGCCAGGTGCTTCACCAGCTCGGGGCGTATCTCCTCGCGGGTCACGGGCGCCACGAAGCCGACGGCTCCGCCCGCGTTGGAGACGTCGGTCCACAGGTCGAGGATGCCGTCGCGCAGGGCGGGCGTGACGGCGGGATCGAGCGTGAAGGTAAGGGGCATGCAGGGATGGTACTCATTACGAGAGCTCGCGGGCAGCCACTTTCAGATCCGCCACCAGACCCCGGTACGCCCCCTCACGGTCCTCCGCACGCAGCACCGCGGACGGGTGCACCGTGGGGACGAGCCGCTCCCGCCGCCCGTGGATCTCCCGCTCCAGCACCGTCCCGCGCGCCTCGGTCACCCGGAACGACGACCCGAGCAGCGCCTTCCCCGCGGTGGCGCCCAGCACCACGATCAGCTCCGGTTCCACCAGCGCGAGCTCGGCCGCGAGCCAGGGGCCGCACGCGGTCATCTCGCGCAGGGTGGGCGCCTTGTGGATGCGGCGCTTGCGGGGCTCGGCCTGGGTGAATTTGAAGTGCTTGACCGCGTTGGTCACATACGCCTCGCCCGGGTCGATCCCCGCCTCGGCGAGCGCCTTGTCCAGCAGCTTCCCGGCGGGGCCCACGAAGGGTTTCCCCCGGCGGTCCTCCTGGTCGCCGGGCTGCTCGCCTACGAGCATGACGCGAGCGGCTGTGTCACCCGCACCGAACACCGTCTGCGTGGCGTTCCGGTGCAGGGGGCAACCCCGGCAGCCGGCGGCGGCCTCGCGGAGGTCGTTCAGACCGGCGGCACGGTCCGGTACGAAGGGTTGTGCCGTGTAGGCGTCCTCAGGCGCTCGGGTGGTCACCATGGCGCCCGAGTACCCGCCGTGGGATGCAAGGACCCATGTAGTCCGCGGGTGCGTGGGGGCTGGTAGCGCCCACGCGGCGGAGCCGCATATCGCTACAGCCCCGCGCCCCTGGGTGGGTGCCCTTGCCGCCCGTACCAAGTCCCCGTACCAAGTCACACCCGCATCGGCTGCGGCGACTCCCGGCGCGCCGGGTCCGGGCCCTCGTACTCGCGGATGATCTCGTACCGGGTGTTGCGCTCCACCGGGCGGAAGCCCGCGTCGCGGATCAGGTCGAGCAGGTCGTCGCGGGTGAGCTTGTTCGGGGTGCCGTAGTTGTCCGCGTCGTGGGTGATCTTGTACTCGACGACCGAGCCGTCCATGTCGTCGGCGCCGTGCTGGAGGGCGAGCTGGGCGGTCTGCACGCCGTGCATGACCCAGAAGACCTTGACGTGCGGGACGTTGTCGAACAGCAGCCGGGAGACCGCGAAGGTCTTCAGGGCCTCCGCGCCGGTCGCCATCTGGGTCCGGGCCTGGAGACGGTTGCGGATCTTGCCGTCCTGCATGTCCACGAAGTCGTGCTGGTAGCGCAGCGGGATGAAGACCTGGAAGCCGTTCGTCTCGTCCTGCAGCTCGCGCAGGCGCAGGACGTGGTCGACGCGGTGGCGGGGCTCCTCGATGTGGCCGTACAGCATGGTGCACGGGGTCTTGAGCCCCTTCTCGTGCGCCAGGCGGTGGATCCGCGACCAGTCCTCCCAGTGGGTGCGGTGGTCGACGATGTGCTGCCGGACCTCCCAGTCGAAGATCTCCGCGCCGCCGCCGGTGAGGGACTCCAGCCCCGCGTCGATGAGTTCGTCGAGGATCTCGCTCGCGCTGAGGCCCGAGATGGTCTCGAAGTGGTGGATCTCGGTGGCCGTGAACGCCTTCAGGGACACGTTCGGCAGGGCGGCCTTCAGCTCCCGCAGGGACCGCGGGTAGTACCGCCAGGGGAGGTTGGGGTGCAGCCCGTTGACGATGTGCAGTTCGGTGAGGTTCTCCCCCTCCATCGCCTTGGCGAGCTTCACCGCCTCCTCGATGCGCATCGTGTACGCGTCCTTCTCGCCCGGCTTGCGCTGGAACGAGCAGTACGCGCAGGACGCGGTGCACACGTTCGTCATGTTGAGGTGCCGGTTGACGTTGAAGTGGACGACGTCGCCGTTCTTCCGCGTCCGCACCTCGTGGGCGAGTCCGCCGAGCCAGGCCAGGTCGTCCGACTCGTACAGCGCGATGCCGTCCTCACGGGTCAGCCGCTCACCGGAGCGGACCTTCTCCTCCAGCTCGCGCTTGAGCCCGACGTCCATGCCAACACCTTTCTACGACAACTCGCCCCACGTTACGCCCCCGCTGAACCCCTACATCTCCTCGGGCAGCTCCCCGACCCGGTTCTCCCACTTCGTGGACAGCACGATCGTGGTGCGGGTCCGCGAGACGCCCTTCGTGCCGCTGAGGCGCCGGATGGTCTTCTCCAGCCCGTCGACGTCGGGCGAGCGCACCTTGAGCATGAAGGAGTCGTCGCCGGCGATGAACCAGCAGTCCTCGATCTCCGGCAGGTCCTTGAGCCGGCGGGCCACGTCCTCGTGGTCGGCGGCGTCGGACAGCGAGATGCCGATGAGGGCCGTGACTCCGAGGCCGAGGGAGGCGGAGTTCACGGTGGCGCGGTAGCCGGTGATGACGCCGGCCGCCTCCAGCCGGTTGATGCGGTCGGTGACGCTGGGTCCCGACAGGCCGACGAGGCGCCCCAGCTCGGCGTAGGAGGCCCGGCCGTTCTCCCTGAGGGCCTGGATGAGCTGCCTGTCCACCGCGTCCATGCGATCGAAGCCTTCCGGTGAAATGTTCTTGGAGAGATGAGAGGTACTGCGACTAGCTCAGATGGCACTCAGGTCTTTCGGGTTGCTTCGCCGCCGCCGAGTTCGCCCTGCCAGCGGCGGTAGAGCCGGTGCTCCACGCCCGCCGCGTCGAGGACGCGTCCGGCGACGAAGTCCACCAGGTCCTGGATGTGGGTGGCGCCCGCGTAGAAGGCCGGCGAGGTCGGCACCACGGTCGCGCCCGCGTCGTCCAGCGCGACCAGGTGACGCAGCGTCTGCCCGTTCAGCGGGGTCTCCCGTACGGCGACGACCAGTTTGCGGCGCTCCTTCAGCGTGACACTCGCGGCCCGCTGCAGCAGGTCCTTCGACAGCCCCAGCGCGACCCCGGCCACGCAGGCGGTGGAGGCGGGCACGATGAGCATCCCGCGCACCGGGTACGACCCCGAGGACGGCCCCGCCGCCAGGTCCCCCGCGCTCCAGTACCGCACCCCCGTGACGTCCACCGGGAAGCTGTCGGGCTTGCCGTCGGCCCCCCTGGCCAGCCATTCCCGCAGGTCGTCCCGCCAGTGCGCGTCCCGGAACGAGATCCCCGTCTCGTCCAGCAGCGTGAGCCGCGACGCCCTCGACACCACGAGGTCGACCGGCTCTCCCGCCTCCAGCAGCGCCCGCAGCACCGCTGCCGCGTACGGCGTCCCGGATGCTCCGGACACCCCCACGATCCAAGGCACGCGCTGCGTTTCTCCTGCGTTCACATCTTGAGCGTACCGGCGGGGCGAGTGGTGTTCAGGACGGGTGGGGCGCCGTCCGGGGCAGCCGACCGGGCCCGGCGGTGCATCGCCTTCACCCGAACGGACTACACGGTGAGGCCGCGCACCAGCAGATCGAGCAGCGCGCACACGAACAGGGCGATCCCGATGAACCCGTTGACGCTGAAGAACGCCCTGTTCAGACGGGACAGGTCGTGCGGGCGGACGATCCGGTGCTCGTAGACGAAGGCGCCCGCGACGATCACCAGGCCCAGCCAGAAGAACGGGCCGGCGTGGGTGGCGAGGGCGTACCAGACGAACAGGGCCGTCGTGATCGTGTGGCAGGCCCGCGCGCCCCAGATCGCGGCGGGGATGCCGAAGCGGGCCGGGACCGACATGACGCCGATCTCACGGTCGGTCTCGACGTCCTGGCAGGCGTAGATCAGGTCGAAGCCGCCGATCCAGACGCCGACCGCGAGGCCGAGGATCACCGCGTCCCAGGACCACTCGCCGCTGATCGCCAGCCAGCCGCCGACCGGGCCCATCGCCTGGGCGAGGCCCAGGATGGCCTGCGGGAAGTTCGTGAAGCGTTTGCCGTACGGGTAGACCACCATCGGGATCACCGCGATGGGGGCCAGGGCCAGGCACAGCGGGTTCAGCAGGGCCGCCGCGCCGAGGAAGACCACCAGGGCGATCAGGGCGCCCGTCCAGGCGTGCTTCACCGACATCGCGCCGGTCACCAGCTCACGGTGGGCGGTGCGCGGGTTCCTCGCGTCGATCTCACGGTCGATGATCCGGTTGACCGCCATGGCGAAGGTCCGCAGGCCCACCATGCAGACGGTGACCAGCAGCAGCCGGCCCCAGTGGATGTTGCGGTCCCACTGGTACATCGCGGTGAGGGAGGCGATGTACGCGAAGGGCAGGGCGAAGACGGAGTGCTCGATCATCACCAGGCGCAGGAACGCCTTGGTGCGCCCCGGCTGGGGGATCGCGGCTGACGCGCTGCTCACAGCCCGTACTCCTTCCAGCGGCGGTCGACCTTCGCCGCCGTCTGCGGGTCCGACTCCACCATGTCCGGCCACCCGCCGTCGCGCGTGTACCCCTCCTCGGGCCACTTCTTCGTCGCGTCGATGCCCGCCTTGCCGCCCCAGAACTGCTGGTAGGAGGCGTGGTCGAGGTGGTCGACGGGGCCCTCGACGACCGTGAGGTCGCGGGCGTAGTCGGTGTTGCCGAGGGCCCGCCAGGCGACCTCGTGGAGGTCGTGGACGTCGCAGTCGGCGTCGACGACCACGATCAGTTTGGTCAGCGACATCATGTGCGCGCCCCACACGGCGTGCATCACCTTCTGCGCGTGCTTGGGGTACTTCTTGTCGATGGAGACGATCGCGCAGTTGTGGAAGCCGCCGGCCTCGGGCAGGTGGTAGTCCACGATGTCCGGGACGATGATCTTCAGCAAGGGGAGGAAGAAGCGCTCGGTCGCGCGGCCGAGGGGGCCGTCCTCCGTCGGGGGCCTGCCGACGACGATCGACTGCAGCAGGGGCCGGCGGCGCATCGTCACACAGTCGATCTTCAGCGCGGGGAAGGGCTCCTGCGGGGTGTAGAAGCCGGTGTGGTCGCCGAAGGGGCCTTCCGGGAGCATCTCGCCGGGCTCCAGCCAGCCCTCCAGTACGACCTCGGCGTTCGCCGGGACCTGGAGCGGGACCGTCTTGCAGTCGACCATCTCGATCCGCCTGCCCGCGACGAACCCGGCGAACAGGTACTCGTCGATGTCGCCGGGGAGGGGGGCGGTCGAGGCGTAGGTGACGGCGGGCGGGCAGCCGAAGGCGATGGCGACGGGGAGGCGCTCTCCCCTTCGGGCCGCCACCTGGTAGTGGTTGCGGCTGTCCTTGTGGATCTGCCAGTGCATGCCGATGGTGCGCTTGTCGTGGCGCTGGAGGCGGTAGAGCCCGAGGTTGCGGACGCCCGTCTCCGGGTCCTTGGTGTGGGTGAGGCCGAGGTTGAAGAAGGAGCCGCCGTCCTTGGGCCAGGTGAACAGCGCGGGCAGCCGGTCGAGGTCCACCTCGTCGCCCTGCAGCACCACCTCCTGCACCGGCGCGTTGTCCGGCTTCACCTTCTTCGGCGGTACGTGCGTCATCGCGCCGAGCTTGCCGAAGGCCTCGCGCACCCCGACGAAGCCCTGCGGCAGTTCGGGCCGCAGCAGCCCGCCGATCTTGTCGCTGATGTCGCCGTACGACTTCAGGCCGAGCGCCTTCAGCAGCCGGCGGTCGGTGCCGAAGACGTTCATCGCCAGCGGCATCGCGGAGCCCTTCACGTTCTCGAAGAGCAGGGCGGGGCCGCCGGACTTCTGCACCCGGTCGACGATCTCCCCGACCTCCAGATACGGGTCGACCTCGGCCTTGATGCGCTTGAGGTCCCCCTCGCGCTCCAGTGCCCTGAGCAGGGAGCGAAGATCGTCGTAAGCCATGCGTCCCAGTATCTGCCACCCGCTACCCTGGCCCGGTCACCGGGGCCGTCCCACTTCCCGAGGAGTTCGCGCTCGCATGCTCAGGTATCTGCCGTTCCTGCTGGTCCTGGCGGTGTGGATCTACGCCTTCGTGGACTGCCTGAACACCCCCGAGGAGGAGGTGCGGGTGCTGCCGAAGGTGATCTGGGTGATCGTCATCCTGCTCTTCGGCGAGGTGCTGGTCGGCCCGCTCGGCTGGCTGATCGCCGGCAAGGTGCGCGGTGCCCGGGCGGGCGCTCCGGGCGCGGCCGGGGGCCGCTGGGTGGCGCCCGACGACAACCCGGAGTTCCTGAAGTCGCTGGGCAAGGACGATCCCAAGGACTGAACTCTCCACAACCGCCTCACAGTTGCCCGCTGATTACGACTTGCACCCAGGGCCACCTTGCGTGGTTAATGAGCAGCAGTCAGTGATGGGTCGTGTCATCACCCATACCTCAGGGGGACGTATGAGCAGCACCGAGCCGCCGGTCGCCAGACCCGAACCACCGGGGCACTACGACATCCCGCCACCGCCCGCCGTTCCGCCGCTGTCGGCGACCGCCATCGACCTGCGGGTCGGCAAGCGGCTGCTCTGGGTCGGCGGGGGCGCGTACCCGCTGGAGAACGTGACGCGGGTGTACACCTACCTGCTGAAGCCGAAGCGCAAGGAAGCCACGATGCTCTTCCTGAGGCGCCTCGGGATCATCCTGTCGGTGGCGTTCGCCCTGACGATCCTCGGCGGCATCACGAGCATCGCGAGCCAGAGCGCCGCCGGCGGGATCGTCACGTTCGTGTGGCTGGGCGCGGTGGCCGCGCTGGTGTTCAGCCTGGTCGAGCTGTACTCCGTGCTGACGTCGCCGGTGCAGTACGTGCTGGCCGTGGAGACGTCGGGCCCGTCCATCGCCATGGTGACGAGCCGCGACCCGCACCAGCTGGACGCTCTGGTCGGGTCGATCGTGCACGCGATCGAGAACCCGGAGGCCGAGTTCCAGGTCCGGGTGGAGCGGCTCATGGTCAACCCAAGGAACTACTACTTCGGGGACAACGTCAACATGTACGGCGGTACGGGCAACGTGGGGGTGTCACACGCGTGAGCGGCGACCACTACTACTTCGGTGACAGCGTGACCATGCACGGCGGGCGGGGCAACACGGGCATCGTCAAGAACCAGACGGCGCCCGCCGCGCCCGCCGCCTCCCCCGAACTGCAGGCCGCGATCGGGGAACTGATCGTGCTGGTGGGGCAGTTGCGGGCCCAGGTCCCGGCGGCCAGCGCCCAGGCCATCGACGACTCCCTGCCGGACATCACCGCCGACCCGGACGCGGCGCCGCAGGAGAGGCACCGGGCGCTGATGGCGGTCGCGGGCATCGCGGCGACGGTCGGGGCCGTGGGCCAGCCGGTCGTGGAGGCGGTCAACAAGATCCTGGGGCTGCTGAGTTCGTAGGCACGGCACCGGGCTCCGTGCCGGTGCTCACTCGACGGTGATCGAGTCCAGCTTCTCCCTCAGGTACGCATGGGAGTCGACGGGCGGGTACGCCACCCGCCCCACCGGCGCGGGCACGGACTCCACCCGTGTGCCCGGGGTGCACTCCCCGAAGTACACGAGCGACATCAGCTCCTCGGCGGGCGCGTCCGCGGGCGGCGGCAGCACCCGGTGCCGCCCGGACCGCCACCGGTCACCGGTCCAACGGGCCAGCAGATCACCGATGTTGACCGTGAAGGCGGCGGGATCGTAGGGCGCGTCCGCCCAGCCGGCGCCTCCTTCCGAGGGGTCCGTGTACACCTGCAGCCCGCCCTTGCCGGCCTGCCGGTCCAGGATGGTGACCGTCCCGAAGTCGGTGTGCGGCCCGATCCGGAACTGCCCGGGCCGCGCCTCGCCGACCACCTCGGTCCCGGGGTACCAGTTGATGTTGAAGCCGTACGTCGGACGGTCCATGTGCCGGCTGAAGAAGTCCGGCTCCAGCCCCAGGGCGTGCCCGAGCAGCAGGAGCAGTTCCATCTCCAGCGCGGCCATCCTGCCGAGGTACTCCTCGCACAACGGCCGCAGTTCGGGCACCTCGGCGGGCCACACGTTGGGCGCGTACCACTCCGCATTGACGGCCGGGTCGTCGAACGGCTCCTGTGTGGCGAACGTCAGCGACTCCTTCAGGTCCGGCGGGGTCTCGGTCCCCTCGGCGTACCCGTTGGCCTCCGCGCCCGGCCCCAGCCAGCCGCGCCCGCCGACCCTCGCCTCGTACACCTGCTTCACCTCGGCGGGCAGCGTGAAGAACGCCCGCGCGGCCACCCGGATCCGCGAGCGCAGCACCGGCTCCACTCCGTGCCCGGTGACCAGCAGGAACCCGGCGGTCTGCAGGGCCTCGTCGACGGTGCGGGCGATCCGGGCGCGGGTGTCCCGGTCGCCGTCCCGCCACGGCCGCAGGTCGATGGTGGGGATACGGGGCTCAGTCATCCGCGGTGTCCTCTCCGGTGCCCTCACCGATGTCCTCGTTCCACAGAGCCGGGTTCGCCGCGATGAAGTCGCGCATCAGCGCCGTGCACCCGGGATCGTCGAGGAGGACCACCTCGACGCCGTTCTCCGCGAGCCAGTCGTGCCCGCCGTGGAAGGTGACCGCCTCGCCGACCACCACCCGCGAGATGCCGAACTGCCGGACCAGCCCGCTGCAGTACCAGCACGGGGAGAGGGTGGTCACCATGGTCGTCCCCCGGTACGTCCGCTGCCGTCCCGCCGCGCGGAAGGCCGCCGTCTCCGCGTGCGTCGAGGGGTCGCCGTCCTGGACCCGGCGGTTGTGGCCGCGGCCGAGGACGGTGCCGTCGGGGCCGTAGAGCGCGGCGCCGATCGGGATGCCGCCCTCGGCCAGACCGGCGCGGGCCTCGGCGACGGCGGTGGCGAGCCAGGTGCGTGCCTGTGCCTGATCCATGCCCCCACTCTGGCACTCCGCCCCGGCGATCCGGCGGTCCATGCCGACGCTTCGGCGCTCCTTGCCGACGATCCGGCACTCCATGCCGACACTCCGCCCAATTTCGTAACCCAACGGACATCACGCGATCTGGTCGGAAGCAACCACCTCTTCCTACACTTGAGTCAAGGGGGGATGCGGTGCACAGACGTCTGCACGGGCGTGGGGCCCTGTTCGACACGGATCCGGCCGGGCTCGCTCCGCGGCTGGTGGGCTTGCGCCCGTACCAGCATCGCGCGCATCCGGTCGAGCATCCGAAGGAACTGCCCCTCGTCCTGTTCACGGGGGCCCGGGGGCTGGGCAAGAGCGCGGTGCTCGGCGAGTTACGCGAGGCGTACCGGGGACACACACCGGTCGCGTTGATCGACTGCGCCGACGAACAGTTCGCCCGGCCGCCCGCGGACCGGCCCGCCGAGTCCTGGTCGCCGGTGGCGCAGGCGCTGCTGGTGGTCGCCGAGCAGCTCGCCGAGCCGGTGACCGGTGCCGGGCGGATCCAGTTCCCGCGGCTGATGTCGGGCCTGGTCGCGGTGGCGGCGAGCGGCTGGGGCGACGCCGACTCCGAGCGGATCCGGCGGGAGGTCGAGCGGATCCTGCTGCTGGGCGAGAGCGGGTCCTGGGTCAGTGGCTTCGCCGGGCGGTGGGCGGGGAAGGTGGCGGCGAAGGTCGTCGCCGCCGCGACGGGCACCGGGCCGCTGCTGTCGGGGGCCATCGAGGCCACCCTGGAGTCCGTCGCCGAAGGATTCTCGCACCGGCGGCACCAGAAGGCCTCCGTGTGGTACCGCACGTACCCGAACGCCGGCGGGCACGCCCAGCGCGGGCTGATGCTGCTGGCGGGGCACTTCCGGGCGGGCGGCACCTCCCGGGAGCACGCCGAGCGGTATCTCGTACGGGCCCTGCTCGCCGACCTGACCGAGGCGTACACGGGTGTGCTGCCGCGTATGCAGCGCCTGGGCCGGCCGCTGGTGCTGGTCGACAACGCGCAGGCCCCGCCCGGGCCCGGACTCGTCGACGCCGTGCTGCGGGACCGGGCCGAGGGCATCGCCGACCGGGTGGTGTTCGTCGGCGCCCGGCGCGGTGAGGGCCGCGAGGCACTGCGCAACGCCGCCCGCCGCGGCCTGCCCGAGGTGGCCCGGCGCAGCGGCTGGACCCCGGACGCGGCCGTGCCGTCCTCCCGGGCGCTGCTGGTGTCGCTGCCCGCGCTCAGCCCCGACGACACCCTGCACATCGTCGGCGCGGTCTGCGACGAGACCCCGGTGCCGCCGCAACTTCCGCACGCCACGCACCGGCTGACGGGCGGCAACCCGCTGGGCATCGCCCTGCTCGCCGAGTCGGCCGCGCAGCACCTGCCCGGGGCCACCTCCCTCGGCGAGCTGCTCACCGCCGACGTGCGGCTGCACGAGGACCAGGACGGCGCCCCGGCCTACCGCGAGCTGCTCGACCGGCTGGTGCCCGCCGACCGGCTGGACGAACTCACCGTGCTGGCCGCCGCCCACGACCACGACTCCGCCTGCGCCCTGGCGTCCGCGCTCCTCCCGGACGACTTCGGCCCGTCGGACGTACGGGCCCTGCAGACCCGGCTCGCCGAGGAGGGGCTGCCGGGCGTGCCCGGCCACTTCGTCGGCGACCCCTTCGTACGGACCCTGCTGCTGCTCCGGCTGCATCTGCGGGACGCCGACCACAGCGGCTGGCGGGCGGCGCACGAGACGCTGATCGCGCACTACGCGCCGGACGCCGACGAGGGGTCCGGCCGGGCCGGGTACCGGCTGTACCACGAACTCGCCCTGGGCTCCGCGGACTCGGCGGTCGCGCACCTGCGGGACACCTTCCCCACCGCCGACACCCGCACTTGGCTGCGCACCCTCCGCTTCGTCGCCGCCGCGCCGTACTTCCACGCGCACGACGCCGACGGCCGTGATTTCACCGGCCGGGGCGACCGGCGGGCCGCCGTCGCGCTGGGCCGCACCGACGCGGCGCAGGAGGTGCCGCCGGGCGTGGACGCCGTACTGCACCTGCGGGTGCGGCGGTTGCTGCACTCGGTGTGGCAGCTCTCCGACCCGCTGGTGCTGCCGGATCCCAAGGTGTGCGACCGGCTGCGGTTCGAACTGGAGCAGCTGTCCAACCTGCGGCCCGCGGGCAACGCGCTGCTGTGGCGGGCCTCCCGGGACTGGCCCGCGAGCGCGCTCGCCGGGCGCCCGCTGGACACCTGGGACGACGAGGAAGACGGCGAAGGCACCGCGGGCGGACCGGGCGGGGAGGCGTGATGGCGCGCAGGGGCATGGGCACGTGGGTGCGCGAGGGCGTGTGGGAGATCCCGTTGCGCCGCTATCTGGCGCTGCTGGTCACGGTGGCGCTGCTGGTCGGCCTGGTCTTCGCGGTGCGGACGCTCGCGCACGACGACCGGTCCTGCGCGGCCGGGGTGGTGCGGCCCGAGGGCAGCGACGAGTGCGTGGGCGTGGCGACGGGCGGCTACGACTTCGGGCGGCCGCAGTTCCGGGACGCGGTCCGGGCGATCGAGCGGGAGAACGGGCGGTTGAAGCCCGGCAAGTCCGTGACGGTGGCCCTGATGCTGCCGTTCACCTCGACCGCCCCCGCGAACCTGGCCGACATCCAGCACCAGCTCCAGGGCGCCTACCTGGCCCAGTACCAGGCCAACCACCAGTCCAACGGCGAGGCCCCGGCGATCCGGCTGGTGCTCGCCAACCCCGGGGCCACCGGCGACCACTGGCAGCTCACGGTGGACGAGCTGGACGGCATGACGAGGACCGCGGACCGGCTGCGGGCGGTCGCCGGGGTCGGGCAGAGCACGGACAACAACAAGAAGGCGGTGAAGGAGCTGACCCGGCGCGGGATCCCGGTGGTCGGCTCCTCCATCACCGCCGACGACCTGGCCAACGGCCAGGGCGGCAAGGATCCGTTCCCGGGGCTGGCGCGGGTCTCGCCGACCAACACCGACGAGGCCCGTGCGCTGGCCTCCTTCGCGAAGGTCAGCGCGGGCCGGGCACTGCTGGTCTACGACAAGCCCGGCGACCCGTACACGCGGACGCTGCAGAGCGCGTTCACGGCGCTGCTGAAGGGATCGCGGTACGAGCCCCGGCCGTTCTACCCGCCCGCCGACCGCAGCAAGGAGGGCACGACCGCCAACACGTTCTGGGAGATCACGCAGATCCTGTGCTCCACGCCCAGATCGACCGACACGATCCTCTTCGCGGGCCGGCACACCCAGCTACGGCAGTTCATCAACGCGCTGGGCGGACGCGGCTGCGCCGACCGGAAGTTCACGGTGCTCACCGGTGACGAGGGCTCGTACCTGAGCGGTGACAGGAAGCTGGAGCGCGGCGCCCTGGAGCACAACCTCTCGGTGCGCTACACCTCCCTCGCCCACCCGGACGCCTGGAAGACGGCCCCCGCGTCCGCCACCGGCGGCTCGGCCAAGGACGCGCAGGACCTGGCGCGGCTGGTGGCGGACGGCAGGAGCGGGCCGGTCGGCCCGATCGGCTCGGTGGCGCTGGACGACGGCCAGCTGATCATCGGCTACGACGCCGTACGGCTCGCCGTGCGCGGCATCCGCATGGCCACGCACCGCGGCTCGGGGACCCCGGCGCTGGTCACGGTGGGCCATGAGTGGACCCAGGTGCAGGGCACGCTGCGGCTGGGCGGCGCCGGCGGCTGGATCTGCCTGGACGCGCACGGCAACCCGTACGACAAGGCCGTACCGATCGTGGAACTCGTCCCGGAGGGCGGCTCCCGCTTCGTGAAGACCGCCTGGCCGGAGGGGAAGCCGCCGGGGAAGGAGTGCCTGCCGCCGTCCTAGGAGCGTTCGGGCTTCGGTTCGAACGTGAAGTAGACGCTGAGGCAGTGGGGCTCTTCCTCGCCGTCGAGGACGTCCCAGGAGACGTCGGCGATGCGGACGTCGTGCTCGCTCACCCAGGCTTGTGCCTTCGCGAAGACCTGGGCGGCATGCGCCCCGAGGAAGAGCTTCCGGGCCATCGGATGCACCCCGGTCTCCGCCTCCGAGTCGTCGAAGTCCTCGGGAACGTCCAGGCAGTAGGAGGGGTTCAGCGTCACGGTACCGTCCTCGGCGAAGGGGGTGGCCACCCGCCCGGGGGAAGTTCCGGGCGTGTCACCGTGTAGGACGCCGCGTGGCCGGAAAAGTTGCTTCGGGCCGGCGACCGGGCCGGCCCCGGGTGCTCAGACGCCCGCGTAGGAGTGCTTGCCGGTCACGAAGATGTTGACGCCGTAGTAGTTGAACAGCCAGCAGCCGAACGCGATCATCGCCAGGTAGGCGGCCTTGCGGCCCTTCCAGCCGGCGGTGGCGCGGGCGTGCAGGTAGCAGGCGTAGCCGATCCAGGTGATGAAGGACCAGGTCTCCTTGGGGTCCCAGTTCCAGTAGCGGCCCCAGGCGTCGCCCGCCCAGATCGCGCCCGCGATGATCGTGAACGTCCACAGCGGGAAGACGGCCGCGTTGACCCGGTAGGCGAACTTGTCGAGCGAGGAGGAGGCGGGCAGCCGCTCCAGCACCGACGTCGCGAAGCTGCCGGGCTTGCCGCCGGTCTGCAGCTTGTTCTCGTACGAGTCCTTGAAGAGGTACAGGATCGTGGCGACCGCGCCGACGTAGAACACCGCGCCGCAGAAGATCGCGGTGGAGACGTGGATGTACAGCCAGTACGAGTGCAGGGCGGGGACGAGCTGGTCGCTCGCGGTGTAGAGGACGGTGACCGCGAGGCCCAGGTCGAGCAGGACCGTGGTGATCAGGAACAGGCCCATCCAGCGGACGTTCTTCTTCAGGGCCAGCAACCCGAGGTAGACGGCGACGGCGACCGTGGAGAAGGTGATGTTGAACTCGTACATGTTGCCCCACGGCGCCCGCTCCACGGAGGCCGCGCGGGTGACGACACCGGCCAGCTCCACGAGGAAGGCGAGCACGGTGAGGGAGACGGCGATCCGCCCGTAGAGGTCGCCCTGCTCGTCACCGCCGTGGGCACCGGGGCCGTCCGGCACGTCCCTGGTCCCGGACGCGGAGCGCACGACGACCTTGGGCCGCTCCAGCACCGTGGTGCCCCCGGCCTGCTTCACCGTGACGGCGGGCCCCCCCTTCGCGGCCGTGGTGTCCGACGTGAGCGCGGCGGCCGTGCGGGCCACCTTGCTGCGGCTGCCGAAGAGCCATTCGGCGATGTAGGCGAAGAAGGCCAGGGTATAGACGGCCATCGACGAGTAGATGAGCGTGTTGCTCATGCTCGCGAGGTGTTCGTTGGTGGCGGCGGCGAGAGTCACTGCTGCTCAGCCCCTTCGGCAGGTACGACTTGAGGGTCGGGGGTGGGTGAGGGGTCGTCGGGGTCGGGTGCCCCCGGCGCCTGGTCGTAGAGGATTGCGGCGAGGTCGCCCAGTTCCTCGGGCACCTTGGCGGACTCGCTGCGGCCGAGGCCGGCCATCTCGACGACCGTGACACCGTCGGCGCCGCGGACGGCCCGGACCCAGACGCGGCGGCGCTGGATGAACAGGGACGCGGCGAGACCGAAGATCGCGGCGAGCGCGCCGCCGAGGGCCCAGCCGCTGCCGGGCTCCTGGACGATCTCGAAGCCCGCCCACTCCTTGACGCCCTTCTCGAAGGTGACCGAGCCGGCGCCGCCCGGCAGCTTCATGGTCTGCCCGGGCCTCAGGTTGTCCCTGAACTGCTTGCCCTTGGCGTCCTTGTAGTCCTTCATGTGGGTCTTGTCGAGCTGGTACACGCTCTGCGGGATGCCCGCGTCGACGCCGAGGTCGCCGTGGTACGGCGTCAGGTTCAGCACCGGGTTGTTCAGCGCGGGGAAGGTCGACAGGACCGAGGAGCCGCCGCCGTAGGTCGGCAGGAAGAAGGCTTGGATGCCGAGCTGCTCGCTGACGCCCTGGGCGTTCTTGTAGCCGTCCATGACCTTGATGACGCCCTGCGAGCTGACGTTCCCGTCGAGCGGGAGCAGCGGCACGGCCTCCTTGTAGATGACGTCGCCCTTGCCGTCGCGGACGGTGATGACGGGCGCGTAGCCGTGGCTGACGAGGTAGACCTTGGAGTCGTCGATCTTCAACGGCTCGTTGACCTTGACGGTCGTCGACTTCGCCTTGCCGTCCGCACCCTTGCTGTAGTCGATCTTCGCCTGGAAGGTGCGCGGGGTGCCCCGGTTGGGGCCGCTGGTCTCGTAGGTGGCCTTGAAGTCCTTGAGGTCGAAACTGAAGGGCACCAGGTCGTCGGGGGTGAACATGCTGCCGGACTTGAAGTCGTCGTACATCGGCAGCACGTTGGAGAATCCGGGGTCGCCCTCCACCATCAGCTTGGTGCCGTCCGACTTGTAGAGCTGGCCCGAGGCGAAGGCGATCAGCAGCACGATCAGCGCGATGTGGAAGACCAGGTTGCCCAGCTCGCGGACGTAGCCCTTCTCCGCGGCGACGGCGTCACCGGTGAGATCGGCGCGGAAGCGGTGCTTCTTCAGCAGGGCGAGCGCGGCCTCGCGGACCCGCTCGGGCTCGGCCGTCGTGCGCCACGTGGTGTAGGCGGGCAGCCGGGTCAGCCGCTTGGGCGCGACCGGCGGACGGCCGCGGAGCTGGCCGACGAACTGCCAGGTGCGCGGGACGATGCAGCCGACGAGGGAGACGAACAGCAGGATGTAGATCGCGGAGAACCACACCGAGCTGTAGACGTGGAAGAGCCCGAGCTTGTCGTAGATCGGCGCGAGCACCGTGTGGGACTTGCGGAAGTCGGCGACCTTGGTGGCGTCGACGCCGCTCTGCGGGATCAGCGACCCGGGGATCGCGCCTAGCGAGAGCAGCAGGAGCAGCAGCAGCGCGACCCGCATGGAGGTGAGCTGGCGCCAGAACCAGCGGGCCCAGCCGATGACGCCCATGCCGGGCGCACCGGACAGCTCCTCCCGGGGGGCGGTGGACAGCTGGGAGCCGGCCGCTCCGAGGCCCTGGTCCTCGGCCGCGCCCGTGGAGTCGTCGGCAGTGGTCTTGCTCATGGATCAGATCCCCACAGTGAAGCCGTTGGACCAGGTCTGCATCTCCTGCACCAGACGGTCCCACGCGCCGGTCAGCAGCAGCACACCGGTCAGGATCATCATCGTGCCGCCGATGCGCATCACCCAGACATAGTGGCGCTTGACCCAGCCGAACGCACCGAGGGCCTTGCGGAAGGCGACCGCGGTGAGGACGAAGGGGACGCCGAGGCCGAGGCAGTAGGCGACGGTCAGTACGGCGCCGCGTCCGGCGCTGCCCTGCTGGGACGACAGGAAGGCGACGGCGCTGAGCGTGGGACCGAGGCAGGGCGTCCAGCCGATCCCGAACAGGGCGCCGAGGACGGGCGCGCCCACCAGGCCGGTGGCCGGCCGCTTGTGGAAGCGGAACTCACGCTGGGTGAGCCAGGGCATGAGTCCCATGAAGAAGACGCCCAGGAGGATCATGAGCACGCCGAGCACCTTGGACAGCGTGTCCTTGTATTCCTGCAGTGTGGACCCGAAGAAGCCGAACAGCGCGCCGCCGGAGACGAACACGGCCGTGAAGCCGAGCACGAACAGTGAGGCACCCGCCACCATCCGGCCCCGCCTGGCGTCCCCCAGGTCGGCACCGGTGACACCGGTCACGTAGGAGAGGTAGCCGGGGACGAGGGGCAGGACGCAGGGCGAG
Source organism: Streptomyces sp. NPDC001544 (assembly GCF_042894285.1). NCBI lineage: Bacteria > Bacillati > Actinomycetota > Actinomycetes > Kitasatosporales > Streptomycetaceae > Streptomyces > Streptomyces sp. NPDC001544. Next base: position 89,331 of record NZ_JBIAVN010000010.1, on the reverse strand, counting down.
AAGAAGGAGACGAGTCCGCCGAGCACGGCGATGGGCAGGGCGATCAGCAGGGCGCCGTTGAGGACGGTCTGGTTCGGGTCCGTCTCCGCGGCGAGCGTCACGAGCGCGCTCACGTCACTTCTCCGCGAGGACCGGCTTGAGCATCTTCAGCAGGCTCTCCTCGCTGAGCGCCTGCAACGCCCGCGCGGCGATCTTCCCGTCCCGGTCGAGGATCAGGGTGGAGGGGATCAGCTGGGGGTTGAGCGTGCCCTTCTTGAAGCGCAGCATCAGCTTGCCGGTCGGGTCGTACAGGCTGGGGTAGGTGATCCCGTGGCCCTTCTCGAAGGCGACCGCGGGGGTGGTGCTGGAGTCCCGGGTGTTGAGTCCGACGAACTGCACGCCCTTGCCCTGGTACTCCTTGGAGACCTTGGCGAAGTAGTTCGCCTCCGCCCGACAGGGCGGGCACCAGGAGCCCCAGACGTTGATGACGACGACCTTGCCCTTGTAGTCGGCGACGTCGAGGGTCTTGCCGTCGACGGTCTTGCCGGACAGGTCGGGGGCGGCGACCCGCTTGCCCTGCGGCACCGTGCCGATGCCGTTCTTGCCGGTGACGAAGTTGGTGTTGCCGCCTCCGCCGGACATGCCGCCGTTGCCGCATGCGGACAGGGTCAGGGCCGCCGTGGCGGCCACGGCGCTGAGCAGGATGGCGCGGCTGCGGGTACTCATGTGAAAAGTTTCGCATGCCCGTTCCGGGGATCTCGGGCACCCCCCTTGCGGGCGGAAAACCGCATTTCAGGCAGCGTCCGACAGGAACCCCTTCCAGCCCCCGGCCGGCTGCTGCCCGACCTCCAGGGTACGCAGCTTGGCGAGCACCTCGGGCTTCTGCACGTCCATCCAGTCCACGAACTGCCGGAAGGAGACCAACCGCACGTCGGCGCCCTTCTCCTTCTCCCGGGCGATGTGCTTGAAGGCCTCTTCGACGGCGTCCATGTAGATGCCGCCGTTCCAGTGCTCGAAGTGGTTGCCGATGAAGAACGGCGCCCGGTTCGTCTCGTACGCCCGCTGGAATCCGGAGATGTAGGCCTGGGCGGACTGCTTCCGCCAGCGCGGGTAGTTGTAGGCCGGGGCCTTGGTGGAGTTGACGGACTGGTTGGCGAGCATGTTGTAGTCCATCGAGAGAACCTCGAAGGAGTGGCCGGGGAACGGTATCTGCTGCAACGGCAGGTCCCAGATCCCCATGCGCTTGACCGGCCACACCTGGCGCCCGCCGGGCGAGGAGGCGTCGTAGCGCCAGCCGAGCTCGCGGGCGGTGGGCAGCAGGTGGTCCTGGCCGAGCAGACAGGGCGTACGGCCGCCGACGAGCTCCTTGTCGTAGTCGAACGGCAGCGCCGGCAGGTTCTTCCAGCCGGTGTTGGTCCGCCATTCCTTGACGAAGGACTTGGCCTGCTCGATCTCGCTCTTCCACTGCTGCGGCGTCCACCACTTGACCGAGCCGTGCGCCTCGCCGCAGAAGTGCCCGTTGAAGTGGGTGCCGATCTCGTGGCCCTCGAGCCAGGCGCGGCGGACGTTGGTCAGGGTGGCCTTGACGTGGTCGTCGGAGAGGTAGCCGATGTCGGAGGCGCCGCGCGGGTTGTTCGGGGGGTTGTACAGCCGTTTCTTCGACTCGGGCAGCAGGTACAGCCCCGAGAGGAAGAAGGTCATGCTCGCGCCGTGCTCCTTGGCGAGGTCCAGGAAGCGCGGGAAGAGGCCGTTGCCGACCTCGCCGGCGCCGTCCCAGGAGAAGACGACGAACTGCGGCGGCTCCTGGCCGGGCTGGAGCGGCTCGGGCTTGCCGGGCTGGTGGGGCTGCTTGCCGGTGAAGGACGTGGAGCCGTCCCCGATGGGGCGGGCGGGGTGTGCACCGCTGCCGCCGCCGGCTTTGCCGTGGCCCTGCGAGTGTCCCTTGCGGGAACCGGAGTTGTGGCCTCCGTCGTCCGACCCGTCGAGCGTTCCGCAGCCGGCGAGTGAGGCGGCGGCCGCGGTGGCCGCGCCGAGGCCGAGCATTCCCCGGCGGGAGAAGGTGCGCATGAGGACCCCGATTCGTCACGTCCTGCTGGTGGTCACCCACTCAGAGGGCGCGACGAACCGGGAGGTTCCTCGGTTTTTCAGATAATCCGCAACAAATATCGCAGGCGTGTCACAGACCCCTGTGACAGATGTCTCAGGCCTCCGTCAGGCTCCGAACGCCTTCCCCTGCTGACCCTTCACCGGCTTCGCACCGGCCAGCAGATGGGCCGGGACGAGATCGCGGGCGGGCTCGGAGTAGCCGACGGAAACGATCCTGTCACCCTGGTATGTGAAAGTCGTCAGGGAGGCGAGCGTGCACTGCCGCTTGCGCGGATCGTGCCACAGCCGCCGCCGCTCGACGTACGACCGCACGATCCAGATCGGCAGCTGGTGGCTGACCAGCACGGCCTCGTGCCCACGCGCCCGGTCCTTGGCCGCGTTCAGCGCGCCCATCATCCGCACGACCTGGTCGACGTACGGCTCTCCCCACGACGGCTTGAAGGGGTTGACCAGGTACTTCCAGTTCTCCGGCCGGCGCAGCGCCCCGTCCCCGACCCCGAAGGTCTTGCCCTGGAAGACGTTCTCGGCCTCGATGAGCCGCTCGTCGGTGCCCAGGTCCAGGCCGTGCGCCTTGGCGATCGGGGTGGCGGTCTCCTGCGCCCGCTCCAGCGGGGAGGCGGCGACGTACGTCACATCACGCGGGGCGAGGTGCTCGGCGACCCGCTCGGCCATCTGCCGGCCCAACTCCGAGAGGTGGTAGCCGGCCAGCCGGCCGTAGAGGACGCCGGTGGGGTTCTCCACCTCGCCGTGCCGCATGAGGTGGACGACGGTGATGTCCTTGCTGTCCTTGCCGTTGCCGTTGCCGCTCATGCCGCCGTGGCCTCCGCCGCCGCTCGGGCCGCCGCCGGAAGGGCGTCGGCGATCTTCTGGACGGCCTGCTCGTCGTGGGCCGTGGAAACGAACCAGGACTCGAAGGACGACGGCGGCAGGTAGACGCCGTCCGCCAGCAACGAGTGGAAGAACGCGGTGAAGCGGAAGGACTCCTGCGCCTTGGCGTCCTCGTAGTTCCGCACGGCGCGGTCGGTGAAGAAGACGGAGAACATGTTGGAGGCGCTCTGCAGCCGGTGCGCCACGCCCTCCTTGGTGAGCGCCTCGGTGACCAGCTGCTGGATCTGCTCCGACACGGCGTTCACCTTGTCGTACGCGGCGTCGTCGAGCAGCCGGAGCTGGGCGAGGCCCGCGGCGGTGGCGACCGGGTTCCCGGAGAGGGTGCCGGCCTGGTAGACGGGCCCGGCGGGCGCGAGGTGCGCCATGACGTCGGCCCGGCCGCCGAACGCCGCGGCCGGGAAGCCGCCGCCCATCACCTTGCCGAAGGTCATCAGGTCCGGCCGGACCCCGTCGACGCCGTACCAGCCGGCCCGGCTGGTGCGGAAGCCGGTCATCACCTCGTCGGAGATGTACAGGGCGCCGTTCTGCGCGCAGGCGTCCTTGAGCCCCTGGTTGAAGCCGGGCAGCGGCGGCACGACGCCCATGTTGCCGGGCGAGGCCTCCGTGATCACGCAGGCGATCTCACCGGGGTGGGCCCGGAACGCCGCGTGCACGGCCTCCAGGTCGTTGTACGGCAGCACGATCGTGTCGCCGGCCTGGGCGCCGGTGACGCCCGGGGTGTCGGGCAGTGCGAAGGTGGCGACGCCGGAGCCCGCGGCGGCCAGCAGCGAGTCCACGTGCCCGTGGTAGCAGCCGGCGAACTTGATCACCTTGGACCGGCGGGTGAACCCGCGGGCGAGCCGGATCGCCGACATGGTGGCCTCGGTCCCGCTGGACACGAGCCGTACCTGCTCGACGGGCTCGACCCGGGCGACGATCTCCTCCGCCAGGGCGACCTCGCCCTCACCGGGCGTACCGAAGGACGTACCGCGTGCGACGGCCTCCTGGACGGCGGCGATGACCTCGGGGTGGGAGTGCCCGAGGATCATCGGCCCCCAGGAGCACACCAGGTCGACGTACTCCCGCCCGTCGGCGTCGGTGAGGTACGGGCCGGTGCCGGAGACCATGAAGCGGGGCGTGCCGCCCACGGCGCGGAAGGCACGCACCGGGGAGTTCACGCCACCCGGCGTGACGGCGGACGCGCGGTCGAACAGTTCCTGCGAGAGGGGCGCTTCGTAGGGGTAGGGCGCTGCCGGCAGCGCTCCCGAGGAGTTGGCTTCACTCATGACCTGCGGCTTCTCCCACCTTCTTGGACAGGGTGACCTCATCAGGGTAGGCCGAAGGCGGAGTGACTCCGACGTAGCGGGGGCCGCTGCCACAAACTCGCGGGCGACCCGCCGCCATCTGCGAGACTGGGACATGACCCTGGACCTGATCCTGCGGACTGTTGTTTTCCCGCACGTTTCGGCGGGCGGCCGTGGGGGAGGTCACTGACACGATGATCGGGTTGCGCGGCGGGGGCCGCGCGTCCTAGAAAAGCAGTCGGGTGGAGATATGCATCGCGGTGGCGGACTGGGCGAGGGGACCGATGACCTGGGTCCTCGACGTGCCCGGCGGGGAAGGCACCGACGCGAGGCGGAGGAAGCCGGCGAAGCACATCAGGCGCAGGGCGGACCGAATGAGCCGGAACGGGCCGACCGACGTATTGATCACCGTGATCGTCGAATGGACCGGCTGGGGGCGGGGAGCAGGAATGGTGGTCGGGTGGGGGTGACGTACAAGTACTTCGGCGCGCCCGACGGCGCGACCGCGGCCCGCGTACCGATCTCGATGCGCCCCGAGGAGCTCGGCGGCGACGAGCTCGGCATGAACGGCATGTTCACCAAGATCAAGCCGGAGACGATGGCCGCGATGGTCCTCACCGGCATCGAGGGCGTCCCCCTGCACAAGGTGCCGCCCCTCGAACTGGTCGTGCTGCACCCGGACTACGCGGTCGTGAAGCTCCCGATGACCGTCGTCGACCCCCTGCGGGGAATCGGCGAGGAGGCGGTCGGCGCGGCGGCGTTCATCTGGTCCACGGTTCCGGACCGGGGCGGGCCCCGGGACGCGTTCAACGTGTACCAGTTGCTGCACGAGTGGCAGGACTTCTCGCACCGGCTGCATGAGGCTGGGCATCAGCCTTATTGCCTTGTGTGGCCGTGACCTGGGGTTTCGGTGGTTTCGGGCGGGGTCTTCGGGCCTCGCCCTTTTTGGTGCCGGGGAGGGGCCGTCAGGCGGCCAGGGCACATTGAGGGCACATTGGTTTCGCTGGGGGTGCTGATGTGCCCTGGGCGGCGGGCTGGTCGCCGTCGTCTTCCGCCTCCGCCTCCGCTTCCGTTTCCGTCAATGCGTCGTCGATCGCCTTGCGGGTGCGGGTCTCGCTGGACGGCAGCAGGTGCGTGTACGTCCGCAGCGTGAAGCCCGGGTCCGAGTGGCCGAGGTACTCGGAGAGCGCCTTGATGCTCTCCCCCGCGTCCAGGAGCACGGAGGCGTAGGCGTGCCGGAGGGCGTGCATCCCGTCTTCGGGGGCCGCCTGGAGGTACCTCGCGCCGCGCTCGCGGGGAGGGATCACGCCGGCGGCAGCCAGAGCGCGCTTCCAGTCGCCCATGTTGAAGACGCTGCGGTTGTAGGCCCGCCCCTTCTGGTCGACGAAGAGGAGACGGAAGGTCTTCGGCTCGCCGTCCGGCTTGGCCCACGGCAGGGTGACCTCGACCGGCGGGAACTCCTTCGTGTGGGCCTTGAGGGCGGCAGCAAGCTGGGCCGGTAGAGGCACAGATCGGATCTTGTTCCCCTTGGGCAGGGCGAAGACGGGCTTCGTGCCGACGAGCCGTACCTGGCGGTTGACGTGGATCCAGCCGGTCTTGAAGTCGATGTCCTCGACGGCAAAGCCGAAGACCTCGCCCTGACGCAGGCCGCAGCCGAAGGCGAGCTTGCCGCCGGCCTGGAAGCGCTTGGGCAGGCCGGCGAGGACTGCCCGGACGCGCTCCAGCGGCCAAGAGATGATCTTCTTCTTGGTCGCGGTCGGCAGCTTGACCGACTTCGCCTTGCAGGGGTTCTTCGGCAGGAGCCCATCCTCCACGGCCGCGCCGAGGATGCTGGAGAGGATGTCGAAGATGCCCTCGATCGTCGACACCTCCAGGCGGGCGTCCTGGAGGGTGCGGATCCAGCCCTGGATGACCGAGGGCTGGTTGAGGGAACGAAGCTCGCGTCGCCCGAGGTGCTCGACGATGTGGTTGCGGACCGTTGCCTCGTAGCGGAGGGCTGTCGTCGGACCGACGGAGTTCGCGTCCAACCACTTCTGTGCGTAGGCGCCGAGCGTCTGCTTCGTCTCGGCTGGCACGACGTAGGAACCGCGCCGGATCTCGACGTCGACCTCAGCGGCCCGGTTGTCCGCCTCAGCCTTGGTGTCGAAGTTTTCCTTGCGCTGGCGGCCGTCCAGATCGCGGTAGCGGACCTGCCACCGCTTGCCGACGCCATGATCGGCGGTGGGGACCATCTGCCGCGTACGGCTCTTGTGTTCACCGCACTCGGCCTCGGTGGGCTTGGGGTGGGACTTGTGCCAGCGGTCGTACACGTCAGCCAAGAAGGACCCGCTGAATGCGCTCCCAGGTCCGGAGCGGAGAGGTCTCCAGAGGCAGCAGGACTGCGTGCGAGACGCCGAGGGCGGCGGCGATCGCGACGAGGTCGTCGACGTCACAGCGGCGGTGGGCGCGCTCGGTGCGGCTGAGGGCTGTGTTACACATCGGGCGGCCCAGCGCGGTGCATCGGGCAGCCAGCTGGTGCTGGGTCAGGCCGCGCGCGATGCGTATTCGCTCTATGGCGCGGGCGGCGTGGAGGCCGGCGGGGCCTATTTCAACGGGTCGAGTTGCCATGACAGGTAGCTGTAACTTGCAGCCGACCTTTATGGCAAGAGTTGGCTCTAAAACTCTACAGAAGTCGCTGCAGGGTGACCATGGGGCGGCGTGGCGTTTATCTCGCCCATTCACGAGGCACGGACGGGTAATTCCAGGAGTCGCCGTGCTAACTTGCCGTCGCGCGTGAACTTTGGGCGTTTTGAGCCGGTAACCGATGATGTGCTCACCGCTTGCTTCAGCTCACCTGATCACCTGCCCAGACAGGCTCCGGCCTGCACCAACCGACGAGACGGGCCCGGTCGGTGCCCCCCCCCGGGGCGATCAGGGATGAGGAGGTAGTCGCCAACTTTTTGGTCAACGGCCGATCCACCTCTACGGTTATTACCCCTCCCAGCCACGCCGAGGGAATTAGTGGAGAGTTTTAGAACCAACGCTGGACTTCTTCGCTGGCGGTGTGGCTGTGTTGTCCAGGCACGCTGTCCAAGACCGAAAAGGAGCCCTGTGCCGAATACCTCTCTCCGCAGCGCGAACGCCCATTCCTCCGCCGACGCTGCCCGGCGCGGCCCGTTGGCCACCCCGGCGGAAGTCGCTGCCTATCTCGGGGTGCCGGTGAAAACGCTCTACCAGTGGAAGTACCGGGGCATCGGCCCCAACGTGCACAAGGTCGGCCGCCACCTCCGCTACCGCTGGTCCGAGGTGGACGCCTGGGTGAACGCCCAGTCCGCGTACGACCTCACGGCCTGAAGCCGCTCTGCCGGGACAGCGAAGCGGCTCTCCGCGAGCCACCGCCGAGAGCCACAGAGTCCCCGCCCCCATCGCCCTTGAACGATCGAATCGGTGGGCCGGGCCTTGCCCGTCCGGCCCACCGGGAAGGAACGCCTATGGACGAATCTACGTCCCCCGACTCCTCCGCCGCATCCTCGATACCCACCTGGCCGCCCGTCGCCGCCCTGGGCCAGGACGCCACCGCGAAAGCCTCGACCTCGGAGGACGACGAGCCAGGGCAGCCCGGAGAAGGCGCACAGCTACTGGACGAGCTGCAGGAAGCCATCGCGCGGTACGTGATCCTGCCCAGCAGTGAGGCGCTGACCGCCGTCACGCTGTGGGTGGCGGCCACGCACATCCAGCCCGCCCTCCAGCACGCACCTCGCCTCGCCGTGGTCGGGCCTGCGAAGCGGTGCGGTAAGTCCCGCCTGCTGGACGTGCTCACCGAGACTGTGCGCGAGCCGCTGATCACGGTCAACACCAGCCCGGCGGTGGTCTTCCGCGCCATCGGTGCGGACCCGCCCACCCTGCTGGTGGACGAGGCCGACACCATCTTCGGCAGCATCAAGGCCGCCGAAAAGAACGAGGAGCTGCGTGGCCTCCTCAACGCCGGCCACCAGCGCAACCGGCCCGCCCTGCGGATCTCCGGGCCGGAGCACAAGCCGCAGGCGTTCCCCACCTTCGCCATGGCCGCGCTCGCCGGCATCGGGGACCTGCCGGACACGGTCATGGACCGGGCCGTGGTGATCCGAATGCAGCGGCGCAAGCCAGGTGAGCGGGTGGAACAGTTCCGCTCCCGCCGCGACATACCCGCCCTGCACGCCCTACGTGACCGGCTGACTGCCTGGCTGCGCCCGCTGATGGACACCGCAGCCGACCTGGTGCCGCCGATGCCGGTGCAGGACCGTGCGGCCGACACCTGGGAACCGCTGGTGGTCGTCGCCGAACTGGCAGGCGACTCCTGGCCGGAGCGAGCACGCGAAGCGTGCGTGGCCATGTGTGCCGCCGAGGTCGGCCAGGACGACGAGTCCAACGTGAAGACACGCCTGCTGAAGGACATCCGCCGCGTCTTCGCGTGCTACGGCGATCCTGACACCGTGCGCACGCGGGACCTGCTGGAAGAGCTACTCAAGGACCAGGAGGCGCCGTGGGCGGAGTACCGCAACACCGGTCTGACCCCGCGCTACCTGGGGATCCTGCTGAAGGACTTCGGTATCCAGGCAGCCGTCCTCCGCTTCGAAGGCGGACGGCAGGCCCGGGGATTCACCCACGCACAGTTCACCGATGCCTGGGCCCGCTACTGCCCCGAGGAGCAGCCACCCGACGGCGGTGAGACCACACGTCACGGGTCGGCCGTACACCCGTAAACACCCGTCGCACACGTCGCACCGCAGGTCATCCCCGTGACGGGTCCGGCAACTGTGACGGGTCCTCCCGTATCACGCCAGGTTCCCGTACCTGCCCTGACCAGGCATGCGACGGGTGCGACGAGTCCGCCGCCCTCCCCACTGGCAACCCCGCACCGTGCCTAGGCACCCGTCTCCCCCTGGAGTACCACGCTTGCCCTCACGCACCGCCCAAGCCCCCGTGCCGCCAGTGACCGTAGCGATCCGCCTCGGGGTCGCCCTGGTCGGCACGATCGGCTTCGCCCTCTCCTACGACGCCCTGCGGCAGATGGCCGTCGCCATCCACATCCGCGGAGTCCTCACCTACGCCTTCCCCCTCGTGATCGACGGGTTCATCGCCATCGGCGTCGCCGCCCTGCTCATCCTCCGTACCGCGCCCTGGCGTTCTCGCCTGTACGTCTGGGCACTGGTCGGCCTCGCCACCGTCACGAGCATCTGGGCGAACGCTCTGCACGCCGTCCGCCTCAACCAGCAGGCACACACCGCCGGGCTCCATCTGGACGATGTCACCGTCGGCGCCCTGTCCGCGATAGCTCCGCTCGCCCTGGCCGGCGCGGTCCACCTCGACCTCGTCATCCGCCGCCACCCCACGAGTCTGGGCGAAGAGGCCGCCGCCACACCGGGCCACAACTCCTCTGGCCACAGCCACAACGGCACGCACAGCGCCATGCGGCCTGCCCGTTCGCAAGACGATGACTTCCTGCCAAAGGAGGCACAGAGCTCGCGTGACATGGCCGAGCGCCCAGACCTGGCGGAGGCAGCCGCCAACGTGCCGCGGGCCCCGAAGCCGCTCTCCAAAGACGAGGGCCACGAACGGGATGTCACCTTCGACGAACTCCTCGCCATCGCCCGCACCGCACCGCTGGGACGCGGGGACCGTGCCTCACGCCGCAACATCGAAGCGGCCATCCGAGCCGCTGAGTACCGCATCGGCAAGGACCGTCTCACTCAGCTCAAGGACCGAGTACAGGCCGACCTCGACCGGGCTGCCCGCCAGCGACAGGCCGAGCCCGACACGGCCCCCGTCGGCACGCGCTGAGGGCCGCCGCCCCACCCCGATCGACCCCCTCCGCTCGTTCCCGCACAGCCCGGAGCGGGGACGAGCGGCCCACTAGGCGACACGGCCTCGCCCCCCAACACCGCACGGAGAACCCCTCAATGCACGACCAGCACCCCGAACTCGCCACCGACCGGACGCAGATGATGACCATCGCCACCAGCGCAGCAAGGTATGGCGTTGGACCGTCCAAGGGCCGGTCCGACGCAGGCACCTCCGCCCCGGGGGTGGCGGAGGACCTCGGGCACCAGGGGGTGCCCGAGGAGGTAACGCCCGGCGACGCAGCCGAACAGTCGCCCGCCGCCCCCGCCGACGAAGTCACCCTGCGTCGCATCGCTCGCCGCCGTACCCGCGAGAGCGTCCAGCGCAAGCAACGTGTCGATGTCCGCTACAGCAGCGATGAGAAGGCCCGGATCCTTACCCGTGCCCGCAAGATGGGCATCGCCGGCGCCCACCTCGTCGGCGCCGTGATCACGGCCTACCTCGACGGTGATCTCGCCGTGGGCCTGGCCGGGCAGCGCACCCAGCTCGATGACTGCCTCGACAAGCTCGACGCCCTACGGGCCGAAGTCGCGCGCATCGGCAACAACGTCAACCAGATCGCGCACCGCCTCAACGCCGGAGGCGATCCACACCCTGTGGACGCCACCGTCCTCGCCCAGACCGAACGCACCCTGGTCGCCGTCCGCGGCGCCATCAGCGACATCGCGCAGACCATGAACCACGCCGTCTCCGTGAAGGCGGCCTGGTGATCGCCAAGATCGGCAGCGGCAAGAGCACCGCCGGCCTGATCCGGTATCTGTTCGACACGAAGAAGGCCAAGGACCACACCGACCCGCACCTGGTCGCCTCCTGGGACGGCTTCGCTCCCGATCCCGGCCGCGCCGACGGCTTCGACGCCACAAAGAAGCGGCTCGTGGCCGACCTCGACCTGCGGGTTAAGCAAGCCCGCCGACTGGGCCGGGCGCCCGAGCGGCACGTGTGGCACTGCTCGGTACGTGCCGCCCCCGGCGACCGGCACCTCACCGACGCCGAGTGGGCGGACATCGCGCGCCGCGTTGTGGCGGCCACTGGCATCGCGCCACAAGGCGATCCGGACGGGTGCCGGTGGGTCGCCGTCCGCCACGCCGACGACCACATCCACATCGCCGCCACCAAGGTCCGTGGCGACCTGCGCACCGCCCGCCACTGGAACGACTACCTGACCGCCGACAAGGAACTCGCCGCCATCGAGAAGGAATACGGCCTCAAGCAGGTCGTGCGCGGCGACCGCACCGCCGCCAAGCGCCCCACCCGCGCCGAGACGGAGACAGCCCGCCGCGCCGGCAAGACCCAGACCTCCCGCGAACGCCTGCGCACCACCGTCCGCCAGCTAGTGTCCATCGCCACCAGCCCGGAGGAGTTCCTCCTTCTGCTCGACGGCGTCGAGGGCGTCCTTGTGGACGTGCAGCACTTTCCCTCCGGTGACGTGCGCGGGTACAAGGTCGCCGTGGAAGGCGACACCAACGCCGCCGGCGAGCCGATCTGGTTCTCCGGCGCCAAACTCGCCCCCGACCTGCCCTTCCCCAAGATCCGCGAACGCCTCACCGCCATCGATGCCCCGCCCGCAGCGGAGCCGGGCAGCCGACGCAGGCCCAACCCGTGGCACCAGGCCACGGCAGCAGCCGAGCGCATCCTCCACCACCTCGACCACGGCGACGACGAAGCCGCCCAGGCCCACATCGCTGCGCTCGGCGAAGCCATCGACGTCCTGCCGCTGCTCGCCCCCAGCCACCTGCGGCCACATCTGCAGCAGGCCGCCGTCGCCTTCGAGCGCGCCACCCGCTCCCGCATCCGCGCCCAGCAGGACCAGGCCCGCGCCCTGCGGGGTGCCGTCCGAGCCCTGCGCACCGCGCCGGTCACCAGCGACGGCTCCGGGCTGGCGATGTTCCTCGACATCGCCGTCCTCATCGTCATCGCCACAGCTCGCTGGCACCAAGCCCGCCGGCACAACCAGCAGGTCGCCGCCGCCCACCAGACCCTGGCCCATCTCCAGACCGCCTACCGACAGGCTGCTGCCGGGCCGCTGGCCGCCCTGGCTCAGCGCCAACCACCGGCCCGCGCCATGGAACGGCACACCCAGCGCATCCTCGTGATCCTGCCCGACCACGCCCAGCAGATCCTCGACGACCCCGCCTGGCCGGCACTGGCCGCCGCCCTGACCGAAGCCGAGAACGCCGGCCACGACCCCGAGCAACTCCTCCAGCACGCCGCACGTCAGCGCACCCTCGACGACGCCCGCTCCACCGCCAGGACCCTCACCTGGCGCGTCCAACGCCTCGCCGCCCGGCAGGCTCCCAGCGCCCGAGCACGGGCTGCCCAAGCCCGCACCAGGGTTGCAGCCCGACCGGCACAGCCTGGCCAGACTCCATCCAGCCCGTCACAGCCTGGCCTGGCGGCACCTGCTCGACACCGGTGATGCCGTCAGCGGGCGCGGAGGTACCTGTCGCGTCCACCCTTCAGGTTTCCCACACCGAGGCAACAGCGTCACCGCACCGTGTTGACCAGAGGCTCCAGCAAGTCCAGTGCTTCCTCCCAGCGGAAGCGTTCCGTCGCTCCGCCAGCCCTCGGCCGGTGCGGTTCGCATGAGCCGATCAGAACACCCATGCCCCGCAGCCGGTCCAGGCTCTGCTGGTAGGCGGGGTGGGCGGCCTGGGCGGAGTTCAGGTAGGGCAGCACCACAGTCGGGATGGCCATGTCGTACGCCTCGCACAGGATACCCAGGGCGAGGGTGTCGGAGATCCCGGCGGCCCACTTGTTGATCGTGTTGAAGGTGGCGGGAGCCACGGCGATCGCGTCCGCCGGGGGCAGTGGGCGCGGGTCTCCCGGTGAACGCCAGGCGGAGCGGATCGGGTAGCCGGTCTGTGCCTCGATCGCCGTAGCGTCGATGAAGCCAAATCCCTGCGGTGTGGCGATGACGCCGACATCCCAGTTCGCCTCCTGGGCGGCCGTGATCAGCTTGCCGACGTCACGGGCCACGCCTGCCGCGCACACGACGACGTACAGGAAGGGCTTCTTGTCCGGGGCAGTCGGTTCGGTCACGCGGGGACTCCCAGTTGGCGGCTGAAGTGGTGCAGTTCCGGCAGGGTACGTCGGCGGTCGCGGGCGGCCATATCGGCGACCAGGTTGCGGACGTCGGGGCGGCGGATGTCCTGGGCGGCGCAGGTCTCGGCGATCCTCAGGGCTTGGTAGCCGTCGGCAAGGCGGCCCTGCTGGCTGTAGGCGCGAGCCGCTTCGACCCATAGTGCGGCCCGGCGTTCGGGCACCGGGATGTGCCGGCGCATGAGGGGCCTGGCCGCCTGAAGGGCGAGGCCGGCATCGCCGAAGGCCACCAGAGCGCTCAGCTCGTGCAGGGCGACGTTGGTCGGGCTGAAGGTGGCCCAGGCGTCGGGCCGGTCGAGAGTGACGTACCGCGAGACTTCTTTCGCCTCGGTGAGGAATTCCTTCGTGGCCGCGCGATCACCACGACTGCTGGCCGCGGTCACGCCGCGCAGGAGCAGCAGTCCGACGGCGGCGAGGTACTTCGGTGAACGCCGGTCGTAGGAGCCGGTGAGCTGGTCCGCGGTGTGCCGGACCAGGCTGACGGCCTCTGTGGCGTGCTTCTCGCGGACCAGGACGTGGGCCTGGACACGGACGCTGGAGGCGAGAACGACCGGGTCGCCTGAGCGTTCGGCTTCTGCCATCGCCCGGCCGACGGCGAGCCATGCGTTGCCCTGGTCGTGCTGCTTGAGCAGCAGGCTCGTCGCCGTCTGGTACGCCGTGGCCAGGAGCCGGGACACCGTGTCCCCGTCCGTCGCATCACCGACCGCCAGTCGCAGGTCGGCAATCAGGCTCGGGAGGGTGCGCTCCAACTCCGTGTATTGGCAGGTGTGGAAAAGCCTCAGTGCTGATCCGACGCGTTCGTACAGGACGGCCGTGCCCTGGGGGCCACCGGTGCCCGCGGGGCCGGGACCGGGCAGGAGGGCCTGGACGAGGGCGGTGTGCGAGGCCGAAGAGCCGGCCGGGGCCGCGAGCGCTGCGATGCTCGCGGCGAGGAAGGTGCGGCGGTGCATGTCGTCAGCTTCTCGATCGGCGGCGGAGACGTCCTGAGACGGGGCGAGGCCCAACTCATGAGGCGGGATGTTCAGTTCCTGCGCGATGGCGCGTAGTACGCGGATGTCCTCCGTGCCGCGACCGCTCTCCAGACGGCTCACCTTGGACTGGTGATACCCAAGCGCTGCGGCCACGCCGTGCTGTGAACGCCGCTGTAACACCCGTGCCCGACGGATCCGGTCTCCGATCCGTCTCGCTTCCCCATGCGCGTCGGCCATCTGCCACGGCTCCTTCCGCCGTCGCTGATCCTGCCTGCTCAATCGAGCATAGATCAGCCGTAGTTGGCCGTGATGCAGCCCCTGCATAAGTCATGCAGCACCAGCGCCACGTCATCCACAGCGCCTGGGGCGTGGAAGCCCCCAACGGCTTCCTCACGGTCGTCTTCGTCGCCCATGAATGGTCCGGCGAGCCGGAGAACCGCGAACCGCGCAAGCACGCCCAAGTCCGCTGGGTCGACACCGGTGCCATCCCCGAAGAGTTCGTGGAGACCACCGCCAGCGCCCTTCATCGCTACCTGGCCGGCGGGCCTCAGGTGTCGCTGGAGGGTTGGAACTGACCGAGCGCCTCTTCTGGGATAGCGTCTCGCCCCCACGGTGAGATGAGTGACCGCGTTCAGCGTTCGCCGACCTCGCCGCTTTCCTCCGCTACATGCTCGCCCCTGCCACGTCCCCCTTCGCGGGACGGTTTCGGTAACAGGTGGGTCATCTGCTCCATGAGCGCTGGCTTTCACGTAGCGACCGATCCTCCTGGCGTGGGTCGTTTCGCTCGGATGGGTTCGGAGACCCGGTGAGCGGAGGTCGCGTCGCATGTGGGTTCGGAAGTGAGCTGGCATTCAATTCGTCCGCCCGCTCTGCCGCCCGGCTTCGATCGCGGGCGGCAGTGTTGTGCTGTGTCCAGGGGAACTGCGCGGCGGCCAGTGTTGTGTCCAGAGCGGCGCGCATCCGGGCACCTGTCGCGACAGGGCAGGGGCGAGGTGGTACCCCCTTACCCTGCCGGCCCTCGGCTGTGAGGTGCACACGTACCAGCAGCCGCAGCATCACCACCGTTCTGACGTTGGAGAACAGCCCCTCAAGTGACGCGGCCCCTACCGTGCCGCGCCCTTCGACCCAGCCGCTTCCGGTTGCGGCCGACGTACGGTTGAAGTACCGAGGGCATCACGCACTCCGGGCCACCACGCCGGGTCGTCCTCGGCGAGAGACGAGTGAATCCGGGCCGCCCCAGCGGTCGGCGCGGAGACGGGTCGGGGCCATGTACGCCGCGGTCGAAGCAACTCAGCGCAAGCTCATCACGGCAAGGGCCGCGCTGAGCGCCCGTGCAGGTCCGCAACCTCGCCGAGGGGAGACGTGATGACCTTTTCCCGGCTGGACATCCATCGGCGGAACCGAGGAGAGCGGACGCTCGTCACGCTTGCCGGCGACATCGGGCCGGCCACGACGCCGCTGCTGCGGGCCGCAGTGGAGCAGTGTCTGCTGGACGGTGTCACCGTGATCGACATCGACCTGACCACGGTCGGCTCCTGCGACGCCAGGGGCTTGGACGTCCTCCTGTCGGCAGCACAGCGCGCCGGCCGGGTCCACGCTCGCCTGCGGCTGCACCATCCGTGCGCTCAGATCACCCGGGTCCTCGATGCCACGGGATCGACTTCGCTGCTCCCTACGGCCCCCGCGAGTCTCGTGCCGCCCGCCGCATCCGACGGCTTCATGAGTGCGGCGACGGGGGCGCCCGAAGACTCCGCTCGCCGACCGGACCAGCCGGTCCTCAAGGACGGGATCCGCCTTCGTCGGCTGACCCGCTGGCAGGCAGAAGACATGCGCGCGGACATCGCGGACCTGGCTGCGGAGTCCGTCGCAGGCACCACGGGCGAGCGGTACCACAACCGCGGGGACTTCCTGCACCGCTTGTCGATCACCGCCCGCCGCCCCGGCTTCGCCCTGCTGGTCGCCGAGACGACGGTGCTGGTCGGTTGCGCCTTCGGTTTTCCGATGGGCTCTGAAGGCTCCGGCAGTCGGGGGTCCGACGGAACGCTCCAGGAGATCATCCAGCGGCTCACCTCCCGCGCACGGTTCGTCGTCCTCACCCAGGTCGTGGCCCACCCGCACGTTCAGCACCGCGACATCGCCCGCCGGCTGCAACAGCGTCTGCTCACAGAGCTGCACTCCTCCCTCGGGATCACCCTGCTGCATCCTGCCGACCGGGCAGGACAAGCCGCCTTCTCGTCCTGGGGCTGGCAGAACATGGGTGAGGTCGTCGGGCTGCCCGGCTCCGTCGCCCCCTGCGTGTTGACCCTGTCCGCCGAAGGGCAG
Organism: Streptomyces sp. NPDC001544; assembly: GCF_042894285.1. Classification (NCBI taxonomy): domain Bacteria; kingdom Bacillati; phylum Actinomycetota; class Actinomycetes; order Kitasatosporales; family Streptomycetaceae; genus Streptomyces; species Streptomyces sp. NPDC001544. The sequence goes on along the minus strand of NZ_JBIAVN010000010.1, from coordinate 72,824 downwards.
CCCCCTCGGCACGCCGATGACGTGGCAGAGGAGCGATGAGCCGGCGGTCGTACCGGCCGGGGCGGTCACGTGACCCGTCGTCCGCCGTACCGAGGTGCCTCCACGCGATGGCTGCCTGCCTCTCGGCGCGATGGCTGCGCACCACGCCGCCCGCCACGGCTGGGAGTAGCGTGGGAGGTACCGAGAACTTCCGGGCGTACGACCACGGCGGCGCCGTTCCCGGCGAGTGACTGACACGGGCAGCCGGAAAGCAGCGCCCGGAACGGGATCGCACGATGAACGCCATCACAAAGCCCGCCGAAGGTACCGCGCCAGGTTACGGACACTCCTACCGGATGCCCATGCCCCGGCTGCGCCTCACGCCGGACGTCAGCCATGGCCCGCTGGACGGCGCATGGTGGCCGCGCTGCGACGCACTCGAACTCGAATTGCCCGCGCTGGTCGGCTCCCTGGATCCGAGCAGCGGCACCGTCACCCGCGTTACCGTGGGGTCCGCCGCCTGGCCCGATGCTCCGCAGGAGGTGATGGCGCCCGGCCACGTGATCGAGGTGGTCCTGACCGATTCCGCCGCCGAGGCGCACGCCATCACCGTGGACTGCGGCACCGTGGGACGCTGGGAACTGCTGGTGATCCCCCCGGACGAGCCGGCCGGAGTAGCCACCCGGCTGCTGACCGCCGCCGCCGACCCCGGGAACCCACTGTCGGCTCCGCGCCTGCTGGCACTCGCCGAGAGCGGCCTCGACGGACAGAACGCTTGGGAGTCGGAAGGCGGAGCCGGACCGAGATGAGCAGCCCGACCCGGCCGACTCCGTGACCGGCAGGCCGGGCGTCCACGACCCCGTGATGGAGCCATGGCACCGACAGACCCTTCGTCATCCTGGCCCGCCCCCACACGAAGCGTGACTGCGGCGGGTGAGGGGATGACGGCAGTACAGCGTACGGACCGGTCCGAAAGCTTCGGGGAAGCTCTCCTGGGAAAGATCCTCGACAGCGCGCACGAACTCCCGCCCCACCTCATCGGGCCCCTGGTCGCCGACGTCGTGGAGCGGCTCGGTGGCCGCCGTCCACAGGTGCTGTTGCAGGACTACGGCCAGCTGCTGCTCGTACCGCTGCCCGGTGAGTGCCTCGCCGGCGGGGAACCGCAGGTTATCGACGACTCCGAGGCGGGCCGCTGCTTTCTCGACGCGGTCCCCGTGGAGGTGCCCCAGGAGGACGGCGTCCGGATCCATCTGCCTCTGCTGGACGGCGGTGACCAGGTAGGGGTCATGGCGGTGACGCTGGACAGCATCGACGCCCACGACCGCCGCCTGCTGCTCAGGATCTCCGGCCTGGTGGCCGACCTTCTGGTGACCAAGCACGGCTACTCCGACCTGTTCTTCGACGTCCGACGCGGTGAGGCGATGAGCGTCGCCGCGGAGATCCAGTGGTCACTGCTGCCACCGCTTGCGATGATCATGCCCCGGGTCGCTGTGGCCGGGATCCTGGAACCCGCCTACGACGTGGGCGGCGACAGTTTCGACTACGCGCTCAACCACGACGTCCTCCACGTGGCCATGATCGACGCGATGGGCCACGGACTGGACGCGGCCACCATGGCCACGGTGGCCATCGGCGCCTACCGCCACGCCCGCCGCGCCGGCATCGGACTGTCGGAGATCTACGCGTTCATGGACCGCGCCGTGGCCAGGCAATTCGGTCCCGAGCATTTCGTCACCGCGCAGATGATGCAGCTGGACACGACGACGGGACGGGTGCAGTGGGTCAACGCCGGACACCCGCCGCCGATCCTCGTCCGCGACCACCGCGTCGCGCGGCGTCTGGCCGCCCCGACGACCCTCCCCGTCGGCCTCGGTGGTTCGGAGCCCCGGATCAGCGAGCTGGGGCTGGTGCCCGGGGACCGAGTCCTCTGCTTCACGGACGGAGTGGTCGAGGAGCACAGGAGCGGTGGGGAGGAGTTCGGGGAGGACCAGCTGATCGACTGCGTGAACCATCTGGAGAGGACCGGCCGCGGCATCCGGGCGGTGACGCGCTCCCTGTCCCACACGCTCAAGCAGGCGCGGGGCGGACAGACCAGCGATGACGCAACGCTGCTCATGGTGGAGTGGCGCGGCTGATCTCCCCCGCCGTCCGACACCGCTCGGCCGGTCACGCCCAGCGGCGGGCCCGTCAGCCGGACGGACCGTGCCCGCTCCCGGTCTCGATGAGGATCTGCTCGGCCTGGCTGATGTTGTCCGCCCGGACCGCCTGGGCCATCGCGGCGCGGGCGGCGTCCGGTGCTGTGTCCGGCGGGACCACCAGCAGCGAGAAGATATCCCTGTCGCCCCGGGTGGCCAGGACCGTGTCGTCACCGACCGGGAAGGAATCGACGTGCACCACCCGGTCGTCCGCGGCGATACGTGTCGGGAGACCTTCCCAGGCCGCGGTGTCCAGTCCCACGCGGGTCACGGGGCCGAGGTGGGCAATGAGGGCGCTGAGCAGCGCGGGCAGCTCAGCGCCGATGTCGCGCGAGCGCAGCCACCACGCACCGTCGAGGACGCCTTCGCGTGATGCGGTCGTCTCCAGCCGGAGAAGCGCGCACCCCGGCCGCACCGCCTCGTGGACGCCGCTGGGCAGACGCCGGGGAACAGGTGGTGTATCCGAGCCGGTCATGATGACCACCCGTCTGAGGGCTGGTGCGACGACGGGACTCCACCTCGCACCTGCCACGTTACTCCTGGTGTCACGCGCGACGGGCATCTCCGAAGCTCCCCCTCGTCCGGCCCCGGAGGGAACGGATGCAGCACACAGGACGTCCGTCGCATGTCGAGAGCTCCCTAGGCGCGAAAACTGGGCATGTACGTCCCCAGCCAGGTCCCCGGAGGGCACATCCAGGGCACATGAGTCCGGGAAACGGCGTTGACCCGTGAGAACTACCGAGGAGTGTTTCCGCAGGTCAACGCGCGCTTCACAGAGAAACCCCAGGCCAGCGCCCCGCCCCTCCCATTCGCTGCACGAGTGGCAGGACTTCAGCCACCGGCTGCATGAGGCGGGGCATCAGCCTTATTGCCTTGTGTGGCCGTGATCTGAGGTTTCACGTGGATCGGGCGGGGCTTTCGGGTCCCGCCCTTGTCGTCACCGCACCGGGTTGACGCCCGGTTTCAGCAACTCCAGTGCTTCCTCCCAGCGGAAGCGATCCGCCGCGCCACCGGCCCTCGGCCGGTGCGGTTCGCACGAGCCGATCACGATCCCCATCCCCCGCAACCGGTCCAGGCTCTGCTGGTAGGCGGGGTGGGCGGCCTGAGCGGAGTTCAGGTAGGGCAGCACCACGGTCGGGATGCCCATGCCGTACGCCTCGCACAGGATGCCCAGGGCGAGGGTGTCGGAGATCCCGGCGGCCCACTTGTTGATCGTGTTGAAGGTGGCGGGAGCGACGGCGATGGCGTCCGGCGGGGGCAGTGGGCGCGGGTCTCCCGGTGAACGCCAGGCGGAGCGGATCGGGTAGCCGGTCTGTGCCTCGACCGCCTTGGCGTCGATGAAGCCGAGTCCCTGCGGTGTGGCGATGACACCGACATCCCAGTTCGCCTCCTGGGCCGCGGTGATCAGCTTGCCGACGTCACCGGCGACACCGCTGGCGCACACGACGACGTACAGGAACGGCTTGTTGTCCGGGGCGGTCGGTTCGGTCACGCGGGCACTCCCCGTCGGCGGCTGAAGTGGTGCAGTTCCGGCAGGGTACGTCGGCGGTGGCGGGCTGCCCATGTCGGCGACCAGGTTGCGGACGGCTACGTGTCCAGCAGTTCCGCGGCGAAGACGTCCTCGATCCGCCACTGCCGGTCGGTCAGGCCCTGCTCGTGGTGATACCGCAGGCAGGTGTCGAGGGCGGCGCGGTTGGCCGCGATGCCGTAGGGCCACCAGTCCTCGGGGAACTCCTCACCGTTGCGGTCCACCAGGGCGTTCATCCACGGGATCATGGTCTGGACCTGGTAGAGCCTGCGGCTTTGGCGATAGCGTTCGGCGGCGGCGTCCTTCGCCCGGGAGAAGGCACGGTAGACGGCGTGCGCGAGGCCGGGACGGTCCCGGAGCAGTTCCCGCCGGACGACGATGGTGTGCATCATCGGGAAGATGCCGGTTCGCCGGTAGTAGTCCCGTTCCAGCGGCTCGAAGTCGGGGAACAGGCGGGTGACGTTCGGGGATCCGTCGAGCACGCACTGCGGGACGTTCGCCGAGAACAGCGCGTCGATCTCACCGGCGTCGAGCATCGCGCTCAGTGTCTTTCCCTCGGGTGCGACGCGCACGTCGACTTCGGCCGGGTGCGGATGGGGGATGAAGTCGAAGGGGGGCGCGGGGTGTTCGAGGCCGCCGATCACCCAACGGCTCTCCTCGGGTTCGAACCCGTACTCGTCCATCAGGATCCCCTTGGCCCACACGCCGGAGTCCTGACCGTAGACGCCGAACTCCCCGATGGTTTTGCCCGCGAGGTCGCTCGGTTCCCGAATCCCGCTGTGGACGTTGACGAAGACGCACGAGTGACGGAACACGCGGTTTGGGAAGACCGGCAACGCCACGAACGGCAGTCCGGTCTTCAGCAACCGCAGGTAGAACGTGAGGCCGAGCTCGGCGACGTCGAACTCGTCCCCGCGGATCAGCCGTTCGAAGAGCTCCGGCAGGGTCGCTCCGGTTCTCATCGTGAAGTCGACACCGTCGGTGCTTACGGTCCCCTCGAACAGCGCCCGCGTCGTGTCGTACGGGAAGCACCCGACCGTGAGGGCAGGGGCGGACATGAATACTCCTCCTCGTCGGTTCTGCTGCTTCCATCGTTGGCCGTCACGGTGTCCGCCGTCCAAGACCCGTCGGGAACGTCCGATACCGCACGGGTATCGTGCTAGAGGTGGACCTTCGCTCGCTCCGGTATTTCGTCGCCGTCGCCGAGGAGTGCCACATCGGCCGGGCGGCGAACCGCCTGCACATGACGCAACCGCCACTGAGCCGCGCGATCCGGCAACTCGAGGACGAACTCGGTGCCCTCCTGTTCGAACGCACCCCCAAAGGCGTCACCCTCACGCCCGCTGGAAAGGTCCTGTACGAAGAAACGGGGCCGTTGTTGGGGCGAGCCGACCGGATCCGCCGACGGGTGGCCGCCGCGGCGGGCACGGCGCCCCTCGCCGTCGGGACCCTGGCGGACGCGGCCCAGCAGGTCGGTGGCCGACTGGTCTCCCTCTTCCGGGCCCGTCATCCGCACGTCCACGTCACCCTCCACGAAGCCGACCTCGGCGACCCGACGGCCGGGCTGCGCGCCGGGCTGGTCGACGTGGCGATCACCCGAACTCCGTTCGACGACACAGGCGTCAGCACCCGCGTCCTGCGCTCGGTGCCCGTCGGCGTGGTGATGCGTGATGACGATCCGTTCGCCGGCCACGCCTCCGTCTCGTCGACCGACCTCTCCGGCCGCCGGTGGGTCCGGCTGCCGGACGGTGCCGATCCGGCGTGGACGGCGTACTGGACCGGCGGTGGAGACGACGACGGGTCACCGGTCATGCGGACGATCCAGGAGTGCTTGCAAGCGGTCCTGTGGAACGGCACATCGGCTCTCGCCCCCATCGATCAGCCGCTGCCCGCCGGCCTGGTCGTCGTACCGCTGAACGACCGCCCGCCCAGCGATCTCGTCGTGGCCTGGCCACGGACCGCAAGCAGCCCACTGGTACGCGGCTTCGTCCAGGTCGCGGAGAACTGTCGGCGCACCTGAAATCCAGTGCCGGTGGCCCGGTTCAGGGCCGCAGCACGATCTTGCCGTGGGTGTGCTGCTGTTCCAGCTCGCGGAAGGCGTCTCGTACCTGTTCCAGCGGGTAGGTGCGGGCGATCGGCACCTCCAGCTGCCCGCGTGCGGCGAGCCGGGCCAGTTCGCCGAGTACGACCGCGCACGCCGCCGCGCCTTCTCCATGGGTCCGCGCGCCGACCTTGGCCGCGGTCTGCCAGTCGCTGATCGTGTTGATGCGCTCGGGCCGCACGCCCAGCTCCACTGCCAGGGTCACGTATCCGTCGCCGAAGGTGTCGATGAACGCGTCGACCCTGCCGCCGGACGCCTGTCGGATGCGCTCGGCCACACCTGGCCCGTACTCGACCGGGAGGACACCGTGCTCCTTCAGCCAGGCGTGGTTCCGCTCGCTCGCCAGCCCGATCACGGTGGCGCCGCGCCGCCGCGCGAGCTGCACGGCGAGCGATCCGACTCCGCCCGCCGCTCCGGAGACGACGACCGTGTCGTCCGGGCCGGGGTCGACCGCGAACACGGTGGCGTAGGCCGTCGTGCCGGCCACGTACAGCGCGCCGGCCACCTCCCAGGCCAGCCCCGCCGGACGGGAGACCAGGTTCACGTCGTCGACCACGACGAACTGGGCGTGGCTGGCCCGCCGGTGAGTGAAGCCCAGAACCTCGTCACCCACCGCGAAACCCCGGACGTGCGGGCCGGTCTCCACCACGACGCCGGCCAGATCGCTGCCCTGCCCGGAGGGAAACGTCGCCGGCCAGCGTTCGTGCAGCGCGCCCGTGCGGATGTGCGCCTCGCCGGGCTGGATGCCGGCCGCGCGGACCTCGACCAGCACCTGCCCAGGACCGGGCACCGGCCGCTCCACCTCCTCCACCCGCAGCACATCGATCCCGCCGTACTCGTGAAACCGCACCGCCTGCATCGTGTGATCACCGCACTCTCTTGTCGGGACAGGGTTCGGCCGGCCGCGTGCCGGGGAGCCGGCGCCGACCGGGCCACCGCGTTCAAAGACCGGGCGCGGATCCGTATTCCCAGCCGCTGATCACCAGGATCCGAGGAGCGATCTCCCGGCTCCCGGTGTCTCCCGGTCGAAAACGTGACCGCCTTCGATCACGTCTGTGTTAGAACCAGCGCAGTGCGCGTGCCGCACCGGAGCACGACGCCCGCGCACGCCCCCTGTCCGCCTGCGACGACTTCAGGACGCCTGTCATGCGAGAAGAGCGCTTAGCCGGCTTCGCCCCCACCACGGCCCACCCCGCCCGCACCTGGAACTACTGGCTCGGCGGCAAGGACAACTACGAGGCCGACCGTGAGGCCGGGGACGCCATCCTCAGCATCTATCCCGAGATCGCGGACATGGCCCGTCTGCAGCGGGCCTTCCTCCGGCGGGTCATCAGCCACTTCACCGTCGACTGCGGCATCCGCCAGTTCCTCGACATCGGCACCGGCCTGCCCACCGCCGACAACACCCACGAAGTGGCCCAGCGCCTCGCTCCCGAAGCGCGTGTCGTCTACGTCGACAACGACCCCATCGTCCTGCGCCACGCCGAAGCACTGCTCCGCAGCACCCCCGAGGGCAGGACCGACTACATCGAGGCCGACCTGCGCGACCCCGGCCGGATCCTCGAGGAGGCCGCGCGCACGCTCGACTTCACCCGACCGGTCGCCATCACCCTGCTCGGCGTCCTCCTGTTCATCACGGACGACGACGAGGCGGCCGGCATCATGCGCCGGCTGCGCGACGCCATGGCCCCCGGAAGCTGTCTCGCGCTCACGCACACCACCACCGCGGTGGGCGGCGGCCGTACCGACAACGCGGCCAAGGAGTGGAACGACAACAGCCCCAACCCCATGGTCATGCGCACCCCCGAGCACATCCGCGGCTACGTGCAGGGCCTGGAACTGCTCGAACCCGGCATCGTCCCGCTGCCGCGCTGGCGTCCCGACCCCACGGACACCGGCGGCATCCGCGACATCGACGAGTTCTGCGCGGTCGCCCGAAAGCCCTGACCCGAGCCCTGACCGAGCCCTGACCGGACGTCCCGCCCAAGCCCTCCTGCACCGAACGGCCTGTTCGGGATGCGTCCGTCCGGCCGGTCGGTCACGGTCGAAGGGTGAGCACTTACCCGGCGCTGCGGCGATCCAGCAGTCCCCACGTGGCCCGGCGGCGTCGATGGCAGGGACCGCCGGGGCTTCTTCCCGCCCTGGCCCTCGTGTCTGCCCTCCGCCTCGCCGGTGTCGCCGCGGTGGCCGTGATCGACCACGCTCTCGGCCGGAGCACGACGACCAGCCTGGCTCACTCCTGGGACTCGGTCTGGTACCTGCACATCGCGGAGCACGGCTATGGGACCCGGTTCCGCGTCGTCAAAGGCGCGATCCAGACCGACTGGGCGTTCTTCCCCCTGTATCCGGAGCTCATCCGGGCGCTGCGGGACGTCGTGCCGGTGTCACCGGGGCAGGCCGCGCTGCTGATCGCCTGGAGTGCGGCGGCGCTCGCCGCGTGCGGGGTGTACGTCATCGGCCACCATCTGCACGGGCGGGCGGTCGCCACCGCTCTGGTCCTGCTGTGGGCGTCGCTGCCGCACTCGGTCGTCCTCGGTCTGGCCTACACCGAGCCGCTGTTCACCGCGTGCGCCGCGTGGTCGCTGTACGCCGTGCTCAAGGGGCGCTGGCTGACGGCGGGCGCTCTCGCGACGCTGGCCGGGCTGACCCGGCCGAGCGGCATCGCCGTGGCCGTGGCCGTGGTCGTCGCGGCCGTGTGCGAGGTCGTGCGGCGGCGCGGGCGGGTTCCCGGCCGGCTCTGGATCGGCGCCGGTGTCGCCCCGCTGGGCTGGGTGGGCTATGTGCTGTGGGTGGGAAGGCGGACCGGTGACCTGTTCCACGGCTACTTCAGGGTGCAGAGCGCCTGGAACTCCCGCCTCGATTTCGGGGTGGGTTCCCTGCGGTTCGTCAAGGCACTGTTCCTGCACGGCGGCAGGGTCGCCTTCCCGGTCGCCGTGCTCGTCGTCGCGGTGAGCGTGTTGTTGTTCTGCCTGCTGTGCCTGGAGCGTCCCCCGCCGGCGTTGGTGGTCTTCGCCGGCGTGCTGCTTGTGCTGGTGCTCGCGGTGTCCGGCCCCTTCTCGTCCAAACCCCGCTTCCTCGTGCCGGCCTTCCCCCTGCTCATCCCGCCGGCGCGGGCGATCGTGCGGGCCTGGTGCTCAAGCCCGGCCCGGGCCGTGCTGGTGGGCGGCACCCTTGCCGCCGTGTCCCTGGCCTACGGCGCGTATCTGGCCGTCCTCGGCCACGAACCTCTTTGACCGCGACTTGCGGCGGTTTACGATAGGTTCGCACGCATGGCCACCATCCACCACACCACCATGACGCCCACCAAGCTGGAACTGCTCACCGGATGGCTACCGAAGCAGAGCTGGTACGTGGGCGACGCGTCGGCGCCGGAACTGGTCAAGGCCGGGGGTTTCCGTCTCGACGACCCGGAGGGCGAGGTCGGGATCGAGCTCATGGTCGTGGTGGACGCCGCCGGGCGGGAGCCGGTGGCGTATCTGGTGCCGATGGGTTACCGCGGTGCCGCGCTGGAGGGTCTCCCCGGCGAGGCGCTGATCGGCACGTCCGAGCACGGGCTGCTCGGCACCCGGTGGATCTACGACGGCGTCCACGACCCGGTGGTGACGGCGGGGTTGCGCGCCCTGCTGCGCGGTGAGGCGGTACCGCAGCGGCAGAGCGAGAGCGACACCCCCGACCCGACGGTCACCGTGCACGGAGCCGGCCCCGAAGACGGACTCGACGAGGTACGGGTCAACCGCGTCCTGCGGCCCGCGGCCACCGCGCAGGGTGCGGCCGGGCGTCTCGTCGCCGGGTGGACGTGGCCGGACGGGTCGGCTGCACGGGGGGTGTTCGCGACCGTCGCGCAGCGGTAGGAGGGTGCCCGGGTATCGACCCGGCGGGTGGTCACCGGCCCGCGGTGGTACGGCCTGACGGCCGCTCAGCGGGTCCGGCACCGGCAGCCGACGGCCGTGACGTGTCATCACCAGCTGCTGGACGCCCAGCGTGACTCCGAGGCCGAGCCACAGCGCGTCACCGTTGAACGGCTCGCCGAACGCCGCTTCCGCGATCGCCCCGAGCCCCAGTTTGACGACGGCCGTGGCGAGCCAGAGGAACAGGGTCGTGCGGCCGCCCTTGCGGTGGAGCCGCCCGTCCGTGTCCCGCCACATCGGCATGGTGCGACCGCGCAGGACCCCGGCGACCACCGACACGACCTCATCCTCGTCGAGGGCGGCGCCTTCGGTCTGTAGCGGGGCGGGGCCGCTCCTGGGCCGGCCCGGCCCGTCGTCGGTGTGAGCGCAGATGCAAGCTCCGCGCTCTATCGGCCAGGCTGATGCGGCGCCACAACCCTGTTTCGGCTCGCATCTGCGGCACTATGATCGGCCTGGGCACGCCCGCCGGATCGGAGCTGCGGTCGGTGGTCGTCGAAAGACCGTGGATGTGTCCGCCAGGACCCCGAGGGAGTGGACCCGTGATGACCCGTTCCGCACGCCGGACCCGCCGGATGCTCCAGATGACCGGTGCAGGCGCCGCCGCCCTGCTGGCTCTGAGCGCCTGCTCGTCGTCCGGCTCGGACAAGTCCACGAAGCCGGACTCCTCCGCGTCGGACAAGTCGGCGTCCTCGCCGGACAAGCTGTCCGGCACGGTGACCGTCTTCGCCGCGGCCTCGCTGAAGGAGAGCTTCACGACGCTGGGCAAGGAGTTCGAGCAGGCCCACCCGGGCACGAAGGTGACCTTCAGCTTCGGCGGCAGTGACACCCTCGCCGCCCAGATCACCGGTGGCGCCCCGGCCGATGTGTTCGCCGCGGCCAGCCCCAAGACGATGAAGATCGTCACGGACAAGGGCGACGCGGCCGGCACGCCCGTCACCTTTGTGCGCAACCAGCTGGAGATCGCCACCCTGCCGGGCAACCCCGACAAGGTCTCCTCCCTGAAGGACCTCACCAAGTCCGGGCTGAAGGTCGTACTGTGCGACAAGACGGTGCCGTGCGGTGCGGCAGCTCAGAAGGCCCTCGACGCGAGCAAGCTGAAGCTCACGCCCGTCTCCTACGAGCAGGACGTCAAGGGCGCCCTGAACAAGGTGGTGCTGAAGGAGGCCGACGCCGCGGTCGTCTACAAGACCGATGTGAAGGCCGCGGGTGACAAGGTGGAGGGCGTGGAGTTCCCCGAGTCGGCCAAGGCCGTCAACGACTATCCGATCACGCCGCTCAAGGGTTCGGAGCACGCCGCCACCGCCGAGGCCTTCATCGCGTTCGTGCGGTCCGCCGAGGGCCGGAAGGTCCTGTCCGCAGCGGGGTTCCTCAAGCCGTGACCTCCCCTCCCCCGGACGACGCCGGCCCCGCGGACACCCTCACCGGTGGCCCGCGGCAGCGTCGGCGCGTCCGCGGGGGCGCACCGCTGCCGCTCCTCCTGCCCGCGCTGATCGGCCTGGCCTTCCTGGTCCTGCCGCTCGTCGCCCTGCTGGTGCGGGCGCCCTGGCGGAGCATGCCCGACCTGCTGACCAGCGCCGAGGTGTGGCAGGCGCTGCGGCTGTCCCTGGTGTGCGCGACGGCGGCGACCGCGGTCAGCCTGGTGCTCGGAGTGCCGCTGGCCTGGCTGCTGGCCCGGGTCGAGTTCCCGGGGCGCGGGCTGGTGCGGGCCCTCGTCACCCTGCCCCTCGTCCTGCCGCCGGTGGTCGGCGGTGTGGCCCTGCTGATGGCGCTGGGTCGCAACGGGGTCGTCGGGAAGTGGCTGGACTCCTGGTTCGGGATCACGCTGCCGTTCACCACCGCCGGGGTCGTGGTCGCCGAGGCGTTCGTGGCGATGCCGTTCCTCGTCATCAGCGTGGAGGGCACGCTGCGGGCGGCCGACCCGCGCTACGAGGAGGCGGCGACCACGCTCGGCGCCTCCCGTTTCACCGCGTTCCGCCGGGTCACCCTGCCGCTGATCGCCCCCGGCATCGCGGCCGGTGCCGTACTGGCGTGGGCCCGCGCGCTCGGCGAGTTCGGCGCGACGATCACCTTCGCCGGGAACTTCCCGGGTCGCACCCAGACCATGCCGCTGGCCGTCTACCTCGCCCTGCAGAACGACCCGGAGACGGCGATCGCCCTCAGCCTGGTCCTGCTGGCCGTGTCCGTCGCGGTGCTGGCGGGGCTGCGGGACCGCTGGATGACCACCTCATGACCGGCATCGAGAAGACCGGCACTGCGAAGACCGGCACTGCGAAGACCGGCATCGAGAAGGCCACCGTCGGCGCTCCCGTCGCCACCGGCGAAGGGCTCGACGCCCGTCTCGTCGTCGAGCGCGGCTCCTTCCGCCTCGACGTGGCGCTGACCGCGGCGCCGGGTGACGTCGTCGCGCTCCTCGGCCCCAACGGCGCGGGCAAGACGACCGCGCTGCGCGCCCTCGCCGGTCTCGTCCCGCTCACCGGCGGCCATCTGCGTCTGGACGGCGCGGAACTGGACGGTACGCGGCCCGAGGCCCGCCCGGTCGGCGTGGTCTTCCAGGACTACCTGCTCTTCCCCCATCTGTCCGCCCTGGACAACGTGGCCTTCGGGCCGCGCTGCCAGGGCGCCGGGAAGGCGGAGGCCCGCGCCCGGGCCGCCGAGTGGCTGGAGCGCATGGGCCTCGCCGAGCACGCCTCGGCCAGACCGCGCCGTCTCTCCGGCGGCCAGGCCCAGCGGGTCGCCCTGGCCCGCGCCCTGGCCACCCGCCCGCGCCTGCTGCTCCTGGACGAGCCGCTCGCCGCGCTCGACGCCCGTACCCGCCTGGACGTACGCGCCCGGCTCCGTCACCACCTCGCGGAGTTCGAGGCGGTCGCCGTCCTGGTCACGCACGACCCGCTGGACGCCATGGTCCTCGCCGACCACCTCGTCGTCGTCGAGGACGGCCGCGTCGTACAGGAGGGCACCCCCTCCGACATCGCCCGCCACCCGCGCACCGACTACATCGCCCACCTGGTCGGCCTCAACCTGTACCAGGGCGAGGCCGAGGGGCACACGGTCCGTGTCGACGGCGGCGCCGGGATCACGACGGCGGAGGACCTCACCGGCCCGGTCTTCGTCGCCTTCCCGCCCAGCGCGGTCACCCTCCACCGCGACCGCCCCACCGGCTCCAGCGCCCGCAACCTGTGGCGCTGCGAGGTCACCGGCCTGGAGACCCACGGCGACCAGATCCGCGCCGCGCTGACCGGCGAACTGCCCCTGGTCGCCGACCTGACCACGGTCGCCGCCGCCGAACTCGACCTCCGCCCCGGAGCCACGGTCTGGGCGACGCTCAAGGCGACCCAGACGCACGCGTACCCCGCCTGAGGGGACGGGGAGCGAGGAACAGCGGTCCGGGCCCTGGTCGTCCGCAAGCGCGGCCCGTCCTTCGGAGCGGCGAAGGACGGGCCGCGGGTACGGACCCGTGCCTACGACGAGGTGACCGCGGCGCGTGCCCGGCCCAGCCGTTCGCGGACCAGAGCGACGACGACCACGCCCACGGCCACCAGCGTGGACAGGACCACCTGGTCGCGGCCGCCGCCGTCGGCCGTGTCGGTCAGCATGTAGCCGAGGACGAAGGTGATCAGGGCGATGGTGGCCCAGGTCAGGTAGGGGTAGAGCCACATCTTCACGATCAGCTTCTCCGGCGCCTCCCGCTGGATGATCTTGCGCATGCGGAGCTGGGAGAAGCAGATGACCAGCCAGACGAAGAGGGCGATGGCGCCGGAGGAGTTGAGCAGGAACTGGAATACGGTGTCCGGCCACAGGTAGTTGAAGGCGACCGCGACGAAGCCGAAGACCACCGAGGCGAGGATGGCGGTACGGGGGACGCCGCGGCCCGTGGTGCGGCCGAAGGAGGCGGGGGCGTCGCTGCGCCCGCCGAGGGAGAACGCCATGCGGGAGGCGGTGTACAGGCCCGAGTTGAGGCAGGACAGCACGGAGGTCAGCACGATGGCGTTCATGATCTCGCCGGCGTGCGGGATGCCGATGGAGCTGAGGGCGGCGACGTACGAGCCGTCCTTGAGGATCGCCGGGTCGTCCCAGCGCAGCAGCGACACCACGATGAGGATCGAGCCGAGGTAGAACACGGCGATCCGCCAGATCACGCTGTTGGTGGCCTTGGTGACCGCGCCGCGCGGGTCCTCGGACTCGCCGGCGGCCAGGGTGACGATCTCGCTGCCCATGAAGGAGAAGACCACCATCAGGACGCCGGTGAGGATGGCTCCCGGCCCGTGCGGCAGGAAGCCGCCGTGTGCGGTCAGGTTGGAGAAGCCGGACGCCGGGTGGTCCGAGCCGGGCAGCAGGCCGAAGATGGCGAGGGCGCCGAGCACGATGAACGCGGCGATGGCGACGACCTTGATGCCGGCGAACCAGAACTCGAACTCGCCGTAGGAGCTGACCGAGGCCAGGTTGCTGGCGGTGAGGACGAGCATGACGATCAGTGCCCAGCCCCACTGCGGTACCGCCGGCACCCAGCCGGCGAGGATCTTCGCGCCGGCGGTCGCCTCGACCGCGAGCACCACGACCCAGAAGAACCAGTACAGCCAGCCGATGGTGAATCCGGCCCAGCGGCCGAGCGCGCGGTCCGCGTAGGCGGAGAACGAGCCGGAGGTCGGGTTGGCCGCCGCCATCTCGCCCAGCATCCGCATGACGAGGACGACGAGGGCGCCGACGAGGGCGTAGGAGACGAGGATGCCGGGGCCCGCGGCGGCGATGCCGGAGCCGGAGCCGACGAACAGGCCGGCGCCGATGACACCGCCGATCGCGATCATCGACAGATGGCGGTTCTTCAGTCCGGCCTGCAGGCCGGAGCCCGTGCCGGTGCCGTCGGCGGTGGCGCTTTCGCCGGGCGTGAGCGGGTCGGTGTCGGGGAGCGGGGGACGCGTGGTCATCTCGGCATCCAGGGGAGGAGTGGGGACGAGGGCATGCGTCCGGAAATTAGTTCAGCACGATCTAAAAAAACAAGAGCTGTTCACCTTGTTTAAGTGTTCAGGGTGCTCTATTTTTCACGCATCCCCGCTCAGCAGGACGGTTAGGGTGACGCCGTGGTGAATGCAGCGGGCAAGTTCGGACCCTACGGCGGCGCGGACACCCGCCTCCTGCCCGGCAGGGGACCCACGGGATCGGAACTCGTCCGGTCCCGGATCGCCCTGCGGGTGCGCCTGAAGGCCGTCTCGCCCGGAGACCGGCTGCCGGACGTCGGCGTCCTCGCCGAGGAACTGGGGATCAGTGAGATCACCGTGCGCCGCGCGCTGGAGGGAATGTGCCAGGACGGCCTGCTCGACCGGCGGCGCGGCCGCGCGGGCGGCACCTTCGTCGCACCGGACTGGGACGCCGTCGTCGCCCTGCTGCACGACGCCGACGAGGCGGCCGCGCTGGACGGCTTCCACCTGCTGCTCGAGTGCGGGCTGGTGGCCCACGGGGCCGGCGAGGTCCCGGCCGGTCACCTCGACGGGCTGCGGTCGCTGGTCGACGCGATGGACCTGGTGACCGACCCGGCCCGCCTGGTCGAGCTGGAGACCCGCTTCCACCTGGACCTCGCGGAAGCGCTCGGCGGCGCCGGGATCCGCGAGTTCGCCGCCGACCTGCTCGGCCGGCAGTGCCTGCTGGGGCCCGCCCCGGCACCCGACGTGGTGCGGGAGCGCAACCGCTGCCACGCCGACCTGCTCACCGAACTCGGCCGCGGCGCCCTCGGCCCGGCCGTGCGCGCCGTCAAGGCCCACCGCCACGCCCACCCGGACTGACGCCGTGGTGACCGCACCGCCCCACCGCAGAAGGAGCCCCCGCTATGCCTGACCTCGGAGCCGTCGGCCCGTCGTCGACATCGGGCCCCGCCGGCGGCACGCCCCAGCGGCTGCGCGGCGGCGTTCTCGGCATGGCGGACATCGCCGCCGCCACGATGGCCAACGTCGGCCCGGCCATGAGCTTCTACTTCGGTTTCGCCTTCCTCGCCACCACCGCGGGCATCGCGTCGCCGCTGACCATCGTCACCGCGGGGCTGGCGGTCGCGCTGCTGGGCAACACGCTCGCCGAGTTCTCCCGGGCGCACCCCTCCGCGGGCAGCTTCACCACGTTCGTCGGCAGGACGTTCGGGCCGGTCAGCGCGGTGACCACGGCCCTGCTGGCCGGGCTCGGCTACATCATCGCAATGGCCTCCGTCATCGCGATCTCCGGCGGGTTCGTGCAGATCACCCTGCACCACTACACCGGCGTCGACCTGCCGTGGATCATCTGGACACTGCTGCTGACCGGGCTGTCCGTGGGGTTGATGCTGCGCGGCGTGGTGGTGTCCACCAAGTGGGCCGGCTACTTCTTCGGCGTGGAGATGCTGGTGCTGGTCGTGGTCTCGGTCGCCGCGATCGTCGAGCACCGCGGCCACCTCTCCGCCGCCCCGTTCCTGCCCGGGCACATCAGCCACGGCCTGAACGGACTGGCGGCGGGCTTCCCGCTGGCGGTGTACCTGTTCATCGGCTGGGAGAACTCGGCGGCGCTGGCCGAGGAGACGGAGAACCCGCGGCGCAACGTCGGCCGGGCTGTGTTCCTCTCCGTCGCGATCATGACGGTGAGCTACGTCCTGTTCTCCTACGCGACGGTGACCGGCTTCGACTACGACGTCGCCCGGCTCGGCGCCGCCCGCATCCCCTTCGTCGACGTCGCCCAGGACACCCTCGGCGGGCTGGCGTTCGTGGCCTACCTCGGCGGCCTGACCTCGACCCTCGGCGTGCTGATCGCCGGCATCAACTCCCAGGCCCGGCTGGTGTTCAACGCCGGCCGCGAGGGGCTGCTGCCGTCCTTCTTCGGTTACGTGCACCCCAAGCGCCGTACACCGAACAACGCCATCGTCACCTTCACCGCCATCTCGCTGCTGATCATCGGCGGCTGGGGCCTGGCCCATCTGCTCGGGGCCGACGGCGGGCCGATGAACCCCGTCACCTTCTTCGCCGAGTCCTCCAGCCTGGGCGCCATCCTGATCCTGCTCGTCTACCTCGCGTCCAACATCGCCCTGCCGCTGTACTACCGCAGGTACCGCCCGCAGGAGTTCCGGACGGTCCGGCACCTGGTGCTGCCCGCGATCGGCACCCTGGCCATCCTGATCCCGCTCTACTACCTCGCCAAGCCCGGCCAGCCCGCGCCCTACAGCTGGTTCCCCCTCGCGGCCCTCGCCACCCTGCTGGGCGCCGTCGGCTACGCGGCCCTGCTGGTCCGGCGCGACCCGGGCCTGGCCGAGCGGGTCGGGTCCGTCGTCGCCGACGCCGAGTGAGCAGAGGCTTGCCGGAAGGTCAGCAGTACGGCGGCTGGTTGGTCAGCGCGGCCGCCACGCGCATCCACACGCCGAACTGGCGGTAGAGTGCGGGCAGGCCGCCGCTCACCCGCACGGTCCGGCTGTCGGTGGCGGTGACCCCGGGGATGCCCAGCAGGGTCTCGGCGACCGAGGAGGACTGCCAGCGGACGGCGAGGGTGGCCTCCCGGGGGGCGGGGCGGGGCTCGGGGACGGCGGCGAGGGCCCGGGTGACCGCTTCCTCGATCTCCCGGCGGGCCTCGGCGGTGGGACGCAGTTCGGCGGCGAAGCGGTCGCGGGCGTACTTCACGGGGACCGTGACGATGCCGCCGTCCCAGTCCGCCGCCTCCTCGCAGGCCGTGTCGTCGCCGGTGAGAGCGACCACGGGGACGCCGAGCGCCGCCGCGGTGGCCTGGGCCAGGCCGATCTCACCGACCGGGCGGCCGTCCAGCCACATGTCCTCGATCTCGTGGCCGAAGAAGCTGTGGCTCAGCACGCCGTGGACACCGGCCCGGGAGTGGTAGCCGACGCAGACGACGGCGTTGTACTCACCGGTGAGCCCCTCCAGCATGCCCATCGGCTTCGGCCTGCCGCGGACCAGGCGGGCCGCCGGGTGCAGTGCCTCGGGAAGGAGGTTGCGCATCGGGCCGTGGGCGTCGTTGACGAGTACGGAGCTCGCGCCGGCGGCCACGGCGCCGCGGACGGCGGCGTTCACGTCCTCGGCCATCATGGCCCGGCCCCGCTCGTAGTCCCGCCCGCCGGGCTGCACGTCGTCGGCGTCGACGAGCCCGGTGACGCCCTCCATGTCGGCAGTGATGTATATCCGCACGGTGGCCAGCCTAGGGTGAACCGGACCCTACGTATTGTAGGTTTCGAGGCGCCTACGGGCAGACAGGGATCAGCAGGGACGATCCACGGGCATTGATCAGCAGGCAGCGGTCACACGTATCCAGTGACCAGGCAACTGTTCGACGGGGGAGAGCATGCAGGACACAAGGGAAGCGTGCCCACCACAGCCGGGCGTACCGCCGGCCGTGCGGGCGCTGGCGCCGACGGTCGCCGTGCTGGTGGCGAGCCTGACGATCGCCGCGGCCGGGGTGTACGAGCTGTGCGGGTTCGGACTGCACAGCCTGGACCGGCGGCCGCACCTGTTCAGCGACGGGCTGACCACGGCCGGAGTGATCGTCGCCGTGGTGGCGGCCGGTGCGGCGGTGGGCAACCTGGCGTGGATGCTGACGGCGGACCGGCGGCGCACGGAGGACCGGGCCGGCTGAGAACCGGCGCGCTCCTCGCCGTACGCGCCCCCACGCACTCCGACTCCCGTGGGACGATGCCGTACGGCCACCCCCTGCCTGCATTACCCTACAAACTGTAGGGTCTTCGGTGGCGGTGACGCGTGACGACCACGCGGCCGACCGCCCACCCGTCCCCGTCCCCACCCCACTCAAGGTGACCGGTCACCATGTCCCCACTGCCCGCACAGCAGTCGACGACGCACCCCCCACGTCCCACCCAGGACACCCCACGCCGCTTCCCCGTCCGCCCCGGCCCGCGGCTGCGGGCACGCGCGGCCTCCGCCACCGTCTGGTACCTGCGGCTGCTCGCCGCGCTGAACATCGTCGCGGTCGTCTCCCTCCCCTTCCGCCAGGAGGTCCACGAACACAACGCCGGCGAGTACTTCACGCCCTACCTGGCCACCGCCGGCCTGGTCTCCGCCGCCCTCGCCCTCTTCCTCGCCGTGGTCATGCGGCGCCGCAAGCGGGCCGCCTGGCTGTTCAACCTGCTGTGCGCCGGCGCCCTCCTCGGCCTGTACGTCATCGCCCTCACCCGCGACGACTACCGCGAGCACCTGTTCAACTGGCTCTCCGCCCTGCTCACCGCCCTGTTCGTGGCCGCGCTGCTGATCGGCCGCCGGGAGTTCGACGCCATCGGCGACCGCTCCAACCCCCGGCTCGCCCTGGCCGTCGGCGCCGGCGGCACGCTGGTCAGCGCCACCCTCGGCACCCTCCTCGTGGACGCGACCAACAAGGTGCCCGGCGCCACGCTCCAGGACAAGATCGCCTACACCCTGCTGCGCGGCATCAGCGTAGGCCCGCTCGCCGACCGCTTCGACGCCGTGCACGCGCCCCGCTGGGTCGACGTGATCATCAACATCCTGGTCGCCGCGACCTTCCTCCTCGTCCTCTACGCCCTCTTCCGCGCCCCGCGCGGCCAGGCCCTGCTCGGCGAGGACGACGAGCGGCGCCTGCGCGACCTCCTCGACCGGCACGGCGAGCGCGACTCCCTCGGTTACTTCGCCCTGCGCCGCGACAAGGCCGTCATCTTCTCCCCCAGCGGCAAGGCCGCCATCGCCTACCGCGTCGTCGGCGGCGTCAGCCTCGCCTCCGGCGACCCCATCGGCGACCCCGAGGCCTGGCCCGGCGCCATCGACGCCTGGCTCGCCGAAGCCCGCCGGCACGCCTGGACACCCGCGGTGATGGGCGCCGGCGAGGAGGCCGGCACGATCTACGCCCGGCACGGACTGGACGCCCTCGAACTGGGCGACGAGGCCATCGTGGACCTCGCCGACTTCACCCTGGAGGGCCGCGCCATGCGCGTCGTCCGCCAGGCCCACAACCGCGTCCGCCGCGCCGGCTACACGGTCCGCGTCCGCCGCCACGAGGACATCCCCGACGACGAGATGGCCCTGCTCGTCGACCGCGCCGACCACTGGCGCGACGGCGCCACCGAACGCGGCTTCTCCATGGCGCTCGGCCGCCTCGGCGACCCCGCCGACGGCCGCTGCGTCATGCTCGAATGCCGGGACGCCGAGGGCGAACCGCGCGCCCTGCTGAGCTTCGTGCCGTGGGGCGAGCACGGCCTCTCCCTCGACCTGATGCGCCGCGACCGGGACTGCGAGAACGGCCTGATGGAGTACATGGTCGTCGAGCTCCTGACCCGGGCGGAGGAACTGGGCGTACGCCGGGTGTCGCTG
The DNA here is from genome assembly GCF_042894285.1 of Streptomyces sp. NPDC001544. Taxonomy (NCBI): domain Bacteria; kingdom Bacillati; phylum Actinomycetota; class Actinomycetes; order Kitasatosporales; family Streptomycetaceae; genus Streptomyces; species Streptomyces sp. NPDC001544. The sequence goes on along the minus strand of NZ_JBIAVN010000010.1, from coordinate 52,830 downwards.
AACTTCGCCATGTTCCGGTCGGTGTTCGAACGCGGCTCCCGGCTGGGCGCCGGACCGGTCCTGCGGCTGTGGCGCTCCGTCCTCGCGTTCTTCTCCCGCTGGTGGCAGATCGAGTCCCTGTACCGGGCCAACGCCAAGTACCGACCCGTCTGGGAGCCCCGCTTCCTGCTGTTCGCCAAGAGCAGCGACATCCCCCGCATCGGCCTGGCCAGCGCACGGGCCGAGGGCTTCCTCACCGCCCCCGCCCTGCCGGGCCTGCCCGGCCGCCGCAAGTCCCCCTGCCGCCCCTGACCGGACCGCTCAGCCGCCCCCGCGCGCGCCGCTCGGCAGGCCGCCCCCGCCCACGGTGAACCCGATCGCCGCGCCGCCACCCTCGCGCCGGAAGGCGAACGGCGCTCCCCCGTGTGCCGCGGCCACCTCGCGCACGATGGACAGACCGAGGCCGGAGCCCGGCAGGGAACGGGCGTCGGCGGCACGGTAGAAGCGGTCGAAGATACGGATGAGGTCGCCGTCGGCGATACCGGGTCCGCGGTCGAGGACCTCGACCCGGACCACACCCGGCCGGGCCGGCCCGGTGACGTTGACCTCGATGGGCGCCTTCCCGTCACGGTCGAACTTGGCGGCGTTCTCGACCAGGTTGGAGAGGGCGCGCTGCAGCATGCCGGACCGGCCGTCCGTCGTCGTGTCCCCGCTCACCCTGAGGACGATGTCACGTCCGGTACGGCGCCGGGCCAGACCCACCACGTCCTCCGCGATGTCCGCGAGGTCCACGGCCTGCGGGGGCTCGGTGTCGGACTGCCCGGCGGCCAGGTCGACGAGCTCGTTGACCAGGTCGGTCAGCTCGCGGGCCTCCTGGCCGAGGTCGGCGACCAGTTCCTCACGGGTGGCGGGCGGCAGCTCGTCGATACGCCGCAGCAGCGAGATGTTCGTACGCAGCGACGTCAGCGGCGTACGCAGTTCGTGGCCCGCGTCCTGGACCAGCCGGCGCTGGTCCTCCTCCGACTGGGCGAGCCGGCCCAGCATGCGGTCGAAGGCCCGGCCCAGCCGGCCCACCTCGTCGTATCCGGCGACGGGCACCTGGATGCCCAGTTGCCGGGTACGGGCGACGTCCTCGGCGGCCGAGGTGAGGATCACCAGCCGGCGGGTGATGCGGCGGGCCAGCCACCAGCCGAACAGGCCGGCGGCGACCACCACCGCCGACATCAGGGCCAGCGTCCGCTGCTGCAGCGCCCGCAGCAGATCCTCGGTGTCGCTGAACTCCTGCGCCACCTGCACCGCGCCCCGCCCGTCGCCGAGCGAGACGGTCGCGATACGGAAGAGGTCCTCGCCGACCCGGACGTCCTTGTGCTCGGCCAGCCGCCCGGCCGCCCTCGCACCGGCGACGACCCGGTCCCGGGCGGTGACCGGCAGCACGGGGCTGCCGTGGTCGACGATCCCGCCCTCGGCGCCGAGCACCTGCACGTCGGTACGGGCGGGCCGTACGACGTCGTGGCCCGGGCGGGAGGAGGAGAAGTCGTCCGGCTTCATGTCGTGCTGCCGGACCTCGTCCCGCACGTCCTGCACCACCTCGGTGAACACCGACTGCTGGTCGACCCGGACCAGACGGGCGGCCGCACCGTAGGAGAGGATGCCGACGAGGATCGTGACGGCGGCGGTGACGGCCGCGAAGGACACGGCGAAGGTGGTCCGCAGCGACACCAGTTTGGGCCGACGCCTGGCCGGCAGCCGCCCGAGGCGGCCCACTCAGTCCTCCCGCAGCACGTAACCCACGCCACGGACGGTGTGGATCAGCTGCGGCGCACCCGGCTCGTCGAGCTTGCGGCGCAGATAGCCGACGTAGACGGCGAGGTTCTTCGAGCCGGGGCCGAAGTCGTAGCCCCAGATGCGGTCGTAGATGGTGGAGTGGTCGAGCACGATGCCCGCGTTGCGGACGAGCAGCTCCAGCAGCTCGAACTCGGTACGGGTCAGCTCCAGCTCACGCCTGCCCCGCCAGGCCCGGCGGGCCTGGAGATCCATGCGCAGCCCCGCGGCCTCCACCTGGCGGTCGGAGACCTGGACGTCCGTCCGGCTCACCTCGCTCACCTCGGAGCCGCCGCCGACCGGGGCGACCGGGCTGGTGCGGCGGAGCAGGGCGCGCAGCCGGGCGAAGACCTCCTCGACGTCGAACGGCTTCACCACGTAGTCGTCGGCGCCGGCGTCCAGGCCCGCGATGCGGTCGGCGGTCTCCACCAGGGCGGTGAGCATCAGGATCGGGGTGCGGTCGCCCTCGGCGCGCAGCACCCGGCAGACCTGCAGTCCGTCGATGCCCGGCATCATGACGTCCAGCAGGAGCACGTCCGGCGGGGTCCGGTGGGCCTGCGCCAGCGCCTCGACGCCGTCGGCGACCGCCGTGACCTCGTAGCCCTCCAGGCTCAGGGCACGCTCGAGGGCATGACGGATGGCGCGGTCGTCTTCGGCGAGGAGCACAGTCTGGGGCACGTCCCCAGTCTGCCAAGGCCTCCGGCGGTTCGGCCGGGACGAGTGGGCCTACGATCACCCTTTTTACCTGGCTCTCACCGTGGAGGAGGCAACCCCGGGCTCTGCTGGGGGCTGCCGCCGCCGGACCCCCGCTTCGGCCTGAACGGCCTCGTCCTCGAACTCCCCCAGAGGGGGCGCCCCCGGACGGGCTGAGTAATGCGGACCGGCGCCCATCAGCCCCACAGCCGCCCTAGCTGCGGGCGGGTGGGCGGTGGGGGAGGCACCTCGCAGCGCCGAGTTGCGCAACGCCCCGCCCCAGCCCGCACCCCGGGTCACCCCCGCAGGGCCGCCAGCTGCTCCTCGAACGGCACGACCTCAAGGTCACGGTCGGCCTTGGCAGGAGCCGACCCCACCAGCCCCGTCATCAGCGCGGCCAACTCCCCCGCCGCCCGCTCGATCCGCTCCGCCAGCCCCTGCGCCCCCCAGTCCTCCGAGGCCGCGTACACGGCCGTCGGCACGACCACCGCACGCAGGTAGGCGAACAGCGGCCGCATCGCGTGCTCCAGCACGAGCGAGTGCCGCGCCGTCCCACCGGTCGCCGCGATCAGCACCGGCTTGCCCGTCAGCGCCTCCTTGTCGAGGACGTCGAAGAAGGACTTGAACAGGCCGCTGTAGGAGGCGGTGAAGACGGGGCTGACGACGATCAGCCCGTCGGCCGCCGCCACCGCCTCCAGCGCGTCCGCGAGGGCCCGCCCGGGGAACCCGTTGGTGAGGTTGTGCGCGATCTCCACCGCGAGGTCCCGCAGCTCGATCACCCGCACCTCGGCCGAGGTCCGCCCGGCGGTCGCGTTCGCCAGCCGGTCGGCCAGCAGCCGGGTGGAGGACGGGACGCTCAGTCCCGCCGAGACGACGACGAGCTTCATACGACGGTCACCCCTTCCGGGTTCTTCGAGGCGGCGGCGAGCAGGGACTGGTGGGTCGGCGCGTCCGGCACGTCCGCCGGACGGCCCTTGGCGAACTCCTGACGCAGCACCGGCACGACCTCCTCGCCCAGCATGTCGAGCTGCTCCAGCACGGTCTTCAGGGGCAGGCCGGCGTGGTCCATGAGGAAGAGCTGGCGCTGGTAGTCCCCGGCGTACTCGCGGAAGGACAGGGTCTTCTCGATCACCTGCTGCGGGGAGCCGACGGTCAGCGGGGTCTGGTCCGTGAAGTCCTCCAGGGACGGGCCGTGGCCGTAGACCGGGGCGTTGTCGAAGTAGGGGCGGAACTCGTTCACCGCGTCCTGCGAGTTCTTCCGCATGAACACCTGCCCGCCGAGCCCGACGATCGCCTGTTCCGGCGTGCCGTGGCCGTAGTGGGCGTACCGGGTGCGGTACAGCTCGACCATCCGCTTGGTGTGGTCGGCCGGCCAGAAGATGTTGTTGTGGAAGAAGCCGTCGCCGTAGTAGGCGGCCTGCTCGGCGATCTCCGGGGACCGGATGGAGCCGTGCCAGACGAAGGGCGGGACCCCGTCCAGCGGACGCGGGGTGGAGGTGAAGCCCTGCAGCGGGCTGCGGAACTTGCCCTCCCAGTCGACGACGTCCTCGCGCCACAGGCGGTGCACCAGGGCGTAGTTCTCGATGGCGAGGTTGATGCCCTGGCGGATGTCCTGGCCGAACCAGGGGTAGACCGGGCCGGTGTTGCCGCGGCCCATCATCAGGTCCACCCGGCCGTCGGCCAGGTGCTGGAGCATCGCGAAGTCCTCGGCGATCTTCACCGGGTCGTTGGTGGTGATCAGCGTGGTGGAGGTGGAGAGGACCAGCCTCTCGGTCCGCGCGGCTATGTAGCCGAGCATCGTGGTCGGGGACGACGGCACGAACGGCGGGTTGTGGTGCTCGCCGGTCGCGAAGACGTCCAGGCCGACCTCCTCCGCCTTCAGCGCGATGGCGACCATGGCCTTGATGCGCTCGCGCTCGGTCGGCGTCCGGCCCGTGGTGGGGTCCGGGGTGACGTCGCCGACGCTGAAGATCCCGAACTGCATGGTCGCTCAACCTCCAAGTTGTTGACCGTTCAACTATAGCCCTGCAACAGACCCCAGTGTCCGCCTATTCCGCCGGGCCCTCCTGGTCCACGAGTGCACACTTCTCCCCCTGCCGCACCCACCCCTGACGCACCCACCGCGGACGCCCCCTCCCACGTCGTCACGGAACGATCACCAGCCGCCCCCGCACACCGCCCTCCGCCTGCCGCACGTGCGCCTTGACCGCCTCCTCCAGGGAGTACGTCTCGGCCACCCGCAGCGTCAGCACCCCCTCGTCCACCAACCTGACCAGCTCGGCCAGCCGGGCCCCGTCGGCGGCCACCTCGACGGCCGACGTCCGCACCCCGCGCACCGGCGCGGGCTGGGCCTGCGGGATGACACCGACGTACGCGCCCCCGTCCCGCACCCACTCCAGGGCCCGCTCACCCAGCACCGCCGCGTCGAACACCGCGTCGAACCCCGCCGGCGCCACGCCACCGGAGGCGAAGTGCGCGGCCCCCAGGGAACGCACGAACTCCTCGTCGCCCTCCCTGGCCAGCGCGGTCACCGAGACGCCCTGGTGGGCGGCGAGCTGCACCACGTACCCGCCGACCGCGCCCGCCGCACCCGTCACCAGCAGCGACCGGCCGGGGGCCGGCTCCAGCAGGTCGAGGCCCTGGGCGGCGGTCAGGGCGTTCAGCGGAAGGGTGGCGGCGTGCACCGCGTCCGCCGTCGCGGGCGCCAGCGCCACCGCGTCCGTGGGCACGACGACGTACTCGGCGTGCGCGCCCACCGGCTTCGTCATGCCGTAGTCGAGCGCCACCACCTCGTCGCCGACGTTCCACGCGGTCGCCACCCCCACCGCGTCCACCGTCCCGGCGACGTCCCAGCCCAGCCCGACCTGCTTGCCCGCCCCGCCGAAGGCCCCGGACCGCGTGCCCGCGTCCACGGGGTTCAGCGCACTGGCCGCGACCTTGATCCGCACCTCACGCGCCCTCGGCTCCGGCACCTCCGCCTCCACGACCTCCACGGCCTCGGGCCCGCCGAACGTCCTCACCACAGCAGCACGCATGTCAACTCTCCCCGATCGATCGCTTGTCGGTGTCTCCCAACCCGTTGCGACAACCCTAGGAAGAGTTACTATCCATCAGTAAGTAGTTACCTGAAGGTGCGTAGGAGACGCGGAGGAGAGCCATGGCGACCATGACGGCGGCACAGCGACGCGAACAGGCCCGCGTGGAGTACGACGCCTTCATCCGCGACTGCCCCACCAACCAGCTCCTGGGCCGGCTCAGCGACAAGTGGGTCAGCCTGGTCGTCGCCGCCCTCTCGACGGGCCCCATGCGCTACAGCGACCTCGGCCGCAAGATCGCCGGCGTCAGCCCCAAGATGCTGACCCAGACCCTGCGCACCCTGGAACGCGACGGCATCCTGAGCCGCACGGTCACCCCGTCCGTACCGGTCCGCGTCGACTACGAACTCACCCCGCTGGGCCGCAGCCTCGCCGTGCTGCTGACCGCGGTGAAAGGCTGGGCGGAGACCCACTTCGACGAGGTACGGGCCGCCCGGGAGCGCTACGACACGGAGACCCCCGCCGACTAGGGCCTGTCCGGCGGATCATGCCGCAGACGCGGGGCTTGGCACGCCCTCCCCCGCTCTCGGCTTCGCTCGAGCGGGCGGTGCCCCCACCGGCGTTGTCGTCGGTTGCCGACTCCCCCACGCTCGAACGAGCTCGCGCGGGGGGACCCCCATCGCGTCGACGCCCTCCTCCGCCTTGCAGCCGGACGCTCCCCCACGCTCGAATGAGCTCGCGCGGGGGCACCCCCATTCGCCCCGCTCACCAGCGCCGATGAGGCACCGCCCGTGCCCTGCGACCTGATCCGCCGGACAGGCCCTAGGGTCCGTCCGGCCGCGGCCGCCCCTCCCGCAACCGGGCGACCTGCTCGCCGCTCAGCTCCACCGTCCGCCTCATATGCCGGACGATCACCCCCAGCTCGGCGTCGTCCAGATCGTCGAAGAGCGCCTCCCAGGCGCCGCCGAGGCTGTCCCACATACGGCCGAACTCCGCCACCTTCTCCGGCACGGTCGCCACCAGCACCCGCCGCCGGTCCTCCGCGTCCCGCCGCCGGACGACGTACCCCGCCTTCTCCAGCCGGTCCACCAGCCGTGTCGCCGACCCGGTCGTCAGCCCCGTCAGCTCCGCGATCCGGCCGGTGGTGACCGGCGCCTCCTCCAGCGTGAGCAGGTTCAGGCACTGCAGATCGGTGGGGTGCAGACCGAAGTGGTCGGCGACGGCCTGGTTGAACAGGGCGTACGACGCCATGTACCGCCGGGAGACGGCCGCCAGCTCCGCCAGCAGCCGCGACCGGCCGCTCCCCGCACCGCTTCCCGACATGCCCGGCCACCTTTCGCCTGCGCCGTGCAGGGATCGTACGGCGCGGGCCGGGCCGATCCCGCCACCGCGACTCAGAACGCGTACGTGTCCCCGGTGGCCAGCACCAGCACCCGCTGCCGGTCGTGCGCCTTCCCGGCATCCCCGGCGGCGCCGCCCCACGCCGTCTCGAACTCCAGCGTCAGCTCCGGCGGCCGCTCCTTCAGCCGCACCGAGAGCACGATCCGCTCCCCCACCCCGTCCACGGCCAGCGAACCCGTGCGGCACACCACCGCCCGCTCCTCCTCGCGCACACACCCCGCCGGCAACTGCTGCACCTCCGCGAGCGGCACCGACCAGCGCAGCCGCACACTCGCGTCCACGACGGCGGACGGACCGTTGTTGCGCGGGGTCAGCCGCACCTCGACCTGGTCGCCGGCCATCACCGCGGAACCGTGATAGACCACGTCCGCCCCGGCATCACCCGCCCAGGCGGCCCCGCCACCCATGACCACCGCCAGCCCGGCGACCCCGCCCACGGCAAGCCCTCGGACACCTCGCACGAAACCCACTCCTCACATATGCATATGAATGCCATGTAAGGGATGTATGCCACGAGGAGTACACGGCAGGCGCCGTCCATCAGGTGACACGGCCGTGCGAAGCTGCCCCCATGCCCGTCCTCCGCTCCGCCGCCCTCTTCGTCGTCGCCGCCCTCTTCGAGATCGGCGGCGCCTGGCTCGTCTGGCAGGGCGTACGCGAGCACCGAGGCTGGCTCTGGGCGGCCGGCGGCGTCCTCGCCCTCGGCGCCTACGGATTCGTCGCCACCTTCCAGCCCGACGCCCACTTCGGCCGCATCCTCGCCGCGTACGGCGGGATCTTCGTCGCCGGTTCACTGCTGTGGGGCGTGGTCGCCGACGGCTACCGCCCCGACCGCTGGGACATCGTCGGGGCGCTGATCTGCCTGGCCGGAATGGCCGTGATCATGTGGGTGCCGAGAGACGGCCGCTGACGCTCGCCTACCCTGGCCGCAGACGCCCGGAACCCAGCCCCGCCCCCGAGGAGCAGCCCATGGCCCCCGCCGCCCCGTCCGCCGCCTCCCGCATCGCCGTCGTCACCGGTGCGAGCAGCGGAATCGGCGCCGCCACGGCCCGAAAGCTCGCCGCCGCCGGATACCGCGTCGTCCTCACCGCCCGCCGCAAGGACCGCATCGAGGCACTCGCGGAGGAACTCACGGCAGCCGGCCACTCGGCCGTGGCGTACCAGCTCGACGTGACGGACCGCGCGGCGGTCGACGAGTTCGCCACCGCCTTCCAGACCATCGGCGTCCTCGTCAACAACGCCGGCGGAGCACTCGGCGCCGACCCCGTCGCCACCGGCGACCCGGCCCACTGGCGCACCATGTACGAGACGAACGTCATCGGCACGCTCAACCTCACCCAGGCACTCCTGCCGAAGCTCGTGGCCAGCGGCGACGGCACGGTCGTGGTCGTCTCCTCCACCGCCGGCCACGGCACCTACGAGGGCGGCGCGGGCTACGTCGCCGCCAAGCACGGCGCCCACGTCCTCGCCGAGACCCTCCGCCTGGAGATCGTCGGCCAACCCGTCCGCGTCATCGAGATCGCCCCCGGCATGGTCCGCACCGACGAGTTCGCCCTCACCCGCTTCGACGGCGACCAGGAAAAGGCGGCCAAGGTCTACGAGGGCGTAGCCGAACCCCTCACCGCCGAGGACGTCGCCGACACCATCACCTGGACGGTGACCCGCCCCAGCCACGTCAACGTCGACCTCCTGGTGGTCCGCCCCCGCGCCCAGGCCTCCAACACGAAGGTGCACCGGGAACTGTGACCGCCGACCAGGACAAGACGCTGGAAAGACGCCGACTGGAACAGGAGACCAAGGACGAGCGCAAGGTCTGGTACTTCCTCGCCTACTTCCTCTTCGGCATCCACTTCGTGGCGTTCGTGATGATCTACGCGGTGCGGCACGCGCACTGAGTCCACACTGAGGTGTGGACAGACACATACCGTTCGACCGCCTGCACAACTTCCGCGACCTGGGCGGCTATCCGACCCCGGACGGCCGCCACCGCATCCGCCCCGGTCGCCTCTACCGCGCCGACTCCTTGGGCAAGCTGACCGAGGACACCCCCGACTGGGACCGCTTCCTCTCCCTTGGCATCGGCACGGTGATCGACCTGCGCCACGGCTGGGAGGTGGAGAAGCGGGGCCGTATCCCGGCACACCCCTCCTTCACGTACCACAACCTCGGCATCGAGCACCGCCCCTACGACCAGGCGGCCCTCACCCCCGACGTCGATCCCGGTCCCTACCTCGCTGAGCGCTACATGGAGGTCGCGGAGGACGGCACCAAGGAAATCCGTGCGGCACTGGAACTGATCGCGGAGGCGGCCGAGTCCGACACCGCTCTGGTCTTCCACTGCGCCTCCGGCAAGGACCGCACGGGCCAGTTCGCCGCCCTGGTCCTCTCCCTCCTGGGCATCCCCGAGCCGACGATCGTCGAGGACTTCAGCCTCACGGAACTGGCCACACCGGCCCTCCTGACCGCCTGGCGCACGCGAAACGGGGGCCGCACCCCCACCTGGCCCGCCTGGGGCCACGCCCCGGCCCCGGTCATGCGCCTGTTCCTGGCCGCTCTCGACGCGCGGTACGGCTCGGTCGACGCGTACGTGGCAGGCGCGCTGGGCATGGACGCCGCGCGCCTCTCGAAGACCCTGCGCGCCCACCTGCTCGAACCGGTCCCGAAGACCTCGCCCACCCTGACGTACCGCAAGGCGATCCCCGCCGAGGCCTCCGTCCTGGTGCGCCTGCGCGACACGGCGGCCCTGTGGCAACTGGCCCGCGGGATCGACCAGTGGAAGCCGGGCGAGAAGGACGAGGCCCACTTCCGCGCCCGTATGGCGGACGGCGAGGTGTGGCTGGCGCACAGCGGCGGCCATCTGGCGGGCGCCTGGGAACTCTGGTGGGACGACCCGGCGGCCTGGGGCCCCCGCGCCCCGGACGCCGGCTACATCCACCGCCTGATGACGACCCCGCACACGGCTCCCCCGGGGACCGGCCGCCGCATGCTGGCGGAGGCCGAGTCCCGCATCGCCGCCGAGGGCCGCCCGTACGCCCGCCTGGACTGCCTCGCCTCCAACCCCCGCCTGCGCGCGTACTACGAGGCGGCGGGCTACACGGTGGTCGGCGAACAGCCCGCCAAGGACGGCGGACCGGGCAACCCGTACGCGGTGACACTGCTGGAGAAGCGACTGAGGTGAATCAGCCCTTCACACACACGACCTGCTTCAGCTTCGCCACGACCTCCACCAGGTCCCGCTGCTGGTCGATGACCTGCTCGATCGGCTTGTAGGCACCGGGGATCTCGTCGACGACGCCGGAGTCCTTGCGGCACTCCACGCCCCGCGTCTGCTCCTCGAGGTCCTTGGTCGAGAAGCGGCGCTTGGCCGCGTTGCGGCTCATACGCCGGCCCGCGCCGTGCGAGGCCGAGTTGAAGGACAGCTCGTTGCCGAGGCCCTTCACGATGTACGAGCCCGTGCCCATCGAGCCGGGGATGATCCCGTACTCGCCCGAGCCCGCGCGGATCGCGCCCTTGCGAGTGACGAGCAGGTCCATGCCCTGGTAGCGCTCGCGGCTCACGTAGTTGTGGTGGCAGCTCACCTCGGGCTCGAAGGTCACCTTGGCCTTCTTGAACTCCTTGCGGATCACGTCTTTGAGGAGCGCCATCATGATCGATCGGTTGTACCTGGCGTACTCCTGGGCCCAGTAGAGGTCGTGCTCGTACGCTGCCATCTGCGGGGTGTCCGCCACGAACACGGCGAGGTCGCGGTCCACCAGCCCTTGGTTGTGCGGGAGCTTCTGCGCAACCCCGATGTGGTGCTCGGCGAGTTCCTTGCCGATGTTGCGGGAACCGGAGTGGAGCATCAGCCAGACAGAATCTGTCGAATCCGTGCAAACTTCGACAAAATGATTTCCGGATCCAAGCGTCCCCATCTGCTTCCCCGCCCGCTCGTGACGGAATTTGACCGATTCGGCGACCCCGTCGAACCGCGCCCAGAAGTCGCCCCACCCCGCGGTCGGGAACCCGTGCAGCCGCCCCGGATCCACGGGATCGTCATGCATCCCCCGCCCCACCGGAATCGCCTGCTCGATCTTCGACCGCAGCCGCGAAAGGTCGCCCGGCAGGTCGTTCGCCGTCAGTGACGTCCTCACCGCCGACATGCCGCAGCCGATGTCCACCCCGACCGCCGCCGGGCACACGGCGCCCTGCATGGCGATGACGGAGCCGACCGTCGCACCCTTGCCGTAGTGGACGTCCGGCATGACCGCGAGGCCCTTGATCCACGGCAGGGTCGCGACGTTGCGGAGCTGCTGCAGCGCCACGTCCTCGACGGTCGCGGGGTCGGTCCACATGCGGATCGGGACCTTCGCGCCGGGCATCTCCACGTACGACATGTCTTCCTCATTCCCCCGAAGGTGCAGCAAAAGTATTGAAATGCTCAGAACGCAAAAGCGGCGCCAAGGTCGAGGAAAAGGGACAACGGACCGGCGTCCACAGCAGTGCGTGCGATACACATTGTCTGCAGTGGACGCCCCGCCGCGGCAAGCGAATTACCAGCGGGGACACTGGAGCACCCGGACCGTCGAGAGGAGCCTGACCGTGCAGCGGAAGGCGTATGTAACCGGCACCGCCGCCCTCCTCGCGGCCCTGCTGGTCGGCTGCACGAGCGGGTCGGACGACACGGGCTCGACGGACGACGCGAACCCCGGTGACGCCGGCACGGCGACGGCGGTGGCGCAGCCCGGTAAGTACCGCACGCTTCCGGAGCCCTGCGGGGCGGTCAGCCACGGGACGCTCGACTCGCTTCTGCCGGGCATCAAGCAGATGACCGACGAGGAGCAGCGGGACAAGGCCTATCAGGGCGAGGCGACGCTCACGTACGACACGGACCGCAAGGTCGGCTGTCGCTGGAAGGCCGATTCCACGGATGCGACCGATCATCTCCTGGTCGATTTCGAGCGGGTGGTGTCGTACGACAACGCGGTCAGCGACGACAGTCAGGCGGAGAGGCTCTTCGCGGGCATGCAGACCGCGGCCGACCTTCCGGCGCCCGAGTCCTCCGCGCCGGAGGCTTCCGCGTCGGAGTCCTCGGCGGGGTCGGCCTCCGGGTCTCCTTCGGTGTCGTCGTCCGCCTCGGCCGCCGGCGGGGAGTCGGCGGCCACGGTGGCGGCCTCCGCGGCGGCTTCCTCCACCGCGTCGCCGTCCGGTTCCCCCTCGGGTTCCCCGGGTTCCCCGGGGGCCGCCGCGGCCGATCTGCAGCCCCGCACTCTCGACGACCTCGGTGACGAGGCGTACCTCGACGACGAGACGACGAGCGCCGGTTCGACGGCGGAGCAGCGGACGGTGACTGTGGTGTTCCGCACGTCCAATGTGATCGTGACCATCGCGTACACGGAGCAGCCGACGACGCTCGGTGCCGTGCCGGACAGCAAGGAAATGCAGGACAGGGCGCGTAATCTGGCGGGTCTGCTGGATGACGCGCTGGGTGGTTAGAGGTGCCGCGGGGGTCGTCGGGGGGCGTGTGCGAAGCCCGCGAACGGAGGCCGCACAGCTCGCTCACCGCGTACCGTGGCCCATCGGACCCCGATCCGACCGCAGGAACCACGAGCGTCATGAGTGAAGGAACCATGCAGCGAGCAGCCCAGCGAGACGACCAGCGTGCCCAGCGAGTCCAGCTTCTTCCCCGCCTCCTTGTCTGCGCGGCGGCGGTCCCCGTGATGCTGGTGGCCGCCGGCTGCTCCGGCTCGGACTCCGACTCCGGGGATGCGGCGCAGGGTTCGCAGCAGACCGCCGCGGCCGGTGCGGACGCGGGCAGTGCCTCCCCGAGTGCTTCTCCGACGGTGGAGGCGGCCGCGTACGCGAAGCTGCCGGAGCCGTGCAAGGTGCTGTCGAAGAAGACTCTGGGCGAACTCGTCCCGAAGGGGGCGAAGTCGGGCAAGGAGGGTACTTCGAGTGACACTTCGGCCCGGTCGAGCTGCTCCTGGAGCAGCCTCGCCAACAACGGGGTGAAGGGGTCGCAGTTCCGTTGGCTGAACGTTTCGATGCTCCGTTTCGCGTCGGACGCCAACCGGGGTTCGGGCGAAAAGCAGGCGCAGGCGTACTACGCGGACCAGGTCAAGGCGGCGCAGACGGCGCCGGGTGCGAAGAACGGCAAGACGGAGCAGGTCGCCGGGACGGGTGACGAGGCGTCGGTGGTGCGCTACGACCTGAAGAAGAAGGAAGGCGACTTCAAGCAGCAGACGGTGGTGGCGCGCGTGGAGAACGTCGTCGTCACGCTGGACTACAACGGTGCGGGTCTGGCCGGCGAGAAGTCTCCGAGCGCGGACGACCTGGTGAAGTCGGCGGAGAAGGCGGCCAAGGAGGCGGTGGCCGCGGTGTCGGCGGCCAACGGGCAGGGTGCGGGCGGCAGTTCGGACGCGGGTTCGGGTGGGGCGAGTTCCTCGCCGTCGAAGTCGGCGTCCGGGTCGGCGTCTCCCTCGGCTTCCAAGAAGGCTTCCCCGAGCGCTTCTCCGTCGAAGTCGGCAGCCAAGAAGGACTGACCGGCACCACGTTTGCCGTACAGGTGTGCCACCCTGTTGCGCGCAAGAAGACGCAATGGGAGGGGAGTAGCGAGTGGCCGCGCCACTGCAGCTGACTCGGATGCACCGCGTTCTCATCGGCGTGGTCGTGACCGGCGCCGTGATCATCGCCGGTATCGGCTTCGCCGGTTCGTACGCGGCGGTCCGTGAGCTGGCCATCAAGAAGGGCTTCGGGAACTTCTCCTATGTGTTCCCGATCGGCATCGACGCGGGTATCTGTGTCCTGCTGGCCCTGGACCTGCTGCTGACCTGGATCCGTATCCCCTTCCCGTTGCTGCGTCAGACGGCGTGGCTGCTGACGGCGGCGACGATCGCCTTCAACGGTGCCGCGGCCTGGCCGGACCCGCTGGGTGTGGGCATGCACGCGGTGATCCCGGTGCTGTTCGTGGTGGCGGTCGAGGCGGCCCGGCACGCGGTCGGCCGGATCGCGGACATCACGGCGGACAAGCACATGGAGGGCGTCCGTATCACGCGCTGGCTGCTCTCGCCGGTGCCGACGTTCCTGCTGTGGCGTCGTATGAAGCTGTGGGAGCTGCGTTCCTACGAGCAAGTGATCAAGCTGGAGCAGGAACGTCTCGTCTACCGGGCGCGGCTGCACTCCCGCTTCGGCCGGGCGTGGCGGCGGAAGGCTCCGGTGGAGTCGCTGATGCCGCTGCGTCTGGCGCGGTACGGGGTGCCGTTGGCGGAGACGGCTCCGGCCGGGCTGGCGGCGGCGGGCATCGAGCCGGTGCTGCTGCCTCCGGCGCCGCAGCCGTCCGCGGCGGTGACCGCGGCACCCGCGGCACCCGCTGCCGGGCAGCGCCCCGAGCTGACCCGGCCGAGCGCCGCCCAGCCGGGGAACCCGGCTCAGCCGGGGGGTGCGGCTCAGCCGGAGGGCGCCGCGCAGCCGGAGGGCGCCGCGCAGCCGGAGGCCGCAGCCCGGCGCGAGGGTGCCGCCCAGCCGGGCGGCGCGCCGGAGCCCGAGCAGAGCCCGTGGTTCCAGGCTCCGAAGGAGGTCGACTACCAGGGTGGTTACGACCCGGCCTACGAGCCCGTCCCCGACCCCTCTTTCGGCCCTCCCTACGACCTCCAGTACGCGCCGGAGGAGCAGTACGAAGGGTGGTACGAGGAGCAGGAGCCGGAGCAGTTCCAGCAGGCGCCCGGCCCGGAGGAGACCGGCAGCTTCCCCATTCCGTCCGGTCCCGGCCGTACCCGCCAGCTCGGTGAGGGTGGGGGTACGCCGCAGGTGGAGCCGGACGAGGAGGCGTACTACCAGGTGTTCCGCCAGTCGATCAACGGCAGCCTGCCCACGCCGCGCCAGTTCCAGGACGGGGTCGAGGCGACGTACGGGATCACGTTGCCGGACCAGGAGGCCAAGCGCATGGTGAATCGGTTCTCCAACCGCTTCAACGCGGAACTGGAAGAGGACCACATCGCGTAGGGCCTGGCATGGAACGGCATGGCATGCGAAGGCGCCCGGTGCTACGAGAGCACCGGGCGCCTTTCTGCCTGGGGCCTACTCCCCGAGCAGGGCCCGCACCCGCTCCTGTCCCACCGCGAGCAGCAGCGTGGGCAGGCGCGGGCCGGTGTCGCGGCCGACGAGCAGGTGGTAGAGCAGGGCGAAGAAGGACCGCTGGGCGGTCTTGATCTCCGGCGGCAGCTCCTTGGGCGTGGCGTCGGCGGGGAACCCGGCCTGGACCTTGGGCACGCCGTAGACGAGGTGGGTCAGTCCGTCGAGCGACCAGTTGTCGGCGAGCCCGTCGAGGAGCAGCCGGATCGACTGCTGGGAGGGCTCGTCGAGGGACTTCAGCAGTTCGGCGTCGGGTTCGCCGCGGACGATGGTGCGCTGGTCGGCCGGGACGTGGGTGTTGATCCAGGCCTCGGCCTTGTCGTACCGGGGCCGGGCCTCGTCCAGGGAGCCGAGCGGGTTGGCCGGGTCGAGCTCGGACAGGATGCGCAGGGCCTGGTCCTGGTGGCCGGCGGTGATGTCGGCGACGGAGGCGAGGGTGCGGTAGGGCAGCGGGCGGGGCGTCTTCGGCAGTTCACCGGCGGCGGTGCCGACGGCCCGGGTGTACGCGGCGACGTCCGCCGGGAGGGCGGAGCCGTCGGTGACCTTGCCGGCGAGCTTGTCCCACTCGTCGTAGAGCCGCTGGATCTCCTGGTCGAACGCGATCTTGAAGGACTGGTTGGGCCTGCGCCGGGCGTACAGCCAACGCAGCAGCTGCGGCTCCATGATCTGCAGCGCGTCGGCCGGGGTGGGCACGCCGCCGCGTGACGACGACATCTTCGCCATGCCGCTGATGCCGACGAAGGCGTACATCGGCCCGATCGGCTGCTTGCCGCCGAAGATCCCGACGATCTGCCCGCCGACCTGGAAGCTGGATCCCGGGGAGGAGTGGTCGACGCCGGAGGGCTCGAAGACGACGCCCTCGTACGCCCACCGCATCGGCCAGTCGACCTTCCAGACCAGCTTGCCGCGGTTGAACTCGCTGAGCCGGACGGTCTCGGAAAAGCCGCAGGCGGTGCAGGTGTAGGCGAGCTCGGTGGTGTCGTCGTCGTAGGAGGTGACCGTCGTGAGGTCCTTCTCGCAGTTGCCGCAGTAGGGCTTGTACGGGAAGTACCCGGCGGTGGAGCTGCCGTCGTCCTCGGCGGCCGCGCCGGAGCCCTCGGCGGCCTCCAGCTCGGCCTCGTCGACGGGCTTCTGCTGCTGCTTCTTGGCGGCGGCCTTGGGCTTGGTGCGGTACTGGGCGAGGATCGCGTCGATGTCGCCGCGGTGCTTCATGGCGTGCAGGACCTGGTCGCGGTACGCGCCGGAGGTGTACTGCGCGGTCTGGCTGATCCCGTCGAACTCGACGCCCAGCTCGGCCAGCGACTCGATCATGGCGGCCTTGAAGTGCTCGGCCCAGTTCGGGTACGCGGACCCCTCGGGGGCGGGCACGGAGGTCAGGGGCTTGCCGATGTGCTCGGCCCAGGACTCGTCGACGCCGGTGACGCCGGCCGGGACCTTGCGGTAACGGTCGTAGTCGTCCCAGGAGATCAGATGCCGGACCTGGTACCCGCGCCGCCGGATCTCGTCGGCGACGAGGTGGGGCGTCATGACCTCGCGGAGGTTGCCCAGGTGGATCGGGCCGGAGGGCGAGAGCCCGGATGCGACGACGACCGGTTTGCCCGGGGCCCGACGCTCCGACTCCTCGATGACGTCATCCGCGAAACGGGAGACCCAGTCGGTGGTCTCGGTGCTCTGAGCCACGATCGGCACGTCCTCTTTGTCCTGGGAGTTCTGCTCCATGGGCAGCCGGTACGGTCGCACGGCTGACCGCACCATTCTCCCAGACCGACTCACGCCCAGGAAAACCGCTTTACCCACCGTGGGATACTGGCCGGGTATATCCATCCCCACGAGGAGAACGGCACCCATTCCTATGGCCTCGGTCACGTCCCTCAGCGACTCCGTCCAGCAGCACCTCGCGTCCGCCCTCTCGGCCACCCTGCCGGAGGCCGCCGGCGCGGACCCGCTGCTGCGACGAAGCGACCGGGCCGACTTCCAGGCCAACGGGATCCTGGCGCTCGCCAAGAAGGCGAAGGCGAACCCGCGGGAGCTGGCGACGCAGGTCGTCTCCCGCATCGCCACCGGTGACGTGATCAAGGACGTCGAGGTCTCCGGCCCCGGCTTCCTGAACATCGCCATCGCCGACAAGGCGATCACGGAGAACCTGGCCGCGCGCTACGCCGACGACACCGGCCGCCTCGGCGTGCCGTACGCCGAGCACCCGGGCACGACGGTCATCGACTACGCCCAGCCGAACGTGGCGAAGGAGATGCACGTCGGCCATCTGCGGTCCGCCGTCATCGGCGACGCGGTGGGCCGGCTCCTGGAGTTCACCGGCGAGAACGTGGTCCGCCGCCACCACATCGGCGACTGGGGCACCCAGTTCGGCATGCTCATCCAGTACCTGGACGAGCACCCGCACGAGCTGGACCACAAGCAGGGCCAGGTCACCGGTGACGAGGCGATGTCGAACCTCGACCGCCTCTACAAGGCGGCGCGCAAGCTGTTCGACTCCGACGAGGAGTTCAAGACCCGTGCCCGGCGCCGGGTGGTGGACCTCCAGGCCGGCGAGCCGCACACCCTCGCCATGTGGCAGAAGTTCGTGGACGAGTCGAAGATCTACTTCTTCTCCGTCTTCGAGAAGCTGGACATGGAGATCCGGGACCCGGACATCGTCGGCGAGTCGGGTTACAACGACATGCTGGCGGAGACCTGCCGCCTCCTGGAGGAGTCGGGGGTGGCGGTCCGCTCGGAGGGCGCCCTGTGCGTGTTCTTCGAGGACGTCAAGGGCCCGGACGGCAACCCGGTCCCGCTGATCGTCCAGAAGTCGGACGGCGGGTACGGCTACGCGGCCACCGACCTGTCCGCGATCCGCGACCGCGTCTTCGGTCTGAAGGCGAACACGCTGCTGTACGTGGTGGACGCCCGGCAGTCCCTGCACTTCCGGATGGTCTTCGAGACCGCCCGCCGGGCGGGCTGGCTCGGCGACGACGTCAAGGCGCACCAGCTGGCCTTCGGCACGGTCCTCGGCAAGGACGGCAAGCCGTTCAAGACGCGTGAGGGCGAGACGGTCAAGCTGCAGGACCTCCTCGACGAGGCCGTCGACCGGGCCACGGCGGTCGTCCGGGAGAAGGCCGAGAAGGTGGGCCTGGCGGAGGACGAGATCACCGAGAACGGCCGGTACGTCGGCATCGGCGCGGTGAAGTACGCGGACCTGTCCACCTCCGCGGTCCGGGACTACAAGTTCGACCTGGACCAGATGGTCTCGCTGAACGGCGACACGTCCGTCTACCTCCAGTACGCCTACGCCCGTATCCAGTCCATCCTCCGCAAGGCCGGCGAGGCGAGCCCGGCGGCCCACCCGGAGCTCGAACTGGCCCCCGCGGAGCGGGCGCTCGGCCTCCACCTGGACCGGTTCGCCGAGACGGTCCTGGAGGTGGCGGCGACGTACGAGCCCCACAAGCTGGCGGCGTACCTGTACCAGCTGGCGACGCTGCTCACGACCTTCTACGACCAGTGCCCGGTCCTGAAGGCGGACACGCCCGAGCAGGTCGAGAACCGCCTGTTCCTGGTCGACCTCACGGCCCGCACCCTGCACCAGGGCATGGCCCTGCTGGGGATCCGGACGCCCGAACGCCTCTGAGGCCCGGGAAGGACAGGGCGCTGGCGGCCCCACGGCAACCACCCAACCGACCTGAGATTCCCAGCCTCTCCGCCAGCCTCCCCAGCCCCTCCGTGATCTCATCCGGGGTCGGGGTCACGCAGCACAGGCGGAGGGTCGAGCGGTCAGGGGTGCCGGCGCAGAAGGGGGCGCCGGGAACGTAGGCCACGTTCTGCTCGCCCACGCGCGGGAGCAGGGCCTTGGTGTCGTACGCGTCCGGGACGCGACAGCCCGCTCCGGCCCGGTCAGGGCTTGTTGCCGACGGCCGCGTACACGTTGATGTCGGCGTCCGTGACGTCGTTGATGTCGGCGTACCGGACCTTGTCGATGGCGTCGAGGGTCGCCAGGTAGCCCGGCTCCGGCTGCTCGGGGACGGGGGCTGCGTGGTCGGGGCGCCAGTGGTGGGCCGGGACGACGCCCGGGTCGGCGAGTTCGAGGCCGGTGTCCGTGAAGAACCGCTCGACCTCGGCCTTGGAGCGCAGCACGAACGTGAACCCTCGTTCGGTGTACGTCCGCTGGACCGCGCGGATGTTGTCGGGGTTGAGGTCCTCGGTGAGGTGGCTGAGGACCAGTCGGCTCCCGGCGGGCAGCGCCTCGACGAGCCCGCGCACGATCGGGTACGCGTCCTCGTCCTCGACGAAGTGCAGGATGGCGACCAGGCACAGTGCGATCGGCTGGTCGAAGTCGAGCGTCTTCGCGGCCTGTTCGAGTATGTGCGCGGGGCTGTTGAGGTCGGCGTCGATGTAGTCCGTTCGCCCCTCGGGTCCGCTGGTGAGCAGGGCGCGTGCGTGCGTGAGGACGACCGGGTCGTTGTCGACGTAGACGACCCGTGCGTCGGGGAGGGTCCGCTGGGCGATCTGGTGGACGTTCTCCGCGGTGGGCAGGCCGGTGCCGATGTCGAGGAACTGACGGATGCCGTCCTGCCGGGTCAGCGTGGTGACCGCGCGGCGCATGAAGTCGCGGTTGTGCCGTACGTCGAGGTAGCCGCGGGGGTTGGCGGCGAGCGCGGCTGCGGCCGCGTCACGGTCGACGGGGTAGTTGTCCTTGCCGCCGAGGAAGACGTCGTAGACCCGGGCCGGATGGGCCTGGGTGGTGTCGATCCTCCTTCTCAGCTCGGCGGGGTCGTGGCTGAGGGCATCGCCGGACATAGAGGCCTCTCCCGGGCAGTCGGTCGGTCGTTCAGCGGACAACCACTGAGCAACCTGCCAACTACCGGGGAGTGTTGATGGTTCCCGCGGCGCCCCTGCGGCCGGTCGCCTACCAGTCGCCCCGCCCCAGCTTCTGCGCGGCCTCGGTCGCCCAGTAGGTGAGGATGTTCCGCGCGCCGGCCCGCTTGATGCCGGTCAGTGTTTCCAGGATCGCCCGGTCCCGGTCGACCCAGCCCCTCTCGGCGGCGGCCTCGATCATCGAGTACTCGCCGGAGATCTGGTAGGCGGCGACGGGCACGTCCACGGCGTCCGCGACGCGGGCGAGGACGTCGAGGTAGGGGCCGGCGGGCTTGACCATCACCATGTCGGCGCCCTCCTCCAGGTCCAGGGCGAGCTCCCGCAGGGACTCGCGCCAGTTCGCGGGGTCCTGCTGGTAGGTCTTGCGGTCGCCCTTGAGGGAGGAGGCGACGGCCTCGCGGAAGGGGCCGTAGAAGGCGGAGGAGTACTTGGCGGTGTAGGCGAGGATCGCGACGTCCTCGCGCCCGATCTGGTCGAGCGCGTCGCGGATGACGCCGATCTGACCGTCCATCATGCCGCTGGGGCCGACCACGTGGGCGCCGGCGTCGGCCTGGACCTGGGCCATTTCGGCGTACCGCTCCAGGGTGGCGTCGTTGTCGACACGTCCCTGCTCGTCGAGCACCCCGCAGTGGCCGTGGTCGACGGTCTCGTCGAGGCACAGGTCGGACATGACGAGCAGCTCGTCCCCGACCTCGGCCCGCACATCACGGATCGCGACCTGGAGAATCCCGTCCGGATCGGTCCCCGGTGTCCCGAGGGCGTCCTTCTTGCTCTCCTCGGGCACGCCGAACAGCATGATCCCGGAGATCCCGGCCGCCACGGCCTCCGCCGCCGCCTTCTTCAGACTGTCCCGGGTGTGCTGGACGACACCGGGCATGGCGGCGATCGGCACGGGCTCGCTCACGTCCTCCCGGATGAACGCCGGGAGGATGAAGTCGGCGGGGTGCAGCCGCGTCTCGGCGACCATCCGCCGCATGACCGGCGAGGTCCGCAGCCGCCGCGGACGCGTACCGGGGAAGGATCCGTACTTCGTCATGCCCTCTACGCTACGCCCGCCACTCCCGTGCCTTTGCCGACGGGCAGTCGGCCCGTTCGGCCCGCCCCTCAGTGTCCGCCGAGCCCGGCGAGCACCCGATCCACGATCTCCCTCCGGTCATTGGCGCGAGACGCCCGGGAACGGAACTCCTCCAAGCGCCGGACCACGCTGAGCGGAACGTCCTCCGTTTCCATGTCGTCCACGCACTGGCCTACCGCCCGCAGCGCCCAGTACTGGTTGAAGGGGAGCGGCTCGACGACCGCCGCGTCGACCAGCGCGCCCAGTGCCTCCGGCTCGGGCAGCCCGTACAGGCGCGCGTAGGTGGCAAGGCGCATTCCGGCGTCCTGGGAGCCCAGCAACGCACCGGCGTCGAAGTCGCGCACACGCTGCGTCGCGCGCACCAGCCGGGCGAAGATCTGGTCCATCCGGTGGTTCCGTGCCGGGCCGCTGCGCTGCTCCAGGCGCACCTTCACGTATTCGGCGGCCAATTCCCGGACCGCTTCCCAGGCCGCCGTGTCGTCCACGGTCCCGCGGTCAGGGCCGTCACCGACGAGTGCCGCGTTCGCCGTGCGCTGGACGGCCTCGATCCTGCGTTCGATGTCCCGGAACTCGATCTTTCCGATGCCCGGCACCTCGATACTCCGGAACAGCTCCCCGAGCCACGGCACCACGGCCACCACCAGCAGCATCACCGTGACGCCGTCGATCCGCAGGCCGGGCGCCAGAACGTGCACGACCGCGAGCCCCGCACCGACGCACGTCAGCACCACCGCACCGGCCCGACGCCGCAACCAGTGCCCCACCCCGGCGCGCCGCTCCCGATCTCCCTCACCCATGCGGGCCAGCATCCCAGACACGCCACGGCGAGGCGGGCACTTCGTGCACTGGCCCACGCGGCGGCCGGGACAGCCGTTCCAGGCCGAAGCCGTCTCATCGCGGCGGGCAGCCGGTCAGCATCGTGTCACTCCTACGGGAGCGTGGCTGGAGCCCGATCAGAGGCCGTCCACCCATGCAGGTCTGCATCGCGGAGGCGAGATCACGACGAAGGTGATCCGGTCAGGAGTGGCCCCACGGACGCAAGGTTCATGCCGCAAGTATAAAAACGGCTCCCTCTGACGCAGGCGGCTCGCGCAAGGCCCACGGGCCGGTACAGCAGGCTCATGCGACACACACATCCTCTCCTGGCACCGTCCGGGAGGCGCGGCAGTCGCGGCAGCGACCGGGACGCGGGGCGCGGAAGGCGCGTTCGCAGCCGTCACAGTTCTGGAGCGGGTCGGGCCGACGGATGGCTTCGACCGTCCTCTCGGTGGGCGGCGGGACTGCGGGCCGGGCGGGGAGCGGGACCGGCCGCATCGCATCGAGCCGATAGGCGAGCACGCCGGCCGGGTGCGGCATGTTCGCAGGGAGATCGGTACTCAGAGCCCGGTGAACAGCGGCCTCCGTGGCACCGACCGCGAACCACGCGGCGACGGCGGGGGCGAGCCGGTCCACCTGCCGCTGGGAGAGGACGAGACGTTCGTCGGTGCGGCGCAGGTCCGCGAGGACGGCAACGGCCTTGTCGTGATACCGGTGGCGGTGGTCGCGTTCCCTGGGCGGCTTCGATGGCGTTGCAGGTGAGGGCGGTTGGGGTCGGTCGGCGGGGGTATCGGGCGCAGGCGGGGCTTCGGATGCGGGTTCGGGCGCGTGCTGGTGAGGGGCTTGGTCGTCCTCCTCGGGCGTCTCCTGTACGACCGCGCCCGCCTCGGGCTGACGGCCGCGGGTACCGGTCGTCGGCGCCGGACGCGCAACCATGCGCAGGGGCGCGACGGCGGCGCGGTTCGGGGCGGGGGTGTGGTGGACGTACGTCCGCGTGACCAGGCGGCCCGAATCCGTGTGCTCACGGACCCGCGCCAGATAGCCGTGCGCCTCCAGCTCGCGCAGCGCGGAGGCGATCCGTTCCCGGCCCTCGGGGAAGCGGTCCGCGAGGCTGCGGATGTCGACCGGGGTGCCCTCGGGCACCGACAGGATGTGGGTCGCGAGTCCGATGGCGGTCAGGGACAGCTCGCGGTGCTGGGCCAGGTGGTTGCCGACGACCACGTACTGGCCGGACTGGTACGTGCGTACGTGGGTGACACCGGAGGGGGTGGTGGATCGTCGAACACCCTGAATCGGGCGCCGGGCAGCGTTAGGCTTCTTCTCAGCCATGGGGAAGGGTTCGCTTCCTCGTTGGTTAGGCCCTCGCACTGGGATTGCCGTCCCGGCGGGGGCCGATGCATGTGTGGGCTTGTGGAGTTGCGAGGCCGTCGAGTTGCCTCGGGGTGAGACTGCACGCCCGAGCCGCCGCCACGCCAGCCAGATCGACCGCATTCACCCGCTCGGGTGACCTGCACGAGGTTTGGTTGGGTTGGTTGGTTTTTTCCCTGGGTTCTTTGGTCTTTTACCGCCCGCAGCCCCGGCCCGCGCGCCACCGGAGCACCTGCTTCCGGGCTCCGGCATGACGCCGCCCGGCCCTTCCGGACCGCCAGCGTGAACGAAGTCCGCACCCACGCAACGGATCTCGCGGCGGCCCGACCGGCCACGGTCGCGGCCTGAGACCATCGGGCCCATGGGCAAGCACTCCCGACCCGGACCGCCGAACCAGCCATCGCGGGCGATCCCCAGGCTGGATGGCGACGACCGGCTCGCCGCGTACGACAAGCGGCGCCGCCCCCCGCTCGATGTCCACCGCCGACACCGGCCCCTGCAGGGCGGTGGCGGGCACCTCCGCCCCGGGGAGCCGAGGGCGCTGGAGGAGTGGAACGGATTCGCGTACGAGCCTGCGGGCACCGCCGCGAACCTCGCGGAGGCCCAGCGGTGGGTGAACCGACAGACGGCCGGTGACGAGCCGGAGGCGTAGCGATCGAGGGGACGTGCGCCCGACCCGTCAGTCGTCAGGATGGGAGAACGCCGTCACCGGTCAAGGTCCACTTCCGCCCAGACGGTTTTCGACGGCACGGGCCCGCACCGCACTCCCCAGCGGTCCGACAGTTCCTCGACGAGCAGCAGCCCGTACCCCGACTCCCCGGGTGAGTCGGCGGTCACCTGCGGGCTGACAGGCAGTCGGTCACCTCGCGTGTCCGTGACCTCGATGCGGAGTACGGCGGACCGCGTGACGGAGAGGGCGAGTCGGAAGCTCCGGCCGGGGACGCGGCCGTGCAGCGCGGCGTTCGCCGCCAGTTCGGCGACGATCAGACGAGCCGGGTCCAACGGCACTCCCCATGAGCGCAGTTGCTCAATGGCGAGCAGCCGGGCGAGCCGGGCGCCGCGAGGGGTCGGGGACAGGGGCACGAAGAACTGGTGCGCCGGGGTGTCGAGGGTGGAGATTCGCTCATTCACGTCACTCAGCGTGTTCGCACATGCGTAACTTGTGAAGGAGGTGGCCCCGTGCGACCGGTGACCGTCCGCGATGTGTCCGGTTCCGTCCGGGCTGTACGGGGTGACCGGGCGCGGAAGTTCGGGGTTGGTCCGGGAAGGGCGCGCTGCAGGAGGTTGGCGGACATGAGTGACTGGGACGCGGGTGACGACGAAGAGGCCGGGGCCGTGATGCGGACGGTCGTGCGGCAACTGAAGCTGTGGCGGGAGGCGGCCGGCCTCACCCAGGGCGAGTTCGGGGCAGCCATCGGGTATGGGGAGGAGCTGGTTTCCTCCGTGGAGCGGGGGCGGCGGATTCCCCGGCCGGAGTATCTGGAGGCGGCGGACGAGGCGCTGGGGGCGGGTGGTCGCCTCGCCGCGATGAAGAAGGACGTTGCAGAGGTCCGTTACCCGAAGAAGGTGCGGGACCTTAAGAAGCTGGAGGCAGAGGCTGTCGAGTTGTGCGCCTACAACAACTCTGTCATCCATGGGTTGTTGCAGACGGAGGAGTATGCGAGAGCGGTGTACGCGGGGAGCCGCCCGCCCTTCCTGGCGGACCAGTTGGAGCAGCGTGTGGCTGCCCGAATGGCCCGTCAAGAGATCGTGAGCGAGTCGGCCGGACACCCTCTCTTCAGCTTCGTCCAGTGCGAGTCGACGCTACGCCGTCCCATCGGAGGCAAGATGGTGATGCGGGCACAACTCGAACGACTGCTGGAGGTTGGCAAGTTCCGGAACGTGGACCTGCAGGTCCTTCCCCTGAACCGCGAGGACAACTCCGGTCTCGGCGGCTCGTTCAGACTGGTCAGGCTCAAGGACGGAACCTCGGTAGGACACGTCGAGGTCCAGGAGATCAGCCGGGTGATCACTGACCCGAAACACGTGCAGGTCTTGGACATGCGCTATGGAATCATCCGGGCGCAGGCTCTCACCCCACGAGAGTCGATGGCCCTCATCGAGAAAGTGCTGGGAGAGACATGACTCATAGGCTCGTTGCCGGAGACAGGACAGCTCTGGAGTGGATAAAGAGCACTTACAGCACTGCTGAGGGCCCGGACTGTGTCGAGGTGGCCGCCGTCCCCGACCACATCCTCGTCCGAGACTCCAAGAACCCCGACGGGCCCCGCCTCGCCCTCACCCCAACCGCCTGGGCAACCTTCCTGCCCTACGCCAGCGAGTACTGACCTACGCGTCGGGCGGGCCCTCGTACCGCGACAGCAGATACGAGGGCACGTGACCACTGGTCAGGCCAGGCCTTCTGCCATCTCCTCCGCCTGCTTCAGCACCCGGTCGATCGCGTCCCGCTGCTTGCCCGGCGGGTAGCCATACTTTCGCAGCAGGCGCAGAACGCGGGCCATGATCCGATCCCTGGCCTGTTCCTTCACCTTCCAGTCGACCGTGACGTCCTTCCGGATCTGCTCGTAGAGCTCGTGGGCGATCTTCGCCAGGAGGCTGTCCTCCATTTCGTCCAGCACTGACGGGTCGGCGGCGAGCGCGTCGTAGAAGGCGAGCTCGTCCTCGGTCAGTCCGAGCTTCTTCGCCCGGCCACGGTCGGCAGACACCTCGCGCGCCAGATTGACCAGGAACTCCATGAACTCGGCGGCTGTGAGCAGGCCGTTGGTGTACCGGTTCATGGCGGCCTGCATCTTCTTGGTGAAGGTCTGCTGCCGGGTGAGGTTGTTCGGATGGGCCTCCTTGATCTCTTTTACGAGCGCCCGCCGCAGCGCCGCGATGGCGAGGTTGGGGTGCCTGCTGGCCTGGAGATCGCGTAGCACCCGATCGTCCAGATGGGACAGGTCGGGCTTGGTCAGCCCGGCCGCGTCGTAGATGTCCACCACGCCGTCGGTCGCGACGACCGACTCGTTGAGCTGGGCGATCAGCAGGCGTACGTCGGCGGCCGTGGCGAGGCCCTGCTCTTCCTTCTCGTCCATGGCGTACTTCTCGCGCGAGGTGCGCACGGCCTCGAAGAAGCGGATGTCGGGGAGCAGGTCCTGCACCCGCTGATCGGTCGGGCATAGGGAGAACGCCTGACGCAGCAGGTTGGCGTGATAGGCGAAGCGTTGCCTGCGGGTGGCCTTGCCGGGTTCCAGCCCTCGTTCGGGGGCGATCAGGAACTCCAGCACCTCCGTCAGAGCCTCCCGGTAGGCGCTCGGCCCGCCCGCGTCGCGGATGCTCCGCCAGGGGCAGTCGGCGAGGAGTTCGTCGAGGTGCTGGTGACTCTCCCGGACGAGCTTGACGGCCTCGTGGAGGTCGGCACCGAGCATGGGGTGTTCCTGGTCCCGCTCGGAGTACTCGGCCAGGGCCTCCTTGATCTCGCGGATCACTCCCTGGAAGTCGACGACCAGGCCGGACGGCTTGCCCGGCCAGGTGCGGTTGACACGGGCGATGGCCTGCATCAGGGCCGCGCCGCGCATCCGCTTGTCCAGGTAGAGGGTGTGCAGGGGCGGGGCGTCGAAGCCGGTCAGCCACAGGGACTGGACGATGACGAGTTGCAGTTCGTCCTTCTCGTCGGTCACCCGCTTCTGGATCTTCTTCAGCTGAGTGGGAGTCCGGACGTAGTCGGTGACCTCCGGGTCGTCCTTGGCCGGGTTGCCGGTGAACACCACCCTGATGCGGCCGGTGTCGTCGGTGAGCAGCTGAGACTGTGGGTCGCGGTCCCCGGCCCACTCCGGCCGACGGCGGATGATCTCCTCGAAGAGGCGAGCGGCGATGACCCGGGAGGCGCAGACGATCATGCCCTTGCCCGGATATCCGGTGAGCTTGGTCATCTCCCGGCTGCGCACGTCCCAGTGGTCGAGCAGCTTTCCGGCCAGCTCCTTGATCCGCTGCCGGGCGCCGATCAGGCTCTCGTACTCCCCGAACTGCTGACGAGCCTTGCGCTTTTCCTCCTCTGACAGCCCCTCTATCAACCCCTCGGCGCGTGCGTCGAGGTCATCGAGGTCGACGTCGGCCGGCAGGTCCACCCGGACAAGATGGGGCTCGTAGAAGACGGGAACGGTAGCTCCGTCATCGACGGCCTGTGTGAGGTCGTAGGTGTGGATGTTCTCGCCGAAGACGCCGCGGGTGCTGCCGACGCCGTTCTCGATGGGGGTTCCGGTGAAGGCGATGAACGTGGCGTTCGGCAGTGCGTCGCGCAGGTTGCGGGCGTAGCCGTCGATGAAGTCGTAGTGGCTGCGGTGGGCCTCGTCGACGACGACGATCACGTCGCGGCGCGGGGAGATGAGCGGGTGCCGGACACCCGCTTCCTTCTCCTCCTGGTTGAGGCGGAACTTCTGCAGAGTGGTGAAGATGACACCGCCGCCGCCCTCCTGCCGTTGGAGCAGCTGTCGGAGTTGGCTCGCGTCCTCCGCCTTCTCCGGCGGTCCGGTGATCTTCTCCAGGGTGCGGCTGGCGGCGAACGTGTCGTAGAGCTGGGTGTCCAGGTCGATGCGGTCGGTGAGGAGGACGAAGGTCGGGTTGGACAGCTCGGGGGTACGGGCGGCCTTGCCGACGTAGAACAGCATCTCCTCGCTCTTGCCGGCCCCCTGGGTGTGCCAGACGACGCCGGCCCGGCCGTCGGTGGCCACGGCAGACTCGGTGGCGCGTACGGCGGCGTTCACGGCGATGTACTGGTGGGCCTTGGCAAGCTTGACCGTGTCGACGGCGCCGGATTCCGGGGCCGAGTACGACAGGAAGTTTGCGACCAGGTCCAGGAACCGGGCGGGCTCGAAGGCGCCGTAGAGCATCCGCTCCAGCGCGCGGCCGTCCTGCCGCTCCTCCTTACGAAGCATGACGTCGTGCTCGTCGGCGTGCCAGGGGGCCATGTGCTGCCAGGGCGTGAAGGGGGTGCCGAGGCGGGCGGTGATTCCGTCGGAGACGAGGGTGACTAGGAGTGTGGCGAAGCTTCCGGTGTCCTTGAGCTCGCGCCGGTAGCCCTGGAGCTGGTCGTAGGCCGTGCGTGCGCTGTCGTTGCTGTCGGCCTTCTTCAGCTCGAAGACGGCGAGGGGGAGGCCGTTGACGTACAGCACGATGTCGAAGACGAAGGTGCGGTTCTTGGTGCTGCGCACCCGAACCTGGGAGGCGGCCACCAAGTCGTTGCCGTGCGGGTCGGCGAAGTCGAGCGGGCGGATGGTGGCGTGGCGCTTCTCGCCGGTGGTGGGGTCGTCGTAGGGGACGCGGACGCCGGCTGTCAGGCGCTCGTAGAAACGGTGGTTCTCACGGAGATCGTTCCTGGTGTGCCAGCGCAGCAGCTCGCTCGCGGCGTCCTCGGCGACGTGGTCGGGCAGACGCGGATAGCGGGCCCGGATCGCCTTGAGCAGGCGAGGGCGCAGAACCAGATCGTCCCAGTCCGCACGGATGCCGTACGCGGGCCCCAACTCGGGACCCGGAATGTGCTGCCAGCCGTACTCGGCGAGCAGGTCGAGCGCGTGCAGCTCCAGCTCTTTCTCCGTGAGCCGGTCTATCGGGGGCTCACCGAGCGGCTCCTCGGCACCTGCGGTCATACGACCTCCTCGACGGTACGGATCGCGTCCTTGACGCGGAGCTGGCCGGAGAGAAGTTGCGGGAGGAGGGTGTCGCGGAGGTCGGCGAGGGTGCGATTCTCGTGCTGCATGTGCGCGGCCACCGCGTCGGGCCCGGCCAGGCGCTCGTTGATCCTGCGTACCTCTTCACCTGGCGGCAGTACGACGGGCACGCCGCCGAGAATCGCCGTGTTCAGGTTCGGCATCGTCGCGCCGACCGCATGTTGTGCGATCCATTCTTGGATCTCGGGCTCGCCCAGGTAGTAGCTGATGAACAGCGGCTCTGCAGCCGATCCAACACGAACGCGCAGACACCCGGTGCCACAAAGCCAACCGGCCTCGTACTTCCGTACCAGTGCCCTACGCTTCACGTCGCCGCGACGGGAGTACACGATGTCCCCCTCCGCCAGGAGGTACTTAGACAGTCTTTCGGCGTCCGCAGCCGTAATCCGTGCGATTCCCTCCTCCGAAATGAAGTTGTCCCCGATGTTCTGGGGCATGACACTCGGAATCCCAGAGTCAACGTAGTCGGAGGCGTGCAATTGGCTTCCGAACGGACCTGTTTGGATAGCTCCACCACCGGCTGCACATAGTTTGCCAAGAGTCACACGTCGCCAATTGTGCCGGGCGGTGGTAACTTCGCGCGTCAGCGACATGAAACCGCCCCTGATCCAGAGCTCCTGCATGACGGCTCGACAAAGCTCACGAGCGGTGGAGGCAATCCGCTCATTGAAGGCGATCTTGTCATCCAGGGCGCCGAGAACTTCTGCGATTGCCTGCTGCTCCACCCGCGAAGGGAACGGAACCAGGATCCTCCTGAGCGTCGAAAGGGAATTGGCGATACTCGGAACCCCCACCTGTGAGGCATTGGCCAACAAAGCATGCTGCCCCTGCGGCGATCGGAACCAGTAATAATAGAACTCAGGCAGAGCCTTATTCTCGTCCAGACGCGCCTTCATCTGGCTCGACGAGATGACGTAAGAGGGGAACCGGGATGCGCGAGGAATCATGGAAACCTGACCAATGGTACCCTTCCGGGTGAAAACCAGATCCCCCGACGCAACGGCCGCAGACTCGACTTCCCTAGCTGTCGCTTCATCAAGGAAGACGAACCCTTCATCGCGGAACCTTCCGCCTCCCAGGTTTACACCTCGAATAAACGGCACCCCCGACGCAACGTAATCTTTGGTCGTTACCTTCGACCCAAAGGGACCGAGTGCGAAACCGGCCTCGCCGCGGTCGCCAAGAATACCGAAAGGAACAGTCGTCCAGCTGTTCATCACACCCTCCCCAACTGCTCAATCACAACCTGGGCCAACCGCTCCGACTCCGCGAACTGCTCCCGCAGCAAAGCCGTCAACCGAGCGATCTTCGCCTCCACCGGCTCCGCGTCCGGGTCGACCTCCGCCTCAGCCGCGCCCACGTACCGCCCCGGCGTCAGCACGAAGTCGTGCCCGGCCACTACATCCAGCGAAGCGCTCACGCAGAAGCCCGGGACGTCCTCGTACGGCCCGTAGCCCTCCACACCCCGCCACGCCCGCACCGTGTCGCCGATCCGGTGGACGATCTCCTCCCCCGTCAGCTCCCTGAGCGTGCGGTTCTTCATCACCCCGAACTCACGCGCGTCGATAAAAAGCACCTCGCCCTTACGCCCGCGCACCCACCCCGAGTGCCGCCCCTTCCCCTCCGCCATGAACCAAAGGCAGGCGGGGATCTGGGTGGACCGGAAGAGCTGGCCGGGCAAGGCGATCATGCAGGCCACCATGTCGTCCTCGACGATCGCGCGGCGGATGTCGCCCTCGCCCGACTGCTTGCTGCTCATCGAGCCGTTCGCGAGGACGACGCCCGCACGCCCGCCCGGTGCCAGCTTGCTGATCATGTGCTGGAGCCAGGCGTAGTTGGCATTACCGACGGGCGGGGTGCCGTACATCCACCGCTTGTCCATGCCAAGCAGCTCCCCGCCCCAGTCGGAGATGTTGAAGGGCGGGTTGGCCATCACCACGTCCGCCTTCAGCTCGGGGTGCTGGTCGTTGCGGAAGGTGTCGGCGGGCTCGTCGCCCAGCTTGGCCTCGACTCCGTGGATGGCGAGGTTCATGTGGGCCAACTGCCAGGTGGTCTGGTTGAGTTCCTGACCGAACACGGAGACGTTCAGCGGGTTGCCGCCATGCGACTCGATGAACTTCTCCGCCTGCACGAACATGCCACCCGAGCCGCACGCCGGGTCATACACCCGCTCGCCCTGCTTCGGTTCCAGGACCTCGACAAGGAGCTTCACCACGCTTTCGGGGGTGAAGTACTCGCCGCCCTTACGGCCCTCCTTCAGAGCGAACTCTCTGAGGAAGTACTCGTACACCTCGCCCATGACGTCCCGCGCGCCCTTGCGCGCGCCGTCCTCGCCCAGCTGCTCCTGGAAGACCAGCCGGTCCAGCAGCTTCACCAGGCCCGCGAGGCGCTCCTCGTCCACGCGCCCGCTGTTGTAGATCTTCGGCAGGGTCCGGTTCAGGGCCGGGTTGAACTTCTCGATGGCGCGCATCGCCGCGTCGAGGGCCTCGCCGAGGCTCTGGCCCTCGACCGTGCCTTTCGCCCGTTCCAACACGCTTTCCCAGCGGGCGGTCGGCGGGACGTAGAAGATCCCCGAGCCGGTGTACTCGCGGCGCTCCTCAAGGGTGGCGAGGATGTCGTCCTCGCTCCAGCCACCCTCCTCCCGCAGCTCGGCCTCCAGCTGCGCCCGCTTCTCAGCCATGGCGGCGGAGACGTACTTCAGGAAGACCAGGCCCAGCACGAAGTGCTTGTACTCGGCGGCGTCCAGACTGCCGCGCAGCTTGTCCGCCGACGCCCACAACACCTCCTCCATGGACGGAGCCTTGGTTGTCTTCTTACGTGGCGGCACGGGTGCCTCACTTCTTTCCTGTGCTTGATGGTTCTCGTCGAATGCCGTGTACGAGGAGGGGCCGCCGGAACTGCCTGCCCCGGTCGCCGCGACCGTCATGCCCTCACGTACCGGGTCTGCGGCGCAACGCCAGGTCTCCGTCGGCGACGCCGGCCGCCAGCCGCCGGGCCAGGTTGTCCAGCGCCTCCAGCTGCCGCCGCACCTCCGCCCGCTGCCGGCCCGTCTCGGTCAGGATGGCCTCCAGCTCGGCGACCTCCTCGGGGGTGAGCCCCGGCAGGTCCATGTCCCGGACGCTCACCCTGCGCACCAGCGAGCCACTGCCGCGCTGCTGGTTGCGTGGGGCGGCGAGCAGCTGTGCCAGCGCTTGGGGGCGCATCCACAGGTTCTCCGGGGCCACCGGACGTTTCGCGTCGGGACCCGCCAGGTACTCCCGGTAGGCCGGGATCCTCAGCCCTTGTACCGGAGCCAGCAGCACACATCCGCCCGCGTCGTCCACGCGCGTGTGCACCCCGTGCTCGGTGAGCAGGAAGACATCGCCGCGCTCGGTCGTCACCGATTGCGGATACTGGGCCAGATCCTCCAGAGCGATCCGTCGCCGGCCGAGCGGAAGCGCGCCGAGCATCTCCTCGCGGCCGATGACCATCAGACCGGCGTCCCCGATGTCCGATTCGCGGATGCGGTGCCCGGCCAGCAGTCGGAGCTGGCCGGCCCTCAGGTGTTCGCCGACCTTGCGGTGCGTCACCGCACTGTCCTCGGGCCGACGGGCAATGCCCAGATTGCCGATCCACTCCTTCAGGCCCGGCAGAGCGACGGCGGCCTCGCGGCGCGCGTCCAGGGTGGCCGAGAAGTGGTCCAAGTCCTGTTCCTTAGAGGCGAGCCGGTGCGCCGGCAGCACCGAGCGGCCGTCCAAAAGCGCGTCCGCCCTCGGCCCTGCGGCCGACACGGGGAAGTACCCGGCCTCCTCGTCCACCGGTGACCGACCGGCATCCAGCACTTCGGTTACGTACGCCGTCCACGCGCCGCCGACACGACGGGCGATCCGGTCGGCGTCGACCAACAACACCTCGCCCCGCTGCTCTGGGGCCGCCTCACCACGCAACACCAGCAGCGCGTGCTCCGCACCCGTGCGGAACGGATGGATCCGGCGCGGCAGTTGAATGACCGCCTCCACCGCGTCCCGACTCAGCAGCTCTTCCCGCATCCGCGCGTTCGGTGTCGGTGTCGTGCCACGCGGCCGGCTCAGGGTCCAGGATGGTACGACGACAAGCCCTCGGCCGCCGGGATTCAGCCGGCGCACGGCCTCCAGCGCCCAGCCGAGCGGGCCGCCCTCGTCGAACTCCCGCTCCCCAGCGGCGTAGGGCGGGTCGGCGAGGACGATGTCGCCGGACGGGATTCCCCAGGGGCGGTCGGGGTCCAGATCGAGCTCACGCTGTTCCCAGGGGCGCAGCGTGTCCAGTTCTTCTGCTTGCGAGCAGATGTCCACGGCGGTGCAGTGGTGTGCGAACAGCCGGTAGAGGAGAAGCTTGCGGCGCAGTGGATCGGGTTCTACCGCGACGATGCCCCCGCGTCCCTTGATGCTGTCGAGCGCGAACAGCAGCTCCCCGGTGCCTGCACACAGGTTGATCACCGTTGGATGATCAGGGCCGGAGGACAGCACCCCTACCGGACCGGCCAGCGTGCTGATCAGCCGTGCTACAGCGAGCGGCGTCGTGTCCGTCGTCAGGTCCGACTCCAGTCGCTCGGCCAGACCCAGCACGGTGTCAGCCGCAGCGGCCGGTGAGCCGAGTTCCTCGATGAGGTCGCGGACGGCACGGACAACACGGGGATCAGCGTTCTCCACATCCTCCAGCAGGTGCTCGGGGAGATACTCCGGGTACCAGTCGCCCCCTTCACCCGCCATGGCGCACGCGGCAAGCGCGTCGACGA
Organism: Streptomyces sp. NPDC001544; assembly: GCF_042894285.1. NCBI lineage: Bacteria > Bacillati > Actinomycetota > Actinomycetes > Kitasatosporales > Streptomycetaceae > Streptomyces > Streptomyces sp. NPDC001544. The sequence goes on along the minus strand of NZ_JBIAVN010000010.1, from coordinate 19,212 downwards.
TGAGCCGGTCCGCAGAGCCCAGCTCGTGACGCAACGCCACCAGTCCGCGCAACCGTAGCCCGCGCCGGAACCGGTCACCGTAGGTGGGAACGGTGCCGTCCTCCTCAGGCTCCGCGTCCGGGATGGGGCGCAGGTCCAGCCAGGACGCCACGTCCTCGGCGTCGAAAAGAGGCTTGCTGTCGCTGCCTCCCACGGGATCGGGGAACGGCATGCGTCCGTTGCCGCCGGTTCCCAGGACCTCCTTGGCGAACCTGCGCCGCCAATTGCTGACGGTGGGCCGGCCGACCTCGGCGAGTTCCTTGATCTCGCCGAGCGAGACCAACGACGACTCGCCCGTCTGTTCCTGCGCCCGCGTCGTCATTCCGGTTCCCATTCCTTTCCGTCCCCGTCGTAGGTGGCCTCTTCTACGGCCACGGCCTCACAGCCGCATCGGCTCTTCTCCGGAGAGCACCGCCTTCTTGCGTGCCAACACTGCGGGTACCTGCCCGTACTTCTCATGCCGGTCGGCCATTTCCGGTGAGAGGTACCGCATCAACGTCAAGGCGGTGTCCAGGTCTCGATCCAGATGCCGGTGGAAGACGCACTCGTGATGCGCGATGCGGTTCCGCAGCGTAAGCATGAGCTTGAATCGCTCGTACAGGTCCGCCCGGCCGCCGCGGTGCTCCCGGAACAGATGACGGAGCGAAGAGTTCCAGTACTTCATCTCGTAGTTGTCACGGCCGCCACGCCCGAGCAGGCTGACCCAGAAGCCGAACGACAGCTGCGCGACGATGTCGCACGGGCCGAACGGGCGGTACGGTCGCCTGTCCTCCAAGGTCTCCATCGCCTGGGCCAGCATGTTCTGGCCCTTGTAGTTGGGCCGCGCCTTCGGCACGTCCCACCAGGCCTCTTGGCCATGACGTCCCACGAGCTGGCGGTGGAGCCGGTTTCGCAGGCTCACCTCGAGGTCACGCAAGGGGCTCTGCATAGCCCGGGCCACCTCGGAGTCCCAGGCGTACAGCCGCAGTGCGCGGGTGCGGTTGCCTCCACACCTGTGCAGGAACGACTGGAACCGCTCTGGAGAGATGGCTTCGATTAACCGACTGTCCTCATCCATCCCTCGGTCACCCAGAGTCACCGCACATCCTTTCCCCCGTGACCCGACCGTGGTAGAGTCCTTTGAGTAAGCCTTGGATCCCTGTCACTGCATCGCATACAGCCCTTGGCAGTGCTTGGTTGTGACCCTCGAGTCCGCCCGCTCGACTCGGGCGGACTCGAGGGCACAACTGCTTCTGGCGCAAGGCGGGTTGAGTCGACTTCGTTTGACCGCGGCGCCCACGAACCACAGTAGTAGCCCCAGCGATGCAAGGTCAACAATTTCGACGAAGCTGTTCTGAGAAGCCGGCTTCTCAGAACAGCTTCGATGGCTTAGCTGCTTTTGAAAACTTTCCCACCCTGCCCGTGACAACAACAAGAACGCCCCACCGTCCCTCAGCGGAACGGTGGGGCGTTCGGGGGTCTGCTCATTGCAAGCCCACCGTTTACGGCTACGTCGTCGACCGCCGCCTCCGCGCCCCCGGCCGGCGCTCGCTCGGCCGTGTCACCGGGTCCCCCGCCTCAAGGGCGGCGGCGCGGCGCTTCATGCCGAAGTCGGCCAGGGCCTCCGCCAGCTTCAGGACGGACGGTTCGGGGGCCATGACGTCGACGCGCAGGCCGTGTTCCTCGGCCGTCTTGGCCGTGGCCGGGCCGATGCAGGCGATCACCGTCACGTTGTGCGGCTTGCCGGCGATGCCGACCAGGTTGCGGACCGTGGAGGAGGAGGTGAAGAGGACCGCGTCGAAGCCGCCGCCCTTGATCGCCTCACGGGTCTCCGCCGGGGGCGGCGAGGCGCGGACCGTGCGGTAGGCCGTGACGTCGTCGACCTCCCAGCCGAGCTCGATCAGCCCGGCGACCAGGGTCTCCGTGGCGATGTCGGCGCGCGGCAGAAACACGCGGTCGATCGGGTCGAAGACCGGGTCGTAGGGGGGCCAGTCCTCCAGGAGGCCAGCCGCCGACTGCTCGCCGCTCGGGACCAGGTCGGGCTTCACGCCGAAGGCGACCAGGGCCTTGGCGGTCTGCTCACCCACCGCGGCCACCTTGATGCCCGCGAAGGCGCGCGCGTCGAGGCCGTACTCCTCGAACTTCTCCCGGACGGCCTTGACCGCGTTGACCGAGGTGAACGCGATCCACTCGTAGCGGCCCGTCACCAGGCCCTTGACCGCCCGCTCCATCTGCTGGGGCGTGCGCGGCGGTTCGACCGCGATGGTCGGCACCTCGTGCGGGACGGCCCCGTACGAGCGGAGCTGGTCGGAGAGCGACACCGCCTGCTCCTTGGTGCGCGGCACGAGGACCTTCCAGCCGAACAGCGGCTTGGACTCGAACCAGGAGAGCTGGTCGCGCTGGGCGGTGGCGGACCGCTCGCCGACCACGGCTATCACCGGCCGGCCGCCGTCGGGGGACGGCAGCACCTTGGCCTGCTTGAAGGTCTGCGCGATGGTGCCGAGGGTCGCCGTCCAGGTGCGCTGGCGGGTGGTCGTACCGGCGATGGTGACCGTCAGCGGGGTGTCCGGCTTGCGGCCGGCCGCCACCAGTTCGCCCGCGGCGGCGGCCACGGAGTCCAGCGTGGTGGAGACGACGACCGTGCCGTCGGAGGCGCCGACCTCGGTCCAGCAGCGGTCGGACGCCGTACGGGCGTCCACGAACCGGACGTCCGCGCCCTGCGCGTCGCGCAGCGGCACACCGGCGTACGCGGGCACGCCGACGGCGGTCGCGATGCCGGGGACGACCTCGAAGGGCACCCCGGCGGAGGCGCAGGCGAGCATCTCCTCGGCCGCGTACGTGTCGAGTCCGGGGTCCCCGGACACCGCACGGACGACCCGCCTGCCGCCCCGCGCGGCCTCCATGACAAGATGAACGGCATCCCGCGCGGGCGGGACGGCTGCGGTTGCTGACGTGCCGTCAACGACCGTCAGCTGAGGTGTGCCCGTGGGCGGATACGTGTCCCCGGAAGGATCCGTGTCCGTATGCACCACGGAGACGCCTTGCCTGGCGTGCGCGCGGATCACGTCGAGCACGTCGTGTTCGGCGACGAGGACGTCCGCGTTCGCCAGCGCCTCGACGGCGCGCAGAGTCAGCAGTCCCGGATCCCCGGGTCCGGCACCGAGGAAGGTGACGTGCCCGTGTTCCGGACCGGCGGCGGGAAGGGTGGTGGGGCTCAATGTGCTCGCTCCCCCATCAGACCGGCCGCGCCCTGGGCAAGCATCTCGGTGGCGAGTTCGCGACCGAGCGCCGTTGCCTGGTCATGTGTCCCGGGCACGGGACCGGTGGTGGACAGCTGCACCGTGCGGGTGCCGTCGGGGGTGCCGACGACGCCGCGCAGGCGCATTTCCTTGACAATCTGCCCGTCGGCCAGCAAGTCGGCCAGTGCGCCCACGGGGGCGCTGCAGCCGGCTTCCAGGGCGGCGAGCAGGGACCGTTCGGCGGTCACGGCGGCCCGGGTGAAGGGGTCGTCGAGTACGCCGAGTGCGGCGATCAGGTCCGCGTCGTCCGCGGCGCATTCGATCGCCAGTGCCCCCTGGCCGGGGGCGGGCAGAACCGTGTCGACCGACAGGAAGTCGGTCACCTCGTCCATCCGGCGTATCCGGCTCAGGCCGGCGGCGGCGAGGACGACGGCGTCGAGTTCGCCGTCGTGGACGTATCCGATGCGCGTGTCCACGTTGCCGCGGATCGGGACCGTGCGTATGTCCAGTCCGTGGGCGCGGGCGTACGCGTTGAGCTGCGCCATGCGGCGCGGCGAGCCGGTGCCGATGCGGGCGCCGCGGGGGAGGTCGGTGAACTTCAGCGCGTCCCGGGCGACGATCACGTCCCGCGGGTCCTCGCGGACCGGTATGGCGGCCAGCGCCAGTTCCCCGGGCTGCGTGGTCGGCAGGTCCTTCAGCGAGTGCACCGCGAAGTCGACCTCGCCCTTGAGCAGGGCGTCGCGCAGCGCGGTGACGAAGACGCCGGTGCCGCCGATCTGGGCGAGGTGTTCGCGGGAGACGTCGCCGTACGTGGTGATCTCGACGAGCTCGACGGGCCGCCCGGTCACCTGGCTCACGGCATCCGCCACTTGCCCGGACTGGGCCATGGCGAGCCTGCTCCGCCTGGTCCCGAGTCTCAGTGCCTTGGTGGTACTCATGCTGGCCCTCGGTTCTTGCCGTTCTTCTCGGAGTCGTGGTCGGCCCGGGAGACGGCGGCCACCGTCTCGGGGTCGAGGTCGAACAGGGTGCGCAGCGCGTCCGCGTACCCGGCGCCGCCGGGCTCGGCCGCGAGTTGCTTGACCCGGACGGTAGGCGCGTGCAGCAGCTTGTCGACGACGCGGTGCACGGCCTGGCGGACCTCGCCGCGCTGGCGGTCGTCCAGGTCGGGCAGCCGTCCGTAGAGCCGGGCGATCTCGCTGGAGACCACGTCGGCGGCCATGGTGCGCAGGGCCACCACGGTCGGCGTGATGTGCGCGGCCCGCTGGGCGGCACCGAAGGCGGCGACCTCGTCGGAGACGATACGGCGTACCTGGTCGACGTCGGCCGCCATCGGTGCGTCGGCGGAAGCCTCGGCCAGCGACTCTATGTCGACCAGCCGCACTCCGGCCAATCGGTGCACGGCCGCGTCGATGTCGCGGGGCATCGCCAGGTCGAGGAGGAAGAGCGCGGGGGCGGGACGGGGTATCTCCGCGACCGGCTCGGGCCTGCGGCGCTCGGGGATGCGGCCGACGGTGGCGACGGTCGCGGCGAGCGCGGTGATCAGCTCGGCGTCGGCCTCGGGGCCGCGGCGGGTGGCGCCCCGCCGGTCGACGGTGGCGTTGTCCACCCAGGCGCCGTGCTGCTCGAGCGTCGCCGCGTCGATGCCGGCGACGGCGGCCTCCCCCATCACGGAGAAGCCGGTGGCGCCCGGCACGGCGGACAGGTCGAGCGGGCAGCCGTCGTCGGTGCCCGCGGCGGGCGGCTGGGCCGGTCGTACGTCGGCCGGGGCGGGGGTACGGCCGTCGCCGTCGGCCGGGGCTGGGGTACGGCCGTCGCCGTCCGCCGCCGTGAGCTCGCCGGTGCGGCCCTCGACCGCGTTCGCGATGGCCTCGGCGGACAGGACCAGCCCCGTCGCCCCGGTGCAGGAGACGGCGACGTCGGCACGTGTCAGCTCGAACGCGACGGCGTCCATCGGTACCGCGCGGGCCAGTACGTGCGTGTCGTCACCCTCGGTGAGTATCTGTGCGAGGCGTTCGGCGCGGTCCTGGGTGCGGTTGGCGACGACGACCTCGGCGACCCCGGCGCGCGCGAGCGTGGCCGCGGCCAGGGAGGACATCGAGCCTGCGCCGATGACCAGGGCCTTCTTGCCGCGGGCCCAGGCCTCGACCGGTGTGCCGAGGGCCAGCTGCTCCAGGCCGAAGGTGACCAGGGACTGGCCGGCGCGGTCGATGCCGGTCTCGGAGTGGGCGCGCTTGCCGACCCGCAGGGCCTGCTGGAACAGGTCGTTGAGCAGGCGTCCGGCGGTGTGCAGGTCCTGCGCGCGGGCCAGGGAGTCCTTGATCTGGCCGAGGATCTGGCCCTCGCCGACGACCATCGAGTCCAGTCCGCAGGCCACCGAGAAGAGGTGGTGGACGGCCCGGTCCTCGTAGTGCACGTAGAGGTAGGGGGTGAGCTCGTCCAGCCCGACGCCGCTGTGCCGGGCGAGCAGCGTGGACAGCTCGGCGACACCGGCGTGGAACTTGTCCACGTCGGCGTACAGCTCGATGCGGTTGCAGGTGGCGAGCAGCGCGGCCTCGGTGGCCGGTTCGGCGGCGACCGTGTCGTGCAGCAGCTTGACCTGGGCGTCCGTGGAGAGCGCGGCGCGCTCCAGGACGCTGACCGGGGCGCTGCGGTGACTCAGTCCGACGACGAGGAGACTCATGCCGGCATCACGGCGGGCACGTCCCCGTCGGGTCCCTGGTCGGCGGACTTGGCGCGGGTGGCGGCGGGCAGCGCGCCGTCGCCGGCGGCGGTCTCCTCGCCGGCCTTGCGCTGCTCGTGGAAGGCGAGGATCTGCAGCTCGATGGAGAGGTCGACCTTGCGCACGTCGACGCCGTCCGGGACGGCCAGGACGGTCGGCGCGAAGTTCAGGATGGAGGTGACACCGGCGGCGACGAGACGGTCGCAGACCTGCTGGGCGGCGCCCGCGGGGGTGGCGATCACGCCGATGGAGACGCCGTTGTCCTTGATGATCTTCTCGAGCTCGTCGGTGTGCTGCACGGGGATGCCCGCGACGGGCTTCCCGGCCATGGCGGGGTCGGCGTCGATCAGCGCGGCGACCCGGAAGCCGCGGGAGGCGAACCCGCCGTAGTTGGCGAGGGCGGCGCCGAGATTGCCGATACCGACGATGACGACCGGCCAGTCCTGGGTCAGGCCCAGCTCGCGGGAGATCTGGTAGACGAGGTACTCGACGTCGTAGCCGACACCGCGCGTTCCGTACGAACCCAGGTAGGAGAAGTCCTTGCGCAGCTTCGCGGAGTTCACTCCCGCGGCGGCGGCCAGCTCCTCGGAGGAGACCGTGGGCACCGAGCGCTCCGAGAGTGCCGTGAGGGCTCGGAGGTACAGCGGAAGCCGGGCGACGGTGGCCTCGGGAATCCCTCGGCTGCGGGTCGCCGGTCGGTGAGTTCGGCCAGTTGCCACGGTGCTCCTGCGGGTAGAGCGGGGCTGCAGGCGGTCACACGTCCCCAGACCGCCCCGTCGAATGCAGGCTATGTCTTTGTGAACGCGTGCACAAAGATGGTGTCCGTTTTGCCCGCCCAACGTGACCGGGCTCACGCACCTCACTCGTGGGGGCAAAACCGACACACTCCTCGCGATTCCCGCCCCCGAGACCAAGCCGCCATCGATCCTAAGCCAGCTTCCGCATGACTTGGACTAGTCGGTCAGTTCCTTTCGGAGGCGACCCTCGTCCACCCGCCAGAAGGTGTGCTGCCTGCCGTCGACCAGGACGACGGGGATCTGCTCCCAGTACTGGTCGTGGAGCGCCTGGTCCTGGGTGATGTCCTTCTGCTCCCAGGGCACGCCCAGATCGCCGCAGACCTTCTCGACCACGGCCTGCGCGTCGTCGCACAGATGGCAGCCGGGCTTCCGGATCAGCGTGACGAGCCGGTCGCCCGGCGCGCCCTTACGTCGAAAGAGGGGACTCATGAGGGCCATTCTCCCGCTGGTTTAACGACACGGTCGCGGAGAGTTCACAGCGTCCCAACCTCACCGCGCCGGAAGCTCCGAACAAACTGGCTATGCTCACGCCATGGCCGCTCTCGGATGGCTCACTCCCCGTAGGCGCTCCGCCACGGCGCGGAGCGTGTTGGCAGGCGAGGCCTCGGCGGAGGCCGCGCGCAAGTCCTCGCAGGACCTCCTGGACGTCGTGGACGTGCAGGACGCCCGGGACACCGACGTCACGGACCGGGAACCGGAGTTCCCGGTGCTCGGCGACGACAAGGCCGCCGCGTTCTTCGACCTGGACAACACGGTGATGCAGGGCGCCGCGCTGTTCCACTTCGGGCGGGGCCTGTACAAGCGGAAGTTCTTCGAGACCCGCGACCTGGCGAAATTCGCCTGGCAGCAGGCCTGGTTCCGGCTGGCCGGGGTCGAGGACCCCGAGCACATGCAGGACGCGCGCGACTCCGCGCTGTCGATCGTCAAGGGCCACCGGGTGGCCGAGCTGGAGTCGATCGGCGAGGAGATCTACGACGAGTACATGGCCGACCGCATCTGGCCGGGCACCCGGGCGCTGGCCCAGGCCCACCTGGACGCGGGCCAGAAGGTGTGGCTGGTCACGGCGGCCCCGGTGGAGATCGCGCAGGTCATCGCGCGTCGGCTGGGCCTGACGGGTGCGCTGGGCACGGTGGCGGAGTCGGTCGACGGCGTCTACACCGGCAAGCTGGTCGGCGAGCCCCTGCACGGCCCCGCCAAGGCGGAGGCGGTGCGCGCGCTGGCCGCCGCGGAGGGCCTGGACCTGTCCCGCTGCGCCGCCTACAGCGACTCCCACAACGACATCCCGATGCTCTCCCTCGTCGGCCACCCCTACGCCATCAACCCGGACGCCAAGCTGCGCAAGCACGCCCGGGACAAGGACTGGCGCCTGCGGGACTACCGCACCGGCCGCAAGGCGGCGAAGGTCGGCATCCCCGCGGCGGCGGGTGTCGGCGCCGTGGCGGGCGGCACCGCGGCGGCGATCGCCCTGCACCGGCGCCGCCGGTAGGCGACGCGCCCTCTCGCGCAGTCGAACACGGGTCGGGTGGGGGATACCCCATCCGTACCCCGACGCGCCCGCGGTTCGCCGAAATCCACACCTTTCCGATCAGCAATCGGTCACGCTCAGACATGTGAAGGGGCGTCAAACGGTTACGGAAGCGACGTAATCGATGATTTGAGCAACTGGGTGTAGCAGCGCCTGCACGAAGCGTTATTCTCCTGGGACGCAAACCGGTACCCCTCCGTCGCTACGACGGGTGAAAGGTCCCGTACTGCACGTGATGGAAGCTCTGCCTCTGGGAGTCCCGTGTACCCACACGTCGGGGTTGACGCCTCGGGCCTGGCTGCGCTGCGCGCGACGGTCGCGACGGTCAAAGCGTCGTTGCGCGACTTCGCCCCCACCGCGTACGCCGTCCCCGCCTTCGCCACCGCCGCGCCCGTAGGCCCGTGCTACGCACTGGCCGAGGGCGCCGCGGTGGGCAGACGAGGGCGCGCGACCGGCTCGGCCACCACGCGCCGCCCGGCCGCGGACAGCGACAGCGCCCGGATGATGGACCTCGTGGAGCGCGCCCAGGCCGGCGAGGCCGACGCCTTCGGACGGCTCTACGACCAGTACAGCGACACGGTGTACCGGTACATCTACTACCGGGTCGGCGGCCGGGCCACCGCCGAGGACCTCACCAGCGAGACCTTTCTGCGCGCCCTGCGCCGGATCGGCACCTTCACCTGGCAGGGCCGCGACTTCGGCGCCTGGCTCGTCACCATCGCCCGCAACCTGGTCGCCGACCACTTCAAGTCCAGCCGCTTCCGCCTCGAGGTCACCACCGGCGAGATGCTCGACGCCAACGAGGTCGAGCGCTCCCCCGAGGACTCGGTGCTGGAGTCCCTCTCCAACGCCGCCCTGCTGGACGCCGTACGACGGCTCAACCCCCAGCAGCAGGAGTGCGTGACCCTGCGCTTCCTCCAGGGTCTCTCCGTCGCCGAGACCGCCCGGGTCATGGGCAAGAACGAGGGCGCCATCAAGACCCTCCAGTACCGGGCCGTGCGCACGCTCGCCCGGCTCCTGCCGGACGACGCGCGCTGACCGCGAGCGCCGAGCGACGAGCGGCGACGCCGGGCGACATAGGGCGACGCCCAACTCACGTTGCGTGAAGGCCGTTTGACTTTCCGATCCGGCCGTCCGTCGTCCGTAACCCAAGTGGCGCGCCAGTCGTTGTTCGGGATACAGGCTCCCTGTGGTCACGTCCCGGTCGACCATGCTCACTCGTTCGTGTGGATCGGTCGAGGGCGTGCAACCCTCAGGACCCCCTGGGGAGTCGACCGTCATGACGAGAGGAGGTGCCGCCAGTGATCGCGAACGTATCGGCGCACCGGCGGGCGAACGCCTTCGCCCAGGCCCTGGAGGAGCAGTCCGACCGGGACACGGTGGCCGAGCAGACCGAAGGGCCGGCGCGACCGGACCCGGCCACCGCGGAACAGACCGAGCGAGGCCGGTTGTTGGCCCTCGCCGGAGGTCTCGGCGCGCTGCCCAAGCCGCAGCTCGACCCCGACGTCAAGGTCGTCCAGCGGGCTCAGCTGGTGGCCGCGATGGAGGCCATGCTGCGGGAGGGCACCGCGGGCGAGGCGGCGGACCCTGCGGTGCCCGGACAACGAGCCCACCGGGCGCGCGGCGGCCATCGGGCGAGCCCGCTGGGGAAGCTGCGACCGCGTTCACGGCTGGCCAAGGGACTCGCCGCGGGCGGGCTCAGCGTCGGTGTGGCCGCGGGGGCGTTCGGCGGGGTCGCCGCCGCGAGTTCCGACGCCCTGCCCGGCGACTCGCTGTACGGCCTCAAGCGCGGCATCGAGGACTTCAAGCTCAACTACATGTCCGACGGGGACAGCGAGCGCGGCGGGCGCTATCTCGACCAGGCCTCGACCCGGCTGGGCGAGGCGCGGCGGCTGATGGAACGCGGCCGCGGCGGGCACCTCGACCACGAGTCCATCGGTGAGATCCGCCGCACGCTGTCCGGCATGCGGCACGACGTCTCCGAAGGCCACCGGCTGCTGCACGCGGCGTACGAGCGCGACCCCGACTCGCTGGGCCCCATCCAGGTCCTCTCCGCGTTCTCACGGTCCCACCGCGAGGCGTGGGGCGCCCTCCGCGACAAGCTGCCCGTCCAGCTCGGGGACGTCAGTCAGCAGGTCTCGTCGGTGTTCGACGCCATAGACGAAGAGGTCGCCCCGCTGCAGTCCCTGCTCCCCCAGCAGCCCGCCCAGCCCGGCGACGGCAAGCGGCAGAGCCCGGGCAGGACGCCCAGCAGCTCCTCCGGCACGCACCGGTCGACCACGCCCGGCACCGGCTCCGCCTCCGGCCACCAGTCCAGCCCCGGCAGCCCCAGCGGCTCCGCCTCCGGCAGCACCGGCGACGGTCTGATCGACGGCAGCACGGGCGGCCTGCTCGACCCGCCGAAGAGCAGCGGCAGCGCCTCCCCGTCCACGAGCAAGGGCCCGATCCCCGCACCGGACGTCACCGTCCCGCCCCTCCTCCCGGGCCTCCTGCCCGGCCTGGGCATCGACGGCGAGAACAACAACGGCAGCGGCAGCAGCAACTAGCGGTAAGAGAGCGGGGGTGCCCACGCCACGAGGGGGCGCCCCCGTCGCCGTACCGGCCCCCTCAGAAGAACACCGACCGCCGCTGCACCAGCAACTTGCAGGTCCGTCAGGTTGAACATCAGCATCGGGTCCTCGGCGGCCTCCGGCGGGTAGCCGTCCGTGGGGATCGGCTCGCCGAACTGGATCGTCCACTTCGTGGGGAGGGGAATCGCACCCAGCGGGCCCAGCCACGGGAAGGTCGGGGTCAGCGGGAAGTACGGGAAACCGAGGAGCCGGGCCAGGGACCCCTTTGCATTGCCGCCCTCGCGCCGCTTCGCGGGCTTCGCCCGGCCGCGCCGGACTCCGTCCGCCGACCGCCCCACCGCCCCCTCAGAAGAACACCGACCGCCGCTGCACCAGCAACTTGTACAGCGTGTGCTGGATCTGTTCCCTGACCTGGTCCGTCAGGTTGAACATCAGCATCGGGTCCTCGGCGGCCTCCGGCGGGTAGCCGTCCGTGGGGATCGGTTCACCGAACTGGATCGTCCACTTCGTGGGGAGGGGAATCGCACCCAGCGGGCCCAGCCACGGGAAGGTCGGGGTCAGCGGGAAGTACGGGAAACCGAGGAGCCGGGCCAGGGTCTTGGCGTTGCCCAGCATCGGGTAGATCTCCTCCGCCCCGACGATCGAGCAGGGGACGATCGGAACGCCCTTGCGCAGGGCGGTGGAGACGAAACCGCCCCGGCCGAACCGCTGGAGCTTGTAGCGCTCGCTGAAGGGCTTGCCGATGCCCTTGAAGCCCTCCGGCATCACCCCGACCAGCTCGCCCTGGCCCAGCAGCCCCTCCGCGTCCTCGGCGCACGCCAGGGTGTGGCCCAGCTTGCGGGCGAGTTCGTTGACGACCGGCAGCACGAAGACCAGGTCGGCGGCGAGCAGCCGCAGGTGCCGGCCCGCCGGGTGGTGGTCGTGCACGGCGACCTGCATCATCAGGCCGTCCAGCGGCAGCGTCCCGGAGTGGTTGGCGACGATCAGCGCGCCGCCCTCGGCCGGGATGTTCTCGACGCCCTTCACCTCGACCCGGAAGTACTTCTCGTACACCGGCCGCAGCAGGGACATCAGGACCTGGTCGGTGAGCTCCGCGTCGTAGCCGAAGTCGTCGACCTCGTAGTCCCCGGTGAGCCGACGGCGCAGGAAGGACAGGCCGGCGGCGACACGCCGCTCCAGGTCCCCGGCGGGCGCCGTGGCCTCCGGCTTCTCGAGCGGCGTCTCCTCGCCGGTCACGGGGGCGTCCTTGGGCGCGGCCGCCCGGCTGGGCAGCGGCTGGACCTCCCGGACCACGCCTCCTTCCCCGTTCCCCAGCCGGCTCCCGGCGCTCCGGCGCCGCGGCGGCCGCTGCGCGGCGCCCCCGCGGGACCGGTCGTCGTCGAACGGAATGACCTTGGCGTCCGCCATCGTTGCTGCGCTCCTCAGTTGGCGCTCTGCGTCGGGAGGTGGCCGCTGCCCCGCAGGGACAGCGCGGCGATCCGGTCGACGGCCCCCGAGAGGGCCTCCGGCGGCAGCAGCCCGGGGCCGTGGCTGCGGGCGAAGTCCGCGAACGTCTCCGCGGTCGTGTACTTCGGCTGGAATCCGAGCGTCTCTCGCATCTGGTCGGTCGCCACCACCCGCCCGTGGGTGAGCAGCCGGATCTGCTCGGGCGAGAAGTCCGTCATACCCAGCGTACGCACCAGAGAGCCGGCCCACGTCACGGCGGGCAGCAGCAGCGGCACCGTGGGGCGGCCCAGCCGCCTGGAGCACTGTGAGAGCAGCAGGACCCCGTCGCCGGCGATGTTGAAAGTGCCGCTGTTGAGCGTGCCGCGACGCGGCTCGTGCGAGGCGATCCTGAGCACCTCGATCACGTCGTCCTCATGCACGAACTGCAGCCGGGGGTCGTAGCCGAACACGGTCGGCAGGACGGGCAGCGAGAAGTAGGAGGCCAGGGGGGTGTCCGCGTTCGACCCGAGGATGTTGGCGAACCTCAGCACGCACACGGCGACGTCCGGCCGCCGGCGCGCGAAGCCCCGTACGTATCCCTCGACCTCGCAGACGTCCTTGGCGAAGCCGCCGCTGGGCAGGGACTTGGCGGGAGTGGTCTCGGTGAACACCGCCGGGTCGCGGGGCGCCGACCCGTACACGTTCGTACTGGACTTCACCACCAGCCGTTTCACCGTCGGCGACTTCTGGCAGGCGCCGAGCAGCTGCATGGTGCCGATGACATTGGTCTCCTTGACCGTGGTCCGGCTGCCGGTGCCCAGCGCCATGCCGGTCACGTCCATGTGGACGACCGTGTCGGCGCCCGTCTCGGCGAGCACGCGCGCGATGGTCGGCTGCCGGATGTCCGCCTGGATGAAGTCGGCGCCCCCCAGGTGGTGCTCGGGCTGCACCGCGTCCACGGCGACGACCCGGTCCACTTCCGGGTCACGCTGGATGCGTCGTACGAAACGGCCCCCCAGTTGACGGGCCACTCCGGTCACGAGCACGACCTTTCCCAAGATCAGCGCCTTCCTTCCAGCCCTCGTCCCAGACCTAGTCCAGCCCGCGTTCCCCGTGTGCGGCCAACTTAGCGGGTGGATGTCGCCCTGTGATGACCGCCCGGCGCCGGGGTGGCGGAATTCCCCCTTGGGAATATGACTGTGGCCTCCCACGGGTTTCCCCGTGGGAGGCCACAAAGCCGCGCTCTCGGCGCCGGCTACTTCTTGTTGCGACGCTGAACGCGCGTGCGCTTGAGCAGCTTGCGGTGCTTCTTCTTGGCCATCCGCTTGCGCCGCTTCTTGATAACAGAGCCCACGACTACCCTCGCTCACTTCTCATCACTCGGTGCTGGGCGCCATGGGCCCATACGACCTACGAGGGGCTAGCCTACCCGTCCGAGCGCTGAGGGCCGAATCGAGGTGTTCCGGAGAGGTCTCCGGCGGTCGCCGTCAGGCGGTTTCCACCCCCACATAGCTCTCGCGAAGGTACTCGTGTACCGCTTGCTCCGGGACTCGGAAGGACCTCCCCACCCGGATCGCGGGCAGATGACCGCTGTGCACCAACCGGTACACGGTCATCTTCGACACTCGCATCACCGAGGCGACTTCCGCCACGGTAAGGAACTGAACCTCGTTCAGAGGCCTCTCGCCAGCTGCAGCCATGACACACCTGAACCTTCCGCACTCGACGGCCACCGGCTTCCCCTTCCGGTGACTCTTCGTCGTTGCGTGCTCACTCCCCAATGTAGGGGCGGGTGATGCGAGTGGGGAAGAGGTGCACCCATCGGCGGCCTACTGTGACAGACACGCTCGATTGAGTACGTAGCGGGTAAGCGGACGGTAGTAAGAAGACCGCACCGCGTCATCAAGTGGAACGGCGACCGACACCGAGCCCTCGGCCTCCCCGACGAACAGCGCCGGATCGTCCGTGTCGGCCAGTCCGATGGCCTCGAAACCCAGCTGACCTGCACCGCAGACCCAGCCGTGGTCCCCGATCACCAACGCCGGCAGTGGGCCTCCCGCCTCGGCGGCCGCGGCGAGCACGGTCCGAAGCGGGAGCGGTGAGTGCGTGTGTGCGCCGGGCTCACAACCGGGGCGTTCCGCTGCCGGGTCTCGTAGCAGCGCGACGCCTCGTACGTAATCAAGGTTGTAGGTGCGTAGGCCGAACCGGGTCGTTATGTCGACACAGCGACCCTGCGCCGGTGTGAGGACCTCACATCCCGCCGCCGACAAGGCGTCCGCCAAGGCGGCGTAGAACCCCAGGAGCCGGTGGGGGTGCCCGGTCCCCAGCAGCACCGGCGCCCTACACCGTGCGACCGTCGCGACCCGGTCCGCGAAGGCGTCCAGCGCGGCCAGCGTCCGCTCCGGGTCGATCACATCATGCCCTGAAATGTGCGCAGGATCGGCTGAAACCCCGCACTTGTCCGCCATCAACGCGATCAGGTCCCGCATCCCCCACGACCACTCCGGGTCGATCCCGATCAACACCCTGGGATCCCGGGCGGCGAAGAGTCGATAACTGCGCAGACTCTCCTCCCTGAGGGTCGCCACGGTCCCGGCAAGCCGGGCAGCCAACAGATGCGCGCGCAGTGCTCCCGTGCTCAACACGGGAGCGATGCTCGCGGACCGGAGCCCCGGGGGTGGGGAAAACAGGCGAAGACCCCACGGTTGGCGCAACGCACCGGCCGGCATTGCTCAGTCCGGCCGGGGGTGCCCACTCTGGTGGAGTTTGCGGACGAGGCCGTTCATGCCGAAGCGGGGTGCAGGGGCGGAGCCCCGCGGGGGTCCGGGGGCGCAGCCCCCAGCGGGGTCGAAGGGGCGCAGCCCCTGGGGCCGGGAAGGGCAGGGGCTGCGGGGGCGAAAGACACGGCCCCCCACCCGGGCGGCGCCCTACGGCAACAGCCCCCGCAGGGGAAACGCCGCCCGCCGGGTAGCCAGCACCGCCTGGTCCAACCGATCCGCCGGGTCGTACCCCTCCTCCCACGACCCCCACTCCACCGGCCACCGCCCATCAGTCATCCGCGCCGGCGCCAACTGCCGCGTACGCGCGAAGACCTCCTGCCGCCACCCGTCCGGAATCATCGCCTCGGGCGCGACCTCCCGCCCCGCCGCGATCCCCACGAGGTGCGTCCACGACCGCGGCACCACCTCCACCACGGCGTACCCTCCCCCACCGAGCGCCACCCACTTCCCCCCGGCGTACTCGTGCGCCAGCGAATGACACGCCACCTGCACCGCCCGCTGCGCGTCCAGCGACACCGCGAGATGCGCGAGCGGATCCTCGAAGTGCGTGTCCGCCCCGTGCTGCGTCACCAGCACCTGCGGCCGGAAGTCGGCGATCAGCTCCGGCACCACCGCGTGGAACGCCCGCAACCACCCCGCGTCCCCGGTCCCCGCCGGCAGCGCGACATTCACGGCCGAACCCTCCGCCGGCCCCGCCGCCCCGGTCTCCTCCGGCCATCCGGTCTGCGGGAACAACGTACGGGGATGCTCGTGCAGCGAGATCGTCAGAACCCGCGGATCCTCCCAGAACGCCGCCTGCACCCCGTCCCCGTGATGCACGTCCACGTCGACGTACGCGACCCGCTCCGCCCCCAGCTCCAGCAGCCGCGCGATCGCCAGCGCCGCGTCGTTGTAGATGCAGAACCCCGAGGCGGCGCCGGGCATCGCGTGGTGCAGCCCGCCCGCGAAGTTCACCCCGTGATCCGCGTCCCCCCGCCACACGGCCTCCGCCGCGCCCACCGACTGCCCGGCGATCAGCGCGGACGCCTCGTGTATCCCGGCGAACGCGGGATCGTCCACCGTGCCCAGCCCGTACGACCCGTCCGCCGCACGCGGATCCGCCGACGCGGCCTTCACCGCCTCGATGTAGTCCTCCCGGTGGACCAGCCGCAGCGTCGACTCCCCGGCGGGTTTCGCCGCGACGACGCCCATCTCCCGGTCGAGCCCGAAGGCGCCGACCAGTCGCCGGGTCAGCTCCAGCCGGACCGGGTCCATCGGATGGTCCGGGCCGAAGTCATAGCCCGTTACTGCCTCGTCCCACATCAGCTGTGCGCGGCCGCTCATGCCCGCCACCGTATCGGTCCGGTTGAGCCTCGAACGACCTGGCGTACACCAACGTCACCAGCACCAACACCATCGGCACAAGCATCGCCCCCCGATAGCTCCAGGCGTCCCCCAACGCCCCCACCAACGGCGAACCGACGAGGAAACCCACGTAGTTGAAGATGTTCAGCCGCGCGATGGCAGCGTCCGAAGCCCCCGGACCGTGACTTTCAAAAGCGTGCCGCCCCGCGGCCGCGAAGGTCTGCGGCACCAGCACGCACAGCCCCAGCCCCAACAGGGTGAACCCGAGCATCCCCACCCACGCCCCCGGCGCGACGGCGACCACCGCGAACCCGAGCGCCGCCACCAGCGCCCCCAGCCGCACGACGACCACGGCCCCGAACCGCCGCACCCCGAAGTCCCCGATGGTCCGTCCCAGCAGCGTGGTCACCATGTACACGTTGTACGGGACGGTCGCCAGCTGCTCCGAACTCCCCAGCGTGTCCTGCAGGTACTTCGCGCTCCAGTTGGAGACGGTCGAGTCCCCGATGTACGCGAACGACATCACCAGGCACAGCGGCAGCAGCAGCTTGAAGACGACGCCCCCGCCGTCCCGCTGCTCCTCCCGGCCGTCCACCGGCCCCTGGTCCCCGTCGACGTACCACCGGCTGCCGAGCAGGGCCGCCGGCAACAGCACCGCCACGACCGGCAGATACGACACCCACAGCGCCAGATGCCAGTGCGCCCCCACCCAGGCCAGCGAGGCCCCGACGATCCCGCCCAGGCTGTACGCCGCGTGGAAGCTGAGCATGATGCTGCGCCCGTACGTCCGCTGCAGACTCACCCCGAGCATGTTCATCGAGGCGTCCAGCGCACCGACCGCCAGCCCGAAGCATGCCAGCGCCGCCCCCAGCTCGGCCATCTCCCCGCCCGCCCCGACGCCCAGCAGCGCCAGCAGCACCACGGGCTGGGACCACCGCAGCAGCCGGCTGGGCCGTACGCGCCGCACGAGCTGCTCCGTGGTCACGCTGCCGACCCCGGCGAGGATCGGCACCGCGGCCAGGAAGACGGGCAGCAGTCCGTCGGAGACGCCGTACCGGTCCTGGATCGCCGGGATGCGCGTCACCAGCAGCGCGAACGTGGCGCCCTGCGCGAAGAAGCTGAACGCCAGCGAGGCCCTGCCGCGCCGCAGCACATCTGTCATGGCGGCGAGCGTAGGGCCCCGGCGTACCGGTGGGTAGATCAAGCCAAAGATGAATTTCACTCAGCTCTGCGCGGGAAGCGCTCAGCCGGCCAGAGCGACCTCACGCTGCACGGTCGTGTTCGCCGCCTCGGCCCGTACCAGGGCTTCCATCGGCCCGGCGCCGAGCGCGCCGCCGACGACCATGGCGACAAGGATCGCGACGGCCAGGATGACCCCGCCCAGCCACACCATGGTGTCCACGGGGAGGGTGTAGGCGCCGACGACCCGCACGACGCATTCGGCGAGCAGCGCCGCGCCCCAGACGATCGAGAAGGCCCGCTCCTTGCGCAGGAAGACCGCCGAGCCGGCCGCGGCGCCCGACGCCAGCCGCTGCCAGGCGGCCTCCTTGGCGGCGTCGCCCTTCACGAGGAACGGCTTCAGCCCCGTGGTCATCATGGGCTTGCCGAGAGCCACGGAGACCAGGATGCCGATCGCGATCGTGCTGCTGACAGCGCTGTCCTTGGCGAGCAGGAGCCGCGGGTCACCGGAGACGAAGCCGAGCACCAGCGAGACGACGTTCACCACCAGGATGAGCCCGGCGAGACCGTTGGTCTTCCGCTCCCTGACCGTGCTCCACACGGTCCGCAGGGCCGGCACCACGCTGCTGAAGGCGAGCGCCGCGAACGTGCTCATCCCGAAGGCGTCCTTGCCGAGGTAGTACGACCCGAGAGGCACCGCCACGTCCACGATCAGCGGGAGGAAGGGGTTCTGCTTGCTCGTCTTCGTCGTCATGCCCTCAGCTTCGCCGAGCAGGCCCGTACCGCAGTAGAAACGATCGTCCGGAGCCCGGCATGACATTTGTCAGGCCAGCAGGGCGGCCAACTCACCCATGTCGGAGAACAGTTGATCGGCGTCCGCGAGCTTCGCCGCAGGGGTCATCGCGGTGAACCCGTACACCTCCATCCCGGCCGCCCGGGCCGCCTGAACCCCCAGCGGACTGTCCTCCACGACCGCGCACCGCTCCGGCACGACCCCCATCCGCTCGGCCGCGTGGAGGAACAGGTCTGGCGCCGGCTTGCCCCGTCCCACGTCCTGTGAGCTGAAGATCCGCGACTCGTCGAACCACCGGTCGAGCCCCGTCGTCCGGTGTCCCACCCGGATCCGCTCATGGCTCCCGGAGGACGCCACGCAGTACGGCACACCGTCCACGGTCAGCTTCTCCAGTACGCCGCTCGCGCCGGCCACCGGCTTCAGCTCCCGCTCGAACGCGGCGAACACCCGCCCATGGAAAACGTCGTCGAAGTCGTCCGGCAGCCGCTGTCCCGTGCGCTCCATGACCAGTTCGTGGATCCGGTGCATCGCCGAACCCATGTAGTCACGGATGGAGTCCTCGTACGAGGTCGGGTGCCCGAGCTCGGTGAGGTAGGCGGCGAGGAGCCGGTTGGAGATGGGCTCACTGTCGACGAGGACGCCGTCGTTGTCGAAGATGATCAGGTCATAGCGCATAGCTAGACCCTAAACGCAGAAAACCCCCGCACCGTGTGGTGCGGGGGTTTTCCCAATATTTGTTCGGCGGTGTCCTACTCTCCCACAGGGTCCCCCCTGCAGTACCATCGGCGCTGTGAGGCTTAGCTTCCGGGTTCGGAATGTAACC
>NZ_JBIAVN010000009.1:0-292402 GCF_042894285.1 Streptomyces sp. NPDC001544 | reverse complement strand
GGGGGGGGCCTCTGTTTGCGGCCCGCGGGCATTCCACCCCCCCCCCCCCCCAACGGCCGCGCGGGGGGGGGGGGGGGGGGGCGCGGGGCCGGGGGGGGGGGGGGGCGCCCCCCCCCCCGCCCCCCCCCACCGCCGCCACCACACCCTCCCAGGGGCGGGGGAACAGCGACCCGCCGAGGATCCCGATCACCTGATACGTCGCCGCCCACGCCAGGCATGCGGGCAGGTTGCCCCGCGCGAACCGTCCGAGCGGCCACTCGGCCATCAGACAGGCCAGCATCACCGGGATCCGTCCCGCCGGCACCAGCCGGGACAGGACCAGCACCGCCACGTTGTGCTCGGCGAGTTTCTCCTGCGCCTGCGTCAGCCGGTCCTCCGGCGCCCGCGCCCGGATCGCCCCGAGCCACCGCGACCCGTTCTTCGACTTCATGCCGCGCCGCCCCAGCCAGTACAACGCCGCGTCCCCGAGGAACGCCGCCAGCGACGCCGTCACGAACACCAGCGCCAGCGAGAACGGCGCGGTCTGGTGGACCGCCACCACAGCCGCCGAACTCACCAGCGCCCCGGTCGGTATCACCGGCAGCAGCGCCCCGAGCAGCACCAGCAGGAACAGTGACGGATACCCGATCGCCCGCTGGGTCGACTCGGTGGGCAGCACCGACACCACGGCGGCCAGCCGTATCACCGGGCGACCTCCAGGCGCACGCTCTCCCCGTGCCCGAGCCGGTGCACCGTCACCTGCGGAGCGTGCACCGCCGCCAGCCGCACGAACTCCTCGCCCGGCGCGTGGAACTCGTGCGGACGGACCGCGTCCATGCCGATCGGCCAGTACGTCCCGTAGTGCACCGGCACCGCACTGCGCGGCGCCAGCCGGGCCAGCGCCCGCGCCGCCCGCCCCGCGTCCAGGTGCCCCTCACCGAGGTACGGGCCCCAGCCGCCCACCGGCAGCAGCGCGACGTCCGCCGGCCCGACCTCCTCGGCCATCGACTCGAACAGCCCCGTGTCCCCGGCGAAATACGTCCGCGCCTCGCCCTCGACGACGTACCCCAGGGCGGGGGAGCGCTGCGGGCCCACCGGCAGCCGCCGCCCGTCGTGCCGCGCGCTCACCGCCCGTACCACCAGCGGCCCGACCTCCACACGGTCACCGGGCACCACCTCGGTGACCCGCAGCCCGGCGAGCCGGCGCAGCCCCGGCACAGCCCGGGGCGCACCCCGGGGCACGAGCAGGCGCGTGCCCGGCGCGAGCCGCGCCAGCGAGGGCAGGTGCAGATGGTCCGCGTGCAGATGCGACACCAGCACCACATCGGCGTGCCAGGCGCCGGGCGGGGGAAGCGCACCCCTGCGCCGGCGCAGATGCGCGAGCCGGCGGGCGAACAGGGGATCGGTCAGCACCCGTGTGTGCGAGTCCTCGACCGTGCAGGTGGCGTGACCCCACCAGGTGATCTCCACCGGCACCTCTTTGCCTCCTTCGCGCGACTCCCCCGAAGCCTACGGGCAGGAGTAGGGTCGGCGGCGAAACCCGGAGGTGAGGGGGACGCCATGGGACAGGTACGGGGTGCCTCCGGCAGGGCCGCGCTGGTACGGGTGACCGCGATCGCCAGTCTGACTCCTCTGGAGGAGCTGGAGATCGACCCGTTCCTCGTGGACTCCCGCAGCCAGCACGCCATGTGTGCCCGCTGGGCCGCCGAGCACGGCTACGTCGTCGCCCGCGAACTCCTTGTACGACGGCTGCGCCCCGACCACAGCGCGCTGTGGGACGGCGTCCGCCCCGGACTCGACGTGTTCGTCGCCCCCAGCCGCCGTGTCCTGGAGTCCGCGCTGTCCTCCGTCGAGGAGTTCACCGCGGAGTGCGCACGGCGCGGAGTACGCGTGGAGACCGTCGGACGGGCCGAACCCCGCTACGACGCACAGATGAAGGCGCGTGTCCACCGCCGGCTCTCCATGCCCACCGCCGGGTACGACGGCCGCTAGTCACGGCCGGCCTCCGTCGTCGCGCCGCCCGTGTGACAAGGTGGGGGCCGTCAACGCCCGCGGTGGCCGCGGGCCGGGGACGTCGAAAGGGTGCGGGGCGTGCGTGGCGGGCGGTGGCGGCGGATCGCCGGTCAGATCGGGCGGAGCATCGCGGTGTGGGCGGTCTCCACCCTCACCATGCTCATCCTCGCCGGCCTCCTGCCCGACTTCCACCTGCAGTCGTCCTCCAGCGACAGCGCCACCACGATCGCCGTCACCGCCGCCCTCGGAGCCGGCGCCTTCGGCATCCTCTCGGCCGTCGTGTGGCCCCTCCTCGTCCGGCTGCTGCTCCTCGTGCCCGCCCTCGTCCTCGGCCTGCTGGTGTTCTTCCTCAACGGCTCGCTGCTGCTGCTCGCCCTGCGGATCAACCCCTCCGGCGACAGCGAGGCCGCACCCGAGACCGCCGTCATCGTCGCCGCCGTGATGTCCGCCGTCGCCTCCGCCACCGGCGCCGCCCTCACGGTCCGCGACGACGACGCCTACCGGCGCAGGCTCTCCCGGCTCGCCCTGCGCCGCCGCAGATCCGGCCCCCGCTGCCCCCAGACGCCCGGCACCGTCTTCGTCCAGCTCGACGGGGTCGGCCACGACGTACTCCGTGACGCCGTCGCCAAGGGCGTCATGCCCACCGTCGGCCGCTGGCTGGCCGCGGGCGACGGCGAACGGCCCACGCACCGGGTCATCCCCTGGCGCACCGACTGGTCCAGTCAGACCGGTGCCAGCCAGCTCGGCATCCTGCACGGCAGCACCTTCGACGTCCCCGCCTTCCGCTGGTACGAGAAGGACAAGGGCGAGGTGATGGTGTGCAATCGCCCGACGAGCGCCGCCGAACTGCAGCGCCGCGCCATATCGCATACAGGCGACGGCGGACTGCTCACCGACGACGGAGCGAGCCGCGGCAACCTCTTCAGCGGCGGTGCCGGCGAACAGGCCCTCGTCCTGTCCATAGCCGCCCGTCGCCGTGGCCGCGAGAACCGCTCCCGGGCCGGTTACTTCGCCTACTTCTCCGACCCCGCCAACGCCGTCCGCACCGCCCTGTCCTTCATCGCCGACGTCGGCCGTGAAATAGGCGAGTCGACCCGCGCCCGGATACGAAGACAGCGCCCGCGCGTGGGGCGCGGCGGCCTCTACCCGTTCATCCGGGCTTTCGCGACCGTCGTCGAACGGGACGTCGTCGTCGCCGCCGTCATGGGCGACATGCTCGCCGGCCGCACCGCCGTCTACGCCGACCTGGTTGCCTACGACGAGGTCGCCCACCACTCCGGGCCGCGCAGCCGGGACGCCGAGAAGGTCCTGGCCCGGCTGGACCGGTCCCTCGCCCTGATCGCCAACGTCGCCGAACACGCCCCCCGCCCCTACCGGATCGTCGTCCTGTCCGACCACGGACAGAGCCCCGGCGAGACCTTCCGTGCCCGCTACGGCCTCACCCTCGCCGACCTCGTCCGCGCCGGCTGCGGCCTGCCCGTCCCGCGCAAGGCCGAACGCACCCGCAGCGGAGCCGAGGCCCGCGCCGCCGTACGCGCCGCCCTGCGCCGCCCGGACGAGACCCGCGGCGAACGGCACAGACCCGCGCCCCACTCGGAGCCGATCGTGCTCGCCTCCGGCAACCTCGGCCTGATCTCGTTCCCGGACGTCCACCACCGCATGACCAAGGAGGAGATCGACGCCCGCCACCCCGCCCTCCTCGCCACCCTCGCCAACCACCCCGGCATCGGCTTCCTGCTGGTGCGCAGCGACCGGCACGACGGCGTGGTGCTCGGCCCGTACGGCGTCGAGATACCCCTCGACCGGCTCGACGACGAACCCGGCCCGCTCGCCGCCTTCGGGCCCGGTGCGGCCGACGCCGTCCGCCGCACCCACTCCTTCCCGCACGCCGCCGACATCATGGTCAACTCCTTCCACGACCCCGCCGACGGCGAAGTCCTCGCCTTCGAGGAGCAGATCGGCTCCCACGGCGGCCTCGGCGGCCCCCAGGCCCGCCCCTTCCTGCTGTCCCCCCTCACTCTGTCGCCGCCCGTCGACGACGGAGCGGAACTCACCGGGGCCGAGCAGGTGCACCGCGTCCTGCGCCGCTGGCTTGCCGAGCAGGGCGAACCACAGACACCGGCCGGCGACGCCGAGGCCCTGCCGGGCCGGGAGACGAGGGGCCGTCCGGGCGCCGCCCGCCGTTCACCGCGGGTGAACCGGGTACTGCGGGTGCCACGGGCCGGAATGTGATCGGATGGGGACGACGGAACCACCCGCGAAAGGACACACCGTGGCAACCACGCGCACCGCACACACCGTCTGGGAGGGCAACCTGCTGGAGGGCAACGGCGTCGTCACGTTCGACTCCTCCGGCATCGGCGAGCAGCCGGTGTCGTGGCCGTCGCGCGCCGAGCAGGCGAACGGCAAGACCAGCCCCGAAGAGCTGATCGCCGCCGCCCACTCCAGCTGCTTCTCGATGGCGCTGTCGCACGGCCTGGCCGGCGCCGGCACCCCGCCCACCAAGCTCGTCACCTCGGCCGACGTCACCTTCCAGCCGGGTGAGGGCATCACGGGCATCCACCTGACCGTCGAGGGCACCGTCCCCGGCCTCGACGACGAAGCCTTCGCCGCCGCCGCCGAGGACGCCAAGAAGAACTGCCCCGTCAGCCAGGCCCTCGCCGGCACAAACATCACCCTGTCGGCGAAACTCGCCTGACCTGCTGCGCCCGGACCGGTGCCGCGCCCTTCGACCAAGGGCGCGGCACCGTCTTTTGCGGTCCCTGGGGGTACCCGGCATTGACAACGGCCCACCCGGGTTCTGTGCTGGGAGTGCGGCGGGCACCGGCGCCCTGGCGGAAGGGGACGACAGATGGCACGCGCGGTCGGGATCGATCTGGGCACCACCAACTCCGTGGTCGCCGTCCTGGAAGGCGGCGAGCCCACCGTCGTCGCCAACGCCGAGGGCGCGCGGACCACCCCGTCGGTCGTCGCCTTCGCCAAGAACGGCGAGGTACTGGTCGGCGAGGTCGCCAAACGGCAGGCCGTCACCAACGTCGAACGCACCGCCCGCTCGGTGAAACGCCACATGGGCGACGCGCACTGGCGCTTCCCCGAACAGGGCTCCGTCGACGGCACCCGCTACCGCGCCCAGGAGCTGTCGGCGCGTGTGCTGCAGAAACTGAAGCGGGACGCGGAGGCCTACCTCGGCGAGGACGTCACCGACGCGGTGATCACCGTACCGGCGTACTTCGACGACGCCCAGCGCCAGGCCACCAAGGAGGCCGGCGAGATCGCGGGCCTGAAGGTCCTCAGGATCATCAACGAGCCCACGGCCGCCGCCCTCGCCTACGGCCTCGACCGGGGCGAGGAGCAGACCGTCCTCGTCTTCGACCTCGGCGGCGGCACCTTCGACGTCTCCCTGCTGGAGATCGGCGACGGCGTCATCGAGGTGAAGGCCACCAACGGCGACACCCACCTCGGCGGCGACGACTGGGACCAGCGGATCGTCGAGCACCTCGCGAGCCGCTTCAAGGCGCAGTACGGCATCGACCTCACCGGCGACAAGATGGCCGTGCAGCGACTGCGCGAGGCCGCCGAGAAAGCCAAGATCGAGCTGTCGTCGTCGTCCGAGACCAGCATCAACCTGCCCTACATCACCGCCTCCGCCGAGGGCCCGATGCACCTGGAGGAGAAGCTGACCCGGGCCCAGTTCCAGGAACTCACCGCCGACCTGCTCGACCGGTGCAAGACCCCCTTCCACCAGGCGGTCCGGGACGCGGGCGTCCAGCTCTCCGCCATCGACCACGTCATCCTCGTCGGCGGCTCCACCCGCATGCCCGCGGTCACCGACCTCGTCAAGGAGCTCACCGGCAAGGACCCGCACAAGGGCGTCAACCCGGACGAGGTGGTCGCGGTCGGCGCCGCCCTCCAGGCAGGCGTCATCCGCGGTGACGTCAAGGACGTCCTCCTCCTCGACGTCACCCCGCTGTCCCTGGGCATCGAGACCAAGGGCGGCATCATGACCAAGCTGATCGAACGCAACACCACGATCCCCACCCGCCGCTCGGAGATCTTCACCACCGCCGCGGACAACCAGCCCTCGGTCGGCATCCAGGTCTACCAGGGGGAACGCGAGATCGCCGCCTACAACAAGAAGCTCGGCGTCTTCGACCTCACCGGCCTGCCACCCGCCCCGCGCGGCGTCCCGCAGATCGAGGTCGCGTTCGACATCGACGCCAACGGGATCATGCACGTCTCCGCCAAGGACCTCGCGACCGGCCGCGAACAGAAGATGACCGTCACCGGCGGCTCGGCCCTGCCCAAGGACGACATCGACCGCATGATGCGGGAGGCCGAACAGTACGCCGAGGAGGACCGGAGGCGCCGCGAGGCCGCAGAGACCCGTAACCAGGCCGAGCAACTCGTCTACCAGACCGAGAAGTTCCTCCGCGACAACGGCGACAGGATCCCGGCCGACACCAGGTCCCGAGGATGGCGCTGGCGGCAGGTGCGTAACCGGGGCGTTGGAAAACGGGGTTGACGACTCGGCATCAGGAATTGGTACATGTACCGGATGAGTGCGCGCATCAAGTGGCAGGACATCATCGACCAGGCCCGCGATATCGTCGACGGCTACGACGGTGGCGTCACCGTCCGGCAAGTCATGTACCGGCTGGTCGCCGAGGGGCTCTTGCCGAACACCGCACCCATGTACCGCAGGCTGTCCTCCCGGCTCGCGCAGGCCCGCCGCGACGGTCTCTTCCCAGACCTCATCGACACGATCCGCGAAGTCCACGTCCCGCCGGCCTGGCCGCACGCCGACGCGTTCCTCGCGAACATGCCCCAGTGGTTCCGCCTGGACCGCACCCGCGGGCAGGAGTGGGCGCTGTACGTGGCGGCCGAGAAAGACACGCTGCGCCAGCTGCTGACCGGGTGGCTCGCCGAGTACAGCATCCCCGTCCTGGTCGTGAGGGGCTTCGGCAGCCAGAGCTACGCCGACGTCGTCCGCGAACGCGCGCGCAGCGATCCCCGCCCGGCGGCACTGATCTACATCGGCGACTTCGACGCAAGCGGCTCCGACATCGAACGCGACTGGGTGCAGCGCACCGACTGCTGGGAGCGGGTAGAGCGGGTGCTGCTGACAGACGGGCAGGTCCGCGAGTA
This sequence comes from Streptomyces sp. NPDC001544, assembly GCF_042894285.1. Lineage (NCBI taxonomy): Bacteria > Bacillati > Actinomycetota > Actinomycetes > Kitasatosporales > Streptomycetaceae > Streptomyces > Streptomyces sp. NPDC001544. The sequence goes on along the minus strand of NZ_JBIAVN010000009.1, from coordinate 285,265 downwards.
CCAGCTGCCGCCGGCCGAAGGGAAGAGGGACGATCCACGCTGGCCCGGGTTCGCCCGCCGCTACGGCTTCGACCTCGACCGCCCCGTTCAGTGGGAGGTTGAGGCACTGGAACCGGCCGAACTCAAACGCCTGGTGATGGAAGCCGTCGACGGCTACATAGACCGGGAGATCCTCGCCGAGGTCATGGCCGAGGAAGAGCAGCAGCGTGCCCAGCTCGCCGCCATCCTCGGCCAGCAGCATGACAGCTGAACGACAGGGTGATGTCGGCCAACGCGAGGACCTGGGACGGTGAAAGCCACCCCAGACGGGGCTCGGCCTGCGACACTGGGTCTCGCCCCGCCGTTCCCCCGTCGGCGGGGCACCCCCGCTTGAGGGCGGCTGGCCGTACGGGAAAGAAAGCGGCCGGCGCCCAATCCGCCGAAGCGGGTGGCAAGGGCACCGGCCAACCGAAGACACACACCGTCCAGGCAGTAAGACCACACGGGTTGCGTCGCACTTTGAGTGTAGCGGTGCGACAGGCCTGAGGAATGCCTCCTTGCCCGCGATGACGCAAGTCCGGTAACTTTCTTTCGTTGGGTGTGTTGTGGCAAGCACACCCCGGACCGAAGTCATCACCGTCGTCAAGGAGTTCCTCCATGCTGCACCGCGCGCTGCCGTGTTACGCCACGCCCGCGGGGACGCCGGCTCGACCCCGATCGAGTTCCTGTTCCTGTCCACCGCCGGGATCGTCTGCGGAGCCGCTGTCTGCTTCGTCGCGATCCGCGCGAAGGCCAAGTTCGACGCCTTCGTAGCCGGACGCCCCGCGCCGCCCCTATTCCCCGACTTCACCATCCCGTGGGCGACGATCGGTCTCGCGGCTGGCGCCGTCGCACTCGGGGTCCTGATCACGGTGGCCGTGGTGGCACGACGAGCCGTATCCCGGGCACGCCACCTCCTGGACGAGCTGGAGCTGCTCGAGGCCCTCACGGCAGCCCAGGAGGCGCGGACCGGCGACGACGATCACTACCGGGCTGCCCTCCGCACGCTCGAAGCCCAGTGGAAGGCCACTACCGCTGATCTCACGGCCACCCGCACCGCATAGCCCACCCGCCTCCGCTCGGAACGCCGACGCCGGCGCCCTGCCCCCACCGACCAGGAGAGAACGATGATCCGCGCCGGACGCCGGAAGTACGCCCAGACCAGCGACGAGCTCGCCAACGCGATGGGCATCAGCATCGGCACCTTCCGCAACAAGCAGCCCTACACCGCCGAGGACTTCCCGCCCGCGATCAGTTCAGAGGGTGCACGGGTGAAGCTGTGGGACAGCCAGCAGACCGCTGCCTACCTGGCCGGCCGCCCAGTCCCCGCCGTTCCGGTTGAGGACGACGATCAGGACCTCCTCGACCGCAACGAGGCCGCCGCCGAGCTCGGGGTCACCCCCAAGACCTGGGACGACTACAAAAAGCACCCCCAGATCGCCCCCCACCTGACCAAGGTCAAGGGTGTGGAGCACTGCCCGCGCGGCATCGTCAAGGCCTTCCGTACGGCCAAGGGCACCAACACAGACGCCGGACCCAAGGGCCGCCCCAAGGGCAGCGGGGACATGGTTCCGCGCGACGAGATCTCCGCCCGGGTCGGCGCCCTGCTCGACGAGGACCCGGCGGCCACCATCGCGGCCGTCGAGGACCGCGTTGGCCTGTCCTACGCCGCGGCCGCGCGCGCCCTGCCGCGGCTGCGGGGAGAGAGGATCGCCGACTTGCTGCAGGCCGAGCCGGAGCTGACCCCCGAGACCGCCGCCACCCGTCTCGGCTACCCGACCGCAGTGCAGCGCACGGCCCTCGCCAGCGCCGCCACCGAGCTGCGCGCCCGCCAGGTCCAGCCGTACCTGCAGCGCGTCGCCGACGTCCTGGTCGGCGCCGGCCTGGCCGAGCAGCAGGACATTGTGGTGCAACGCCTGGAGGGCGACGTGCTCGCCGCCGCCGTGTCGCTGAGTGGCTCTGAGGCCCCTGCCTTGGTGTGGGACGAGCGCTACGGCTGGCGCACTGCCGTCAGCCGGCGCCACCCCATCGGCAAGGAGACCGGCACCCCGCCGGAGGGCGACGGCATCCGCTACCTGAGCGAGGAGCAGCAGCCCGAGCCCGCCGAGTTGCTCGCCGCGCTCACCGATGGCCGACCGGGCTCCCGGCAGCCCAAGACGATCCACCCGGCCGGCACCGCCCTGCACGGCTGAACCGACAGCCGGCCTCCACATGGGAACGACCGAAGGTTGATCGCTTCGGGGCCCGGGCCCACCAGAACTCTGGTGGGCCCGGGCCCTTCACCGTTTCCGCCTGCCTGCGTTCAGCGGCGCGGGACGTATGTGTCAGGCCCCTCGCCGGGGTACAACGCGACCCTGCCAGCGAGTTCGGGAACGAGATCCTGCGGTGAGACCGCGCACGGCTCGCCGTAGCCTCGCGCCCACCTCATCGCAGCCCGGCGAGTGCGTTCCCTGCGGAGGAGCCCGTCTTGCTCGGTGTGCACGAACCAGTCGCACCGCCCCCGCGCCGACAACCAGGCGCGGCGGATTGCAGTCGGCTGCAGCCACACGCTTCGACTCTCTCAACCTCTCGGACGATCGCAAGCGCCGTGGTCCGATCGGAGCCCTGTCAAACCACGGCACGGTGACAGGGAGACCTGCGGACGTGCCAATTCGCGTGAAAAGCAGGCGCGTTCCCCTCCCCCTGGTGATGGTAGTGCGGTATATTTCTCTTGTGGGTTTCGTGGCAGAGCCCACCACCGAAGACAGGCACATCCCAGGGAGACTCCGTGCTGAAGACGATGAAGAACACCGCCCGTCAGCCCCTCGCCGACACCCTCACCGACCTCGGCCGCGCTATGGACGAGCAGCGCGCCGTCGTCATCGCGTACGCCGACGCAGACGAGGCCCCGTCCATCCGCACCATTGAGATCCACGACATCATCACTGGCGGCGACGACGGAGCCCTCTTCGTTCAGTCCATGGACCGCCTGAGCCAGGGCTTCCGAGGCTTCCGGGCCGACCGGATCCAGATCTACATCACCCTCGACGAGCCCTACGTCCTCGACGCCCCGATCCTCCCGCTCCCGGTGCGCTTCACCGCCCGCACCGAGAAGGAGTTCGTGGCCCTGGAGCTGGAGCGCGACTGACCGCACGCGGCACACCGCCCGGTGCTGGGCCCGTACGCGGACCCGGCACCGCGGCCGCCGCCTCGGTCTCCGCCCCCGCGCACCACGACTCTGGAGCCACCGCATGCCCGCGTACGCGCCGGCCGCCCAGCTCGCCGAGCTCGCGGCCAACCCTGTGATCGACGCCTTCCGCCCCAAACGGCCCACCGTTCTGTCCTATGGCCTGGGCGCCGACTCGACAGCGATCCTGCTGATGTACCTGTCCGATCCCGTCGCGCACGGCCTGGAACCCGACCTCTCCGACCTGATCGTCGTACACGCCGTCACCGGCGACGAATGGGAAGACTCCCTCTCCTACTGTGACCGGCTCGCCCTGCCCCTGCTGCGCGAACGCCGCGTCCGGCTGGTCCAGGTGTGCCGCAACCACAGCCTGGACCGGTACGGATCGCTGGGCGCGGTCTTCACCCTGCTCTCCTGGCTGGTCGGGCTCTGCGTCGTGGTGGCCGCCGGCATCACCGCCGGTGCGGTCATCGCAAGAGAACCCGCCGTGTCCAGGCGCCTCGGCTCACCCGACCGGCTGAACTCGCCGGACCCATAGGCCGGGGCCACGCGTTGGCAGTTGGGAGGGTGCCCCCTTTCACCGGGCCGGCCGCGTTCAGATTACCGAGCCGAATGCGAGTCAGGCACGGATCGGTAAGGTCACTGCCTTGATCCGCCCACAGCACACAGACCTCCGTCAGCACCGAAGACGCGACCGGAGTGTTCGTCCGACAGAACCGGCCTGGACCTCGTGAGGATCGTCGAGGTGAAGACCAGGCTGTTTCGCACGAGCCAGCGCCCCGTCAACCGGGTGACCGGCCGGCCGTCGACGAAGGCACCGCTTCGATGCAGCTCGGCCTCAAAGGTGCGAGTGGCGGGGTCGAAAGCCACTGTTGCCTCTTTGAAGTCGAGCCATGTGCGCGCGAGGGGAAACCAAGCTTTGTAGACGGACTCCTTCGCGCTGAACATCAGCCTGTCCCAGTGCACTTCGGGGATCTCCGAGCGGAGCCGGGACAGGTGGCGCGATTCATCAGGCCCGGCAATCATGGGCAGCACCCTGTCCGGCAGGGAATCGTGCGGCTCGGCGTCGATCCCCACACTGGCGACGTCGGTGTCACGGGCCAGTGCCGCTGCCCTGTAGCCGTCGCAGTGCGTCAGACTCCCGACAACACCGTCGGGCCACTGCGGCTCCCGGTCCGCTCCCGGAACAATGGGGGCTGCGGGTAGCCCGAGTCCTGCCAGAGCTACCCGAGCACATTGCCGAACCGTGGCGAATTCCCTACGGCGCCCCATACCCGCGTGGTGAATCGCGGCTTCCTCTTCGGGATACAGTTCGGCGTTCGGCAGATCCTCGACAGTCTCCGCCGTTACCACATGGGCCGGAAGAATACTGCCCATGGCGGAGCACTGGGCGAGGTGCCGGCGGATGAGCATTCATCTGCGCTTTCCATGTTGGCGGTGCCACCTGTGCCCGCGGTCGGTCATCCCCCGTGCCAGCATGGTGACGCACACCGGGCAGCACACCTCCTCGGACACCGCCCGTGAGAGTCGTCGCACCCGGTCGGTCAGCCTGACTGAGATGTGGCCCGCCGTCGCACGGTTGCTTTTCTCTGTCATTCTCTGCCTCTCGTCCGCCGTGAATCATTCCAGGGCGAGGAAGTACGCCGCGAACGCCTCAGGCTCGAAGCCCTCGCTCCTGTACAGGGCTTGGGCGCCGGCATTGTCACTGGCGGTCTCCAGCTGGATCCCGACCGCCCCTGCGGCGCGGGCGCGCTCCACACAGGAGCGCACCAGTGCTCGGCCCACCCCACAGCGGCGCCCGGAAGCTTCGACGTACAGGTCGTTCAGCGTCCACACCCGCCCCATCGACAAGGAGGAGAACGTCGGGTAGATCTGCGCGAAGCCGACGGGCCCGGCGTCGGTCTCGGCCAGCAAGATCAGCGACTCTCCGTTCTCCAGCCTGTCGCGCAGGAACCGCTCCGGCCGGGTCTCGTCCGCGACGGTGACCCGGTAGAAGGCCAAGTACCCGCAGAACAGCTCGGTGACCGCTGTCAGATCGGCCAGCGTGGCAACACGTACGGACACGGTTTCACTCATCGGGATCCATCCTCAGTTCTGTCGTTTCGACCCATGCCCAGATCCTGCCCTGCCCGCTCAAGGTGGCCAGCACCTTCCGGCGGCGGACTGCGGAAATCAGGGAAGGGTTCTCATCCTGCGAAGCGGCGAGAAGACGTAGGGAAGCCAGGCGACCGCCAGCCCCACCGCACCGACGTAGAGCGACACACGCACGCCGAAGACCTCTCCGACCAGTCCGGAGGTGCCCGCGCCCAGCGCAGTGGCTCCGGTCAGGGCGAAGCGCATGGTCGCGTTCATGCGGCCCAGCAGGTCGTTCGGGGTGACGCGCTGCCGGAAGCTCACCAGGACCACGCTGTTCATCCCCATGCGGTACGTGACCACGAGCCAGCAGACGGCGGACACCCAATACATGGCGCCCTCACCGATCAGTGGCACCAGACAGACGAACGGCGCGGTGACCAGGCCGGTGAGCCAGAGCACCCTGCCCTGCCCCACCCGCTCAGCGAGCCGCGGCCCGGTGTACGCGCCGATCAGCGAACCGATGCCCCCGACGGCCAGATACAGGCCGAGCTTCCACGCGGAAAGGTGAAGCTTCTGCTCGAAGAGAAGCGGAAGCATGATCATGACCATCTGGAGCGAGAAGTTGGTGATCGCTCCGGCCATCGCGATCGGACGGAGCAGGGCATGGGAGAAGACGAACCTCACCCCCTCCCAGACCCCTCGGTACAGCACCTTCTTCTCCGAGAGCGCGTGGGACTCGTCCACCCGCTCGATCCGGGAAATGAGGATTCCCGAGAAGAGGAAGCCGAGCGCGTCGACGACGACCGCGCCGGGGGCCGCAACCACCTGGAGCAGTAGACCGCCAAGGCTGGGTCCCGCGACTCCGGCGCTCTCCCTGACGCTGCCGATGTACCCGTTGGCCTGGAGGAGGCTCTCCCGGCGCACGATGGACGGCAGGAAGCTCTGCGCCGAGATGTCGGAGAAAACCGTCAGCGTTCCGCTGACGAAGACGACCAGGTACAACTGCGTCAGGGTCAGGGCGTCGAGGAGCCATGCCACGGGTACCGAGCCCAGCAGCAGGGCCCGTCCGAAATCGGCGGTGAACATGATCGGGCGGCGGCGCATGCGGTCGACCCAGACGCCGGCCGGGAGTCCGATCAGGAGGAAGGAGACCGTGCTCAGCACTCCGAGCAGTCCGACCTGCGCCGGACTCGCGTCCAGCGCAGTGACCGCGGTGAGCGGTAGGGCCAGATAGCTGATCTGGGTACCGAACATGCTGACGGACTGGGCGGCGAAGAGCCTTCTGAAGTTCCCGTCCTTGAGGACCGACGGTTCGCCGGCGGCTCCGCTCCTGTGCACCGTCGTGCTCGCCCGGGACTGAGTCATTCGTGGAGTCCTTCGCAGTCTCAGAAAGCGTGGCGGAACACGGGGCCCGCCTTGACGCGTCGGTGGGCGCCCATGTTGATGACCGCTTGACCACCCGACGGGAGGGCGCGGACCTGAGCCCCTCCGTATCCCTCCGGAGTGATGAAAACACCCCAGACGCAGTCGTAGTCCTGAACGGCCCCGGTCTCGGGGGCAACGATCGGTTCCGGATCCGGCACGACCCGCTCCTGGACGATGTAGCCCTGCCCCCGGGCGCCGGTCAGGAGTTCCCGCCAGTCCCGGTCGGAGTGCTCCCAGCCGGCGTAACTGCCGATTCCCGAGTATCCGTTGATGGGCTTCATGATCAGTTTCTCGCGGTGCTCACGGCAGTGGTCGAGGAGGTCCACCGTGGTTCCCTCGGCCTCGACGGTTCCGGAATCGAGCACACGGGTCCAGGGGAGGATGCGGTCGATAAGCTTTTTCTCCTCGGCCGAGAAGGCGTCACGCCATCGCCGGTCGGACAGCATCGCCATGCACGCCTTGTTGTGCACCAGGCCCGTGCGCATGGTGGTCCACAGGACCACGCGTCCTTCCTCGTGCGCCCGGAAGATCGGTTCGAGGATCTTCTCGCCGTCGGGAGTCGCCACGACCTCCTCCACCGTGAAGTAGCGCGCGATGACATCCAGCGGCCGGCCCTGGAGGTAGAGGCGCCCATCCTTCTCCTGCACTTGGCTCAGCTCGCCGACGACCATCTCGACACCGAGTTCGCGCATCATCTCCTGGAGACTCAGGTACATGCTCGCGTACTTGGACACGGCGCCGTCGCAGTCGACCGCACCGACGACGGGCATCGCACCGCCGGTCACGGGCTTCGCCGCTTCGTGCAGGGCCCGGACGAGGCTCTGCCCCGTGTGGACGTAGTCGAGACCGTGCTGGTCGGCGAACTCCCGGAAGGCCGGCACCTTCAGCATGTACTTGGCCATGTCCGACCAGGAGACCCCGCCGACGGTGCTGTTGATGTTGAATTCGAGCAGCTTGAAGGAGTCGTCGACCCGGTACAGGTCGGCTCGCCCGTACAGGGTGATGTCGCCGTCGAGCCGCTGGATCAGCGCCGCCCGCCGGGGGTCGATGCCCAGTGCCCGGGAGTACTCGTCGATGTCCCCGCCGAAGAGCCGGTCCGGCAGCGAGGTCAGGATCTGGAACAGCGACGTCAGGTCGTCGGCGCACCGGGCGATGGAGCTCCGCGGCACGAAGAGCGGCCGAGGCAGGAGGATGCTCCGGTAGTCGGCGTCGGCTTCCTCGGGGAACGGCACACGGTTGACGAAGTCCCGCAAGGCGCTGCCCTCTTCCAGGCACTGCTCGACGTACCTGCGTGTGACCGGGTCTCTCGTCACGGGTCTTCCCCCTCGGATCGCTGTCGGATGAAAGAGTGCTTTCCGGCCTCGCGGTGAGGGCGCAAGACCGGAAAGCACTCAGCTGTGCGGCGCTCCGTGACCGAGCACGGGCCGCGCGACGCGGAACGGTGAGAAACGCCCTCCGGGCGGCCGCACCCAGTCCGCGTGGGTCACACCTCGGATTCGACCCTCGCACGCGGCCGGGAGGCCAGGTGTGTGGGAGTGGTGCTCTCGATGAGGTCGCGGATCGCGGCCACGGCGCGGGCGATGCGCTCCTCGGACTCGCTTCCCACGGAGACCCGGATGAAGCGGTCGCACGAGTCGCCGTACCCGATGCCGGGCACCACGCTGATGGCGTGCTCCCGCAGCAGCCGGTCGGCGAACTCGGTGGAGTCCAGGTCGGATCCGCCCAGGGAGACGAAGAGGTAGAACGTCGACGTGCCGGGCATGGTGTCGATGCCTTCGTCCGCGAACCAGGTGGCGACCCTGTTGCGCAGCTGGACGGTGCTCTGGATCTGCGGCCTGGTGATGTCCAGGAGATCGTCGAAGCGCTCGGTGAGGTACGCCGCCAGAATGGTGGGCGCGCAGGTCACCAGGTGCTGATTGATCTTCAGGATCTGCTCGGTCAGCCGCTCGTTGGCGATGAGGTAACCGATCCGCCAGCCCGAGACGCCGTAGTTCTTCGACATCGAGTTGACCGTGACCGTGTGCTTCTTCTCCGGGTCGAGCGCCCCGGCCGCGAGGAAGTCGGTGCCCGGCGGCATGAACTCGTTGTACGCCTCGTCGACGATCAGCAGGAGCCCGTGGCGCTCGGCCAGGTCGTGCAGGTACTGCAGCTCCTCGCGGGTGTAGACGTGCCCGCTCGGGTTGTTCGGGTTGTTGATGATGACGGCACGGGTGCGCGCGGTGACGAACCGCTCGAAGTCGAAGACCGGCACGTCGTGGGAGATCATCACCGGCTCGCCCTGGCACATGCGGATCTGCGCCGGATAGCTCAGCCAGTACGGCTCCGGCACGATCACCTGGTCGCCGGGGTCAAGGATCGCCATCAGCGCCATGTAGATGGCGGCCTTCGACCCGGCGGTGACGATCACTTCGCTGTCCGGGTCCACCGGGAGGGCGAACTTGGACTCGTAGTACTTGCCGAGCAGCCGCCGCAGCTCCGGAAGCCCCCGGGAGTGCGAGTAGTGGTGCAGGCCGGGGGTGGTGAGCCCGTCCAGGTCCGGGAGCGGCAGGTCGAAGAAGGCCTCGCCGAGGGAGAGCGTGATGACGTCCTGTCCGGCGGCCTTCATGTCGTAGACGACGTTGTTCTGCTGGACCGACAGCGCCTGGGTGATGCCCGCCATCAGCTGGGAGGTGCGCAGCGGGTGCTTCATCGAGGTCTGCTGTCCCGACATCAGATGGTCCTCGTCTGGCCACTGCCCCAGACCACGTTCTTCACCGTGGTCAGCGACTCCAGACCCATGGGTCCGCGCACGTGCAGCTTCTGGGTGGAGACGCCGATCTCCACGCCGTAGCCGAACTCGCCGCCGTCGGAGTAGCGGGTGGAGGTGTTGACGAAGACGCTGCCGGAGTCGACCTCGCGGGCGAAGCGCCGTGCCACGTCGATGTCCTTGGCGACGATGCCCTCGGCGTTGGACGTGCCCCACCGGCGGATGTGCGCGAAGGCGCTGTCTGCATCGGGAACCACCTTGACCGCGAGGACGAGCCGCAGGTACTCGGTGCCCCAGTCCTCCTCGGTCGCGGCGACCGCCTTCGGCCAGACACGCTGGACGGTCTCGTCGCCGCGGATCTCCACGCCTGCCTCCGCGAGCTGGTCGAGGATTCCGGGCAGCCAGGAGTCCGCCAGGTCCGCGTGGACCAGCAGGGTCTCCATCGCGTTGCAGACGCTCGGCCGGGAGGTCTTTGCGTTGATCGTGACCGCTGTCGCGATGTCCAGGTCGGCGGAGCCGTCGATGTAGGTGTGGCAGTTGCCGGCGCCGTCGATCACCGTCGGCACGGTGGCGTTCTTCTCTACGGAGGCGATCAGCTCGGCGCCGCCCCGCGGGACGAGCAGGTCGACGTACCCCTTGGCGCGCATGAGCTCGGTGGCGGCGTTCCGGGACGGGTCCGAGATCAGCTGGACGGCCGCGGCGGGCACCTCGTCGTGTTCGGCGATGGCCTCCGCCAGCGCCTCCATGATCGCAGCGTTGGTGGCCGTGGCCATGGACGAGCCGCGCAGCACCGCACAGTTGCCGGTCTTCAGGCAAAGGGCGGCCACCTCGGCGGTGACGTTGGGCCGGGCCTCGTAGATCACCGCGATGACGCCCAGCGGCTCCCGCACCTGCTCGATCAGCAGGCCGTTGGGCCGCGTCCACCCCTTGACGACCTCACCGACCGGGTCCGCCAGCGACGCCACCGTGTGGATGGCCTTCACCAGACCGGCCATCCGGCTCTCGGTCAGGGTCAGGCGGTCGATGAGGGTTGGCGTGATGCCGGCGGCGCGGGCGGCCTCGACGTCCTTCTCGTTCGCCTTGGTGATCGAGTCGCGGTTGCGCTCGAGGGCGGTCGCCATGTCCAGGAGGACCTGGTTCTTCTTCGCCGTGGTCAGCCTCTTGACGGCGGTGGTCGCCTCAGCGGCGGCGCGGCAGATCTCGATTACCGACACAACTAGCCTCCATGAATCCGTACGTAGTCACAGTCGTTGAAAAATGGCGAGGCGCCCCGGTCGCCGTCTGCGGCCTCCGCCGCGCTCAGGCGGACGCTGCCGCGGGCGATCACCCGGGAGTCCGGGCCGACGACGTCCACGACGTCTCCGCTGACGAACGAGCCTTCGATCGCGCCGACGCTCGCGGTGAGCAGGGCCCGGCCCGACTCGAGGGCCTGCCTGCCCGCGTCGTCGCAGGCCACGGTCCCGCTCGGGGGATACCGGAAGGCATGCCACAGACGCAGGAGACCGGGTGCGGCGGAGGGGGTCGTGCGCGGCGGGAAGACGGTCCCCTCCACCTCGTCGCCGCGGAAGGCCGCGATCAGAACGGTGGAGTCCATGGCGTCGGCCACCACGGTGCGGACCCCGGCGTGCGTGGCGATCCAGCAGGCGCTCAGCTTGACGAGCATGCCTCCGGTTCCGCCGTCGCCGGTGGATCCCCCGGCCATCGCCTCGACCCCGGAGATCGGGCCCGTCACCTCGTTGATGCGCACGGCGCCCTGGCCGAGCATCGGGTTGCCGTCGTAGAGGCCGTCCACGTTGGTGAGCAGCAGGAGGAGTCGCGCTTCGACGAATCCGGCGAGCAGTGCGGCGAGGACGTCGTTGTTGCGCACACCCAGCGCGTCGTTCTCGTTGACGATGGGCACCATGCCCAGCGACCGCATCAGGTCAAAGGTGCGGCGGACTCCCCCGCCGTGCTCCGGCGAGACGAGATCGGGCGGCGTCAGCAGGATCTGCCCCGTCTCCAGACCGTACGCGGCGAAGCGGGTGCGGAGCGCCGAGTACAGCATTCCCTGACCGATCGCCGCCGCAGTCTGCGCGGCCCCGGGCGTGTCCTGGGACAGGACGCTGTGCCTGGTCCGGCCCAGTGCGATGGCCCCCGAGGTGACGAGCACCGGCGCCATACCGGCCTCGATCCCCTTCGCGACCGTCGCGCAGAGGGTGTCGAGCTTGACTGGGTCCACCTCTCCCCGGGTGATCAGGGACGACGTACCCACCTTGATGACGACACGGTTGCCCGTGCCGTCGCTGATTCCATCCCGCATTGTCTCCTCGCCTGAACCTCGGCAGTCGCGTATGGGAGAGCGGAGGGGCAGCCGCTTCCGAGAAGAGATCGTTGCCGGGTGCGGTGTTCTCCTGATGTACCGGCGATTCGCCGCCGCTGCCCGACCGGGCGCATCAACAGCACATCGAGCGAACAACTCGGCTCGGAACAATGGCCGTGCAGGCGTCACAGCCGCCCGGGGGAGCCTTTTCGCGGGCCGCACACACCGTTGCCTGTTGCACGAGCGGACCCACGCTCGGCGTACGAGCCATCGGCATGAGGTGGAGACAACGTGCTGACCACACCGCCAGACCTTGATTCGACGATCGCGCGATATGCCACGGCAGACTTCGACGACTCCACATTGATCCAGGAGGCCGGTCTCGAGTCGCTGTCGCTGCTGCGCCTCGCCGTCGAGGTCGCCGACGAGGACGTGGAGATCGACGCCGCGGGCCTGGTCGACGTAAGGACCGTCGGGGATCTCAAGGCCTGGCTCACCAGCCTGCTCCCGGCCACCGCAGACGAGCCCGGTGCTGCATGCTGACGAACGACACAGAATCCGTCCTGCTGCCCATCACGGACCCGCAGAAGGGTCTGCTCGTCGTCGACAGCAGGGTGTCGGCCCGCGAGATCTACAACCAGATCATGCGGTTCGACCTCGACCCGACGCTGTCGGACGACGCCGTCCGTCACGCCCTCTCGGTACTGGTCACGGTCCAGCCGGCGCTGCGCCAGGTCTTCGGCCACCTGCCGAGGATGCACGCCAGGTTCACTGCTCCGCCGGAGCCGGGACAGGTGCCGTTCGAGCGGGTGGACGTCCCGGCGGGCGAGTACGCCGAAGCCGTCGACGCCATGGCCCAGCGGCTCGGGCAGCGCCCGTTCGATCTCGCGGCGGGGCCGGTCCACCGGTTCGGTCTGGTACGCGCCGCGGACGGCTCCGCGGCCTCCCTGCTGATGTGCGGTCACCACCTCATCGGGGACGGGGTCTCGGCGGGTCCACTCGTCCGCGACCTGGAGAACGCGCTGACCTCGGAACTCACCGCTGGGGCCGTCGAAGCCCTGCGCACGGCGCGCGAGTCCGCCTTCGTCCGGGAGCTCGAGGCGCAGAACCGGGCGGCCGGGTCGCCGGAGACGGCCGCGTACGTCAAGGCCTGGGCCGAGCGGCTGCGTGACGTCCCGCCGCTCGTGCTGTATCCCCGGCCCGGGCGGCCGGAGGAGACGGACTTCTCAGGTGCGCGTCTCTCCTGGCTGCTCGACGAGCGGGAGACGGCCACCTTCCAGGAGACCTGCAAGCGGCTCTCCGTCACGCCCTTCGTACTGCTGAGCGCCGTCTACGGGGCCGTGCTCGCGCGGCACGGCGGCGTGCCCACCGTCCTCATCGGCAGCCCCTTCTCGGCCAGGCGCACGGTCCGCTCGTACGACCTCTGCGGCTTCTTCGTCAACACGCTGCCCGTCGCGGTCGACGTGGACTGGTCGCGCCCGTTCGACGAGCACGTCGCCGGGAACGTCCGGGAGGCCGTCGACTACTGCCGCGCCAGGGTCGCCGTCCCGCTCAACCAGCTCGTGGCGAGCGCCGGACAGGACCGCACCAGCAACCGCAATCCCCTGTTCTCCTGCATGCTCGCGATGCAGGACACCTTCGACAGCGAGTCGAACGGTGCCGTCCTGGGGGTGCAGGAACCAGGCAACGGCACCGCGAAGTTCGACCTGTGGCTCGGTGCCACCAAGGTGGACGGCCGCTGGCTGCTGGAGCTCGAGTACGACCGGCAGCTGATCCCGGAGGCCGTCGCGGACGCGCTGCTCGCGTCGCTGCGCACGGCGCTGCTGCGCGCGCTCGAGGACGGCAGCCGCTCGCTGGCCGACCTGTTCGTCGACAGCGGCCCTCCGGGCGCGGCCGTCAAGCCGGCGGCATCGGCTCCGGCCGGTGATCTCGCCGCGTGGATCGAGCGGGCCGCCCGCCGTACGCCTGACGCAATCGCCGTCGAGGAACCCGGACGCGTCCTGACGTACGGCGAACTCCTGGCCGCCGCCGAGCGGACCGCCGACGGGCTCGCCAGGCAGGGCGTCACGCCGGGGCAGGTGGTCGGCCTGTCCCTGAGGGGGCTGTGCGACACCGCGGTCGCGATCCTCGCGGTCCTGCGCTGTGGTGCCACCTATCTGCCGCTGGACACGAGCCTGCCGTCCGAACGCCTCGCCCACATGGTGGACCGGGCGGACTGCCGCCTGATCGTCGGCCACGGCCCGGACCTCCCCGGGACCCGCACCACCGGCCTGGCGGAACTCTCCGCTCCCGGCGACGGCCCCCGCGCCCAGGGCGGCTCCGCCGACTCGGCGGTGTACCTGATGTTCACCTCGGGATCGACCGGCAGCCCCAAGGGCGTGGTGATGGGCCACCGTCCGCTGCTCAACCTGGCCGCGTGGCAGATCTCCGCCATGGAGCACGATGCGACGACGCGCTTCCTCCAGTACGCGCCGCTCGGTTTCGACGTCTCCTTCCAGGAGATCGTTCCGACGCTCGCCTCTGGCGGCACCGTCGTTTCCCGTGAGCCCGCCGACCGCCGCGACTTCCCGGCGCTGATCCGGCGCATCGAGGAGACGCAGGTCAGCCACATCTTCCTGCCGGTGGCGGCCCTCCGCCCGTTCGTCCAGGCTGCGGAGCGCGCCTCGGCACACTTCCCCAACCTTCGGCGCGTCTGCGTCTCCGGCGAACAGCTCCTCGTCGACGACGAGATCCGCCGGTTCTTCGTCGGCCACCCGAAGTGCGTGCTGGTCAACCTCTACGGTCCCACCGAGACGAACGCCGCCACGGTGCACGAGATGCGGGGGGAGGACGCGCACTGGCCCGCTCACGCGCCGATCGGCCGCCCCCTGCCGGGCGTGGCGGCATACGTGGTCGACACGACGGGCCACTTGGCGCCCGTCGGTGTCCCCGGCGAGCTCTACCTCGGCGGCGTCAGCCCGGCGGACGGCTACCTCGACGCGGAGCGGACCGCGGTGGGCTTCCTGCCCGACCGCTTCCGCGGCGACGGCACCTCACGGATGTACCGCACGGGCGACCAGGTGGTGCGGGATGCAGAGGGGACGCTGGTCTTCCTCGGGCGTCAGGACAACCAGACGAAGATCCGCGGCTACCGGGTGGAGCTCGGCGAGATCGAGGCGGTCGCCAACGCCGCGGTCGGCGTCCGGCAGTCCGTCGCCGTGGCCCGCGGGCTCGGAGCGGACCGAGAACTGGTCCTCTTCCTCCTCGCGGAGCCCGGCGCCGAGCCCGACCACACGGAGCTCCGGGCCCGGATCTCCACGGCTCTGCCGTCGTACATGGTGCCGTCCTGGGTCTTCGACACGGACCGGATTCCGACGTCGCGCACCGGTAAGACCGACCGGGACGCCCTGGTCAGGCTGGCGGACCGGCTCATCGCCGAGGAGAAGACCCACGCGGCCACGACGACGTCCGCCTACGCATCCGACCTGGAGCGCGGGCTGGCCGCCATCTGGTCGTCGATCCTGGACACCGACGGCATAGCCCGCGACCGGTCGCTGATCGACTACGGCGCCCACTCCCTCAACATCTTTGCGGCGTTCGCCGAGATCGAGGAGGAGTACGGCACGGCGGTCTCGGTGCCCGACTTCTTCCGCTCGCCCACCATCGCGACGCTCGCCGAGCTCGTCCGGGCGAGCCTGGCCGAAGAAGCGCAGGCCGCGCAGGACGCCGAGGGCGGGCCCCGGGCATGACGTCCACGGCGGCGCCCGGGCGGCTCGTCAGGATGGCCCGGGGCAGGAACCGCCCCGGGTGCCTCATCCTGCCCGGGGCCGGCGGTGGCCTCACCCCGTATCTCCGGCTGGCCTCGGTGCTGGGCGGGTCCTGTTCGGTGGACTTCGTGCGGCCCCTGGGGCTCATGCCGGGCGAGGAGCCGGAGACCACCGTCGCGGAGATGGCCGCGTCGGTACGCGACGCCGTCGACGAAGCGGGCGCAGTACCGCGGCTGGTGGTGGGTTGGTCACTCGGCGGCGTCGTGGCGTGGGAACTCTGCGTCCGGCTCGCCGAGGACGGACACCGGCCCGGTCTCGTGATCGTCGACAGTTCTCCGCTGCCCCGGGCTCCCGGGCCGGGCGAGGACGAGCGGATCAGGGACAGGATGGTGGCCGGTCTCGGCCTCAAGGCGGATCCGGAGACCGTCGGCCGGTTGGTGCGCACCTTCGCGGCGCAGGCCGCCGCCCTCGGCTCCTACGCGGCCGCGTCGGCCTACCCGGGCCGGGTCCTGCTCCTGGTGTGCTCCCCGATCCAAGCGGACGGCCGGGAGGCCGCCGTACGGCGCTGGCGGGAACTCGCGCCGAACCTGGACGTCGTCCGCCTGAACGCCGGCCACTACGACGTCTTCGAGCCCGCGAACCTACCGCAAGTGGCCACAGCCATACACCAGTTCCAGAACCAGGACGGGCGATGACAGAGGAAACAGGGACCACAGGCACGGCAGCGGCGGCTCGGCTCCCGTTGGCCGTCGTCAGCGGCGGTACCCGCGGCATCGGGCTCGCGTTCAGCCGCCGCCTGGTGAAGCTGGGCTACCGGGTGACCGCGCTGTACCGGTCCGACGAGGAGGTCGCCCGTGCGGCGGAGCGGGAGCTGGGCCCCCGGTTGAACACCGTGCGGGTGGATCTCTCCGACGGAACCGCGGTAACGGAAGCCGCCGAGGCGGTCCTGGCGGCGTACGGTCCGCCGGCGGTCCTGGTCAACAACGCCGGGATGAACATCGACCGGCCGTTCCTGGAGATGAGCCACGACGACTGGCGGCGGGTCGTCGACACCAACCTCTCGGGTGTCTTCTACCTGACCCGCGCGCTCGCCACGGCGATGGTGGAATCGGGCGCCGACGCGACGATCGTGAACGTCGGCGCCACCACGGGCATCCGCCCCCGTCTCAACGGCGCCAACTACTGTGCGAGCAAGGCGGGTCTGCTGCAGCTGACCAAGTGCCTCGCGCTGGAACTGGCACCCCGCGTCCGGGTCAACTGCCTGATCCCCGGCAACACCGAGACCGACGAACTGGTCGAGCGGTTCAACCTGAACGATCCGGACGCCCGTCGCCGCATGCTCGACGAGATTCCGCAGCGACGGATCGCCGACCCGGAGCAGATCGCGAACGCCCTCGAGTTCCTCGTCGGCCCCCACAGCGCGTACATGACGGGACAGAAGCTCGTCGTCGACGGCGGACAGTTCATGTGGTGACGGGCCCCACGGCACGACCGGACGCGGGCGGCAGCCCGCTCCAGCGTCCTCTCGACCAACGCGACCTCTCGATCAGCGTCTCTTCCGAAAGGGAAGCACCATGACGACCCGCTCCCTCTACGACTGGTTCCGTGCCTCGGCCGAGGCACATCCGGACGCCTCGGCCCTCGAGGTGCTCGATGTCAC
Source organism: Streptomyces sp. NPDC001544 (assembly GCF_042894285.1). Lineage (NCBI taxonomy): Bacteria > Bacillati > Actinomycetota > Actinomycetes > Kitasatosporales > Streptomycetaceae > Streptomyces > Streptomyces sp. NPDC001544. The sequence goes on along the minus strand of NZ_JBIAVN010000009.1, from coordinate 268,129 downwards.
CCTCAGCTACGCCGAACTGCGGGCCGCCGCAGAGTGGATGTCGGCCCGCATGGTCGAGGCGGCGGGTGGGCGGCCCGACCGGGTGGGTCTGCTCACCTCGCGCACCGTGGTCAGCTACGTCGCCTACCTGGCGGCGCAGCGGCTCGGGGCGACCGTGGTGCCGCTGAACCCCGCCGCACCGGCGTCCCGTAATCTGGACATCACCAGGGAGGGCGCGCTCGGCCTCACGGTGCTCGACGACGCCGCGGGCGACGGGGCCGCGGAGTACCGGCGCGCCTGCGGAGTGCCGCTGCTCGACATGACGGGCGACAACTGGCGCCCCCTGCTCGCTCCCGAGCCGTCTCAGGACCTCCCGGACCAGGGCCATCCGGACGAGACCGGCACGGCGTACATCATCTTCACCAGCGGCACCACCGGCAGGCCGAAGGGCGTGCCCACCACGTACGCCAGCGTGAACGCATTCCTCGTCGACGCCATCCCGCGTTACGAACTCGGCCCCGGCTGCCGGGTTTCGCAGAGCTTCGAGATGTCCTTCGACGGCTCGGTGTCCGAGTTGTTCACCACCTGGGGATCCGGCTCCACCCTCTGCGTGGCACAGCCGGGTGACGTGTTCACCCCGGTGCGCTTCGTCAACGCCAAGCGGATCACCCACTGGATGTCGGTGCCGTCCGTCATCTCGTTCGCCAAGCGCCTGCGCGCGTTGGCCCCCGGGAGCATGCCCACGCTGCGGCGTGGTCTGTTCGGTGGGGAGAGGCTTGGCTTCGACCAGGCGGAGGCCTGGTCCGCGGCAGCGCCGAACGCCGTCATGAGCAACTGCTACGGGCCGACCGAGACCACGATCGTCATCACCGGGTACGAGGTGCCGCGGGAGCGGGCCGACTGGCCGGAGACCGGCGACCGCTCCCTCCCGATCGGTTTCCCGCATCCGCACATGGACTGGGTCCTCCTGGGTGACGACCTCCGGCCCTCCGACGACGGCGAGCTGTGCGTCCGAGGTCCGCAGCGCTTCCCCGGCTATCTGGACGCGGGGGACAACGCCGGCCGCTTCGTCCTCATGGAGCCGGGCCCCGACGGCGCTCCGGAGCGCGGTCGCCTCCTCGACGCACAGGAGCCGCTCACGCCGGAGCACTACTACCGCACCGGCGACCGGTGCCGCATCGAGCACGGCGAGCTGTTCCACCTCGGGCGGATCGACGGACAGGTCAAGATCCGCGGCAACCGGATCGAACTCGGTGAGATCGAGACGGCGCTGCGGTGCCACCTCTCGATCGACGAGGCCATCGTCCTCGTCGTGCCCGCCGAGGACGGGGAGAACGAACTGCGCACCGTGTACACGGGCAAGGAGGTCCCGGCGGAGGAGTTCACCCGGCTGGTCTCCGGCCTGCCCCGCTACATGCGTCCGCGCAGCTACCACCACCGCGACTCGCTCCCGCTGAACACCGTCGGGAAGGTGGACCGCAAGCGGCTGACCGAGGAGCTGGCGTTCTGATGTGCTTCCGATACCCGACCCGTCCGGTTGTCCGGGGCGCTCGATGACCGAGGAGACGAGCGTGACCACCGATTCACCGGTCATCCCGGCGACGGCCCAGCAGGCCGCGCGATGGCACACCCTGCGGACCGCCCGGGACAGATCCGTGTACCACATCACCTGGCGCCTGGGATGTGCCGGACGCATCGACTTCGACGCGCTCGCTGCCGCCTGGCAGTCGGTGACGGACCGGCATGATGCTCTTCGCTCACGGTTCGAGGAGCGCTACGGCGAGCTGACGATGATCATCGAGCCGTCCGTGGAAGTCACCGCGCTGCTGATCGAGCCCGACCTGCCCGAGGCCGGCACGGCGGCCGAAAAGTTCGCGCGCGCCGCCGCGGACCTGCACTTGCGGGAGTTCCGCCTGGACGAGGGCCCCATGGGCCGGCTGGCCCTGGTGCGAATCGGCGACCGGGAGGAACTCGTCCTGACGGTCCATCACATAGCGGTTGACGGCTGGGGCATGAGCATCCTCTTCGAGGACCTCTCCGCCGCGTACGCGAGCCTGGTCCGGGGCGAGAAGCCCGTCTTCGCCCGGGACGCCGTCACCTTCCGCGACTACGCCGCGAAGCTGCGCGCCGAGGAGGCCAAGGGCAAGTGGCGGCGGACGCTCGACCACTGGCGTACGGCGCTGGAGGGGGTCACCCTCACCACGGTCGCGCACGACCATGAGCTCGCCCGCCCCACGGCGGTCGGGGATCCCGGCGCGACTGTGCGCTACCGGTTCACTGCGGCGGCCCACGCGGGGCGGACGGCGCTGGCCCAGGAACTCGGTGCCACTCCGTTCTCCGTGATGCTCGCCGCCTGGCAGATCGTGCTGGCGCGGGGCGGAGAACGCGAGTCGACCATCGGCGTCCGCAGCATGAACCGGACCACCCGGTCCGAGTTGGCCCTGGTCGGGCTCGTCAGCAATGCCTGCCTGGTCCGCGCCACGGTCGACGACGGGGCTTCGCTGCGCGAGGTGATCGGGGCGGCGCGGGACGCGACCTGGAACGCGCTGGCCCATCAGAGTGTGCCGTTCCCGGCCGTGCACGCGGCCCTCCCGGAGGAGACCCGGTCCCGCCTGACCAACACCAAGCTGACCCTCAACTACCTCGGTCCCATCGGGCAGAACCTCACCCTCGGCGACATCCGCCTGACCATGCTGGAGGCGCCGAACCGTGCCGCCCGCGCCGACATGGTCGTCAGCTACTGGGACGGCGGCGACGGGATCCTCACCGAGACCGAGTACAACACCGAGGCGTACGAAGAGGAGACCGTGCTGCGCATGATGCGGGACATGGACGAGGTCCTGGTCGCGGCCGCGGCGGACCTGGACCGGCCGGTGGGCGATCTACGGGTGCGGACCCGGTCCGCTCCCGCCGCACGGTAGGCCGCTCCCGCCGCACGGTAGGCCGCTCCCGCCGCACGGTAGGCCGGTCCTGCCCGCGGTCCGGTACGCCGCGGCGTACGGAAGAGGCCCGAACGGCTGTCACCCCGTCCGGGCCTCTTCGTTGCCGGCCACCTCTGGCCCGGCCGTGATCCGCCGGTCAGGACTGTGCGCGCGCCGATCGTGACCCGCTCGCGCTGAGTACGCAGCGCGCTCCGCCGAGGGGCTCGGCCACGCCCTCGGCCCTGTCGCGCGCGGCCGATGCACCGAGCGTCTCGCGCTCCCGGTCCCGCCGGTACGACGCCAGATGAACCGGCCTCGGCAGATCCGGCGCGGCCCCGGCGTCGAGGTCGGCGACGCGCTGGACGGCCTCGGCGTCGTCGTGGTCCGTGCCCGGGATCTCCCGTGCCAGGGCCCGGACGCTGGGCGGGACCCGGTAGCGGTCGATCGCCAGTGATTCGAGAAGCCCGACGTCGACGAGGCGTTCGGCGAGCCGGTGCGCCTCGCCCTGCGTCGTACCGAGGAGCACGGCCAGCGCGGTGACGGTGACGACGGTCCGGTCGAGATGGCCCAGTCGCCGCAGTGCCGCCACCGCCGCCGTCCCGCGGGGACCGTCCGGCCCGTCCGCCGTGTCGGACAGGAGGCGGAGGCTCGCCATCAGCGAGTCACGCAGGCTGACGTCGCCGTCGGCCAGGAAGTCGAGCCGCTGGTGCGGCTCCGCCACGTACCGGGCGAACTCCGCGACCGTCCAGTCCGGCCGGGTCGCAAGCCGGTCCGCGGCGAGCCGGAGCGCGAAGGGCGAGTGGTCGCAGGAGGCGACGAGTTCGGCGGCGGCGGAGAGCTCCGCGTCGATGCGCGAGGCGCCGACACCCTGTCGGAGCAGGTCGAGCGAGGCCGCCTCGGTCAGGCGCCCCAGGCGCAGGTGGGTGAGGCCGTCCATGCCCGCGATGGGCGACCGGCTCGTGATGAGGAACGAGAAGCCCGCCGCCTCGGTGACGAGCGCCTGGATCTGCGCGGAGTCCCGGACGTCGTCGAGCACGACCAGGACCCGGCGCCCGGCCGGAACGGCACCCGTGTACGCCGCCTCCGCGCTCCCCCGCTCCGTCCCGAACGCGGCCAGGAGCATCTCCCGCGCCTGCTCGGGCCGCAGCGCGGCGCTGCCCGTCGTGCCCCTCATGTCCACGTGGACACGCCCGTCGGGGAACGCGCCGGCCAGGGCGTGGGCGGCCCCGACGGCCAAGGCGCTCTTTCCCGATCCCGCCGGCCCGTGGACGGCGACGGTCCGGCGCCCTTCGGACAGGAGACCGACGATCTTGTCGAGTTCGGACTCCCGGCCGACGAACGGCACACGCCGCGGCGGGAGCAGGGTCGGCGCCGACCGGGCGGGCGCGACCGTCCCGACGGGGGCGCCCGCCGTGATCTCCTGCCGGGCGCTCCGGTCGTGCAGGCGCGGGTCCTCCTCCAGGATCCGCTGCTGGAGCTCGCGCAGCGGCCGGCTCGGGTCGATGCCCAGCTCGTCCGCGAGCAGGTGGTGCAGGTCCCGGTACGCCCCCAGCGCCTCGGCCTGCTGGCCGGTCCGGTACAGCGCCGTCATCAGGTACTCGTGGAGCCGCTCACGCAACGGGTGCTGAGCGACCAGGAGTTTGAGCTCGGGCAGGATGTCCTCGTGTTCCCCCAGTGCGATCTGGACGCCGAGCTTCGCCTCCATCACGGCCAGCCGGGACTCCTCCAGACGCGCGGACTCGGCCATGATCGAGGAGGTGAGGGCGACGTCGGCGAGGGGGGCGCCGCGCCAGAGATCGAGCGCGGCGCTGAAGGACCTCATCGCGGCGACCAGGTTCCCCGAGGCGCGCTGGGTACGGCCGGAGGCGACGAGCGACTCGTACTCGAGAAGATCGAGTCCGCCGGACGGAACGGCCAGTTGGTATCCGGTGGGCCGCGTGAGGAGCGACTTTCCCTCGGAGTCGCCGATGGCGGCGCGCAGCCGCCACACGCAGCCGGCGAGCAGGCTGCCGACGTGGCTCGACGATCCGTCGCTCCACAGTTCCGAGTGCAGCTGCTGCGCAGGCACCAGATGGTTGGCGTTCAGGAGCAGTACGGCCAGGAGCGCACGCTGCTTGGCGGCCTTGACGGGGAGCCATTTCTCCCCGTCGTGGAACTCGACCGACCCCAGAATGCGGAATTTGACAGGTGGTTGACGCATCGTTCACTTACCGGGTCTCAGGCCGGGACGGTGACCGAGGCCTGGCGGCGGGCGACCAGGGAGGCCCGGATCTCGCCTGCCCGGACGGCAACCATGGACAGCAGGTTTCCGGTGATGCCGTGCGACTGCTCCGTGCCGCCCTGGAGGTAGATGCCCGTCTCGACCATCTCGTCGGTGTGGAGGCGGTAGTCGCGGTGGACCAGCGCCCGGCCGTTCTCGTCGCGCCGGAAGCTCTCGGCCAGGCCGCCGAGCAGCACGGCGGGGTCGGGCTCGGTGTAGCCGGTGGCGTACACGATGACGTCGGCGGTCAGCTGTTCCACGGAGCCGTCCGCGAGGTTCTGCACTTGGACGACCACTCCGTCGTCCGCCTGCTCGATGTGCGTGACCCGGGAGGTGCCCATGATGCGCAGCCGCTGCTCGCCCCGGACCTTCTCCTGGTAGGCGCGTCGGTACAGCTCGTCGATGAGGTCGATGTCGACCACACCGTAGTTGGTGTTGCGGTGGTACTCCATGAGCTGGTGGCGTACGGAGGTGTCCGCGCCGTGGTAGACGTCGACCGCCTCTGGGTCGAAGAAGCGGTTGGCGTACGGGCTGTCGTCCGCAGGGCTGTAGCCGTAGCGGGAGAGCACGGCGCAGACCTCGGCCCCGGCGTAGGTGCGGTGCAGATGGTCGGCGACCTCGGCGGCACTCTGTCCGGCGCCGACCACGACGAAGCGGCGCGGCTCCGTGGCCCGGAACTCCGCCAGGCGGTGCAGGAACTCGCTGGAGTGCCAGACCCGGGCGGAGCGTGCGACGCCTTCGGGCATGCGGGGGACGAGACCGGTGCCGAGGGCGAGGTTGCGGGCCCGGTAGGTGGCCCGGCCGGTGCCGTCGACGCCCTGCGCGGTCAACTCGACCTCGCGGACCGAGCCGTGCTCCATGCTGTTCTCGGCCGGATCGACCGCGGTCACCTCCAGGCCGTAACGCACCATGTGGTCCACGCCGGCCGCGCACCAGCGCAGGTAGTCGTGGAACTCCTCGCGGCTGGGGAACAGCACCTTGTGGTTGATGAAGTCCACCAGGCGGCCCTGGTCGTGCAGGTACGACACGAAGCTGAAGCGGCTGTTCGGATTGCGCAGCGTCGCAAGGTCCTTGAGGAAGGACACCTGCATGGTGGCCCCCTCGATGAGCATGCCGCGGTGCCAGCCGAAGGACGGTTGCTTCTCCAGGAAGGCGGCGGTCAGCCGCTGGTCCGGAGCGGCCGTCTCGTTGTGTTCCTCGATGGCGATGGCCAGGGCGAGGTTGGCCGGGCCGAAGCCCACGCCGACGATGTCGTAGACGGAGTCCGGCTGGTCGAGTTCGGGAAGGGAGGTCAGGAAAGTCATCGTTGAACGTCTCTCGTTGCGAAGCCCCGGCGGAGGCCTCTGGCGTGCGGTGGCGGAAGAACCGGGCGTGTCAGCCGAGTGCCTCGACGGCGTGGGCGGCGGCCGACTCCGCCACGGCAGGGGCGGTCTTGAAGCCGGCGCCGGAGCCGCCGGTGGCGAACACGACGCGCGGCGCGGAGGGGTCCCGGCCGATCAGCGGGCGGCCGTCGGCCGTGAACAGGTCGACGCCGTAGCGCCCGCCGACGAACTCGGCCCGCTCGATACCGGGCCAGCGCCGTACAGCACCTTCGCGGATGTGCTCGGCCTGGGCGGGGGTGACGCGGTCCCCGCCGCCGGGCGGGACGTCCCACTCGCCCACGGGACGGCCCACCAGCCAGCCGCCCGCGCCGAGCCCGGTGTGCTGCGGGCGCGCCCACAGCCCCGTGACGAGGTCCATCACGGTCGGCACGGCCGGGTCCCCCGGAAGCCGGAAGAAGGCATAGCGGATGCGCTTGGTGCGCGGCCTCCCGGCGGGCGCCTCCACCGTCGCCGAGAGACCGTGGCCGCGGATCCACGGGGTTCCCGCTCCGGCCGCGAGGACCACGGCGCGGGCGCCGACCTGGCCCTGCTCCAGGGTCACCTGGACGTGACCGGTCCGCTGGTCGAGGTGCCGGACCCGGCCGGGCAGGACGAAGGCGCCCTGCGCGGCGGCATCTTCGCGATACCGGCGGCAGGTGGCGGCCGGGTCGGCGTAACCACCGCCCGGCTCCCACACCGCGCCGGCCACGTCGTGGGTGCGCATCCCCGGAAAGCGCTCCTCGAGCTCGCGCGGGGTGAGCAGTTCGGCCTCGATCCCGGCGCCCGTGAGCTCGGCCACCCCCTTGGCGGCCCCGTCCAGGTCTGACTCGCCGAGCAGGACCAGGGAGCCGGTCTGCCGGAAGCCGCTCGAGCCGTGCCCGGCGGCACCTTCGCGCCAGGCCAGCTCATGACTGCGGAGCGTGAGCTCGCGGATCACCGGGTCCTGCTCGAAGGCGCGGACGAGCCCGCCCGAGTAGCGGGTCGCCACGGGATCGTCGGCCGGGGGGACCGTCATGGCGACACGCAGGCCCTGACGGGCCAGGAGACCGGCGGTGGCGGCGCCGAGTATGCCGGCGCCGATCACGAGCACGTCGTAGGTCCTGCCGTCGCGGCCGCCGAGGCCGGCCGCCGCGGGACGTGGGGACGGCGGGTCGAGCCGGACCACCTCCCAGCCGGGGCCGGTCGTGCCGGTCGCGCTCGGCTCCGGCTCTCCCTCGGGTGTGAAGCGACGGTCCGCCTGGGCGCGCAGGGCGTCCAGGAGCACCGTCCCGGTGAGGTCCGGGCGCTTGGTGAGGACGGCAGCGGCGGTGGCAACGGCCGAGTCGACGTAGGCGCGGGCGCCGCCGCGCAGCCGGACCACGCTCGCCGTGTGGCCGGCGTCGCCGAGGAGCCCGGGGAACTCGTCGACCGCGCAGTCGTCGGTGAAGTAGAGCGCCCCGGTGAATCCCGCCGCCCGCCGGGCGCGGGCCTCGCGGGCGGCGCCCACGTGGGTGCCGCAGACGACGAGCGCATCGGCGTCGCCCGCGTCCACGAGCCGTACACCGTCGGCGGGCAGGCCGAGGAGGAGCTGGGCGAGGACCGCACCGTAGGTGCTGCCGTCGTCCGCCACCGCGAGGCGGGTGTGCCCCGCCCGGCGGACTGCGGAGCGCACCTCGACAAGCTGGGCCAGGTCGTCCGGGCACCAGCGCAGCGCGGCACCGGCCGGGCCGTCGAGCAGGCGCGGCGCGGTCGCCAGCGGGAGCAGCAGCGGCAGGCCGGCGGAGCGGTAGACGGGGAGGGCGAGGCGGGCACCGGCGCTGTTGAAGTGGCCGACGGCCAGGGCGTAGCCGCCGTCGGCGACGACCGTCTCTGCGACCTTGCGGGCGACGAGCGCGTCACCCCGATCGTCGTGGAACTCCCATCGCACGCCGCCGTGCGCCGCGGCGGCACCTTCGAGGAGCTCTCCCCAGGCGCCGCGCGGACCGGAGAAGGGCCCGACGACCGCGACGCGCGCCGTGCGCGCCCCGCCGCCCATGGCCGTGGCGCTCACCTCAACCACCGAACACCGCCGTGCCGGGGACGGCGAGCGGCGTGCCGGCCGGCGGCGCGGCCATCGCCGCCGCATCCACCCGGCGGCCCGCCGGGACGCCGAGGAGTTCCGCGAGGCGGGCCGAGGCCGCGGGCATGATCGGGGCGGCCCAGGCCGCGAGGCCGACGGCGACGGCGAGTTGGGCGACGACGGCCGAGCGGTGTGCGGCCGCGGCTTCGGGGCGGTCCCGCTCGTGGCTGTGGACGTGCCCGAAGTCGGTCGCCAGCGCGATGACCTCGTCGAGCAGGGCGACCGCGCGGCGGGTGTCGTAGCCCGCGACTCCGTAGGCCTCCCGCAGTTCGTCGGCGAGTCGGGCCAGCCGGGCCTGCAGCCGCTCCCAGGCCGCGCCCTGCGGGCGCTCCTGCGGCACGACGCCGCCGAGGTCCTCGGTCACCGTGGTCAGCAGGCCGTTCAGCCAGCCGTCCCAGGCCTCGGTGAGGTGCTGTCGGCTGCGCTCGAGTGCCGCCGGGGTGAAGTTGGTCTGGCGGCCGTTGGGGCGGTCCGACAGGACGTGGTAGCGCAGGACGTCCGCGCTGGTGCGGTCGAGTTCGTCGCGGGCCCAGACGGCGTGACCGCGGCTGGTGGAGAACTTCAGCCCTTCCAGGCGGTAGAACTCGTTGACGACGAAGGCGCGGGGCAGGGCCGCGTCCGCGGAGCGGGCCAGGAAGGCGGCCGGGTTCAGCACGGCGTGGAAGTAGCCGTTGTCGAAGCCGAAGAACTGCACGGGGCCGGGAGCCGGGCGGCCGGTGTCGCACTGCTCCCATTCGATGAGATAACCCGGAGCCATCTCGAACCAGACGTACACCCGCTGGTCCTGGAAGCCCTTGACGGGAACCGGCACACCCCAGTCGGAGGGGTGGCTCACGGCGATCTCGGGCAGTCCCTCGTGCAGCATCCGCTCGCACAGCGCGCGCAGGTGCGGCGGCATGTCGACCTGCTGCCAGAAGTCCCGGAGCCGCTCGGCGAAGGGGGCGAGCGGGAAGTAGAGCCGCTCGCAGTCGCGCAGTTCGGCGGGGGCGCCGCAGCCGGTGCAGACGGGGTCGACCAGGTCGGCGCAGTCGTTGGGGCGGCCGCACGGCTCGCAGGCGTTGCCGTTGGAGCCGGAGCCGCAGTGCGGGCAGTCACCCTTGACGTAGGCCTCGTAGAGCCAGCGCTCGCAGCCGGTGCAGTACGGTAGCGGGCGGGTACGCGCGACGATGTGGCCGCCGTCGTAGAGCTCCTGGAAGAAGTCCTGGACGTAGGCGAGGTAGCCGGCGGTGCGGCGCGGGCGGACGATCGTGTCGAAGTCCGCGCCGGCCCGGGACCAGACCTCCTCGATGGAGGCGCTGTAGTGGTCGGCGACCTCCTCGCCCTTGAGGCCGCCGTCCTTCAGGCCGCGCACCGGGACATAGCTCTGGTGGTCGTCGAGACCTGTGGTGTAGCGGACGTCGACGCCGTCGGCGGCCAGGAAGCGGCGCAGGACGTCTCCGGCGAGGTACGGGCCCGCCATGTGCCCCAGGTGCAGGTGGCCGTTGGGGGTGGGCGGCGTGGCGGTGATCCACTCGACGGTGCTCATGCGGAGACCTCCTCGGCCTTGACCGGCTCGTGCAGCGGCCAGTAGACGGAAACCCACTGGAGCTCCGTGTCGCCCGTGCCGTGCACCACGTGCTCCTTGTTGCGGGGCAGTACCACCACGTCGCCTGCGGTGCAGGTGGTTTCCTCGCCGTCGAGGGTGACCCGGCCGGTGCCGGACATGATGATCATGACCTCGTCCTGGTCGTGGCAGTCGGGCTCGGAGCTGCTGCCGGCCGGCAGGAAGCAGGCCATGGCGCCGACCGGCGGCTCCGCCCCGGCGGCATCCGCCCAGGGGACGATCCGCTGGCAGTGCATGCCGAATTCCTCGGCGGCCGAGTTCCGGTCGATGCGGATTTTGGTGATCAACGGTCGGGTCCTCTCACAACGTACGGGCGTGAATCGGTGTTCGGTTCTTCTCAAGCGCCGAAGTCACGTCAGCCACGCAGCTCCAAGGTGCAGCACTTGGCGCCGCCACCGGCCTTGAGCAGCTCGGGCAGATCGATCCCGATGGGCTCGAAGCCCCGCTTGCGGAGCTTGTCGGCGAGGTGCGTCGCGGCGCTCGGCAGCAGGACGTGCCGGCCGTCGCTGAAGGCGTTGAGCCCGAACACCTCGGCGTCCTCCTCGGTGGCGAGGATCGCGTCCGGGTAGAGCTCGCGCAGCACGGCCTGGCTGCCGGCGGAGAAGGCCTCGGGGAAGTACATGACCTCCTCGTCGGACAGTACCGCGAGCGCGGTGTCGAGGTGGTAGAAACGCGGGTCGACCAGGGTGAGTCCGGTGACGGGGACGCCGAAGAACTCCTGCGCCTCGAAGTGCGAACGGAGGTCGGTGCGGAATCCGGTGCCGGCCAGGAGACGGCGTCCGGCCAGCAGGTAGTCGCCCTCGCCCTCGTTGATGAACTCGGGCCAGTGGACGTCGGTGTAGCCCTGCGTGCGGAACCACTCCATGTAGGCGGGGCCTTCCGCGGTGCGCTCCATGTGCCGGAAGCGCGCGGCGAGGACCTTGCCGTCCACCACGGTGGCACCGTTGGCCGCGAAGACCATGTCGGGCAGGCCGGGGATCGGTTCGATCAGCTCGACGGTGTGGCCGAGCTCCTGGTAGAGGTCGCGCAACCGTTCCCATTGGACGAGCGCGCTCCCGGCATCCGACGGTTTCTCCGGGTGCATCCACGGGTTGATGGAGTACGTGACGTCGAAGTGCCGGGGGGCGCACATCAGGATCCGCTTGGGCGTCACGGTCCGCTGCGGCAGGGGCGTGGTCGAGCCGGGCCGGTCGGCGGGGGCGATGGGATCGGAGTACGGCATGGTCGTTTCCTTTTGCGTTGACGAGAACCGGCCCGCCGACGGCACGGGACGGCCGCCTGGCGATGGGCGCGGGACAGCCGCCTCGGCGGTGCGGTCGGCACCGGGGCTGCTGTGCGGATGAGGGGGGAGGACGCCGGCCGGATCAGTCGACGACGAACACCCCGGAGCGGTTGAGCTCTTGGAGGAACGCGAGGTCGGCGAGGAGAGTGCTCTGGTCCGCGTGCCTGAGCAGGATGGCGGCACCGCCGCCCTCGCCGACGGTCCGCTCGACCCGGTCGCCGGGTGTCGGCATGAAGAGGTCCTCGCGGTACGACGGGAGGCGGCGCACCTCGTCCAGACCGGTGAATCCCCGCAGCGTGCCGCTCCGCCGTACGGTGAAGGCGTAGTCGGCGACATAACCGTCCGGGGTCTCGGCCTCCCGCCCGGACTGGCCGCGGATGCCGAGGAGGGAGCAGAGTCCCGGCAGCGGCGCCCCGGCGATGCGGTGTGCGAACTTCACGACCTTGACCTGGTCACCGCCGACCACCGCCTCGAAGCAGACGGGTCCGTCGCCCTGGGTGGTCGCCGCGGCCAGCGGCTGCAGCCGGTCGCGCAGCAGCGTGACCTCGTCCGCGTCGGGCAGGACGTTCACCACTGCGGTGAGGAGCGAGCGCGGGCCCTCGTCCAGGCTGTAGCAGCGCCAGGTGTCGGTGAGGCACAGCCGCCCGTCCACCACGACGCCGTTGGCGAAGTAGGGCGTGCCCGGTACGTGGTCGTGGACGACGACGCGGCCGCCGTCGTGCCACAGAACGTCGAGGTCGGCCCGCGCCAGCGGCCGGTCCGGGCCGGTGAGGAGCGCGGAGCCGGTGTTGGCCGAGAACTCGGGCCGGAGCACCTTGAGGCTGCCCGTTGCGTGCGCGAGGTACCGGTCGAGCGCGCCCGGGTCGCTGAAGCAGGCCGTCTCGAAGGCGAGTCGCGGGTCGATGTGCCGCACGGTCTCGTGCTGAACCACTTTGCTGTTCGTCATGGCGTGGGGTAGTTCCACCGATCGTGCGTTGAGAAGGGTGTCCAGCGGTCCCCGGTCCGCCGCCGACTAGGGCGGTCCGGGGCACCGCCGTAGGAGTACGCGGGGGCCGAGGTCATCCGGCCGTCGCGGTGTCCTCGCGTACGACGTCCTCCACGTACGGGAAACCGTTGGCGATCTTGTTGCCGGTGAACTGCCCGTCGAAGCCCTCCGAGGTGAGGTACAGACGGATCGCGCGGTAGTCGGGGCGCAGCCCCATGTCGAACCAGTGACGGGTCCCGGCAGGCAGGGACAGCAGATTGCCGTCGCCGGCCACCAGGATGTGGACCTTGCCCTCCGCCCGGATGTAGAAACAGGCTCCGCCGTCGGCGAAGAACCAGATCTCGTCCTCTGAGTGGGTGTGCTCGTTGAAGTACTTCTCGCGCGAGGCCAATACGTCCTCGACCCACTCCTGGTTGGTCTCGTCGAGGCGGACCGTGATGGTCTCGGCCTTGCGGTTGCGGCCGTCGGAGTTGAACGCCTCGATCTCCGGGCGGTAGGCGTCGATCAGCGCCGCGTCGGAGGCGTCACGGTCGACCCGGCCGGTCTCCCAGCTCTCGAACCGCACGCCCAGCGGGGCCAGGACCTCGGCGATGCGGCGGTCGTCCCGGGTGCGGAGCAGCGTCTGCGCGGCGTCCGTCTCGGGCGTCACATGGAGCAGTGCCATGGGTTTCACCTTCTCTGTTTCGCTGTGGGGCGGACTGGCGCGGTCAGGCGAGCTGCAGCGTGGGCCGGTGGATGTCCAGCCAGGTCGCTATGTCGAGCCAGCGCTCCAGGCCGGTCCGGTGTGCCGGGGACACGTCCTCCGGGCGCCGGCCCAGGACCTCCTTGAGGACCCGCGTGTCGGTCAGCTCCTGAACCGGGTGGCCACCGTCGGCCAGCACGTCGGACGCCTGCCGAAGCAGTTCGCCCGTGTATGCCGGGTCCTGCGTCGAGGGGTACGGGGCCTTCCTGCGCTCGATCACAGAGCGGGGCAGCTCCTCCCGGGCGGCGGCGCGCAGCAGGCTCTTCTCCGCGCCGTCGAAGGTCTTCATGGACCACGGCGTGTTGAAGACGTACTGCACCAGACGGTGGTCGCAGAACGGGACACGGACCTCCAGCCCGGCGGCCATACTGAGACGGTCCTTGCGGTCGAGGAGGATGCGCATGTACCGGGTGAGGTGCAGGTGCATCTGCGTCCGCATCCGGGCGTCGAGCCCCCTCTCCCCGGCCAGACGCGGGGCCCGCGCCACCGCGTCCCGGTAGCCCTGCCGGATGTACTCGGGCAGATCCAGGGAGGCGCGCAGTTCGGGGGTGAACACGTCGATCCCGGTGTGCGGGCTGGTGACGTGAGTGTGGTCGACCCAGGGGAAGTTGTCCGCGTTCTGGGCCGCCGGGTCGTGCATCCACTTGTAGCCGCCGAAGACCTCGTCCGCCGACTCCCCCGAGAGGGCCACGGTGGAGCCCTTCCTGATCTCCTGGAAGAGCAGGTAGAGGGAGTTGTCGGCGTCTCCGAAGCCGGTCGGCAGGTCACGCGCGCCGACGACCGCGCGGCGGACCTCGGGGTCGGCCATCCGCATCGCGTCGAGGACGACGTTGGTATGGAGGGTGCCGGAGCGTTCGGCGACCTCACGCGCGAAGGGGGCGTCGGGCGAGTCCCGGAACCGGTCGGCCGTGAAGCGCTCGCCGTGCTGCGCGAAGTCCACTGAGAAGCTGCGGATCTGCTCGGTCGTTCCCAGTTCCCGCTGGGCGAAGGCGGTGATGACACTGGAGTCGAGACCGCCCGAGAGCAGGGTGCATCGCGGCACGTCGGTCACCAGCTGACGCCGGATGATGTCCGACAGCAGCTCGTGGACGCGTTCGACCGTGGTGTCCGTGTCGTCCTCGTGGGCCGTGGCCTCGAGCTCCCAGTAGGTGCGCTCGCGAACCCCGCTCCGGTCGGCCGTGATGAAGGTGCCGGGCCGCACCTCGGACATTCCGCGCCACACTGCGTGGCCCGGGGTGCGGATCCAGGAGAACGCCTCGCGCAGGCCTGCCAGGTCGACGGTGCGCGGGACCTCGGGGTTGGCGAGGATCGCCTTGGGCTCGGAGCCGAACAGGACGTCGTCGCCGAGGCGGTAGTGGTAGAGCGGCTTGACGCCGAGCCTGTCCCGGACCAGGAGCAGCCGTTCCGTACGCCCGTCCCAGATCGCGAACGCGTAGATTCCGTTGAGCCGTTCGACGAAGGCCTCCCCCCATTCCAGGTAGGAGCGGAGCACCACCTCGGTGTCGCTGGCCGTGGTGAAGTGCTGCCCGCGGCGGCGCAGTTCGTCGCGCAGCTCGCGGAAGTTGTAGAGCTCTCCGCTGTAGGTGAGCGCCACCTCGCCGCCGGCCGTGTCGACGACCATGGGCTGCACTCCGCCCTCAAGGTCGATGACGGCGAGCCTGCGGTGCCCGAGTGCCACGCGGGGGCGCAGCCACACGCCCCCGGCGTCGGGCCCACGCAAAGCCATCGTGTCGGTCATGGCCTCGGCCGTGGCGCGCTCGTGGACGAGGTCGCGGGCGGGCGAGTACCAGCCTGCTATTCCGCACATGTGGCTATTCCTTGGTGGCGTTGGACGTCGGCTCGAAGTTGAAGGAGCGGATGAAGCAGTCCCTGGGCTGGCTCACGGCGAACAGCACACAGTCGAGGAGCGACTGCGCGGTGAGGGGCGCTCCGGCCCGGCGATCGGTGCTCTCCCAGTCCGGGCCCAGCGGGTCGACGTTCTTGAAGTCCGGCGGGTACAGGGAGATGACTCGTACGCCCTCCGGGCGCAGCCGCTGGGACAGGATCTCGGCGAAGTTCGCCTGCGCTCCCTTGGCGGCGTAGAAAGCCGGGTTGCCCGAGCACGCGTCGGTGCGCCGAGAGGCGGCCATCGAGACCATGTTGACGATGTCGGGACGCTCCGAGGTCCGCAGCAGCGGCAGGAAGTGCTTGACCATCAGGACGGTGCCCGCGCCGCCGGATGTGACGGTCGCCATGATCTCGTCGTCGGTGGCGGTGCCGAGGTCGAAACCCTCCAGCCACATGGCGCCGTTGTTGATGAGGATGTCCACCCGGTCGGTGAGTGCGCCTACCTGCTCGGCGAACTCCCGTACGGAGGCCGGGTCGGTCAGGTCGCAGGAGAAGGCGTGGACCTTGTCGTGGCCGAGCGCGACGATCTCGTCGCGGGTCGCCTGAGCCGCCTCCAGGCTGCGGGCGGACAGATAGACTTCGGCGCCGAGCTCGGCGAACCGGATGGCCAGGGTCCGGCCGAAGTCACGGGCCGCTCCGGTGACGACAACGCGTGTGTTGTTCATGGGTGTGATGTTCCTCAGTTCACGGTGAGGCCGGTCGCGTCGCTCTGCGCCGGCAACCGGTGGAGTAGATAGTCGACGGCGTTCTCGGCCCACTCGTCGGCGGCCGGGTAGGTGTGGTGCTCTTCCGGCAGGCAGGTCGCCAGCATCGCGGTGTCCACGCCGCCGCCCGGGTCGACGGCCACCACCCGGACGCCCGGGCGCAGTTGGGCCGCCTCCTGGGCGACGGCCCGGGTGAACCCCTCGACGGCGAACTTGCTCGCGGTGTACGCGGCGAGCATGCCTCGGGGGTTGCGCCCCCAGCCGGACGAGATGGTGACGAGGGTGCCGCCGTCCGCGATGCGCGGCAGGAACGCCCGCGTCATCGCGTACACGCCGCCCACGTTCACCCGGATCACCGTGTCGAAGTCCTCCGGCGAGACCTGCCACACCGGGGCCTGTCCGGTGATGGCACCGGCGTTGGCGATGACCAGACCGGGTGCACCGAGGTCGCGGTGCACCCGATCGGCCCAGGCGTCGACCCATTCGGCGTCGGTGACGTCGACCCGTTCCAAGCAGTGGCCGTCCCCCAGTTCGGACGCCAGCTCGCTCAGCGCGTCGGCGCTGCGGCCGCATCCGGCCACCGGATGGCCCAGTGCGGCGAAGCGCCGGGCCAGGGCCTGTCCGAGCCCTCTGGTCACCCCGGAGATGACCACTGGCTGTCTGCTGTCCGTCACTGTGTGCCTCCCATGCGGCTCAGTACCTTGCTCTGTCGACGCCCTGCCCGTCGGGGTTCAGTCGTCACGCCCGGCCAGGAGCCTGACCGGAGCGTTCGGGTTCAGATCGGTGACGATCCGGGCCGGGCGCCCGGCGCGGTCGCGGAGGACCTGCTCGGGCGGGAAGAACCCGTAGCGGGTCACGAGGACGACGTCGATGTCCATCTCGTCCGCGGCGAGGACGTCCTGCCGCGAGTCCCCGACGAGCACCACGTCCCGCGCCTCGACCCCGGCGTGCCGCAGGATCTCCCCCAGACGGCGGGACTTGCGCTCCTCCCCGCCGAACACGGCGCGGAAGGCGCCGAGCAGTCCGCCCGCGGCGAGCACCTTGTCCGCCTCCCCGCCGAGCGTGCCTGTGGCGACGTAGAGCGGTACGTCCCTGTCGGCGAGGTACTGAACCGTCTCCGCGGCGCCCGCGCACAGCGGTGCCCCCGGGTAGCGGTGGGCCAGCCGGTCCGCGTACGCGCCCGCGTACCGGTCGTAGAACGCCTCGAAGTCGGCGCTCACCAGACCGCGTTCCACGCTCATGAGGTGGAAGGCGGCGAAGTGCTCCCGCCGGGACCGGCCGAACGTCCGCCGGAACTCGTCCGTGAACCGTTCGACCAGGTCGGCCGGGAAACCGTCGAATGCGGCACGGACGCACTCGACCTTCAGTTCGTTGGAGTCGACGAGCACACCGTCGAGGTCGAAGACGACCACCGGATAGCGCGCCAGGACGTCCCCCAGAGGTTCCCCGGCGGCCTGGGCGAGCGCCTCGTCGAGGAGGGCCGCGGAGAACCCTGCGGACGGGGTCTCGGCGAGGAAGCCGATGGCCTTCAGCTTCTCCTCCGCACCCATCGAGGTGTCTTCCTCGACGCGTTGGACGTAGGTGGGGTGGATGTTGCGCATACCGGCGATCGCGTAGAGACCGCTGGGACCCCACCGGTACTCGTCCATCAGCGGGTGGAAGTGCCGCACGATGAGCTCCATCAGCGGCTGCAGCCGGTCCACGCCCTCACCCAGGACGGCGAGCAGCTGCTCGATGCGCGTGTTGCCGGCGCCGCGGCCCATGCCGTACGCCGTGCCGTCCAGCCACAGAGCGCCGCGCTGTGCGGCGACGACCGTGTTGTGCAGGGCGAAGCCCTGATTGTCGTGGGCGTGGATGCCGACCGGGGCGCCCTGTCCGGTGCGGAACAGCTCGACCAGTTCGGCGGTGCGCTCCGGACGCAGGGAACCCAGCGAGTCCGCTATGTAGACCGCTTCGAGCGGGCCCATCGCGGCCACGGCCTCCAGGCAGGCGGAGAGTTCGTCTGCGGTCGCGAGGTCGATCTGCATGAGGTTGATGCAGACCCCGTACCCGGCGTCACGGAGCGAGTGGACCGCGTCCACGGCGCCGGCCGTCTTGTCGTAGCGCACCGCGACCCGCACGAGGTCCACCGGAAGCGAGCCGGAAGCCAGCTTCTCCCTGAGCAGACCGCCCACTTCCGCCGGGGGCAGATCGACCATGTCGGCGGCGTCCACCATCACCGCGAAGCGCAGCCCGTGGTCGGTGGGAAGAGCGTCGCGCAGGTTGGGGGTCAGTCCTTCGGGAAGCTGCCCGTACGGTCCGAACCCGCCCGTGGTGAAACGGACGTAGCCCAGCTCCACCACGTCGATCCCGAGCCCCGGACAGGCGGCCAGGTACTCCTCGACGAGAGCAGAGTCGAAATTCCAGTTGGTGTAGTAACCACCGTCACGCAGCGTGCAGTCGAGAACGGTCAACCCGACGCGGTCCACAGGGCTCACTTCCCGTCGAGGTCAGGCAGCGTGTTCGTGAAGTCCACGTGATGAATGCGCTGCATCTCAGCCCAGTTCAGTTTGGCGTCATGGTTCTCGTGCCGGACGAGAAGACCGCCGTCGGCGTGCATCATGTCGTCCCATTCCTGCACGGCCGGGTGCAGGTCGTTGGCGCGCAGGAAGTCACGCGTGGGATCGAAGTGGTCCTCGGCCTCCACATACATGAACAGCGTCAGCGGCTCGATGAAGAAGATCTGCAGCTTCCGGACACCAATGGTGTCGAGTGCGCCGCCCGGGGCGACGATCTCCGGAATGGCATCACGGTGCAGCGCAATGTACTTCTTGGCGGCGGCATCGTCCTTGAGGCGAATGGTGAAGGCGTGGTTCTTCATCGATTGAGCTCCTTTGCAAGCGAAATCAGGTTTTGATAGGTGTGGTGGACCTCGGTCCACGTCTCGTCGTCGAGCACGTGCCGACTCGGGCCGCGTACATGCGTGCTCTTGATGATTCCGCGCTCCTTGAGAAAGCGCTTCGCTATGGACACGTAGTAATCCGTGCTGTTCATCATGTGGCACATGAGATAGGAGAGCGGGTGCCCGATCCGCTCCGCCTCCGCGCGCTTGCCCTGTTCGAGCAGATTCCAGAGCGCTACGACGATCTCGGCGAGCTCGGTGGCGGGAATGGTGCCCGTCAGGCCGCGTCGGTGGCAGTCGAGCAGCATCATTCCGCCGTCGCCCTCGAAGATGCGGGCCCGGCCACCGGTCGCATCGCGCAGCCGGCTGACGCGCGGCGGCGTCGGCTGCGCCTCCGGCTTGAAGAGCACGCGCTCCTCGCCGTACTCCTCCAGCAGCCGCACCTGGGCGGCGATGCTCAGCGGCTGCTTCGCCAGGCTCTTGGCGTGATGGATGATCACGGGTATGTCGACGGCCTCGATGACCTCGCTGAAGTACGCGACCATGCCCTCGTCGTCGAGCGGGATCGTCGCCGGGTGCATCACGAGAAGGGCGTCGACGCCGACTTCCTGCGCGTGTCGCGAGTACTGCACGGCCGCCTGGGGGGTCTCGGCGCCGGTGCTCATGATGGACACGCCACGGCCCTGAGCCGCCTTGGCCGAGAGCTCGGCGACCCGAAGCCGCTCCTCGTGGGTCAGCCGCAGCACCTCGGACACCTGACCCACGACGAAGCCGTTGCAGCCGGCCTGGAACATGAACTCCGTCTGCGAGAGGAAGTCGTCCTCGTCGACCATGGAGCCGTCTTCCGTATACGGCATGAGGACGACGGGGAGAACTCCGCTGATGTCCCGGGACATCGGCATCCACCTTTCATATGGGCATTGCGGGGGCACGGCAGCCCGAATGGACCGTCGTGGAACTGAGTGGGGGTTGCGGAGGTCCGGCGGCTACCCGGCCAGGAGCCGGGCTGCTTGTCCGGCGGCCCAGGGGGCCAGCTTGAATCCGCCTCCGTTGAATCCGGTGGCAAGCATCAGGCCTGCCTCCTCCGGAACCCACGCGACGCGGCCTCGCCCTTCGGGGGCATAGCACTCCGCCGCTCTGAAGCCCCCGAGTGACACGCTTCCCTCGACCCAGCTGAAGCGCCGCCGGCCGGCCGTCACGGCCAGCTCGGACTGGTCGGGGTCGATGGCGGTGCGTTCGATCGCACCGTCGATGCGGTGCCCGGTGGGGTGGCCGAGCAGCATCCCGGCGGAGTCCGGGTCCGGTCTGCCGTTGATGGAGCAGACATCGTCCATGTATGCGGGGTGGTCTGTCGGCGGACTGTCGACGCCGCGCAACTCGACCTGAATGGCCTGCGCCCAGACGTCGTGCGAGATGCCCCACGAGTCGAGGAGCCGCGGTGTATGGGCACCGACGGCGAGGACCACCGCGTCCGCCGCGATCACGCCCGTGCTCCCCCGCACTCCGCGGACTCGTCCCTCGACCCGGTTCAGGCCGTCGACCCGGACGCCTTCCAGCAGCCGACCACCCTTGCGGACCGCGGACCGGACGAGCGCGCGCGTCACCTGCGTGGCGTCGAGATATCCGGCGTGTGGTTCCCACACTGCGTATTCGGCGGGGCCGCTGAGGAGATGACCGAACTTGCGGTCCAGATCGGAGGAGGAGAGCAGTTGAGCGGGAAAGGACTGGGCGATGCGGTCCGTCAGGGACCGGGCTTGTTCATGTCTGCTCGGGTGCGGTATGTAGAGAAAACCGGTCTCGATGAACTCCGCACGGGTTCCAGTTTGCTCTGCAAAGCTGCGGAAGAAGGTAAGCCCCTGTATCGCGCGTTCCACCAGGACTGGATCATCGTGGTAGCAGCGCACGATGCCGCCACTCCAGGCAGTGGTCCCAAGCCCCACGCGATCCTGCTCGATCAGGCATACACGGGCACCGCGGTCTGCAAGTTCGTGAAATAAGGCCGCACCTATGATGCCGCCGCCGACAATGACCGTGTCTAACGCCTCACGGGTATCAACAAGCAAGCCAAACCCCCTTTGTCGCAACCCACCAGGGGTCAGCTTTCGACTCACCGCCGGGCGGGTCATGAAGTTCTCCGGTTCCACGGAGCTTCATTCACCGGAGCTTCATTCACCCCATGGGCTCGAGAGGAATTAGCCCTCCATGACGCCCGCCCAGCTCAACCAAGTAGATCATGAACACTTAACCCCGGCAAGAGGTATAGACCATAGCGCCGGGGTGCGCACAGTCACTCAGCGCGAGTGGGCGTTTTATCCCCCATTGGAAATGAATGAGGCATCCATTCGACGCTACTCCCGGGAGCATTAAGTTGCGTAGTGCACCATTCGCTCCAAGGGCCCTTCCGAGTCGCCCCATATGACCGTTTCACACCTTCATGCCTGCTCAGTGACGTAATGTTCCGAGGCGTCGGCACGCCCGACCCCTGACGCGCAAACAGATCCGGCCAGACACGAGGAGCGGAATGGCAGAAAAGCAACTCTGTCCACCAGCCAGAAGCCGTGGACCTGGGCTCCGCGCGCTCGAACTACCTGCGAGCAGCGCGCCCGAGTGTGCTCCCCACCCACAGGTGACCTGGGCAAACGAAACGGACGACACTCTCCGTCGAGCTGACTCGGCGAGCGGTGGGCGGTTGTCCACGACGACACCCGCATCCCGCCGTGTGCCCCGTCCACATGACCGTCATGCCTCACCTGTGGCAACCGACGAGGACTCTGAGCAGGGGTGCCGGGTGAGCTGGTGACGAGCAGGGAGTCGGACGCGACACGGCACTCCCGGCCGGTCGAGGAAGAACGGCGCTCAGCACCACGGCCGTCATCACGGCGGGCGCGACCAGACTGGCCGGCGTGTCGTTGCGCAGCGGGGACTACTGGGTGGGCAGACCAGGCGTATCCGGGTCAGGGTCTGCTCCCGGCCATTGCTGGCACCCGCAGCCCCGCTCGTACCTCCACCACCCGGCTGACCGCCCCGCGACAGCAGCCGGCAACGGGCTGTCGCGGGGCGGTCAGCGCGGGACCCTGCCCGAACGGCGGTGCCGACGGCGGCATCAGTACTCCCCCGTGCACGGTCGCCGGAGACAGGATCGGCGAAGAGCGCAAAAGGAGCGGGGGTTGGCCGTGTTCGGCCGGCGGCAACGCCGGACCCGGGTCACTGACCGCGCACGGCCCACCTTCTGGTGACGGCTGCCGTCAGCAACTCTGCGTCGTAGTAGCCACCGACGGAGAGTTGAGCCGCGTTGGCGCGTGCGGCCAGCATGGCCTTGGTGATCCGCATGGTGGTGGGGTCACGGCGGAGGAGCGGTTTCACCAGCCGTGTGACGGCGTCCTCCAGATCGTCCAGAGGCACGACCTCGTGCAGGATGGACAACCGTTCCGCCCTCGTCGCATCGAACTCTTCCGCTGTCAGCAGCAGACGACGCACCCAGGCCTGTCCGGCTTCTGCGGGGAGGCGGTCCAGGACCCCGCCCCAGGCTGGTGGGACCCCGAGCCCGACCTCCGGCATACGGAAGCGACAGTTGTCCGCTCCGACGCGCAGGTCGCAGAAAATCGCAAGCCCCAGGCCGGCCCCTATGACATCGCCGTGCAACTGGGCGACGGTCACCACCCCCAGCTTCGAAAGGGCCTCACATACGCGTTGAGCCTTGGTGGCGAGCGCGCGGAGAGCAGCCCCTGAGAGATCCTCGGCGAGCAGTTCGGGGAACTCGGAGCGATCTCCTCCCTGGCAGAAGTGGTCTCCTGCGCCGGACAGCACCATCACACGAATCTTGCGATCGTCCTCAAGGGCCGTCAGCACCTGGGAAAATTCATTGAGGACTTCTCCGGATATGGCGTTCCCGGCCTCCGGCCGGTTGAGCTGCACTCTGAGGAGGTTCCCTTCGTCGGTCACGCGAAGGGTCTTGTACTCGTTCCACATGGCGATTCCGTTACCGTTCCTGGTGTCCGTCGGAAGTCAGGCGAGGGCCAGCTGCAGTGACGTGAGACGCCGAAAGGCCACCCGCCGGGCCCACTGCGGGGGAGCGCTGGGACGAAGGCGGTTGGGACGCTTGAGCAGTGCGGTGAGCAGCACCTCGGCTTCCAGACGGGCCAGGGCGCTTCCGAGACAGTAGTGGATGCCTGCGCCGAAGCTCAGATGGCGGTGCCCTGGTTCCCGTGCCCGCCGTTGCACGTCGAAGACCTCGGGATCGGCGTACTGGGCTGGATCGTGATGGGCGGCCCCGACCATGAGCATCAGCATCCCACCCGCTGGTACCGGCACCCCGTCGAGTTCTGTGTCTGCGGACGCAACGCGGCTGATCATGTGAATCGGCGCGTCATAGCGCAACGTCTCTTCAACCGCGTCCGGTACGAGTTCGGGGTGTCGGCGCAACAAGTCCATCTGGTGAGGGTGCTCAAGGAGCAGGCGGACTGCAGTGGACAAGACGTACGAGGTGGTCTCCAGCGCAGCAAGAATCATGAAAATGGCCAGGGACAGGACCGCTTCGTCAGCGAGGGCTCGGGTGGGTTCGAGTCTGTCCCAGGTTCGAAGCCAGGACGAGACCGGATCGTCACCAGGAGCGTTGCGACGCTCTTTGACCAGATCGGTGAAGTAGTGGCGCAGTCGACCGGTCGCGGCGTCGGAGACAGCCAGCTGAGTCGAGGTGGGGAAGAGCTCCTGTGTGTGCACCTGGTCGTGGGTGAGGGAACGCAGGAGCCCGTAATCGGCCGGCGGGATGCCCATCCATTCACCTATGGTGACAACGGGCAGTTCATCGCTCACAACTTCGACGAAATCAGCTGGGCCACGGCGCAATTGGTCGGCGAACCGATCGAGCAAACGCTCCACTGTGTTCTCTATCGATGGACGCAGCAGTGCCAGCGAGCCCTGGTGAAATACGTTGCCCAGCGATCTCCTTTTCCGCGTGTGGTCGGGAGGATTGAGCATCGGGAGCGAATCGCTCATTTGCAATGATGCCGGAGAACTCCACCGCGCCCCATCAGCCTGACTTGTGCGCCAACCGCGGTCCGGGACTTTCCAGAACTTGTCTCAAAGAACATGCTGGCACAGACGGTAGGAAGTCACCAGGTGCCCGCCCCACGGCGCTGGAATCACTTCCCCCATGCCCATGAGGTGCCTATAAGCGGGCAGTGGATCGGTCTGACCGTTGCTTGTGCGTAACCGAGCGAAGAGTGAAACCAGCAGACGTCGATCGGCGGCAGCAGCTGCCACGGTGGACATTGAAGTGACTCCTTCTTGCAATACCAAACAATATCGGCCAGTCGTGCATACCCTCACGATCGAACGGCCATGCCGACGGAGAGGTTTGGCGTATGTTGGGCGGATCACGCGATCCACCGGTTTGCAGCATCAACTCCTCGGTTTGCGGTGTTTTACACCCTCCGATTTGCTCAGAGATTGTGCTTTTGGTTGATTTCTCCCATGCGCCTCATATATCGGGCAGTGGTGCGTTACTGACCTTCAAAGCGTAGTGTCGGAGGGATGACGGGCCATGATCCCTGCGGTATCCCGAGTGCATGAGGTATGCCCAGGGCGGTGGCCTGACCGACGAACGCCGGGTCTTTCGTGAGAAGTTGCGGATGGAGGCGGCCGATCGGTTCCGGCACGGCGACGAGAACACGGTCATCGCGCACGACCTACGCGTCAGCGTCCGGTCGGTGCAGCGCTGGCGCAAAGCCTGGTCGCAGAGTGGGTCGAAGGCTCTGGTCTCGAAGGGCCCGGCGTCAGTGCCGCTGCTGAACGACGACCTGTTCGCCGTGCTGGAGCGTGAGCTGCTCAAGGGTCCGGTGGCACACGGCTGGCCGGACCAGACCTGGACCCTGTCACGGATCAAGACTCTCATCGGGCGCCGGTTCCACAAGGGTTACACCGTGCAAGGTGTTGCCGCCCTGCTCAAACGGCACGGCTGGAGCTGCCAGGTCCCCGCCCGCCGCGCGGTTGAGCGGGATGAGGACGTGGTGGCCGGCTGGGTGAAGGAGACCTGGCCCCAGGTGGAAGGACCCTGGCGGCGCTCGACGCCTGGCTCGTCTTCGAAGACGAAGCCGGTTTCTCGATGACGCCGCCAATCACCCGCACCTGGTCCCGCCGCGGTCACACCCCCGTGGTCCGCGTCAGAGGCCGCTCCCGCCGCCGCTTATCGGTTGCCGCCCTGGTCTGCTACAAAGCCGGCAAGCCTTCCCGGCTCATCTACCGGCCCTGCCCCGATGCCCGGCCCGACGGACGCAAGAGCTTCTCCTGGAAGGACTATCGCGACCTCATCCAGACCGCCCACCAGCAACTCGGCGGCCCGATCGTGCTGGTCTGGGACAACCTCAACACCCACCTCACCGCCGGTATGCGCCGCTACATCGCCGACCGAGACTGGCTCACCGTCTTCCAACTGCCGCCCTACGCGCCCGACCTCAACCCGGTCGAGGGCATCTGGTCCGTCCTACGACGCACCACCACAGCCAACCGTGCCTTCGCCGATCCCGATGACTTGATCACTACCGTCCGACGCGGCCTACGCCAGCTCCAGTACCGCCATGACGTCCTCGACGGCTGCCTCACCGGCACCGGCCTCCGACACCAGCCACCATGACGGTATCCCGCACTCAACGCCGTGGTCGGAGAGCCGTTTCGGTACTCAGATGTGCTGCATCCAGATATTGGGCTCCACGTAGGTGCCCTGATCAGCGGAGCGGTCGAGCTGTGGCAAGCTGAGCCCTTCAGGGATGACGTAGTCACCCGTTTCGGGAAACACCATGCCGGTCCACCCCTCCCACTCAGCGATCGTGCCGGTCATGGTTTGCGACTCGGGAGCCGCTGCGAGAATGCGGGCGCCCAGACGCTGGTGCGTCCGGATCCATGGATCGAGGGCCATGCCGTCCTCACGGGTCCACCGCATGAAGGACTCGATGGACGTCAGTGGGTAGCGGGCTTTCAAGGTCGGGCGGACCGGTGCTATGACGCGCGGCCATCCTGCATCCTCGGCGAGCTTGCGCAGTGCCTTGAGTGTCTCCCCAGCCAGGCCGCGTCCTTTGAGTGACGGGGTGACGATTGCCCCGCAGATCACCAGAGTGTCGGGTTCGACGCCTTGATCTCGGCCCTCCACGGCGCGGATCGTGGCCTGGGTGTAGCCAGTGGGCAGTGTCTCCGTTCGCCCATCCCACCGGATCGGTATACCCCAGCCGGTCGCGACAGGCGTGCCGTGGTCGTCCACCAGCATGAGATCAAGGTCGGCGAACCACTCCCTGATCCTGCCGATGTACTGCTTGGCCAGCCGATCGGCTGTGATGAACTCCGGGAAGCCCTCGCTGAAGAGCTCCTGCATCTGCTCATCAGGCCATGTGCGTGCGTCTGTTCGCTCAACAGTCAAGGTCACCGGCCCGTTTATAGCGCACCGACCACAGACGGAGCGACAGAGTTCTTATGGCTTGGGCTGGACCGCCGGGACCACACCCCGTCGGCTCTCACGACACCACGCTTTGAAGGTCAGTAGTGCCGGGCGGCTTTCACTCTCCTTTGCCGTTGTGACTCGCAGACGGGCAGCGGGCCAGAACGACAGGGTCAGGGGAGGTCGGCGGAGTAGCTGGCCCGTATGCGCTCACCGACGGCTCGGTACTCCTCGAAGCGCTCGCGTCGCTCCTCCGTAGGGAAAAACAGTGGCAGGCCGACGTGCAGGAGGAACTCGGGACAGGGGCCGGACTGCGGCAGCGGATCGAATACGGCCAGCAGAGTCCCGCGGTCGTTGACGAGCGGGACCCCACAGGAGTACCGGCTGTCTCCCACACTCCAGCCTACGGTCACGCGGGTCCGGTACAGGTCGGCGAGCTGGGCGATGGCGTGCTCGATCCCGGGCAGCCGGGCCGAATGCCGGGCCAGAGCCGCCCGGTCGGGGTCAGTGCGCGCCACAACCTCCGCGGCCCTGGCCTCCTGCCGCGCGTACCCGCGCCGTTCGGCGCGCGCCTCCTCCTCCCTCGCTGCGCGTTGCTGCTGGTCCTCCTCGCGCAGCTTCTTCGCCTCAGCCAGGACACATCGGGGTGACGCCCAAAGCGTTCTCACGGGCCGCACTGTGTGCCGCTGCGGCGTTCGTGGGGTGTGCGCAACGAAGCGCGAGGTGAGGAGCCTGCCCATGAACTCGGCGAACGGTATGGACGGCTCGGGGTCCCAGTAGGCGCCGCTGAACCGGGCCATGGGCTCGACGGCGAACAGGTCGTCCCTCTGCCGCGCCAGCCGTACAGAAGGGACGACGCCCAGCCAGGGGATGCGACTGCGGTCGCTGAACCAGCAGGAACGGACTCCATAAGCGCTCATCCGCTCGGTGCGGGCGCGGATTTCGTCAGCGGTGATGCTCGCCAGCTGCGCTTCCAGGGCGATCCGGCGGCCACCGGCCGTGGACGCAAGGACGTCCGCCCGCCATCTGCCGTCCGGCCCGCTCACCTCCAACTCCGCCATCCATCCGGCCGCGCGCGCCGCCTGAGCAAGCTCCAGCTTGAGCAGGTGGTGGGCCATGGACTCTTCCGCCAGCGTGCACCTCGGAGAGCCAGGCGCGTGGGCGAAGAACCGCAGGCCCAGGCTCGACACCTTGGCGTGCATCCCGTGGCCGCACTCCGGGCACGCCAGTGGGATCGGCGGACGCACCCGGTGGATCGCGCCCCACTCCCAGCTGCAGCCGAGATCTGACAGAGAAGCGTCCAGACGACCCCGCTCCGCATGTACCGCGGTGAAACTCACAGGACCCCCCTCAAGGCCTTGTCCGTCCATCATCTCTGCCGGGACTGACAGTTGATGCCTGCTAGAGGCGGCGATGCCGTCCGGGTGACTTCGCTGCTGGGGATCGACGAGGTCCTGCACGTAGAAGGTATGGTCTAGCTGGTGTCCGTCCCGGAGCGCCGGCTCTCACCCGAAGGAGCCACCACGCAGGCACGATTAAGTGCTGTGCCCTAGCGTCGTAGTGCCTCGCGCTACTGACAGGACTCATGGGGCATGGGCGGCCCCCAACGCTTCGCGCCCTGGCCAAGGGGCCGCCCGTCCGCCTCAGCTCCATCGCGGCCGACTTGGTCAACACAACACGGCAGCAGGACGATGGCTGACGGTGGGAGAGTGGCTGCATGTGTGGTCGATACGTCTCCACCCGCAGACCCCAGGACCTCGTCCAGCTCTTCCACGTCACCGACTGGCGTGCCGAAGAGACGCTCGCGCCGAACTGGAATGTGGCCCCGACCAACGACGTGTGGGCCGTTCTTGAACGCACACCGCGCGGCAGCGACAGTTCCCAAGAGGTTGGCAGGGAGCTGCGGCCGATGCGCTGGGGCCTGGTGCCCTCGTGGGCGAAGGACATGAAGATCGGCGCGCGGATGATCAACGCGCGGGTGGAGACCGTGCACGAGAAGCCCGCCTTCCGTCGCGCGTTCCTCAAGCGTCGCTGCCTGCTGCCGGCCGACGGCTTCTACGAGTGGCAGCAGGCCAAGGAACCCGCAACAGGTAAGACCCGCAAGCAGCCGTACTTCATTCACCCCGAGGACGACGAGGTGATGGCGCTCGCCGGGCTGTACGAGTACTGGCGCAATCCCGAGGTGAAACAGGACGACGAACCCGCGGCCTGGCTGATGACCTGCACCATCATCACTACCGAGGCCACCGACGCCGCCGGCCGCGTGCACCCCCGCATGCCGCTCGCACTCACCCCCGACCACTACGACACCTGGCTCGATCCACGCCACCAGGACCCCGACGACCTACGCTCCATGCTCGATCAGCCCGCAGGGGGCCATCTGGACGCGCGGACCGAGGTCGAGTCGGCGTGCACGGAGGTCAAGAGCCTGCTGGAACAGAACGCCGAGACCGGTGCCCTGCGCACCGGCGTCGAGAAACTCGCCACCGTCAGCCAGAAAATGGGCCAGGCGATGTACGCCCAGGCCCAGCAGACCCCCACGGACACCGCCGGACAGCGCACCACGTCCCAGGACGAGGAGGGCGTGGTCGACGCGGAGATCGTCGACGACGACAAGGACACCAAGGGCGGAGCGGCGTAGGCAACGGGCACTGGCACCACGGCCGCTCCGGTCAGGGCCCGCGAACCTCAGGACTTGCGGGCCACCCCCGCGTACACGGGCACGATGCCCTCCGCCTGAGCCGCCACGTCCTCGGGGTCCGGTCGCCAGCCGGTGACCGGGATGACCCCGGGACCCAGCAGGTCCAGCCCCTCGAAGAACCGGGAGAACTCGGCGAGGGAGCGCGGGTGGAACGGCGTGCCACTGCGGCGGAAGAGGCCCGCCGCCTTCTCGATGGCCTCCGGGTTCAGGTCGGGGGTGACCTGGGAGAGGATCAGGTAGCTGCCGGGAGCGAGGGCGTCGACGTACCGCTTGAGCAGGCCGTGCACGTCGTCCCCGTCGGCGGCGTCACCGAGGTAGTGCGTCAGCGCGACCAGCGACAGCGCGACCGGCCGGGAGAAGTCCAGCAGGTCGCCGGCCAGCCGGAGGATCGTGTCGGGATCACGGACGTCCGCGTGCACGTAGTCGGTGCTGCCCTCGGCGGAGCCGTGCAGCAGCGCCTCGGCGTGCCGCAGCACGATCGGATCGTTGTCCGCATACACGATCCTGCATTCCGGGGCCACCCGCTGCGCCACCTGGTGCAGGTTCGGCTCGGTGGGGATACCGGTACCGATGTCGAGGAACTGCCGCAACCCCGCCTCGGCGACCACGCGGGTCGCCCGGTGCATGAACCGGCGGTTGGCGCGCGCCCCGCGCACCGCGGCAGGGTCCACGGCCAGGATCTTCCGCGCCAGTTCCTCGTCCACCGGGTAGTTGTCCTTGCCGCCCAGCCACCAGTCGTACACACGCGCCGGATGGGGCCGACTGGTGTCTACGCGGGGGGAGGCGGCGTCGGATCCGGTCATGCGGTGTGTGCTCCTCGGCGTGGGTCGGTGTCGGTCGGCATCAGCCGCCGCGGTCCGCGTGGTCGGCGCGGACCGGAGGATCGAGCGATGAAGATGCCCGGTCAGTAGTTCTCGCGGCACTCCCGCAGGATCTTCCGGGTGCGCTGCGCCGAAGCGGCGCGCGTCGTCATGTGGTCGAGGACCTCCAGATGCGCGGAGACCTCCTTGCGGGAGTCCAGGTACAGGGCACCGGTCAGATACTCGGTGTAGACCATGTCCGGCAGTTCGGGTGCGGCGAAACGGAACAGCGAGAACGGCGCGTACGTCCCCGGGTGCGGCCCGTCCGCGAACTCGGCGACCTGGATCGTGACGCGGTCTCGCTCGGCGTACTCCAGCAGTTTGTCCAGCTGGTCGCGCATCACCTCGCCGCGGACGCTCACCGGCCGCCGCAACACCGTCTCGTCCACGATCACCCACAGGTGGGGCGGGTCCTCCCGTTCCAGCAGCCGCTGCCGTGCCATCCGCAGGGACACATGGCGCTCGATCGTCTCCGGTCCCGTCTGCCCGATCGTCCCCGCCTCCATCACCGCCCGCGCGTACTCCTCCGTCTGCAGCAGACCGGGCACGAAGTGCGGCTCGTAGGAACGGATGACGCGGGCGGCGCCCTCCAGGCTCACGTACATGCTGAACCAGTCGGGCAGCACATCGTGGAACCGCTGCCACCAGCCCGGCTCGTTGGCCTCCTCGGTGAGCGTCACGAACGCGGCCGCCTCCTCCTCGGGCACACCGTACGTCGACAGCAGCACCTGCACGTAGGGGATCTTCAGCGCGACCTCGGCCGTCTCCATCCGCCGCACGGTCGCGGACGCCACGCGCAGCGCCCGGGCAGCCTCGTCACGCCCCAGCCCGGCCGCCTCACGCAACTCCTGCAGCCGCTTGCCGAGCACCACCTGCCCCACGGTGGGCGCAGCCCGCCGCTCACTCACGCCACGCCCTCCCCATACGCGCCGAAGTACGCGAGCAGTGTGACACGCGAGGCCGGACAACGCACCTGGCCGACGTCGATCCGGACCTCGCGGCTCCGGTCAACCCACCATGGAGTGAAGGTACTTGGCCGTCGCCGGGTCCGCCGGCAGGAACGTCTCGATCGCCAGCTCCGCGACCGTGACGTCCATCGGGGTGTTGAAGGTGGAGATCGAGGACACGAAGGAGAGGATCCGGCCCTCGTGCTCGATCCGCATCGGCAGCGCGAAGTACGCGACCGGGTCCGCCGGTTCGTCCACGGGACCCTCCTCGGGAACCGGATACGCGGCCACCTCCTCGTAGAGCGCACGCAGCGCCTGCGAGCGGTGCAGGGCGATCTGCCGCTCCATCTGCGCCAGCAGATGCCCGCGCCACTCCCGCAGGTTGCGGATGCGCGGCGCCAGACCCTCGGGATGCAGCGTCAGCCGCATCGCGTTGAGCGGCGGCACCAGCAGCGACTCCGGGACACCCTCCAGCAGCATCGTGATGCCCCGGTTCGCGGTCACCACGTCGTACGTCGCGTCGACCACCAGCGCCGGGTAGGGCTCGTACCCGTGCAGGAGACGCTCCAGGCCCTCGCGCAGCGCGTCCAGCGCCGGGTCGTCCAACGGTGTCTTCGGGTAGCGCGGGGCGTAACCGGCCGCCAGCAGCAGCGCGTTGCGCTCCCGCACCGGTACGTCCAGATGTTCGGCCAGCCGCAGCACCATCTCCTCGCTCGGCCTGGAACGGCCCGTCTCGACGAAACTGATGTGCCGGGCCGAGGAGTCGGCACGCAGCGCCAGTTCCAGCTGGCTGACCTTCCGACGCTCCCGCCAGGCCCGCAGCAGCGGGCCGACGCCCCCACCCGCCGGGGCGGCGGAGGATCTCGCGGTACCGGACGCGACAATGACCATGCGCACGACCGTAGTCGAGGAGGGGGCACATGAACGAGCCGATAAATCCGTGCTGGGAAGCGACGGCGGTCTACCGCGCCAGAGTGCGCGGCTGCCTCCTCGGCGGCGCGCTCGGCGACGCCCTGGGGTATCCGATCGAGTTCCTCTCCCTGGACCGCATCCGCGTCTCCCACGGCCCGCGCGGTGTCACCGGCCTGGTGCCCGACGCCGACGGCGTGCTGGGCCGGGTCAGCGACGACACCCAGATGACCCTGTTCTCGGCCGAGGGCATCCGCCAGTCCCACCAGCGGGAACGGCTCAAGGGCATCGGCGGCGGCTGGTCCCGTCTGCTGCGCTGGGCCTACGAACGCTGGCTGGAGACACAGCGCCGGCCGGGCCCCGAGGCGAGCGACATGGCCAGGCCTTCCGGCGGCGCCTACGAGGGCCCGCGCGGCGGTCTGATCGAGGAACCCTGGCTGTACGCCCGCCGCGCCCCCGGAAACGCCTGCCTGTCCGGACTCGCCCAGGACTTCGTCCCCGAGCCGTGGGCCGAACTGGGCCCGCCCGGACCGGTCAACCCCGACTCCAAGGGCTGTGGCGCGGTGATGCGCTCGGCGCCCTTCGGCCTCACCCGCACCGACCCCGGCCAGGCCTTCGGCATCGCCGCCCGCTGCGCCCAGATGACCCACGGCCACCCCACCGGCTACTACGCGGCCGGCGCCCTCGCCGCGATCGTGGCCCACATCCTCGCCGGGGACTCGGTCGAGGGCGCCGTCCTGCGCACCCTTCGCCTGCTGGCCCGCCACCCCGGGCACGAGGAGACCACCGCCGCCCTGACCCGGGCCCTCGACCTCGCCGCCGAGGGCGAGGGCACCCCCGAGAGGCTGGAGACGCTCGGCGCCGGCTGGATCGCCGAGGAGGCGCTCGCCATCGGCGTATACAGCGCCCTCGCCGCACACCGCGTCAAGGACGCCCTGCTGCTCGCCGTCAACCACTCGGGCGACAGCGACTCCACCGGCTCGATCTGCGGCAACATCCTCGGCGCCCGGTTCGGCGACCACGGGTTGCCGCACCCGTGGCTGGAGCGGGTGGAGGGCCGGGAGCGGATCGCCGCGCTGGCGGACGACCTGGCGGCGGAGTGCGTGCGCGGCTGACGCCGACACCACCCCGCGGCACCTGACGGACCAGCGCTGCGACGGTCCGCCTGTGGCAGGCTGAGCAGGTACCCGACACCCAGGAAGGGAGCCAGGGATGGCCGTCGAACCGCTGTCGCAGAAGGAGATCGAGGACCGGCTGGCCGAACTGCCCGGCTGGTCCCTCGACGGCGACCGTATCGCCCGCTCCTACCGGCTCGGCTCGCACTTCGCGGCGACGGCGATGGTCGTGCACATCGCCCAGGTCCAGGACGAACTCGACCACCACTCGGACCTCACGCTCGGCTACAACACGGTCTCCCTCACCGTGAACACCCACAGCGCCGGCGGCGTCGTCACCGGGAAGGACTTCGAACTCGCCCGCCGGGTGGAGGACCTCGCCGCAGGTCACGGGGCACACTGACCCCCGTGCTCGACTACGACGAGGAAGCCGGCGCGTACGACGCGAGGCGCGGCGGCGAGGCCCGCGCCACCGCGGCGGCCGATGCCGTCCTGGGCCTGATACCCGAGGCCGCCGGCCGCCTGCTCGACGTCGCCTGCGGCACCGGCATCGTCACCCGGCGGCTGGCCGCGGCCCGGCCCGGCATGCGGGTCACCGGCGCCGACCTGGCCGAGGGCATGACCCGGCTGGCCGCCGCCCGGCTGCCCGGTGCGGTCGTCCGGGCCGACAGCCGCCGACTGCCCTTCCCCGACGGCACCTTCGACGCGGTGACCAGCGTATGGCTGCTGCACCTGCTGCGGGACGCCGCCGACGCCGACCGCGTCGTCGCCGAGTGCGCCCGGGTCCTCAGACCCGGCGGTGTCTACGTCACCACCGTCGACAAGGCCGCCGCACACGACGTCGGCAGCGACATCGACGCCGTCCTCGCCCCGCGACCGCGCCGTCCCGCCCAGGACGCGGCCGGCACCGTCGCCGCGCACACCGCCCGGCACGGCCTGCACCCGGCCGGGCGGGCGTCCTTCCCCGGCCTCGGACAGGGCCGCAGCCCCCGCGGCACCATCGCCGACCTGCGCCGCGGCTGGTTCACCCTGCTGCCGCCCGGCGACCTGCTGACCGAACGGTTCGCCGAGCGGCTGGCGGCCCTACCGGACCAGGACCGGCCCCGCGCCGACCCGTGTTTCAGCGTGCGGGCGTTCCGCAAGCCGCCGGCCGGGTGAACTCCATGGTCCAGTTGGTCACCCAGGTCTCCCCGCCGTCCACCGAGAACGCCTGCTCCCAGCGGGCGGCGGTGGGGCGGACCCCCGACCACACGAACCGCACGCGTACGTCCTTCCCGTCATGCGTGTCGTCGCCGTGGAACTCGCCCCGGCCGCCCTCGAAACGGCCGACGACGGGCGGGAACAGCTTCCCGCTCCGGCTGGAGGACCAGTTCAGCGACCACTGGCGGCTCTCCTGGTCGAACAGCCGCAGGGTCAGTCCTTTCGAGCCCAGGTGCGGCATGTCGATCTCGTCGACGTTCGCGGCCCCGTCGAACAGCGGCAGACAGCGGCTGGTCGCCCAGAACTCCTCCCAGCCGCTGTCCGGATCGAGGAAGTCGGCGCGGCGGCGGTTGCGGACGGTCCATTCGCCGTGGAGGAAGTCGAAGTCGTGCGGGCTGCTCATGAACGGTCTCCTGTGGTTCCTTCGGGCAGGGAGTCGGTCAGGTAGGCCGCCAGGTCCGGGAGCTCGGGTGCGAGCATGTGGCGCACCCACGCGTCGCGTTCGTGCAGGATCGGCGGCAGTTCCCAGACACAGCCGATCCACGAACGCTCCTGCCTGACGAAGTGCGTCGGGTCGTCGTCGGGACAGCCGAGCACCGGCTGACCGGCCGCCGCGCCCCCGAAGTGCAGCACGTTGTCCCAGACCCAGCTGTACGCGTTCAGATAGGCGCCGTCATCGCCGCCCCGGTGCAGTACGACGAACGTCGCCGGGGGTGTGCCGTCCAACTCGGGCAGCAACCTCGGCAGGATCGCGTACGCCGCCTTCTCCACCTCGGGTGCGATGCCCGCCGGGCCGGCGGTGACGTGGTAGCGCTTGACGTGCCGCCCGGCCACCTCGATCGGCGGTGGCACGGTCAGCGTTTTCTCCTTGAAGACCATGCCCGCACGCTAGGACCGCTTCCCTGACATCCTGTGGCAGTGAAGTCCAGCCGTCTCGTCTCGATCCTCCTGCTGCTGCAGACGCGTGGCCGCATGACCGCCGCCCAGCTCGCCGACGAGCTGGAGGTGTCGGTGCGCACGGTCTACCGGGACGTCGAGGCGCTGAACGCGGCGGGCGTCCCGTTGTACGGGGACGCGGGCCACGCCGGTGGCTACCGCCTCCTCGACGGCTACCGCACCCGCCTCACCGGCCTGACCACCGGCGAGACCGAGGCCCTCTTCCTCGCCGGGGCGCCCGGCCCGGCCGCGGAACTCGGTCTCGGCGCCGTCCTGGCCGCCGCCCAGCTCAAGGTCCGTGCCGCTCTGCCGCCGGAACTGCGCGCCCACGCCGACCGGATCAGCGGCCGCTTCCACCTCGACGCGCCCGGCTGGTACGCGGCCGCGGACGACACACCGCATCTGTCCGCGGTGGCGGACGCCGTGTGGAACAGCCGCGTGCTGCACGTCCTGTACCGCCGCTGGGCCGAACCGACCGACGTGCAGCGCCGCCTGGAGCCGTACGGACTCGTACTGAAGGCCGGCCGCTGGTATGTCGTGGCGGGCCCCGGACCGCGCACCTTCCGCGTCGACCAGATTCTCGAACTGACGGCAACCGGCGAGGAGTTCTCCCGGCCCGGCGACTTCGACCTGGCCGCGTACTGGGCGGCGTACCAACGCGACTTCCACCAGCGGCTGTACCGTGGCGAGGCGTTCGTCCGGCTGGCACCGGGCGTGAGGCTGCCAAGAGCGGTCGACGGGCCTACGGACGAGCACGGTTGGACCCTCGCCAGGGTCCCCGTCGAGTCCGTCGAGCACGCCCACGGTGAGTTCCTGCGTCTGGGCACCGACATCGAGGTGCTGGAGCCGGTCGAGCTGCGCGAGAAGATCGCCCGGACGGTCGCCGAACTGGCCGCGAGATACGGCGGCGCGGCCGAGGACAGCGGCGACTGAGGGGGGCGGAGGGCGCGTGCCCGCTCCGGGCACGCGCCGTCGAAGGCCCGCTCAGGCGACCGTACAGCTCTGGTCACCCAGTTTGAACGACGCCGGCCTGGTGTTCGTCCCCGACCAGCTGCCGGTGAATCCGAAGCTCACCGAGGACCCGGCCGCCACGTTGGCGTTCCAGCCCAGGTTCTTCGCCGTCACCGCCGAGCCCGACTGGGTGTGGTCGGCGTTCCAGACCTGCGTGACCTTCTGGCCGTCGGCGAAGGACCAGCCGAGCGACCAGCCGCTCCAGGCGCTCGAGCCCGTGTTGGTCAGTTGCACGTCCGCCTGGAAACCGCCCGACCACTGGTTGGTGATCTTGTACGTCACCGAGCAGGCGCCCGTCGGCGTCGGATCCGTACCGCCGCCTCCTCCGTCGCCACCGCTTCCACCCCCGCTGGTGTCGGACGTGTCGCCGTAGACGACCCCGCGGCCGTTCGTCGACACGTACACCCGGCCGTACACCCGCGGATCACCCGTGATCGCCGCACCGGTCCAGCCCCACTGATGGGCGTCGTCGTTGATCCGGGTCCAGCTCGCGCCCTTGTCCGTCGACCGGAAGATGCCCCGCACGCCGCCGATCTTCGCGCTCGTGTACAGCGTCTGGTACGACGCCCCGCTCGCCGCCTTCCCGAAGCCGATCGTGTCGGCCTGCTCCACGTTCGACAGCTTGGTGAAGGTCGCCCCGCCGTCGGTCGAGTGCCACAGACCGTACGCGCCGTCCGCCGCGCCGCCGGCCAGCCAGATGTCGCCCTTCGTGCCGGGCAGTGCCTTGAAGCGCACGCTGTCCCCGCTGGGCAGGCCGGTCGCGGAAGACGCCGTGAACGTCGCACCACCGTCCGAACTGACATAGAACTTGCCGGACTTGAAGCCGTAGAACGTCTTGGGATCCACCCGGTCCGACGCGACCGCGGCCCCGGCCGGGATCCCGGTGGACGCCGACCAGGACGAGCCGAAGCCCGTCGTGTACTGCACTCCCGTGCCCGCCGGACTCCATACGAACCGGCTGCCGTCCGCCGCGGCCGCCACCGTGCCGCCGCCGCTGACACCCGAAGGGTCCGTGCCCGCGAACCAGTTGGCGCCGTTGTCGGTGGAGAATGCCACGTGCGGTCCCGAGTCCAGGTTGCCGACCCGCACCACCGTGTTCGGGTTGGTCTCGGCGAAGTCGAGGCTCGTGGTCGTGGTGAAGGTGGGGGAGGTGTACATCATCGACGGGACCTTCGTCAGGTCCGTGTGCCGGAAGCCACCGATGTCACCCAGGGCACTGAAGAGCTGGGCACCGCCGGACGGGGGAGAGGCGAGGTCGTTGACCGCTGTCTCCTCCAGGCCCTGCACCATCGGCTTGACGGTGAACTTGTCCCCGCTGTCCCAGTTCGTCAGGTTGTCGGTCCCGTAGAGCGTCGCGCCCGTTCCGTACATCATGCGGGAAGAGTTGAAGGGATCGATCTCCAGCGACTCCGTCATCCAGCCGAGCTTCGGGGTCTGTTCGGGTGGCGACGGGTTGGCACCGAAGGTCAGCCAGGGGGAGGACGACACATCGATGGTGTAACGATTGGAACGGTTGGGATACGAGGTGTAGTCCCAGGCCTTCGTCCAGGTGCCGCCGCTGTTGGTGGAGCGGAAGATCTGGGTGTCCGGCCACCAGGAACTGTATGCAGTAGCCATGATGGTGCCTGGGTGCTGCCGGTCGACGGTCAGCCCGCTGAAGCCGTAGTAGGTGTCGGCCTCGGCCACCGGGCTGATGTCGGTCCAGGTGCCGGTGGCGGTCGCATACCGCCACAGCCGGCCCTTGCCGCCGTCGTACGGACCGCCCTTGTCGCTGTATGCGATGTACAGATAGCCGTTCTTCGCATCCAGTACACCCTTGTGCGCCAGATAGCCGGTCGGCTGCCCCGCGAGCCGCGACCACGTCGCCCCGGCGTCCGTCGACCGGTACACCGCGTTGTCCTTGTCCGCCACCCCGACGTAGATCGTCTTCGTGGCACTGCCCGGCGTGGCCGTGGACTCGTCGAAGGTGACCCACACGATCCCCTGGTTGTCGCTGGCGTAACCGGTCGTGTCGCTCGGATCCTGCGCGTAGTTGCCGGGGTTGGGGAAGCTCGTCACCTGCGACCAGGTCACGCCGGAGTCCGTCGACCGCCACAGTCCCTTGCCGCTGGGCGCCCCCAGGTACAGGACGCCGTCCTTGCCGGGGTCGATCGCCAGGCGCTCGCCCATGCCCCGGCCCGGCATGTTGCCGCCCAGCTTGAACGGCAGGTCGGTCTTCCGCCAGCTCGCGCCCCGGTCGCTGGAGCGCAGCACCGCACCGTTCCCGGGATCCCAGCTGTTGGTGTACGTACCGACGGCCGCATACACCTTGTTCGGATCCACCGAGTCCGAGGCGAGGCTGACCACCCCCGTGTGGCCCCAGTCGTTCCAGCCGACCGAGTCGAGCAGCGGGGTCCAGGTCTTCGTCGACTCCTGCCAGCGGTAGGCGCCGCCGATGTCGGTGCGGGCGTAGACCAGGTTCTTCTCGGAGCGGTTGAACACGATGCCCGGAACGAAGCCGCCGCCGTCGATCCGGGCGTTCTTCCAGGTGTAGGTGTCGGCCGCGAGCGTCACCTTCGGTGTGCTCGCGGCCAGCGCCGGCGCGCTGCCCGCCAGCAGGCCGGCGGCCAGCGCGAGGACGGCCGTGAGGATACGGGTTCTTCGCACGGTGGGGGTCCTTCCTTCGGGAGGAGGGCGTGAGAACCGGGCGGCCCCCCGTGCGGGAGGGGGCCGCCCGGTCCGGCGTACACGGAGCGGTAGCGGGGACTTATTCGAGGAGCTCCGCGTACGAACCCATGGCCATGGCGATGTCCGCCTGGGCCCAGAAGCGGTGGTACGTGAAGACGGGCGCGGCACCGCCCTTGAGGTAGGCCTCGATCTTCGACCAGGCCGGGTCGTTCTTGTAGAAGGACCGCAGCGAGAGGAAGGTCGAGGACGAGCTGATCGCGTCGCCGTTCGGCATCTTGCCGCTGAAGCCGCTCGGCACGTACACGCTGTCGCCGAAGCGGCTGTAGTCGGTCCGTGTCTCCGGGACGGCGATGCCCAGGCTGTCCTGGTAGTTGTTCCACATGCCGTCCAGCAGCGCCTTCGCCGTCGACTTCGCCGTCACGTCACCGGACTTGGCGGCGTAATACGTCAGGGTCTTGGCGTACGCGGCAGCCACGCCAACGTCGTTGGTGTAGTCCGCGACGGTGACGTGCAGGCCGCTGTTGGAGCCGGGGGAGGAGGCGTTCCAGGTGTCGGGCTGGCCCGACCACTGGAGGGTGGAGGGAATCTGGTAGGTGCCGTCCGGGTTGATCGTGGTCTTGGACAGCGCCCACTTGACCCACTTGTCGAGGATCGCCTTCGCGGTGGTGTTCCCCGTCTGCTGGTAGTACTCGGCGACCCGTTCCATCGACCACGCCTGGAAGCCGAACCACTGGTTGGACGGCGGGTCGTGGTAGACGGGCTCCCAGTCGTAGTACATGCCGTAGAAGGTCGACGTGCCCGACGGCGGGGTCGCGTACCGGCCCTGCCAGCTGTTGGTCGCACCGCCCGCGATGGCACCCTCGGACGACTGCAGCCACTGGTAGAACTCCAGCTGCCGCTGCAGCGACTTGCTCCAGTCCGCCGCACCCGTCGCCGACTTCGGCTTCAGGTCGGCGTAGGAGCTGAGCGCGTACGCCGCGAGGGGGTTCTGGTAGCCGCCGTGGACATGGCTGGAGCCGATGCGCCAGGCCCAGCCCGCGCTGGTGTCGGTCGCGCCGCCCCACGCGTAGTACCAGGACAGCAGGTAGTCCGAGGCGTCCTTGCCGGTGCCGGCCGGGCAGGAGGAGGCCCCCACACAGTTGCCGATCTTCTTGAAGTACTTGTCGTACATCGCATACCGCAGGTAGTCGCCCATCTTCGCCGCCTTGCCGACGGTGGCCGACACATCGCTGCCCTTGCCCTGCGCCTTCGCCCAGACGTCCGCCCAGTACGCGGCCTGCACCGCACGCGCGTCGGCGTCCGGGGCGTCCGTGAACTTCCACTGCTTGGCGTAGGACGAGTCGCCGGTGAACAGGTCCAGATACCCGTTCTTGCCGCCGTACTTGAAGGCGTCGCAGGTCGGCTGCGGGACCGTCTCCCAGACCGATTCCTGCGGACCGCGCTGGAAGGTGTTGATGTACGACGGCCCGGTTGCCGTGGGACCGGCCTCGCACTTGCCGGGCTCGTTGCCGTAGCCGTAGACGTTGTCGACGTCCTGCAGCCAGTGCATACCGTAGACATCGTCGGTGCCGTATGCGGTCTTCAGTTCACCGGCGATCGGATCCGACCCGACCGGCACCGACGTGTCCAGCTTCGCCGGATACTCGTTCGGTGTGTCGAGCTCGGGGGCGTACGTCGCCGGCTTCGAGGCGTTGTAGAAGGAGTTGGTCGGCTGGTCGGCGTGGGTCGGGATCATGTACTTCTCCATCAGATCCCAGGCGCCGTTGAACTTCGACCAGTCACCGGTGACCTTGCCGTACATCGCCTGCAGCCACAGAAGGTAGCTGTAGGCCTCCGACGTGGTCTCGTGCCCCTGGTCCGGGGCTTCGACGATCAGCGTCTCGACCGAGTGGTAAGGGATGCCCTCGGGGGAGAAGTAGCCGTTCGCCGGATTGGTGATCTTCCCGTACAGATCCAGGAAGCGGGCGTCGTACGCCTTGGACCCCGCCAGCTCGGTCACGGTCACCGTCGCCTTGGCGTGGCCGGTCGCCGAGGCGGTGAAGGTGGCCGCGCCGGTGCCCGAGGAGTCGGCGGTGACGGTCACCGTCTGCGCGGTGTTCCAGTTGGACGGCGTGAAGGTCAGGGACGAACCACCGGTCACGCTGAGGCCGGTGTTGCCGTCCGTACGGGCCACGCTCACCGTCACGTTGGCGCTCGGCTGGGTCGAGAGCTTCACCGAGAAGGTGCCCGTCTTGCCCTGCTGGACGCCCAGTTGCGTGGGCGAGGCCACCACGGCGGGGCCGGAGGCGACCGTGATGCCGACCGGCGTGGACTCGGCGGAGGCGCCCAGACTGTCGTACGCCTTGGCCACCAGCGAATGACTGCCCACGGACAAACTATCGGCCGAGAGGGAGTACGGCGCGCTGGTGTCGGTGCCGAGCAGGGTCGTGTCGTCGTAGAACTCGACCTTGCTGATCGTCGCGTTGTCGGCCGCCGCCGCGGTCGCCGCCAGCGGCACCGCGTCACCCTGCGTGTAGACCGCGCCGGGCTTGGGGCTGGTCAGCACGGTGACCGGCGGTTGATGGGCGCCGGCGCAGGTGGTGCCGTTCACCGCGAAGGAGGTGGGAGCGGTGTTGGTGCCGCTGTAACTGAACTGGGCGCCGGTGGAGACCGCGGCGCCCGCGGCGATCTTCGCGTTGTACCCGGCGTCCTTCACGCTGATCGACTGACCCGACTGCGACCAGGTGCCGTTCCAGCCGTTGCTGAGCTTCTGGTTGCCCGAGTAGGCGTACGTCAGGGTCCAGCCGTTGACGGTGTCCGTGCCGCGGTTGGTGATGGTCAGGTCGGCGGTGAAGCCGGAACCCCAGTCATTGGTCTTGTAGTCGACGCTGCACTGAAGGGCCGCCGCGTGCGCGGGAGCCGTCCCCGTGGCGAGCATCGACACAGGAAGGGCGAGCGCCGCGACAACGGCCGTCCACAACCGTCGCGCGGTCCTGCGCCTCCGTCCGGGATGCATGTGCTGGTTCCTCCTTGCGGCTCGGAAGTCAAGGCTTGAACCAGTGGGAGCGCTCCCATAGTGGAGATGGGGGTGAGGGCGGTCAAGATGCTTGAAGAGTCGAAAAGATTCGATGCGCCAGTCGAAGAAAAGTGAAGCGACTCCCCTGTCCTTTGCCGACGCTTGGCGCTACCTTCCTTCGCACCAGTGGGAGCGGTTCCGGTCAGTCGACGCGTCCGTCACGATGCGCCCGAGCTGCAAGGAGTCGCTCATGCGACACCCCCCGCGTTCAGTACTTTTAAGTGTCGCCGGTGCGGTCGCGCTCGTCGGGAGCGTGCTCGTGCCGGTGGTGAGGGCACAGGGAGCCACACCCGCCTGCACGGTGGA
Organism: Streptomyces sp. NPDC001544; assembly: GCF_042894285.1. NCBI lineage: Bacteria > Bacillati > Actinomycetota > Actinomycetes > Kitasatosporales > Streptomycetaceae > Streptomyces > Streptomyces sp. NPDC001544. The sequence goes on along the minus strand of NZ_JBIAVN010000009.1, from coordinate 226,293 downwards.
GTATTCCGTCACCGGCCAGTGGGACAACGGTTTCCAGGGCGCTGTGACGATCACCAACAACAAGGCCGCGCTGAGCAGTTGGAACCTGACCTTCGACTTCGCCGAAGGTCAGAAGGTCACCCAGGGCTGGAACGCCAAGTGGTCCCAGTCCGGCACCACCGTGACCGCCGCCAGCGAGAGCTGGAACGGTTCGCTCGGCACCGGAGCCAGTGTCAGCGCCGGGTTCCTCGCGTCCCGGTCGGGGAGCAACGCCGTACCGACGGCCTTCAAGCTCAACGGAACGACCTGCAACGTCGACACGGAACCACCGCCGACGGACCCGCCCCCGGCGACCGGCAAGGCCCCGGCCCTGCATGTCTCGGGCAACAAGCTCGTCGACGCCGACGGCAAGACGCGCCGGCTGCTCGGGGTGAACCGCTCCGGCGGTGAGTTCATGTGCGTCCAGGGCCGGGGCATCTGGGACGGTCCCGTCGACGACGCGGCGATCAAGGCGATCGCCGACTGGAAGGCCAACGCGGTACGCATCCCGGTGAACGAGGAGTGCTGGCTGGGCCTTTCGAACGTCAAGCCGGAATACGCGGGCACCAACTACGTCAATGCCGTCAAGGACCTGGTGGCCCGCGTCGAGGCACACGGAATGACGCCGATCGTGGACCTGCACTGGACCTACGGCCAGTACACGGGCAACTCGGCCGGCTGCTCCGACGTGCACGCGACCTGCCAGAAGCCGATGCCCGACATGCAGTACACCCCGTCGTTCTGGTCCTCCGTGGCCAGCACCTTCAAGAACGACCCGGCGGTGGCGTTCGACCTGTTCAACGAGCCCTATCCGGACCGGTCGACATCCACCACCACCCAGGCGTGGCAGTGCTGGCGGGACGGCGGCACCTGCTCCGGCATCTCGTACGAGGTCGCCGGTATGCAGGACCTGGTGGATTCCATACGGTCGACCGGTGCCAAGAACGTGATCCTCGCCGGCGGGCTCGCCTACTCCAATGATCTCAGCCAGTGGCTGACGTACAAACCCACCGACCCCACCGGCAATCTCGCCGCCGCCTACCACGTCTACAACTTCAACACCTGCGCCAGTGAGAGTTGCTGGAACTCGACCCTCGCCCCGGTGGCGCAGCAAGTGCCTCTGGTGGCAGGTGAGATCGGTGAGAACACCTGCTCGCACGGGTTCGTCGACCAGGCCATGAAGTGGTTCGACGACCGCAACCTGTCCTATCTGGGCTGGACCTGGAACACCTGGGACTGCTCCTCCGGGCCGTCCCTGATCTCCAGCTACGACGGCACGCCCACCGCCTACGGCACCGGCCTGCGCGACCACCTGCGCGCCGTCAACCCGTAAGTCCGCAAGTCCGCAAGTCTGCAAGTCCGTGAGTCCGTAAGGCCGTAAGTCCGGCAACGAAGGCTCGACCTCCGCAACTCCCGTGACGTCAGAAGGAAACCCGCACTCATGAGTCGTACCAGAACAGCGATGTTCGCCGCACTGGCGTTCCTCGCCGGGACCTCCGGGACGGCGTACGCGTCCGTCCCGTCCACGGACGCCGGTATCTCCGCCATCCCCTGCACCGTCGACTACAAGGTGCAGAACCAGTGGGACACCGGCTTCACCGCCGCCGTGACGGTCACCAACAACGGTTCCGCCAAGTCCAGTTGGGCCGTCAAGTGGTCCTACGCCGGTAACCAGAAGGTCACCAGCGGCTGGAACGCCAAGATCAGCCAGAGCGGCACCGCGGTCACCGCCAACAACGAGACGTACAACGGCAGCCTGGCGACCGGCGGCTCGGTCAGCTTCGGCTTCAACGGCTCCTACAGCGGCAGCAATGCCGTCCCGGCCGCCTTCACCCTCGACGGCGTGACCTGCAACGTCGACGACGGCGGCGGCGGTGGCGACAACGGGGGCGGTGGCAACAACGGGGGCGGCGGAACCGGCAGCCGCGTCGACAACCCGTACGTCGGCGCCAAGGTGTACGTGAACCCGGAGTGGTCGGCCAACGCAGCCGCCGAACCGGGCGGCAGCCGCGTCTCCAACCAGCCCACCGGCGTCTGGCTGGACCGCATCGCCGCGATCAACGGCGCGAGCGGTCACATGGGCCTGCGCGCCCACCTGGACGCCGCCCTCGCCCAGAAGGGCAGCAACGAAGAGGTCATCCAGCTCGTCATCTACGACCTGCCCGGCCGCGACTGCTCCGCCCTCGCCTCCAACGGCGAACTCGGCCCGACCGACATCGACAAGTACAAGACGCAGTTCATCGACCCGATCGCCGCGATCCTCGCCGACCCCAAGTACGCCTCGCTCAGGATCGTCAACACCATCGAGCTCGACTCGCTGCCCAACCTCATCACCAACACCGGCAGCAAGGCCACCGCCACCCCCGCCTGCGACACCATGCTCGCCAACGGCAACTACCAGAAGGGCGTCAGCTACGCCCTGGCCAAGCTCGGCGCCATCCCCAACGTCTACAACTACCTCGACGCCGGCCACCACGGCTGGCTCGGCTGGGACGACAACTTCGGCCCGACGGCGACCCTGTTCAAGCAGGTGGCGACCAGCAACGGGGCGACGGTCGACGATGTACAGGGCTTCATCACCAACACGGCCAACTACAGCGCCCTGAAGGAGAACAACTTCACCATCAACGACACGGTGAACGGCACCTCCGTACGCCAGTCCAAGTGGGTCGACTGGAACCGCTACGTCGACGAGCTGTCCTACGCCCAGGCCTTCCGCAACCAGGCGGTGTCCGTCGGCTTCAACTCCAACATCGGCATGCTCATCGACACCTCGCGCAACGGCTGGGGCGGCACCGCCCGCCCGGCCGGTCCCGGTCCGCAGACCAGCGTCGACGCCTACGTCAACGGCGGCCGCTACGACCGCCGCATCCACGTCGGCAACTGGTGCAACCAGGCCGGCGCCGGACTCGGCGAGCGTCCGCAGGCCAACCCGGCCCCCGGGATCGACGCCTACGTGTGGATGAAGCCTCCGGGTGAGTCCGACGGCGCCAGCAGCGCCATCCCCAACGACGAGGGCAAGGGCTTCGACCGCATGTGCGATCCGACGTACACGGGCAACCCCCGCAACAACAACAACATGTCGGGTGCTCTGCCGAACGCCCCGCTGTCCGGGCACTGGTTCTCCGCCGAGTTCCAGCAGCTGATGCAGAACGCCTACCCGCCGCTGTCGTGATCACCGCGTGACCGCCGGTGAGCGGTGATCCGCCGGGGCCAGTCCCGTTCGAGGGGCAGGCCCCGGCGGATCGCGTATTCCACCGCATCGGTGATCCGCCGCTCGCGCCGCACTCCGTTTTTGCCGCCGCGGCAACATCACTGGCCCGGCGGCGGTGCGTCGGCGCACTCTGGCCGCATCCGGAAGAGAGAGGCTGACCACCATGGCCCACCACCAGCACAGCCACCAACACGGTCACCAGCACGGTCACGAGCCGACCGACATCGACTGGGCCGAGATGGCCCTGCAGCTGGAGACCCAGGCGGAGCTGTTCACTCCCGTCCACGAGCGGGCCTTGGCCTGGCTGGCCAAGGAAGTGACGGAGCCGGGCCTGATCGTCGACGCGGGCAGCGGGCCCGGAGTCGTGTCGTGTCTGTTCGCCGAGACGTTCCCGGGCGCGCGGGTCCTGGCCGTGGACGCCAGCGAGCCGCTCCTGGAACGGGCCCGCGCCCGGGCCGCGCGGCAGGGCGTCGCCGACCGTTTCGCCACCCTGACCGGGGAACTTCCCGGTGCGCTCGATCAGTTGGAGTACCCGGCCGACCTGCTGTGGGCGAGTCGGAGCCTGCATCACCTCGGCGACCAGCGCGCCGCCCTCACCGCGTTCGCGGACCGGCTGGCCCCCGGCGGCACCCTGGCCCTGCTCGAGGGCGGACTGCCCTCCCGTTTCCTGCCGCGGGACATCGGCATCGGCCGACCGGGACTGCAGGCACGCCTCGACGTGGTGGAGGCGGAGTGGTTCACGCGTATGCGGGCCGACCTGCCCGGCTCCGTCGCCGAGACCGAGGACTGGCCGGCCCTGCTGACCGCGGCGGGCCTGAAGCACACCCGCACCCGCAGCTTCCTGCTCGACCTGCCGGCGCCGGTGTCCGACCGGGCCCGCGCCCACGTCGCCGCCTACCTCACCCGGATCCGCGACGCGGCGACCGACGGCCTCGACGCCGACGACCGCGTCACCCTGGACCGGCTCCTCGACCCGGCGGACCCGGCGAGCGTGCACCGGCGCGCGGATGTCTTCGTGCTGGGGGCGTACACCGTGCACACGGCCGTACGGCCCGTCTAGGCGACGCCCGACTGCGCGGGCTTGACTTCGAGAGCGCTCCAAATGATGGACTCCCCGGTGTACACAAAACACAGGGGGTAACCATGACCGACTCTCCGGTCGCGCTCATCACCGGCGGCGGCAGCGGCATCGGCGCCGCCGTCGCCCGGCAACTGATGGACGCCGGACATCGGGTCGCCGTCACCGGGCGCGGCGAGCGCAGGCTGCGGGAGTTCGCCGAGAGCCTCGGCAACCCCGAGGGTCTGCTGACGTTCACCGGCAACGCTGCCGTGTACGAAGACATACAGTCGGCGGTCGACCGCACGGTCAAGGCATACGGACGACTGGATACAGTCGTCGCCAACGCCGGCCTCGCCACCCACGACTCCGTGGCCGAGGGCGACCCCGCGGGCTGGACCGAGATGGTGCTCACCAACGTCCTCGGCCCCGCCCTGCTCATCCGCGCCTCCGTCGACGCCCTGAAGGAGACCCGCGGACGGATCGTCCTCGTCGGCAGCGTCGCCGGATTCGTGAACACGCCCGGCAACCTCTACGGGGCGACCAAGTGGGCGGTGACCGGCCTCGCCGAGAACACCCGCCGGCAGGTCACCGAGTTCGGGGTCGGCGTCACCCTGATCGCCCCGGGCCGGGTGGAGACGCCCTTCTGGGACGGCAACGGCAGCCTTCCGCCGGGCCACCTCCTCACCGCCGACCAGATCGCCGACTCGGTGGTCTGGGCGATCCGGCAGCCCGCCGGTGTCGACGTCAACACCGTGGTCGTACGGCCGATCGGGCAGCCCAACTGATGCGGTACCGGGTCCCGGTGCCGCGACCAGGCCGCGGCACCGGGACCACCTCCCCTCCCCGGCTCAGTTGTTGGCGAGGAACAGACGAGAAAGAGTCCCACGGGGGACTGGAAGGGACTCTGACCAGCAGCAGAGCCTGTGCAATACCTGCGACTGGGAAACGACTGGGAAACCGGACTCATTCGGAGGGCGCCGTCTTTTCCCGCTGGAACTCGTCCCAACGCTGCTGGAGCGCCTTCATGATGGCACGCTCCATCGCCACCGTCACGCTGCTGTAGGTGCCTTCGACGCCAGGCACCTCATGGCCCATGCGGGACTCGACCGCAAACCTGCTGTGGCCGTCCTCGTCCAGCCACGCCTTGTGGCCATGGCGGATCAAGTACATGCGCTTGCCGGCGAAGTCGGGGACCTTCGGGATCGCCGGCCGCGATTTCCGGCTGCCGCGCACCGGCTTGCGTTCCTCGGCGCCCTGGGAAATCGGGGCCCAGTAGTCGTCCGAGAACCTCACCGACCCCAGGCAGCCGCCCTCGATCGCCGGGAACACCCACTTCCTGTCGTGCGAGGCGAGCAGCTTGTCCAGCATCTCCGCCAGGAACGGGGGGACCACGAGGGTGCGGTACGAGAAGTACTTCGGAGGCACCTCGGCGAGGCGGCCCTCCTCCTGCTGCACCTGCTGCTGCACACGGATCGCCGGCATGAGTTCGTCGCCGACGCCATAGCGCAGGACGTCATCCTTGTAGCGGTCCTCCTCGTCCGGGTCCGGCCGCGGATCGCTGCGCGGCCAGTTCGGATAGCAGTACTCCCGTCGCAGCCCGAATAGCTCTCCAGGGCGCATCCCGGTCATGGCCATGGTCCAGTACATGACGTAGCCGGGGTACCCAAAGACGACTTCCGCGTTGCGTGCCAGCTGGTCGACGACGGCGATGTCGAGGTCTCTCTTGCGTTCCCGCTTCGTCGTCTTGACATAGCGTCCCCGCTTTCGCTGCCGTTCGACGGGCGACACCTTGATCAGGCGTGGCACGGCGTCGTCGAGGATCATGCCCAGCACAGTCATCACGTTCTTCGCACTGCCCGCAGCCGGCAGCTTCGCGAAGATGTGCTTGCGGAACGCCCGGTAGGTGATCACGTCGATCTCGCCGACGGTCTTGCCCCGGAAGTACGGGCGGATGTGCTTGTTGATGATGGCCTTGTAGCTCTTGCGCGTGGTGTACGCGTGGTCCGTGGCGGCGAACCAGTCGTCGATCCAGTTCGACATAAGGGTCGAGCTGTCCCGGTTGGACACAGCGGTACCCGCCCGGATCTCCGACATCTTGTCGAGGCCATAGTCGTAAGCCTCGTCCTCGTCGGTGAAACCGCCCTTGGACTCGAAGCGCTTACGGCCGTCGTCGTGGTAGTCGCCGGACCACCACTTCACCCGGCAGGTGCCGCCCCGCCATTCCACATACACGTCGCGTGCGCGTCTGGCCATGCCGTCCTCCACTGCTGGTGGCGCGGCGGCCTGGCGGGGGTCCCTCCCGCCGGGCGCCGCGTCCAACATGATCTCAGCTCGCCTGCCCCAAGGGGCAGGTCGGGCAGCGACCACATTCGCCACCAAGGTCTCGGACCAGTTCCCGCATCGAGGCTCGAACCTCGGGCCTGTCGCGGGCCTGAACCGGTACCACACAGACGATCCCGTTGCCGGTACGGACCGCATTTCCTTTGAACTTTGGCCCGTAGTCAACTATGAGCGCGTCGTTTTGCATGGCTCCCCCTTTGTGTCGCCAGGAAGGGAAGCCTCTGAGGACGTGTCACGACTCTGCCACGACCTGCGCCGTTTGGGACTGGTTGGGACCGAGTGATGTGTGGAGATATGGCAATAGGACGGTAAAGCGTAAAAGGTTGTACGCCATTCGAGTGAACTTAGTTTAGATCAAACCGCGTTCGCGCAGGTCGCGCACTACGCGCTCGCTCATCTCGCGGATCTCCTCGGCCGTCGTCCCCTTCGCTGTTGCGAGAAGGGCCAACTGCACCACGCCGCGAGCTTCCTCGTCGATGACCTCCTTGGGCATCGGTGACTTCTGGACAGTGGCGGCGTCGGCGTCCGCCATGTCCGAGATGACTACCGGCTCCCCGCCCTCAAGTACGCGCAGGCAGCTGCCCGGCGCCCACTGGAGCAAGCTGTCGATCTTCACGTAGTTGGTCTCACGGATCTCGAGACCCTTCTCGACGCGCTGCCAGGTCCGGTTGGAGAGTCCGCCGTCCTTGGCGTTCTTGTCATTGAGGGCGAGACCTAGCTCGGCCCGGCGACGCCTGGCAATCGCCGCCAGCCTCTCGTAGTCCCGCTTGTGGGTGGGTGGCATGGGCTCATCTTGGCAGGACTGGCGGGGACCAGCCAGGACTGGGAGGCACTTAGGCCCAATCTCTACGCCGTATTTACGCAGATCAATGGGCATCTAGCGGCTTCTGTCGGCAACAGATGCCTACAAAGGCGCACAGATGCCTAGACAGTGTGGGCATCTATAGGTAAGTTCTTCGCATGGCACAGCCCGAAACCACGTACCTAGTGGACGGGACGGCTATCTGCACCAAGCGCATGACCGCGGGGATGGAAGTCCAGCAGCTCGCCGAGGCCGCAGGCATAACCGCCAGCTACCTCAGAAAGATCGAACGCGGCGTCCGCACCCGCATGAGACCTGGCCCGTACCAGGCGCTCAGAGCCGCCCTGAACGCGAACGATGACGAACTCCTCGCCCCCCAGCAGGACCCACCAGAAAGGAAGTGAAGTGGCCACCACGCAGTCCCCGCGCACCCCCATCAAGCCGGCGGACCTCAACGCCCCGTTCTTCAACATCCGGGAAGTCGCCTGGCTGTGGAGCTGCAGCGTCGACACCGTGCGGCGCGCCATCAAGGCAGGCCTCCTGCCCTGCAGCCAGCACAAGAAGGGCGGGATCATCCTCGTCTCCCAGGACGACCTGAAGGCCTACCACGAGGCCACCCGCATCGTCGCCATCCCGCGTCGCGCCTACCGCCGCCAGCCGGCTCGCGCCCGCGCCGCCGCATGACGCGGCACGCAAAGAGGCCGCCCCGGACGCGCATCCGAGACGGCCAGACCCACCCACACCATCCGTGAACAGAGAGGTGGACCACGACCATGGTCTCATCCAAGAATCCGGGCTCACGAGCCCGCAACGAACTGGCCGCCGCGCTGAGGCTGAAGGGCCTGAACGAGCGCGAGATCGACACGCTCATCAACGCCGCGCTCGCCGAGGAACTGCGCGCCTCCGCCGACGAGATCGCCGAGCCGGTGCCGCCGCTCCAGGCGGGCCCGCGGACCGAGTTCGAGCGCGGCCTCGTGACTGCCTTCCACGCTCTCCGGGCCCGCGCCGACAAGCTCGACGGCGGTGCCCGATGAGCGACCTGACCCCGTTCGAGCAGTTGCTCCGCGCCTCCGACGTCCGTCTCCCGTCCGCCTGGCAGGCGGCGTGGGAGGAGGCCGAGGACATCATGCGCATCGAGCACCCGGAGGGCTACGACGTCCTCGAAGTCGGCCGTCTCGCCTACGACTCGCTGCACGACGACCTGAAGCCGGCCGCCCTGGACGCACTGTTCTACGGCTGGTGGGAGGCCGAACAGGACCGCAAGGCTCGCACCGCGCAGGCCGGAGGTGCGCGATGAGCGACCGTCTGACGCCCGAGCGCGAGGCCGAGATCGCCGCCCGCACCGAAGCCGCCACCCCCGGACCGTGGGAGGAGCACGAGAAGTACGGCCGGCACTTCTTCGCCTACCTGGGCGGCCCGTACCTGCGAGGCGTGGGGACCCTCAACTTCGGTGAGGGCGACGACGCCGATGCCGACCGAGCCCTGACGGTCAACGCGCAGGCCGACATCACCGCGCTCCTCGCCGAGCTGGCCGCGGTCCGCGCCGAACGCGACCAGGCGCGGGCCGAGCTGGAGAAGTACGTCGGCAAGGAGCCGACCGTGGCCGAGGAGATGGAGTACCTCAGCCGCTGCCTCAACGCCGTCCGCGACCTGTGTGACAAGACCGTGAAGCAGGCCACCCGTTGGGAGGACCCGTTGCCTGTGCCGGAGTGGGTCGAGCAGGTCCGGCAGGCTGCTGACGGCCAGCGCTCCGAGGACCCGGACGACAACCGCCGCCGCCTCTACCTCGACGGCAAGGGCAACGGCTGGATCTCGGTCTGCAGCGACGAGGGCACCGAGTGGGTCGTGCCCGTGCAGCCCGAAGCGGCCGTCGAGCAGGACGTGCGGGACGTCGCTGACGAGACCGGCTCCCTGCGTGAGATCGGCAGGTGCTGGTGATGACCGTCGACCTGTCTCGCCTGGACGTGCCGCTGCCCGTGGTGGAGGCCGACGCCTGGAACCTCGCTCACCCGGTCGGCACCCCGGTGATCGCCTATCCCGGCGGCCGGCCCGAGGACTTCCCCAACGACCGGCGCATCGTCACGTCGACTCGCAGCAAGGCCACGGTCCTCGGCGGCCACACCGCCGTCGTCTGGGTCCACGGGCACCGCGCCTGCATCGCTCTCAGCCACGTCGACGTGCGGACGGAAGCCACCGACGGTGAGGCCGCGGAACTGCGGCACCTCCTGTACGACGCCGATGAGGACGCCACGACCCCGGCCTTCCCTTACCCCAACGCCGCACCCGTGGAGACGAAGTGAGCGCCCCCGCCGACCCCATCGACCGCGCCTTGCAGCACATCCTGCACCGGGCCCCGCAGCCGTCGCGTCTGCGCTTCAACGTCGACCACAGTCGCGGAGCCGGCGTCACTCGACTCTCCGACGACGACCTGTCGCGCGACCTGAAGATCTGCGTGATCCTCACCGATCCAGACCACACCCCGCCTGAGCGGATCACCCGCGAGGCGCGTGGACGGATCTACGACTACGCGCACTTCATCCGCAAGGAGATCGCCCGGCGTCAGGAGCTGGCCCGGTGACCGCGTCGCTCGACCTGCCGCCGACTCCGGCCTCCGCCGACCCGGTGATCATGCCCGGCCTGCTGTCCGGCCTCGGCATCACCCGCCGCCCCGTCCCGGAGTGGATCACCGACCCGGACGCCGTCGAGTCCATCGCGCTCGGCCTCGTCGAGATCGACGCCGACCTCGGCGGCGACACCGCCGCATGAGCCCGCCGCCCCGCCAGATGGCACCGGCTGGCGGGAGCGGCGCCCCAAACAGAAACCCCGCCGGGATCCGGCCGACGGGGGATCCCACCACCAGCATCCCACGGAGAGACCGTGACCACGATCAACGCCCACAAGCTGCAGCGGCTCATCAAGCAGACCCGCCCGCACATCAGCCCCGACGACACCCTGCCGCCCATCAACGGCATCCGCTTCGAGTGCGACGGCATCCACATCCACGCGCTCGCCACCGACCGATACACCTTCGCCGTAGCCCGCGCCAAGGTCCGCGAAGAGACCGACACCTGGGCCCTCACCGTCAGCGAGAACGACCTCAACTGGTTCACCGCCTGGCTGGAGACCCACGAGGGCGACACCATCCTCAACCTGACAGCCAGCGACGACGGCCTGACCGTCACCGACGACCGCGGCAACCTCGTGGTCCCCGCCAAGAACCACATGTTCCCCAAGTGGCAGGGACTGTTCCGCGACGCCCTGACGGACGCGGCCACCTCCGGCGACTTGGTCAGCGTCGACACCAAGATGCTCGCCCGCTGGAAGCACGCCGACACCCACCTGCGCGTCTGGCAGACCGCAGACGAGAAGCCGCTCATCCTCGTCGGAGACGACTTCATCGGCCTGCAGATGCCCGCTCGCTACAGCGGCGACGACAAGGATCGGGCGGCAGTGCTCAGCAACTGGTCCGGCACCTTCGGCCAGAGCAGCGAGAAAGCCGAGACGATGGCGCCGCTGCCGCAGCCGGGCGCTGTCGCGGAGATGGCGGAGACCATGCTCCGGCAGACCCTGCGCTCGACGGCCGAGATGTTCGGCGCCGACATGGACACCGAGGCTGGCAGCGCAGCCTTCGACGCCTGGGTGCGCTCCGGGATCTACGCCTGGTCCGCCTACCGGATCCTGCAGGCGCTGAAGAAGGCCGACCCCGACCTGGCCGAGGCGACCGTGCGCGACCTCAACGAGCAGCTGGAATCCGGCGAGCTCGGCGAATGGGCGTGGGACGAGGCCGAGCAGGCCGGCCACAACCCGCAGCAGTGGCACGACGAGTACGAGGCCCACCTGAAGAAGCGGGCCACCGAGTCGGCCAACGCGACCGCCTGAGCCACAACCTCACAGCCTGCCGTGTCGAGCGCAGCCCATCGCGCTCCGCGGCATCCCAGACCGCCGCCCCGCGGCAACCCCCCCGGTCCGGGGCGGCGGCCACCCCCTCGCACACCCCGAAACGAGGACTCATGTACCTCACCCGCACCTTCGGCCGCTGGCAGCTCGAACTGCACCGCCGGGCGATCTACCTGACCCGGCAGCCCAAAGCCGACCCGAACTGCACCGCCTGCCACGGAGACGGCGGCCACGGCTACGTCACCGAAGACGGCGACGGCGACTGGGAGGACTGCCACTGCCTCACCTGGCTCCGCACCTGGCGCCTGCCCCTCTGGCCCCGCCGCACGATCCGAGAGGAGTACCCGTTCTGATGAGCCCGCTCGCCTGCCGCCAATGCGGTGCCACCGACGGGCCGTTCACCCGCGGCGGTCTCTGCGAAGACTGCGAGGACGGTTCTCCCGGATGGGTCGACGGACTCCCAGCCGACGACTACCACGCCGACCGCACCACGATCTCCTCCTCCGGGCTTCGCGCCCTCCTGCCGCCCGGCTGCCCCGCCCAGTTCAAGTACGACCGCGAGCACCCGGCCGCACCCAAGCGCGAGTTCGACCTCGGGCACGCCGCGCACCGCGAGATCCTCGGCGACGGTCCGGACATCGACGTCCTCGACTTCGACAACTACCTGACGAAGAACGCGCAGATGGCCCGCGACGAGGCCCGCGCCATGGGCGCCGTCCCGCTGCTCCGCCACGAGTACGAGCAGATCGAGGGCATGGTCGCCGCCATCCGGCAGCACCCCATCGCTGGCCCGCTGTTCGCGCCCGGCACGGGAGTCGCCGAGCGCTCCATGTACTGGACCGACCCCGCGACGGGTGTGCGCTGCCGGATCCGGCCCGACTGGCTGCGCCCCCGCGAGGAGAACGGCCGGCTGATCGTCGTCGACCTCAAGACGGCGAGGGCCGTAGATCCGGCCGCCCTGCAGCGGGCCGTGTACGAGCACGGCTACCACGCCCAAGCCGCCTTCTACCTCGCCGGGGCCAAGGCGCTCGGTCTGCACGGCGACCAGGAACCCGCCTTCATCTTCGCTTTCCAGGCCAAGACCCCGCCGTACCTGATCCACCTGGTCGAGCTCGACTTCCCGGCCCTCGCCCTCGGCGCCGCCCGCAACGAGCGTGCCCTCCGCATCTACGCCGAATGCGAGAAGACCGGCGTCTGGCCCGGCTTCAACGACCGCATCACCTACCTCCCGCTCGCCCCGTGGGCCGAGAAGAAAGATCACGAGGAGTACGCATGAACCAGCCCGTCCCCATCCCGTCCACCACCGCGCCGGCCCGCATCGGGCAGGGCACCGCCGTCGAGCAGTCCCGCGCCGCCGCCGAAGTCCAGGCCGCGGTCGTCGTCGCCCAGCAGTGCCCCCGCAACATCCAGGCCGCCGTCGCCGAGATGCGCGAGTCCTGCAAGCAGCAGGGCCTCGCCGAGCGCGCCTTCTACCGCTACAACCGCGGCACCGGGAACGTCACCGGCGCCTCCGTCCACCTCGCCCGCGAACTCGCCCGCGTCTGGGGCAACGTCCAGTACGGCCTCGTCGAGATGCGCCGCGACGACGAGTACGGCCAGTCCGAGATGCAGGCCTTCGCCTGGGACGTGCAGACCAACTCCCGCAACAGCTCGACGTTCATCGTCCCGCACCGCCGCGACACCAAGCAGGGCGTCAAGCAGCTCACCGACATGCGGGACATCTACGAGAACAACGCCAACAACGGCGCCCGCCGCGTCCGTGAGGCCATCTTCGCGATCCTGCCGCCCTGGTTCGTCGAGGAGGCCAAGGAGCTCTGCAACCAGACGCTGCGGGACGGCGGCGGCAAGCCCCTCGCCCAGCGGATCGCCGACGCCATCAAGACCTTCGAGGGCATCGGGGTCACCGCGGACCGCATCGAGGGCCGCCTGGACCGGCCGTCGGCGAAGTGGACCGAGCACGACGTCGCCCAGCTGATCGTCATCTACAAGTCGATCCAGCGCGGCGAGGTCACGGCCGAGGACGAGTTCCCGGCACCCCGCGTGAGCGCGGAAGAGCTCACCGGCGGCAAGGGCAAGCAGGCCAACGAGCAGTCCGGCGGTGCCGCATGAGCATCAACCACCGCGCCGAAGCCGAGCGGCTGCTGGTCTCCGCCGACACGTCTATCGCTGCCGCCCTGGAGGCGACGCTGCCGCTGGCCGACCAGCAGCACGCCGCCGTCCTCACCGGAATCCTCACCAACCGGGCCATCGGGCACGCGTTGATCGCTCAGGGGCAGACCACGGCCGCCGATGTCAGCAGTCTGCGGCACGCGATCCACACGTACCGGTTCGCGCTGATCCGCCAGGTCGCCGAAGGGCTCGCCCTAAGCGAAGGCGACGAGGCCCACCAGCACGCCCTCGGCCTCGCCCAGTACCTCGACTCCGTCGACCTCAACATCGACCGCGAAGTCGACGCCTACATCTCCGACGACCTCGGCTGGGGCGACCCGCGCGACGCGTGGCTCTCGCCGACCGCCCGCCGCGCCAAGTGGGACGCCGAGATGCCCAACCCGTGGGCCGACACCCCCACCGAGTAACCGCCTCGGGGTCGCCGCGGCCCGAACCTGCGGCGACCCCGCTACCCCAAGGACATCACATGCAGCTGACTCCCGCCCAGGCGAAGGCCCGCGCCGACCGTATCCTCGCCGCCCTCAAGCCGACCGTCTCCCAGTGGACGACCGCCGTCCTCGACCAGGCCGTCCTCTACCTCGCCACCAGCGACGCCCCGTTCGGCATGAACGACATACGGCTCATCGTCCCCGAGGACGAGTGCCGCAAGGCCGGCGTCTACTTCGCCGCCCTCACCGGCCACGACGCCCTACACCCGGACATGCCGCAGCTGCTGCGGAAGGTGGGCGAGGAGCCGTCGATCAACCCGAAGGCGCACGGCAAGAAGGTCAACGTCTACCTGCTCACCCGCGCCGGACGGCAGTTCATAGAGGACCGGCAGACCGCCCGCGCCGAGCAGCAGAGGCAGGTCGCCTGATGGTCCGCTACTTCGCCCTCCTCTACCTGGCCGCCGTCGCCGTCGGGGCGCTCGTCGGATCACTCGGCGCCGCCTGCCTCTGCCTCACTGACCGGGGCCGCACCCGCCGCGACATCCGCCACCTCGAAGCCCAACTCCGTGACCCCGCCGTCATCGCCCGCTATAGCCGGAAGGAGAAGCCGCAGCCATGACCACCACCGCCAAGCCCCTGCCGCCACACGGAAGCCAAGCCCGCTACAAGGGCAGCAGCACCCGGCCACCCTGCCGCTGCCGCCGCTGCATCACCGGCTGGACCCAGGCCGGCCAGCGCCGCCACCTCCTCCGCCTCGCCGGAAAGCCCGCATCTCTCACCCGCGACGAAGTCACCGCCGTCGTCGCCCACATCAACACCTGCCTCGACAGTGGCATGAGCCAGAGCCTCATCGGCCGCCGCGCAGACGTCGCCCAGTCCACGATCAGCCGCCTCCTGACCCGACCGAACGCCGGATGCCTCCGCGCCCAAGGCGAGCGAATCCTCGCCGTCCACCCCGGCGACTTCGACGAGGTCTCCGACAGGCCGTCCCTCGGCACCGTCCGTCGCATCCGCGGCCTGTACTACGCGGGCCATGGCCCGCAGGCGATCGTCGTGTACGCCTCGGTCACCCTCACGATCATCACTGAGATTGCCGGAGCCGAATACGAATGGGTCACCCCCGGCACCGAGTCAGCAATCAAGCGGGCCTGCACCGCACTGACCGGCATCGAAGGCACCAGCCGGCGGGCCAGGGCCAGGGCGCTCCGCGAAGGCTGGGCGCCACTCGCCGCCTGGGACGACGACACCATCGACGACCCGGCAGCCACACCCGAGTTCGGGGACGTCCTCAACTTCCACGAGCGGGCCGCCCTCCGCCGCGAGGAGATCATCCACCTCGCCTGGTGCGGCCACCAGCCCGAGCAGATCGTCGACCGGCTCAACGGCGAGGTAGCCATCTCCACCGTCCGGCAGATCGTGCAGGAGTGGCGCACCGGCCAGAAGCGGGACCGGAAGCAGGTGGCCGCATGAGCAACTCCACCGACTGGCGGACCTCCGCAGCCTGCCGCGCCCGAGGCGTGCACCCCGACGCGATGTTCCCCGAGCGCGACAAGGAGCGCATCGACTACGCCCGGACCATCTGCGCCGGCTGCCCGGTATCCATGGCCTGCCTGCGCGACGCGATCAACTCCGGTGACACCCAGTGGGGCATCCGCGGCGGGCTGACGCCGGAGGAACGCCGGGCGGTGAAGAAGGAAATCAACCGCCGACTCAAGGCCGCCGAGGAGACGCAGGCGGCCGGCAAGAAGGCCGATCCGGCACTTCAGCGGAAGTCGTGCACCAGCCTCGGTGAACTGTTCGAGGGCAACACCAAGCGGTTGGTCCACGGGCACCTCACCTGGACCGGACCCGCCCGGCTGACCTTCCAAGGCCAGGTCTACAGCCCGAGGAAGGTCGCGTTCATCGTGGACCGCGGACGGCCCCCGTCCGGCCGGGTGATGACGACATGTGGTCTCAGCGGGTGCGTACAGCCCGCTCACATCGCGGACGACGAGGAACGGACGGCCTGCGGAACCCGGGGCGGCTATCAGCGGCATTACCGGCAGGGCACGGAGGTGTGCGGGCCGTGCCGGCAGGCGAACACGGACGCCGACAACCGGCTCCGCCGCACCGGAACCAGCAAGCAGGTCGCCGCGTGACCGGCTGCTGCCGGCCGCGCGACCGGCCCTGACCAGCAGCACACCACCAACCCATCCGCACGCCGCTCCCTGAGAGAGAGACCCCATGGGCTACAAGCTCCGCCGCCAGCTGCGCGAGGCGCTTGGGCCGGGCATCACCGGCCTGCAGCGCGCCGTCGCGCTGGAGATCGCCGACGACGCGCACGAGGACACCCGCCGCAGCTGGGTCGCCCTTGAGGATCTCGCGCGTTGGACAGGCGCCAAGGACGCGGTGGTGGTCCGGAACGCGCTTAAGCGACTGGCCACGGCCGGCTGGGAGTTCCGGGTTCCGATCGGCAAGGGCAAGGACGGCCGCACCCTCTACGCCGTACCCGGCATCCGGATGACGTTCATCGTGCCGCCCTTCGAAGAGGTAGCCACGGCTACTCCTAAGGGGGAGCCACCGCTACCCCAAGGGGTAGCCACGGCTCACTCAGAAGGAGCCACGGCTCACTCTGAAGGAGCCACGGCTACCCCCTTCTCCTCAGACTCCTCAGCTCCTCAAGGAGAAGAAACATCTACGCAAGGGGGAGCCCTGGCTACCCCTTCTGCTGCGGCCCGCGAAATCACCGCCGACGAGAAGCTCGAATACGGACGCTTCTGGCACGCCCACCCGAAGAGCAAGGACTACGACAAGACCCTCGGCGCCTGGACCGAAGCCGTCATCGGCGGAGCCGACCCCAAGCAGATCACCGCTGCCGCTCTCGCCTACGCCCACGAAGTGATCGGCAAGGACTTCCAGTACGTCAAGCAGTCCGCCAACTGGATCCGCGACCGCCGCTACGAGGACAAGCACGCCCCCGGCCCCACACCCGGTAGCAAGCCGCAGCTCCGCTCCGTCGGCAGCAACCGCCACGAGCACTACCAGCAGCCCGAAGACCTCTCCGTCTATCAGAACGGATTCAGCAGCCATGCCCGACCCCAAGCCGCTGGCGAGTGAGACCGTCATGCAGCGCATGCAGCAGATGCTCGAGGCCCGCGGCCTCGGCCACATCACCGCCGGCCCCATCGACGACCAGCCCACCCCCGACGAGCCCGGCCACCCCGAGTACCACCGCCGCCAGCGCGCCACCATCGCCGTCAAGCGCTGGACGACCGCCACCCCGTACCGCTATCAGCAGGCCACCACCACCCACCTCCAGGTGATCGCCTGGGCCGACCGGGTCATCGCCGACCCGCGGACCGCCGGGATCCTGTTCCTCACTGGCCCGTTCGGGACCGGCAAGACCCACGAGGCCTACGGCGCGCTGCGTCGCATCGCCGAAGCCGGGCCCGACCGCTTCGAGTTGATCGCCCTCACGGCACCGGACATGTACGCGCTGATGCGGCCCGGCGGCAGTGAAAAGGGACCCGAGTACGAGGTCAAGCGGCTCATGCGCATCCCTCTGCTGCTGATCGACGACCTCGGCACCGAGAAGATCAGCGAGTTCACCGAGGAAGCCACCTACCGGATCCTCAACGAGCGGTACAACGAATGCCGCCCGCTGATCATCACCAGCAATCTGCCCGTCGCGAACCCCAACGGCCCGGACCTCAAGGACCAGCTAGGGCAGCGCATCACCTCCCGGCTCGCGCAGACCACCACCGTCGTTGCGATCGGCGGCAACGACCGTCGGCTCGGGGCCGCGTGATGGACACCAACGACCCCCGCATGCAGACCGTCGACTGCGCCATCGCGCGCATCAGCTACGCGCAAGGCAAGAACGGCATCGAGATCGCCGAACAGTGGATCGTCTCGCACGTTGAGGCGCTGCTCGCCGTGACCGCTGGCCGGGCGAAGAACCCGATGGCGTTCCCCGGTTACGGCGAAGGCACCTCCGAGGAGACGGCGCGCCGCATCGTTGCCCGGCTGCTCGACGCGGGATGGCGTCCACCGGACACCGAGTGTCTCAACCTCCCTGTGACGCTCGGGGAGGGCTAGTGAGCGAGCCGGACGAGATCGACGTCGAGGACATCAAGGCCGTGCGCGCCGAGGGACGGCAGGAACTGCGGGCGCTGATGCGGGCACAGATCGCCATCGGCAAAGCCCGCCGCGAGCCGCCACCCCAGCCGATAGCCCCGAAGCCGCCCGGTCACCGGCCCGGCGCCTGGCCGGCAGGCACCAGCCCACCCGGTCCGCCACCCGAGTGGAGCATCCCGAAACGCGTCTGGGACCAAGCGATGCGCCACCACAGCAACGAGATCAACCGCCCTGACCAGCCCTGCGACTGCGGCAACTGCCCGCCCGACACCGAGGAGAACCGATGAACCGTCCGCCCGCCGCCCCCATGCCGCTCGAGGTCCGCAACCTGATGCGCGCCCGCCAGCACCCGGCCCGTGCCATCGACTGCCCGCACTGCGGCGCCCACGACCGCGACCCCTGCAAGACGATCTCCGGCCGCCGACTCCTGACCGAGCCGCACCCGGCCCGCGTGTCCGCCTGGGCGCAGACCACCGCCTGCTGCCCGGACTGCCAGGTCGAGCCGACCGTGCCGTGCCACGACGAGGGCCGCGCCCGGACCACCGTCCACGACCGCCGCTACCAGGAAGCACAGGAGACCGCCGCATGAAGGTCACCGCTGAAGAGCGCTTCTGGTCGAAGGTCGAAAAGACCGCGACCTGCTGGCTGTGGACGGCCTACAAGAACGCCAACGGGTACGGGCGTTTCAACTCGGGCGGTCGTCACGGCCGCATCGTTTTCGCGCATCGCTGGGCCTACGAGCAGCGCTTCGGAGCGATACCTGAAGGCCTCGCTCTGGACCATCTCTGCCGTGTTCGGCACTGCGTCAACCCGGAGCATCTGGAACCGGTGACGAGCCGCACGAACACCATGCGCGGCGAAACCATCGCCGCCCGCCATGCGACCAAGACCCACTGCGACAACGGGCACGAGTACACGCCGGAGAACACCCGGATCAGTACTGGCGGAAGGCGGTGCTGCCGCGCCTGCGTCCGCGAGTTCAACCGCGCCCGGCGCGCACGGAAGGCGGCAGCCCGATGAGCGATCAGAGCCAGACCGCCTACGACCGCCTCATGGCCGAGACGATCCCGACCCGGCCCGACGCCCCGCCCCCGCCGATCCGGCCCTGGACGCCGGAGGAGCAGGCCCAGCACTGGGCCGATCTCCAGGCCGCCATCTCCGGATGGCACTGGGAGGACGACACCAGCCTCTCCGCCAAGCGCCGCCACCTCCGGCTCATCCGCCAATCCGAAGCCGCCTGAGCCATTCCACTCACCGCCCAACCCGCCGACAGGAGTCAACGTGAATACACCCCTTACCGGCCAGCAGATCGCCCAGTACGAGGCCGCGGTCACCGCCTACCAGCAGCACGTCCCGACCGGGTTCGCCTGCTGCTCCGCCCACCCGGCCGCCGACGCTGCTGCCGCGCTGCTCGCCGAAGTCCGCCGCCTCCGCGCCGAACTCGCCGCCGAGCGTGAGCGCTACACGGCCGGACTCCGCCGCGCCGACGACCACGTGAACGCCATGTCCGAGGAGCTGAAGCGCTACGCGGACGGCAAGGAGCAGCCGGTCCTGTGGTCGGTGTACAACGCGATGCACAGCCGCGCCGCCACCGCCGAGGGCCGCGTCGCCGAGCTGGAGCGCCAGGCCGCCACGCCCCGCACTATCACCGAGTCCGAGTACAGCCGGGCCTGGCACGCCATCGAGGGCGCGGCCGGCGAGGAGGGCGCCGACCCGGGGACCGTCCTGAACGCCGTCCTCCGCGCGCTCGGCATCGACGCCCCCGCCGCTGTCCCGGCTGCTGCCGCGAACGAGGACGGTGACCAGTGAGCGCGCCGCAGTGGGGCATCACCGACCAGCAGCGACAAATGCGCGCCGCCGCGGAGACCGGCTTCACGGACTACCCGCCGTTCGTCGGCAAGGTTCTCTGCCCGGCGCGCGAGAAGTGCCCGGCCGGGCTATCGGTCTTCACGCCGCTTGCCAATGGCCGCCTGCCGATGCACAGGGACACGCTCGGCTACCCCTGCCCGGGCGCCCGGAAGAAGCCGACCACCCCGCCGCTGCAGCTGCGGCCCGCAGACGGGCCCGCGTGAGTCCTGCGGCCCGCACCCACACCCCAGCAAGGAGACCCCGATGACCGACGACGCCCACGTCCAGCACACCTGGCAGCTCGCCCACCCCGACGGCGACGAGATCACCATCGACCTGTGGACCGATGGTTACACGGTCCGCGTCGACGGCGGACCCGACGACGGCGACCAGCGGGAGGGTGGCCGAGCGGACGTCGACCACCTGCTGACGAAGTACCAGGCGGCCGGGTACCGGCTGGTCCGCGACTACCCGGTGAACGAGGCCGAGGCGCACGACGATGTCCCCGAGGGCGACGACCCGGAACCGCACGGCCGGCCCGAGCACTGCCCCGAATGCGGCGACCCCGTCGCCTACGACCCCCGCTACAGCGACGACTTCCGCGAGGGCGCGGCGTGGCTGTGCACCGGCTGCAAGTGGGGCCAGTGGCTCACCGCGTGACCGCCAACGCCACGGCCGGCCCGCAGTCGAGTTGCGGGCCGGCCGGGCACCCCGATCATCCCACTTCTGGAGTTGACCATGAACCAGACCGACCCGACCGCCGCCCACTTCTGCGGCAACTGCGAAGGCATCGACCCAGACACCTGCCTGTTCAACCCTGACCGGCCGCGTGCCGCCGCGTCTGCCGTGGCGGCCCCGCCGACCGACCCGGCCGCCGTCGAGGCCGCGGTCGAGCAGGCCGTGTACGAGTACCGCGAGCAGACCTGCCAGTGGGAGGAGACGGACGGCAGCACGCAGGCCATCGCCCGCCTCGCCACACGAGCCGCACTCCGGGCGATCAGGCAGGACGGCGAGGCCGCCGTCACGCCGCCGCCCGCGCTCACCGAGGTGGGCCGTCTCCGCGCGCGGGTCGAAGTCCTGCGGCAGGACGCCGAGCGGGACCGGGGCTTGGCCAAGGTGGGCGCGCGGTGCATGCGTGTCGGCCACCAGGGGCTGATCGAGGAGGGCCGGATCGTCCTCGAAGGGTGGCGCTTCGCCCTGTCGACCGCGCTCGACCTGGGCACCGGGGCGCCGTGGGAGGCGATCCACGAGCGGGTGAAGGAACTGGCCGCCGAGGCGCAGCAGCAGCCCGCCACCGAGACGCCCGGCCGCCGTGAGACCGTCGAGTACTTCGTCCAGAGCCAGCAGCCCGACGGCACCTGGGAGCAGGCCGGCGGTGTGACCACCGACCCGGAGTTCGCTGCCCAGCGTCTCGCCGCGCGCCGGAAGATGATGCCCGACCTGGAACTCCGGATCGCCGAACGCACCACCACGGTCAACGTGCGTGCGCTGCCCGGCTGCCTCGCCTGCCGCCACTGGATCTGCGACGGCAACGGGCCGTGCGGGGCGCTGCTTGACGCGTGGCAGCGATGCACCTGCGCCGGGCCCGCCCCTGTGGTGCAGCAGCCCGCGGCAGCCGACGACGCCTGACCCGCCACGCCCCGGCTGTCACCGTGCGGGCAGCCGGGGCCGCTCCGCCCGTCTGATGCCCCACAGCGGCCACAGACGGCCGCAGGAGACGCGCACAGCCCCTCCGGCGAACTTGCCGTTTCCCGCCCTCATAGCGGGCCGTAGACGGCCTAACCCCCGCCAGAAGCTCCCGAGCCACCCCGAACCCCCTGAACGCCAGCCACAGCCCCACACAGAAACGAGGACCCAAATGCACAGCCACGCCGAATGCGGCAAGACCTGGACCGGCCTCCGCCGCGCCCACTGCCCCGCCTGCCACGAAACCTTCAACAGCGACAGCGCCGCCGAAAAGCACCGCGTCGGCAAGTTCGGCGTCGACCGCCGCTGCGTCGACCCGGCCAGCGTCGGCCTCGTCGCCGTCGAACAGCCCTGGGGCACCTGCTGGCAGGCCCCCGGCAGCGACCTCCGGTTCACCGCCGACGAGGCCGCAGACGCCGCCTGACCTGACCCCCGGCCGCCCCCACACGGGGCGGCCCCCACCCACGGAGCAGCCCATGCCCATCGAACCCGGCCAGACGTACCGAAGCTGCGACCCCCGCGGCGGCCCCCGCATCCGCATCAAGTCCCTCGCCCCCGGCGGCAGCCGCGCCCACGTCGTCGACGCCGTCACCGGTAAACGCCCCCGCTGGGTCCTCGCCGCCGCCCTCCACGAGTCGCCCACCACGCGCGACGGGCAGCCCCGCCGCACCGGATACGCCCTGGAGCAGCCCGTATGACCGGCCGCAAGACCGCATCCACGATCACCGACACGGAACTCGACCAGCTGTACGCCCGCCTCGACCAGGCCGAAACCGAAGCCCGCTGGCACGCCGAGGCTGAGTCCGCGGACATCGCCGCCGGCTCCTACGCCGGACGCGTCGAAGAACTCCAAGCCGCCATCACCCGCGTCCGCGCCGTACACCAGCCGATCAGTCGCGCCGGATTCCTCATCTGCGCCCACTGCTCCGGCTGGAACGGCATCCGCTGCATCGGCCTCGTCCGCGACTACCCGTGCGACACCATCGCCGCCCTCGACGAGCCCGCACCGACCGGGGCAGCGACCCAAGCGACCGACGGCTGGGAGCAGCAAGAGGACGGCACCTGGACGCTGCCGATCAACAACGGCGGCGGCGTACTCACCACGCCTGCCACCACCACGCCAGACGAACGCGCCCGCTTCGCCACCGCATGGCCGAAGACGACCGACAAGGAGCAGCCCCATGCTTGACCTGACCGCCAGCGGCCCCGTCCTCATGCACAACTGCGCCCTCTACCAACACCAGGCCGCCATCGTCCAAGCCCACCACGTCTGCCCAAAATCCTGGTTCGAGCACGCCGGGAAGCCGATCGTCACACCGCTCATCGCGCTCTGCCCCACCTGCCACGTCAACGCCCACGCCGCCATCGACGGCATCCTCGCCGGCCGCGACGTCACCGCCATCCCACGCCGCTCCGTCGCCCTCGCCCGACAGGCACTCGCCATAGCCGCGCAGCAGGGACTCACCCCGACACCCACCCTATGAGGAGAGCAGTGACCATGGGCATCAACTACTACGTCCACACCCCCGCCTGCCCCAACGCCTGCGAGCACTGCTCTGCCTCCGAGGAACTCCACCTCGGCAAGAGCAGCGGCGGCTGGCGATTCCTCCACCAGGCCGAGGCTGACTGGCCCCGCGACCAGGCGTACAGCCTGTGGCTCGAACGCGCCAAGTCCGGGGAGATCCGCGACGAGTACGGGCGGACCGTCACCCTCGACGAACTGCTCGCCAAGATTCAGGCCAAGCAGAACGGGCGCAGCCACACGGCCTACGACCCCGAGGAGCGCCGCGTCCACGGCAGCGCCCTGTACGACAGCCTCCGCCAGTCCGACTTCGACTGCGACGGCTACGACTTCTGCGACCGGTACTTCTCCTGATCCGCCGTCCCTGAGCCCCGCCCCGCCCGCACCAAGGAGCACCGCCGTGACCCTCGACGAAGCCCCCGCCCGCATCTGCATCGTCTGCCTGGCCGCCCTCTACGACGACGAGCCGCAAACCTGCCGCCGCTGCACCGACCGGGCCGACCAGAACCTGAGGGCGCTCGCCGGCCCGGACGGGCTGTACGCGCGGCTCGCCGACTCGCTTCACCCCGGCTCCGGTGCGGGAGGGCCGGCGGTGTCCGGCAGCCGCACCGCACCCCTGCCCCTGCGGCTCAGCCCGCTCTCGCTGGCCGCGCGCGGGGGAGTCGTCACCGTCCTGCAGACCTGGATCGTCGACTGGCACGACCTGCTCGGCTACCGGCACCCGCGGTGGGAGGGTGACCTGCAGCAGCAGCTGGACCAGGCTGTGAAGCGGCTCCGGGTGCTCCTGCCGTGGGCCGCGGAGAGCCATGGCGCCTTCGACGAGTTCAGCCGGGAGGTCGCGCAGTTGCGGCGGCAGTGCGAGGCGGCGACCGGTGGCGAGCGTGGAGCTCGGTCCTTCGGCGTCACCTGCGAATGCGGCGCCACCCTGAAGATCACGATAGAGAGCCCCGGGAAACGCTGCCAGAAATGCGGCACCCAGTACGACCGGCGCGCGCTCTTCGACCTGCAGCTCGCAGCCAGGCGGGCGGCCTAGCGGTACCTGCCCGCGGCGTTGAGGGCGGCCGGCCCGTGGGCGCACCTTGGAACGTTCCTAGGTGCGCACGCCACGGGGGTGTGCGCTGTGCGCTACGGTGAAATCACGCTCCAAGAATTGTGCGGGCCAGGAGGCGACGATGAGCAGCGAGCCGTGGACCATCCAGTCGATCCGCGACGCCCTCGGCAACCCTGCTCTCGCCCAACGGTTCCTTGGCGAGATCAACCGAGCGCCCGCGCACGAACTGCTCACCGTGTTCGCGAAGTGGCAGGGCATCGCCCAGCGCACACTGGACGCGGTGAAGCGCGGTCGGGAAGCCGCCGCTATCGAAGCGGCAGGCGGGGACGTCCCCGGCGAATGGCATGACATCACGGACCGTGTTCTTGAGGAAGCTGCCCGAATCCGGTCACGCGGCGCCGCCTGACCTGACACGATTACGGCGTGTACGCCCTCCGCTGCGACGCCGTAAACCAGGCAATCTGGGACGGCCTCCCCGACGAAGCCCGCGAGCGCCTCGCCCTCGCCTTGGCCGCAGCCTGCGACAACCCCCTCGCAGCCACCCAGCCGTATGGCGAAGACGACGGGATCATGCGCACCCTCGTCACCGGCGACATCCTGGTAGTGATCTACCTCGGGCACCAGACAAAGACCCTGCACATCTTCCAGATCGACTACCTCGGCTGAACCACGAAGGCGCCCACCGCAACCCGCGGTGGGCGCCTTCACGCATGCCGTCAGGCGGCTTCCTCCACCGCGGGCGGCTCGGCCGGCTTCCGTCCGGCGAGCACCTGCCGGATCCAGCCCGCCGACAGCCCCATCCGCGCGGCCAGCTCCTCCACCGGCACCCCGCGCCGGTTCGCCGCCCGCAGCATCCCATTCCGCCGGGCCTGCATCCGCTCCCGCGCAGCCCGGCCCGCCACCGTCCTGTGCAGCACCACCGCCGCGTGCAGCAGCAGCCGGCCCGCCGTGTCGTTCCACCAACGCCTCACGTCGTCCCCCTCGCGTCCAGTGCGACCCCGCTGACAGTCCACGGTCAGGGAGTGCAGGCGGAGCGACAAGGGCGCGAACCAGGCGCATGCGAAACGCCCCCAGCCGGGGCCGGGGGCGTCGGGTGGTGCTGAGGTCAGGCGGTGGGCTCGTTCGCCTTGATCTCGTTTATGGCATCCGTTACGACGGTCACCGGGTCGCCCAGTTCCCGCAAGTCGAACCACTCGCCGCGGTGGCGGTACCTGGCGAAGCGCTGGTGGAGGGCCTGCTCGTAGTCGCCCTCCACGGACCACATCAGGTAGAGGTCCATCGGCTGCCCGGTCTGGAGGACTTGCAACCGACGCTTGGGGTCCTTGGCAATACCGATCTTCACCAAGTCAGAGCCCGCAGCTGCGACCAGATAGGTGTGAGGCTTTCCGGTGGCCGATACCCACTTGGGGGAGCGGGGACGAGCGGTGAAAGAGCGGATCGGCTGGGGTACAGCCCGCACCGGCTCCGGAAACGGAATGCCCTCTCGGGCGTAGGCCCGCCGCCGCGTCTTCTCGTCGACTGGCAGACGCGGAAGCGACTCGCTGGACTGAGCGGACATCCACTGCCGGATGTGCCACCAGGCTGGACGGTCGAACGTCTCCATGAAGTTGGGCTCGTCGTCTTCCATGAGGTCGATCAATGCGCCTCCTCGGCGTGGGCGATGGTGTTGTCGAGGTACTCCTGCACCGGCTCGAACAGCCCGTAGGGCACGTACTCGGGGATCTCGCCGAGCGTCACCCAGGCGACGGCGGCCAGCTCGTCGGCATCGGCGACGTGCGCCTCCCCATCGATCACGCGGCAGGCCGTGTAGCTCATCTCCCGCCCGGTCTTCGGGTGCACCCGCTGACCGATCAGCCGGATCGCCTCCGCCTTGACGCCCGTCTCCTCAAGCGTTTCCCGCACCGCGGCCTCTTCTGGCGTCTCGCCGTCCTCGATGCCGCCGGCCGGGAACTGCCAGGACAGCTCGCCCTCTTTCACGCGGCGCCGGACCATCAGTACGCGGTCCCCATCGGTGATGATCGCCGCGGAGATTCCCGGCTTCGTCGTCGTCTCGGTCATGCCAGAGCCTCCAGTGCTTTCAGAACGGGCGGGTAGATCCGGTCGGTCGGGATGAATCGGGTCAGGCTGTCGATCGGCACCCAGGCCGCGTCGAGGTTCTCCACGGCGTCGACGTTGCGCGCCTCCCCGGCCAGGTACTCGCAGAGTTCGTAGATGGCGAGGACTCCCGTCACGGGGTGGACCCGGGTGCCTAGATGCTCGCGCACAGAGCAGTGAACTGCCGTCTCGGCGAGCGTCTCTTGCACTGCAACTGCACTGGGGCTGCCGCCCGGCTTGATGACGCCGGCCGGGAACTGCCACGACAGGGAGTCCTCGCCGCGGCGACAAACCAGCAACACCTCGCGGCCCCGCACCACCACGGCGATGGCCACGCGCATCGCCTGCGCCTGGGCCGCGCCGTCAGGGTTGAGCAGCGCATCGAACCGACGGCGCTCGGCTGGAGTTGCCTGCTCATGCAGCGTGTCCAGTGCCCGCTGCATCTCCCGGCGCGGGACCGTGGCCGGGGTCGCATGCCATGCCGCGACCGTCCGGACGGCCACGCCGAGCAGACGAGCGAACTCCTCATTCGTGGCCCTCATAGCGGCCTGGAGCGCCGTGGCGTGCCTACCGCTCCACGTCTCGATCACGTCCACCTAGGCCCCCGGCCTCCCGTGTGTGACTGCACTGCAGTTGCCGCGCTACATGCACCGCGGGATCGTCGCGACGCATGCCTCGGGCGAGTTGACTCAAGGGCACAGCCAACCCGCCGAACCAAGGGAGGCGATCTAATGCAGCTCGGCCGTTGAATCACTCGTCGTTGACGCCGGCTTGGACCAAGGTCCGATGGGCGGTCGCTCGGGCAGCTTCGAACCCGGGCGCCGCATGTACCAGCGCATGAACTCGCGCAGGACTTGGCCCCTGGGGCTCCGTCCTGTGGGATGCATCGCCCGCGCTGCAGCCTCGAAGGACTCCCATTCGTCATCCGAGGCCCGGAAGCGTCTTGGGGTGTCGTACTCGGCGTCGGGGCTCATAGCACAGAGGTTAAACGCTTGTGGCCACGAGCGGCAAGGAACCAGACACGCATTCGTAGCCACAAAAATCTTCGCGCGCCCGCTTGCTTTGTGGCCACAAGGCGGCCTAGGTTTGTAGCCACAAGGTCGCCCCGGAAACGAGGCAGCCCCGCCTGGTGCGCCAACACCAATGCGGGGCTTGGGTCCGCCCTTCCCTAGCAAGGAGACCGAACCATGAGTCATACCCTACTGCCCGCTGAGCGTGCAGTCAGCCTGACCCTTGAGGCAGAGGTGCTGACGGACGCCGACACCGGCATCCCGTCCCTCGTCGCCTCAACCGACCCGCAGCTGCACGACCTCGACGACGTGTCGCCGGCCCGCCTCCGCGAGATGGTTGCCGCGGCCCGCGAGCGCTTGGTCGAGTTCGAGCGCCTGGCCGACGAGTACGAGGCCCGCGAGACGCTGCAGGCGCTCCTCGCCGAGCACGGCGTGCAGATGGAGGAGTGGGACACCGCCGCCCTCGACCCGAAGCTGCGTGAGCGGTTCGTGGCGTTCGCGATGGTCCACCACGAGATGCAGCGGCTGGTCGTCGTCCCTCAGGGACAGGACCCGATCGCCCGTTTGGCGGCTGTGCGCGATCTGATCGCGGACATGCGAGGTGCCGCATGAGCACCGACATCCCGACCCCGACGACGACCCACCTCGCCTCGCTGGCTGCCGTACTGGCGTCGGCGTCGGACCGTGAGTCCCGGATCCGGCTGTTCTCCGAGTTGGCGGACGAGGCGTTCGTCTGCGCGGTGGAGGCGCCGACCGAGGAACTGCGGCAGTTCTGGGGGAGCCTGCACGAGGGCTTCTACAGCGACATGCGGACCCTGGTGGACCCGCCGAAGCCGAAGCGGCGGTGGTTCCGGTGAACGCCATGTCTGACGCGGACCGCCGCGCCCATGAGTTGGCCTCCTACGTCCGTGCCCCGCGCAAGGTGCTTGACTCTTTCCCCGCCGGTGGCCCGCGCGGTTCGTGGCCGGCGGAGGAGTTCGCGGCGGAGCGTCGCCGTGAGGGCCTGGCCGCCGAGGTCGTCATGGACCTCAAGTCCGACAGCTACCTCGTGGTGGTGGCGCCGTGACCGCCTCCTACACCCCGTTGCACGACCCGGAGAAGGACGTGCACTACGGTGTCCCGCCGCTGCAGCAGGCCATCGGCCAGGCCTGGAGGGTTCTCGACGAGAAGGGCCGCGCGAACATCCACGACCAGGACGAGATGATCCGCGCGGCCGTCGGCCTTCATCACGTCCTGCGCGACCTGCTCGCCGCCCTCGATGCTGAGCGGGGCGAGCGGTGAGCGGCGAGCGGGAGCGTCTGCGGCTGCTGCAGGCGACGGCGCAGGAGATCGTGGCTGGCCTGCCCGCCTGGGATGGTGAGTCGCCGTCGGTGCTGGTGACGTTCACCGACCCGGTGACCCGGCAGCGTCTCGGGCACTGGTTCGTACCGGCCACCGCGGAGCCCCAGCCCCGGCCCGGCGCCCGTCACCTGCGCGCGGTACGGGACGCGTCGTGACCGCCGCCGAGTATGCGGAGCTGCGCAGGAAGCTCGCCGAGCTGAACAAGGCGAGCAGTAACCGGCCCAAGTAGGGCCCCCGATCGGCCGCGGGCGGTGCCACCCACGCCCATACCGCCCGCGGCACCACCTTTCCCATCCCGGATTGACCAGCCGAGGAGATCAGTCATGCCCAAGCACGTCTACGCCGTGAACGCGGTGCTCGACTTTCCGATCAACGGTTCGTTCGGTCGCGCCACCCGGCACGGCCACATCGAGACGGCCATTCCTGCAACGGCGGACGGCCTGAAGGGCGCCATCGCCAGGGACGCAGCCGAGCGGTTCGGCATTGAGCCCGACCAGGTGACGTTCGCCGAGTTCACGTTCACCGAGCTCCCCACCGCCTGACCATCCCGCCCCAGCCCCATCTGACCAGTGAGGACCACGCCCATGCTCACCCTGATCTCTTCCGAGGACCCGTTCGAGGCGGTCGTCGCCAAGGCCGAGGCCGCCGTCCGTGCCGGCTACATCGCCGACTACCTGACCGCCCTGCGCACCGGCGACGTCGTGACGCTCAACCAGATCGCCTACGAGGTCGAGCTCCTCGACGCCGCCCACCCCGGCGAGCCGCGCCTGATGGACGAGATCCGCGGCCTCCACCTGCCGGCCGCCGCCTAGACCGCCGTGGCGGCGGTCCACCCGACCCGCGACAAGGGCCGCCGCGCCTTCGACTGGTCGTGCGACTGCGGCAAGGGCAGCGGCCCGGTGCCGACGCCGGCCGAGGCGAACGCGCAGCGCGAAGAGCACCAGCGCACCCAGCACGACCAGCCCCGCTGACCGACCGTCAATCCAACCCGAGAGAGGAGCCCGTCATGGGCCTGTTCAAGAACGAGACCGGCAAGCCCTGCCAGGCCTGCGGCCACCCGACCACCAAGGACGACCCCGCCGTCCGCACCAAGGAAAGCGGCGCCCGCATCCACAAGAGCCACACCACCACCCCCGGTAACGGCTTCTTCGGCGAGAAGACCAAGCGCTTCAGCTGACCGGCTGCCCGCCGGGCCCGTCCCGCACGGACCCGGTCGAGGGGAACCGCGATCAGCGACTCCGCCAACCGATCTGAGAGGACCCCGCCATGCCCAAGCCCCGCAAGATCACCGAGGTCGACGTCAACGGCAAGACGCAGTACCGCGTCGAAGGCGACACCCAGCCCCAGCTTTACCCCACCCAGGCCAGGGCCGAGGAACGCGACCGGACCATCAACCGCAACGAGCGGATGCGCAACCGCAACAGCTGACCAGCAGCCCGCGGCCCGCCCGCCCCACTGAACAGCAACCCGACTCAACCCGAGAGGACACGAGATGGCCCGTACCGAAGGCAAGACCCGCGCCGAGCGCCGCGCCAACGTCAAGGCGCTCAAGGCGGCCGACGCCGCCCTGCACGCCAACCAGCGCCGTGAGGAGGCCGCCGGGATCCGCGAGGAGACGCCGGAGTACCAGCGGCTCAACGCCGCGGCGAACAAGGCGGCCGACAAGGTGTCCCGCTGGCGCGGCGGCCACCGCTAACCCCCAGCCCCGGCCCAGCCGCGACGGCGCCGGATCGAATGCGGCCCGGGGCGCCAAACCCGACCCCCACTATCCGTTCCGACCCCCAGTGAGGTCGTCATGAAGCGTTACATCCGCTGGTCGCTGCTCGCGGCCTACCTGATCGTCGTCGGTCTGTGGCCTACGGCCGCAGCCCCGATCGCCGCCGCCTTCGCCGGCATCGCCGTGATCGTCGCCGCGATTCCCGGGCCCGTACTGCTCGGCATCGGCGCCATCGCCTGGCTCAAGCACCGGCCCGCCCCCGCCAAGACCGCCACCGCCTGACGCACGAAAGGACTGATCGACCGTGACCGCCGTGCCCGTCGAGAAGAAGATCAACGGCCATGAGCCGCGGTTCGACCCGCGCGCCCTGGCCGAGGCGGAGGCGATCCGGACCCGCGCCGCCGCCGAAGCCGAATGCGCCCGCATCAAGGCCCAGGGAGAAGCCGACGCCGCCCGCACCCTCGCCGCCGAGCAGGCCGAGGAGCTCCGCCTGGCCAACGAGCGCAAGCGCATGCGGCTGGAGAAGGACCAGGCCGACCACGACGCCTACCTCGCCAAGAAGGCGGCCGAGGCCGCCAAGGCGAAGGCCGACGGGGAACGGACAAAGAAGGCCGAGGCCGAGCAGGCCGAGCGCGATGCTCAGGCTGCGGCCGAGCAGGAGCGGTCCGAGCGGTACTGGAAGTGGGGCGCCCGCGCGATCTACGCCGTTGGCCTCCTCATCGCCGCCCCGGTGCAGTTCCTCGACTTCTGGGACCCGCACCGCAAGTTCCTCATCGCCGCCCCTGCCCTGCTCGAAGGGTTCGCGCTCGTCCTCGCCTGCGGTGCCGCCTGGGCCGTCGCCCACCGGCGGGATGTGCTGCCGTACCGGATCGGCATCATGCTCGGCGCCGCGATCGCAGCCACCATCAACCTGCGCGGCGGCATGACGAACCCCGACATCGGCTTCAACGCGGGGCTGATCGGCGCCATCGCTTCCCTCGGCGGGCCGATCGTTCTCATGGCCTACGAGCACGGCATCGCGCAGAAGGCCGACGGCATCCCGTCCTGGCGGGAGAAGCGGGCGGTCGACCGCGCCAAGGCTGAGGCGGACGCCGCCCGGGAGAAGGCTCGGGCCGAGAAGAAGGCTGCCGAGGAGAAGGCGGCGGCCGAGAAGGCGGAGCAGCAGCGGCGCGTCGAGGAGGAGCAGAAGCGTAAGGACGCTGACCGGAAGTCGGGCCATGAGCAAGTGTGGAAGATCGCCGAGGCGATGCGTTCGGCACGCGGATCCGCGGTCGTCACCGAGCAGATTTGGGCCGACGCCTGGTACCGCGTCACCGGTTCCAAGGTCGTCGGCATCACCCCGGAGATCGAGGAGCTGACGCAGTCCGCGCAGTGGCGGATGAAGGCCGTCGCCGACGCGCCCATAAAGGGTCCGTTGTCGCTGGTTGATTCCCAAATCAAGCGTCACCAGAAGAGGGACCCGGAAGCCCCCGACGGACGCCGCAACAACGGCGGTACTCCGCCCGTCCGTCGCGCAGGAGACACCCAGCCGTACAGCGAAGGGGCCAGGCGCCAGATCGGCCGCGAGACGGCCGCTCGGAAGGCAGAGGAGAAGTCCGAATGACGGGCCTCGCCTACGTCCTGACCCACCCCGGATTCCGGGCGGTGAAGGTGGGCTGCACCACCTCCAACTCGCGTCGTCTGGAGTACTTCGGTCGACGCGGCTGGGAGCCCTACCGAAGCCTCGCCGTTGCCACCCGGAGCCTCGCCCGGCAGATCGAACAGGCGACCCTTTTCGAGATCAGGTTTCACCTCTACGTGCCGCACTACCTCACTGAGAACGAGATGCGATATGGCGGGTGGAGCGAGACCTCAAGCCTGGGCCTGATCACCGCCCGTGAGGTTTGGGACGTGGTCTGCGAGCAGGCTGCCGCGCTGGCCCTGAGCACCACGATCTGCCGAGCCGTCGACCGCCGTCGCCACAACGGCGGCACGCCGCCCCGCCGCACTCCCGGCGACGCACCCGCCCCGCACCCTGTCGCCCGCACGCAGGCCCGCCTCGAGCGGACCATCGAGAAGAAGGACTGACCCGTCATGGCTACCCCGACCACGACCCAGCAGTCCGCGGCCGTGCCCGTACAGCCGGCCACGCCCGGCCCGGTTCCGACGGCCGTCAACAAGCAGCCCGCCACCCCACAGCGGCAACTGCCCGCCTGGATCCACTCCAAGGCCGCGCTCGCCCGGCGGACCGCCAGCGCGGTCGGCCACCACCCGACGGTCATCTGGATCGGCTGGACCGCGCGCGGCTGGTGGCACATCGCCCGCATCGAGCACGACAAGATGGTCGGCGACTACCCGCAGATGATCCGCACGGCCCGCGCCCAGGTGCAGGCGTCCAAGGGCGACATGACCAAGGAGGCTCAGGCCGAGGCGGTCGTGCAGCGGCGCACCGCCCAACTGAAGGAGCGCCGGAACCGCTACCTCATCACCCGCGGAATCGGCGCCGCCCCGGTCGCCGCAGCCGCAACCTACGGCGTCGTCGAAGGCGGCCTGTGGATCACCGCCCTGTACGCGATGGCCACAGTTGCCGCCGGGGTATGGCGGGGCCGGCCCCGCGGCGTCGACCCCGGCACGGTGCAGGTACACGGCGAGGACGGCGACCCGTTCCCCATCGCCGACGCCCGCACCCGCACCGAGGCCGCCGAATGCGTCCGCCGCGCCCTCGCCTCCGAAGGTATCCAGGTGAAGGAAGTCGACGCCAACCGGCGCCACGACTGGGGCTGGGAAGTCACCGTCCACCTCGCCAAGGGCAAGCCCGCCGACATCGTCACCAAGGCCCCCGACCTCGAGACCCCGCTCGACCTGCCCGAGAACGGCCTGCTCTGCCAGCCAGTCCGGGCCTCCCGCGGCCGGGTCGTCCTCCGCCTCGTCCAGTCCGACCCGTTCGCGAAGATGCCCGGCGCCCCGGAGCGGAAGCCCAACGGCTGCCGCATGCGGGACAAGCAGATCGTTGCCTACCGCATGGACGGCAAGACCTTCGACGTGTCGATGCTCGGCGTGCACGGCATCGTCATCGCCTCCTCCGGCGGAGGCAAGTCCGTCATCCTGCGGACCCTCGCCGACACGCTGACCGCCTGCTCCGATGTCCTCGTCGGCGACCTCGACCCCGGCGGCAACGGTCTCGCCCCGCTCGCCGAGGCCCTCGGTGTCCGGGCGATCGGGCTCGACGCCATGGGGGAGATCGAGGCGATCCTCGACCAGGCACTGAAGATCGCGAAGGCGCGGCCCGCCCTGTTTCACAAGCTCGGCATGAAGGAGAACTGGGAGCCCACCCCGGAGCGGCCGGCGATCGTCCTGTTCATCGACGAGTACCCGCAGCTGTCCGACCGGGCCAAGGAACTCGCCGTCAAGATCCTGCAGACCGGCCGCAAGAGCCGTGTGCAACTCGTTCTGGCCGCGCAGGAAGCCACCAAGGACGCTATCGGTAAGGCCATCGCCGACTCGATCGCCCTGAAGATCGTCGGCCCCAGCAGGCACCAGGACGTCGTCCAGGTCTTCGGAGCCGGCGCCATCGGCGACGGATGGCGGCCCGACCGCCTCGACCCGGCCGAAGGCGACGCCGTCGGCGACGACCTGCGCGACGCCTCCCAGGCCTACATCCGAGGCTGCGGCAGCAGGGAACCGCTGAAGCACAAGTTCCTGTTCCTCGACGGCAAGGAAGGCCGACGCCGGGCACGGGAGCGGGCCGCTGCCGGGCGCCCCACCGTGGACGCCGAGTCCCTCGCCGCGGCAGGCATCGACCACTTCGGAGCCACAGAAGCCGACAGGCTCCGCACCGACCTCCCGAAGATCGTGATGATGGTCCGGGGTGCGTTCGCCGCAGCCGACGACCCGAAATTCCTGTCGACGCTGCAGATCTGGGAGTACCTCGCCGGTCACGACCCGGACACCTGGGCGCTCAACCTGTTCGGCGACGACGAGATCAAGTCCCGCAGGACCGCCGCCCAGCGGGTGTCCGCCGAACTGAAGAAGGCTGTCGACGCCATGGGACTGGACATCGACATGGCGACCGTTCAGGTCACCGGCGGGGCCCGCGGCTACCGACTCGACACGATCAAGCAGATCACCGGCGAGAGCCTCGCCGACGCCGCCTGAGGGTCGTGACGGGGTTGTGACGCCGCAGGTCAGGGTCGTGACGCAGGTCGTGACGGGGTCGTGATAGCCCGCTCGAGGCTGTGACCCCGTCACCACCCATCACGACCCCCATCACGACTCTGACCTGCACAGTCACGACCCATCACAACCCGCATCACGACCCGGAAAACGAAGGAGATCCCGAAATGACCGTCGAGGTCAAGGTCATCGCGATGACGCTCAACGACCTGCCCTACGGCTGCCCCGAGTGCGGCACCGCGGCCCTCACCCTCGACGGCCGGAGCATCTTCGATGGCTTCCCGGCCTGGGGCTGCTGCAGCAACTACCACAGCTGGGAAGACCGGTTCCTGACCGTCAACGACCTCAAGCAGATCCTCGCCGCCCGCACCGGCCGCGAACGCCCCTGCGACGTCGACACCTTCGAGATCGCCATCGGCGGCTCGGTCCTCGCCGGGATCCTCCACCCCGAGCTCACCCCCGAGGACGTCAAGGCGATCGGCCGGATCTACTGGCGGAAGCTGATCAAGCCCATGGTGCGGCGGCAGAAACGCAAGGCCATCCACGCCGCCAAGAAGCCCGTCGCCAACGCTGCAGCCGCTGCCAAAGCCGCCGCGATCGGCGCCGCCTGGGGCCTCCAAGCCGGCGGCCACCAGCCCGACCCCGACTACCAGCCCGAGCCCGTCAACCGCTGCCCCTTCTGCCAAGACGGCTACATCGTCCTCGACACCCACCTGCACGACACCACCAGCGTCCGCTGCTCCGTCTGCCTGGGCACCGGCGAAATCGACTAGGAGACCAACCGCCATGACCGTCCTGCCCGAGCCGCCCGCCGCCCCCGCGGCCGGGCAGGCCACCAACCCGCTCACCGACGCCGTCATCCAAGCCGCCATCGACAACCTCGTCCACGAGGCCCGACGTGAGAGCACCAGCCCTCCCACACCGCAGCGCGAGACGCCGACCATGTCCCCGCGCACCACCGAGATCACCAGGGCGGTCATGTACTGCAGCCTCGCCACCGTGCCGCCAGGCCTGGTCGCCACCGCGATCCTCGTGGCCTCCGAGCACGCAGACCCGACCGTCATCGGCATGATCTGCGGCGCACCCGCCGCCATCGCAGTGCCCATCCTGGCCATCGCCCGACTCCTGCGACGGGCCAAGGACGTCGTACCGCCGGAGATCCACCACCACTACGAAGGCACCGTCTACCAGGACCAGCGCAACGTCCACAGCCACACCCGCGGCGTGTGGGCCAAGACCACCAACCAGCAGTGAGCGGCGGCCTGTTGTCAGTGGCGGCTAGGAGAATCAAGAGACCGAGCGAAGGAGAGCAGTGTGGCGCAGGGTAGGCCGCTGATTCCCCAGCACGAACAGCAGCACCGGGCCGTGCAGGGCCCGTGGACGAAGTACCTCAAGTACGTCGACCGGGACGACCCCGCCAAGCTGCAAATCCTCTACGTCTTCCGCGACTTCCAACTGACCGGCATAGCGGTGACCGCGGAGACCGCCGAGATTGCCGTGAAGCTTGGCCGGCTCCAGCACGAGCGGATCATGGAGAAACGCGCAAAGCAGGAGCAAGACCTGGAAGAGGCCAGGGCCGCCAACGACGCCAGTATCGCCTTCCAGAAACTCCTCGACGACCAGCCTGACGGGGTCGTGTACTACGTGCGACGCGGCAACCTCATCAAGATCGGAACCACCAGGGCATTCGTCACTCGCATGCGCAGCCTCATGCCGGACGAAATCCTGGCCATCGAACCCGGTAGCTACAGCCTGGAGAACCAGCGGCACCAGCAGTTCGCTGAGCACCGCTACGGCAGGGATCAGCGCGGCGCCAAGAGCGAGTACTTCCACCCCAGCGACGAACTGCTGCAGCACATCAAGGCCGTGCGTAAGCGTCACGGAATCCCTCAACAGCTTGGCGTATCCATCACCGATGGGCGCCGCATGTTCGAAGACGCCGCCGATCTCCAATCGGGATCTACTTGCCATAGCCGCTGACCTGCTGTAACACTAAGGGTGCCTGAGCGCATTGCGCCCAAAAACAACACGAGCCCCCGCCGAGACCTGGCGGGGGTTTTCGCATGTCAGGGGGTGTAATGAGCCGCCTCTACGACCTGTACCCGCGCGATCTACTCACCCCCAAGCAGGCCGCCGAATACGCCGGAGTCAGCGAATCCACCATCCGGCAGTGGGTGCACCGAGGGCTGCTCGAAGCCGCAATCCCCAGTCAAGGCCGCGGTGTTCCCGGCCTCTACAACCGGCCCGACCTCGACGAGGTCAAGCGGATCCTCGCCGAGCGCGAGGCCGCCCGCGCCGCCTAGTTCGTCCCGCCGTTCGAACCCGTTCCCGGACGGCGGGACCCTGACGCCCGTATGGAGGACCACGATGGCGAACATCGTCTTCAATGTCGCCCTCGGGCGCCTCGCACAGTATGGGGATCTGCCCGCCGCAGCCGACTCCCTGATCATGGTTCCGTTCGCGGCGGCAGGCCTTCCTTCCGATGCGACGATGCGGGACTACGCGACGCTCGCCGCGGTCAAGGCGGGGGCGACGGAGCAGGCGACGCTCGGCCGCAAGACGCTGTCGAACGTGACGGTCACCGTCGACAACGCCGCCGACAGGGTGGCGATCGACTGCGACGACGTCACCTGGACCGCGACGGCCGGCTCGGCGATCGGCGCGGTCGTCATCTGCTACAAGCCGGACACGGCCTCGGCGGACTCGGCGATCATTCCGATGACGAAGCATGACGTGTCGATGACCCCCGACGGCAGCAACTTCACCCTGACGATCGCGGACTTCGCCCGGGCCAGCTCCTCCGCATAACGGCGAGCGGCTCTGCTGGGAGCAGGCATGGCGAGCTTCAGCGACGACTTCAACCGCGCGAACAGCACCGATTTGGGATCCGGATGGGTCGAGGTCTCGGGAGACTGGTCGATCGTCTCCCAGCAGCTCTCGCCGGGAGCGGCAGGCGGCACGATCATCCTGCGGGCCGCGGGCGCGATGGCGACCTCCGACCACTACGCCCAGGTGACAATCGCCGCTACTGCTGCGGTGAGTCAGGGCGTGTGGTGCCGCGGCAACAGCAACATTTCGCAGGGCTACCTGTGGCGAAATAACGGCACGAGCTGGGATCTGTTCAGCGTCGTTGGTGGCAGCTTTAGCGTGATCGGCACCTACACGGCCCCCGCCGCACCGGGCGACGTCGCGAAGGTGCAGGCCGTCGGCACGACGATCAAGGGCTTCGTCAACGGTGTCCAGCGCGTCAGCGTCACCGACACCAACGTGGCGAGCGGCACCAGCGTCGGCATCCGCTCGGAGTCGTCCGGCTCGATCAAGTACGACGACTTCTCCGCCGCGGACATCACCGCTGGCGCGTCCCTCACGCTCGCCAGTAGCACCGAGACCGCGCAGTCGGTGACCGGTGCTAAGGCGGGCTCGCTGGCCCCGGCCGCCGCCGCTCAGGACGCGCAGCCGGTCACGGGCACGAAGACCCAGGCGCTGGCGACCGGATCCGCGCTGGAGACTGCGCAGGCGCTCCTCGGCGTCAAGACGGCCTCCCTCGGTAGCGCAGCAGTCTCCGAGACGGTGCAGTCCCTGGCTGGCAGCAAGACGGCCACGCTCGGCGCCGCGCTGGAAGCCGCCTCCGCGCAGGCCCTCGCGGGGGAGAAGGACGCGCCGTTGCCCGCCGTGGCAGAGACCGTCACAGCCCAGTCCTTCACGTCCGCCGTGAGCCGAAGCCTCGATGCCGCGACCACTTTGGAGGCGGCGCAGCCGCTGACAGGAGCGAAGGCCTCCGCGCTGGTCCCGGCCGTGGAGGTTGCTGGCGCGCGGGGTCTCGCCGCGGCTGGCCCGGACGTGGACATCGAGATCGCCGTCGGTGCACCCTACGGCGCGGCCTACGCGGTGGGCGCGCCCGAGCCCGGCAGGTGGGAGGTGGGCGCACCGTGGTGATCCCCGCTACCTCTACCGAGTACCTGCACGTCCCCGTCACCGCACCCGCAGGCGTCGACATCACCGGCAGCCCGCCGAAGTTGGCCATCCTGCCCGTGCACGTCCGGACCAACCCCGGCACCTCGGACTGGAAGACGGGGGAGTGGACCAGTGGGCCCGAGGCTCGGCTCCTCATCGGACCGGATGGCGGAGCGATCACCCTGGCTCCAGGCGACTACCGGGTCTGGCTGTCCTTCGACCCACCTGGCTCGGAGGACATCGTCCGCATGGCCGGCTACCTCAGCGTCAGCTAGCGGCGCCTGCGCCACGGTCGGCTCTCGCCGCCAGGCTGCAGCGTCACCTCCGGGTCCGGCCCGGTCCGCCGCTGCCGTGCTGTCGCAGCCACAGCGCCCAGCATCAGCAGGCCGCCGATCACGAGCAGGGTCAGGTTGAACTCCTTGACCACGCCGATCATCAGCACGGCCAGTCCCACCACGAACACACCGAGCGCTGCATCTGCCTTCACGCTCACCACCCCCAAGACCGGACACCGTACCGATGCGGAGGCGGCCATGCCCAGACGTGGGGGATATCGGGTGTGCACCGTCCCCGGGTGCCCCGAGTACACGCAGGGTGGCGGCAGGTGCGACCAGCACAGGCGTGAGGCGGAGCAGCGGCGAGGCTCGGCCAGGCAGCGAGGCTATGGCCGGCAGCACGAGACCCGGTTCCGGCCTGCCGTCCTGGCCCGTGACCCGCGCTGCGTGTGCACCGACGAGGGTCACGGACACGGCCAGCCGTGCGGCCGGCCGAGCGTGCACGCCGACCACTGGCCCCTCAGTCGACGGGACCTGGTCGCCCAGGGCCTGGACCCTGACGACCCGAAGCGTGGCCGCGGTCTGTGCGGCCCGTGCCACAGCAGCAGTACGGCCCGCGAGCAGCCAGGAGGCTGGCACCGATGACCACGAAGCCCAAGGTGACGGCAGAGGACACGACAGCCGAGCCGACGACCACCGAAGAGGCCAAGGGCGAGACGCCCAAGTGCGGCACCCCGCATCACCTGGCGCTCCTCGCCCACCTGGCCTGTCAGAAGGACGCCGGCCACGGCATCGAGGAGGGTGCCGGCGAGGCCGACCGGCAGCACCGGGCGGTCCAAGACGGCACGGTCTACGTCTGGGAGTGACCACCCCGTGCCATCGCCCCTGGTCTCCGGGCCGGCTCGGCGTGACACTGTGTGACGATCATGGTGGGGGGACCCCCCTTCCAAGATTTTCCGGGGGACCGCCGGGGAGGTGGCTGGCCGTCTGTACGGGTCTGGGAAGTCCAAGATCACGGTCCGCGATGACTCAGTGTGACCCAGCGTCCGCCGCAACGGCTGGCGCCGACGTGCCGCAACGGCACTTGGAGATGATCAGTCATGGCAGGTATGGGACCTCCTCCCAAGCCGGCCGGGGAGCGGCGTAGGCGCAACGCCACCGTCGCGATGACCCGACTGCCGGCAGGCGGCCGACAGGGCACTCCACCCAAGTGGCCGCTGATAGACGACGTGGTCGCCACTACGCAGCGGGACATGGCTCGCCGTCAGGCCGACGAGTACGAGCTGCAGCTGCTGGAGCCGGACCTGCAGGGCCGTCAGCGGGCAGCGGTTCAGCGGAAGCTGGACGGTGCGCAGTCGGCGGCGACGGTGCTGGACAAGCAGATCGAGGCTACGGCCGCCCTGGAGGCCGAGTTGTGGCGGGATCTGTGGGCGACGCCGCAGGCGGTGGCTTGGGAGCGGCTGGGCTGGACTCGTGAGGTCGCCCAGTACGTCCGCTGGAAGGTGAAGGCTGAGCTCGGTGACCTGGACGCCTCGAAGGAGGCCCGGCAGCTGGGTGACCGGCTGGGGCTGACGCCGTTGGCGATGCTGCGGCTGCGCTGGGAGGTTGCCCCGGATGAGGTGGCCGAGCAGCGGCAGGAGCGCACGACTGCTGCGGCTCGGAAAAAGACGGCCCGGCAGCGGCTGCGGGTCGTCGACTCCGAAGCCGCAGGAGGATCGTGATGGCCCAGCTGGTGAAGTTGGAACCCGGCGACATCCTCGTCCTCGGCAACGTCGGCGACGCCTTCGTTGAACCTGAGGACGTCGAACGCTTCTCCCGCAAGATGCGGGAGTTGGGCATCCAGCACGTCCTCATCTTCGAGGGCGACGTGGACCTGAGCAAGGTGTCTGCGGATGCCGTGGCGGGGACCTGACCATCCGGGCGAGTTCCCCACGCTGGGCTGGCTGGTGGGGGAGTGGATCGAGGCCCACTGCGTCATTCCGGACGGCGACGACATCGGCAAGCCGTACCTGCTCACGGACGAGATGTGGACGTTCCTCGCCTGGCACTACCGGCTGCGGCCGGACGCCACCGAGGACGGCTGGCGCTCGTCCTGGCACTACCGTCGTAGCCAGCTGGTGCGTCCGCAGAAGTGGGGCAAGGGCCCGCTGACGTGCGCGATGGTGTGCGCAGAGGCGGCCGGGCCGGTGAGGTTCGCTGGCTGGGACGCGGATGGGGAGCCAGTGGGCCGGGCGTGGGAGACGCCATGGATCCAGATCGCGGCCACTTCCGAGGATCAGACGGACAACGTGTACCGCGCGCTGGTGCCGATGATCGACGAGGGTCCGCTAGCGGAGTTCATCCCCGACACGGGCGAGACCCGCATCAACGTGCCGGGCGG
This sequence comes from Streptomyces sp. NPDC001544, assembly GCF_042894285.1. Taxonomy (NCBI): domain Bacteria; kingdom Bacillati; phylum Actinomycetota; class Actinomycetes; order Kitasatosporales; family Streptomycetaceae; genus Streptomyces; species Streptomyces sp. NPDC001544. Next base: position 185,219 of record NZ_JBIAVN010000009.1, on the reverse strand, counting down.
CGGTCGCATCGAGCCGGTCACCAGCTCCGGCCGGGCCCGCCTTGGCCAGCGGATCACATTCGCCGTGCAGGACGAGACGCACTCGTGGCTGGAGGCGAACGGCGGTTGGAAACTCGCCGAGACCCAGCGCCGGAACCTGTCCGGCACGGGCGGCCGGGCGGTGGAGACGACGAATGCGTGGGACCCGTCGGAGCAGAGCGTCGCGCAACGCACCGCGGAGGCGTCCGTGAAGGACGTGTACCGCGATCACCGAATCCCGGCGCCGGCATCACTGGCGAACAAGCGGGAGCGGCACAAGGCGCTGCGCGTCGCCTACGGCGATTCCTCCGTGCTCGCCGGAGGGTGGGTTGATCTCGACCGGATCGACGGCGAGCTCGTCGAGATCGCCGAAAAGGATCCGGCGCAGGCCGAACGTTTCTACCTCAACCGGATCGTGGCCGGTACGGGGGCGTACATCGACGGCGACCGCTGGGAACTGCGGCGGGAACCCCGTGAGGTGGAGCCGGGCACCGCGGTGACGCTGGGCTTCGACGGCTCTGACATCGACGACTGGACCGGCATCCGCCTCGAGACCCTGGACGGCTACCAGTTCACGCCGACCTACGGCCCGGACTCGCGACCAACCGTCTGGAATCCGGCGGACTGGGGCGGCCAGGTACCGCGGCTCGAGGTCATGGCCGCGTTCGACGAGGTGTTCTCGACGTACCGAGTGGTGCGCGCCTACCTTGACCCGCCGTACTGGGAGACCGAGGCGGACACGCTCGCCGAGAGGTACGGGGAGAAGGTCGTCACCCGCTGGTACACGAACCGGATCGCCCAGATGCACGGTGCCGCAGAGCGTCTGGCGACAGACGTAACGAAGAGAGACTCGACGTTCCGGCACGACGGCTGTCAGTGGGCTGGTCAGCACGTCCGCAACGCCCGGAAGGCGGCGAGGCCGGCGGGCCGGTACCTGCTGAAGAAGGCTTCCGAGTCGCAGAAGATCGACCTCGCCATGTGCTCGATCCTCGCCCACGAGGCCGCCGGGGATGCGGTGGCTGCCGGCCTTGCCCGCCCGAAGAAGCGCAGAGCGCGCGGATTCTGACCGAGAGGGGGATGGATGCCCGAGTTCGCAGTCCAGTCCCCGGAGTGGTGGCGAGACCGCCTGTACGACAAGCTCGTAAAGCGGTCGAACGAGACGAAGGTCTTCGACGACTACTACGAGTGCGAGCACCCGCTGCCTCACCTGCATGAGAGGGCTCGCGCGCCGTTTAGGCGGCTGCTGAAGATGGCGCGGGCGAACTACTGCGAACTCGTCGTGGATGCTTTCGTCGGCCGCCTGGAGGTCGCCGGCTTCCAGTCCGACGTCGAGGGTGACCGCGACCAGGAGGCCTGGGCGCTGTGGCAGGACAACAACCTCGACGGCGGCTCGCAACTGGCGTTCCTTGAGGCCGCGATCCACGGCACGGCCTACCTGATGGTGTCGCCGACACCTTCGGGCGGATTCCGCATCACGCCGGAGCACCCTACGCAGGTCATCGTGGAGTACCGGCCGGACGCGCCGGGGGAGCCGGCGGCAGCCCTCAAGCTGTGGGTGGACGACTGGACAGCGAAGCTCTGCTGCACCGTCTATCTGCCGGAGTGGATCTACAAGTTCGAGGCGCCCGAGCCGAAGACGGGCAGCACCGGCAGGCCGCAGTGGGAGCGCCGCGAGGTGCCAGGGGAGCCGTGGGGCGCTGCGAACGTCCTGGGGGAGGTGCCTTTCGGGGAGCTGGCGAACCGGCCGCGCATGCTCAAGCCGGGGGCGTCGGAACTGCGGTCGGTGACCGGCATCCAGGACCGCATCAACAAGACGCTCTCCGACCGGATGATGACGCAGGAAGCCGCGGCGTTTCCGGCGAAGTGGGCGACAGGGCTGGAGATCCCGGTCGACGAGAACGGGCAGGAGATCGAGCCCTTCGACGTCGCCGTCAACAAGATCCTCGTCGCCGAGGACCCCGGCGCGAAGTTCGGCCAGTTCGCCGCAGCCGACCTGACCGGCTACCTGAAGGCCAAGGAGGAGGACGTCCGCGACGTAGCGGCCATCACCTCCACCCCGCCGCACTACCTGCTCGGCAGCCTGACCAACCTGTCGGCGGAGGCCCTGAAGGCGGCCGAGGCGGGACTCATCCACAAGATCTACCAGCGGCGCCGGTTCCTCGAAGAAGGCCTGGAGCGCACCATGCGACTGGCCGGGTTCGCCTCGTCGCAGGCCCGCATCGTATGGAAGAGCCCGGAGTGGCGCACCGAGGGCGAGCTCGTCGACGCCCTGGTGAAAATGTCGACACTCGGCGTTCCGCGCGAGGTGCTGTGGGAGCGGTGGGGCGCCACTCCGCAGGAGATCGAGCGCTGGCGGCAGCTCAACGAGGACGCCCTCACCGCAGCCATGTCGGGCGATCTGGCGGCCGAGTACGGCCCCAAGCCGAACGCGACAACCGATCCGCTGGCCGCTGCACCGGCGCCCGACGGGGGCTGAGCCGTGGCCGGGCGGACGCGGCAAATCGCGCTGCGGCACTACCGGCGCCAGCAGCGCATCACCCGCCTGACCGCGAACCAGGTTCAGGAGTTGTGGCGGCTCATCGACGCCAGCGACCTGACCGGGTCGTGGAACTCCGGCATCGGCCGGCGCATGGTGCAGGCGGTGAGCGCCGGACAACTGGCGTCCGCGAGCCTGGCGGACGACTACGTAGACGAGGTCGCCGACGCTGAGGGCGGCGATCCGGAACGGGCCGGCAGCGTCCGCCCGAGCGCGTTCGCCGGACTGGCCGCGGACGGCCGGGCGCTGGACTCGCTCATGTACCTGTCGGTGATCACCACCAAGCAGGGCATCGGCGGCGGCCTGAGCGCCCAGGATGCCCTGATGCGCGGTCTGCGGCAGGCGCTGACCCTGTCCGGCTCGGAGGTCACCCAGGCCGGCCGTGGAGCGGTCGGCGCCTCGATGGCCGGCAAGCGCACCATCCAGGGCTACGTCCGAGTGGTCAACCCGCCCGCCTGCAGTAGATGCATCATCCTGGCCGGCAAGGAGTACGGCTGGAACACGGGTTTTCAGCGGCATCCCCGCTGCGACTGCGTCCACCTGCCGACAACGCTGATCGCCCGCAACCAGGGCCGCGGCTACATCGACCCAGACTCCTACTTCAACAACCTCTCACGCGCCGAGCAGGACCGCGTCTTCACCGCGGCCGGGGCCCGCGCGATCCGCGAGGGCGCCGACATGGGCCAGGTCGTCAACGCGCGCCGCGGCATGTACACCACGACCGCCTACGGCCGCACCGTGCAGGCCACCAGCGAGGGCACCACCCGTCGTGGCTACTTCTACCGGCAGGAGCGCCGCCGCGCGATCGACCGAGGCCTCATCTCGCCGTCGGGGCGCGACTTCCGGCTGATGTCGCCGCGCCTGCTGCCCGAGGAAATCTTCCGGCTGGCCGACAGCCGGGATGAAGCGATCGCCATGCTGCGGCGCTTCGGCTATCTCACCTGACCGCGCGCAACGCGCCGTCACGCCCATCCCGAAACGGGAGTTGACCATGTCCGAACCCGCATCCACTCCAGCAGAAGCCACCGCCGCCCCGGCGCAGGAGCAGCCCGAAACGGGCGAGCAGCCGGCCAAGGACTGGCAGGCAGAAGCGGAGAAGTGGAAGAAGCTCAGCCGGGAGAACGAGACCCGCGCGAAGCAGAACGCCACGGCCGCCCAGCGTCTCGCCGAGATTGAGGAGTCGCAGAAGTCGGCGGAGCAGAAGGCCGCCGAGCGCACCAGGCTCGCCGAGGAGACCGCGGCGAAGGCCGCCGCCGAGGCGGCGAAGCTCCGCGTCGGCATCGCGAAGGGCCTGCCCGCCGACCTCGTGGACCGCCTGGTCGGCTCCACCCCGGAAGAGCTCGCCGAGGACGCCGACCGGCTGCTGGCCCTCATCAAGCCCGCCGCCCCGTCCTTCGACGCCGGCGCCCGCACCACTGCCTCGGCTCCGACCGACATGAACGCGCTGATCCGCCAAAGGGCCGGACTCGGCTGACCCATCCCCGGCGCGGCGAGGTCCGGCCGGCTGACAAGAAATGAGGAGGCCGGACCATGGCCTACACCAACCTCACCTCCCGGACGGACGCCCAGGCGCTCATCCCGGAAGAGGTCTCCAAGGAAATGCTCGGCAAGGCGCTGGAGCAGTCCGCCACGCTGAGCCTGTTCCGCCGCGTGCCGGTGGGCCGAAACCAGGTCCGTTTCCCGGTCCTGTCCGCGCTGCCCACCGCCTACTTCGTGTCAGGTGACACGGGTCTGAAGCAGACCACCGAGGTCAACTGGACGAACAAGTACCTGAACATCGAGGAAATCGCGGCGATCATGCCGGTCCCGGACAACGTCCTGGCCGACGTGGACGCCAACGTGTGGGACGAGGCGATGCCGCTCCTGACGGAGGCATTCGGCCGCACCCTCGACGCCGCGGTCTTCTTCGGCACCAACGCGCCGAGCTCATGGCCGCAGAACATCGCAGCCGCTGCGACCTCCGCGGGCAACGCCGTCACGGCGAACTCCGCGGCGACCGCGGGCGCGTTCTACGGCGACATCGACAACGCCTACGGCCTGGTCGAGGCGGACGGCTACGAGGTGACCGGCTTCGTCGGCGCCACCTCGGTGAAGTCCAAGCTGCGCAAGGCCCGCGACAGCCAGGGGCGCAAGCTCGACGAGACCCGCGTCGCGGGGAACCTGTCGTCCATCGACGGCATGCCCATCGTCTACCCGATGCGCGGCCTGTTCGGCACCACCACCGGGTCCCCGACGCTGTTCATGGGTGACTGGAACCAATTCGTGATCGGAGTCCGTTCCGATATCACGATGAAGGTTCTGACCGAGGCTGTCATCCAGGACAACACGGGCGCCATCGTCTACAACCTGGCCCAGCAGGACATGACCGCGATCAGGCTCACTTTCCGGATCGGCTGGCAGGTCTCGAACACCATCAACAACGACCAGCCCACCGAGTCCTCCCGGTACCCGGTCGCCCGCATCGACCTCCCGTAACCCGCAGAACAGGAGCACTCTCATGGCAGACACCGCGCCCCTGCAGCGGGTCCTCGAGCAGGACGTCGCCGCGGTCAGCACCGCCGGCAACGACCTCGACAGCGTCGTCACGCAGGCCCCATTCGACTGCACCGTCACCAAGGTCGAGTACGTCCCGGTCTCGGCCATCACCGGCGCCAACACCAACACCCGGTCCGTCACCCTCTTCAACAAGGGGCAGTCCGGGTCCGGCACCACCACGGTCGCCACGCTGCAGTTCGACTCCGGCGTCAACGCGTCCGCGAGCGACGAAAAAGCGATCCCCCTGTCCGGCACCGCTGCCAACCTGGTGCTCGCCGCCGGGGACACGCTGCTGTGGCGGTCCCTGCACGTCGGCACCGGTCAGACCGACCCGGGCGGCCTCGTCCGCGTCACCGTCACCCGCAACTGAGGAGCAGACTCATGGCAGAGCGCAAGACCAGCCAGCCGCCTCAGGACGCGGCGCAGAAGGAAGTCCAGAAGGCCGTCGACAAGGCCGAGGAGAAGGGCTACCTCGGTGTCGAGGTCGACCCGACACCGGACTCGCACTACACGGTCGCCGGTGTTCTCGAGGGCAAGCCGACCCCGGAGACGGATCTGGATCACGCCCGCAAGGTCCGGCAGAAGCTCGACGACGACTCCCGGGCCCGCTGATACGAGGAGGTCGCCGTGGCACTTCCCCCGTTCGCTACGGCGGCCGAACTCGCGGCGGTGATGCAGGCGCCCGTCGATTCGGCTGCCGCCGATCTGGCGCTGGCGTCTGCATCGGCTGTCATCCGCAAGTGGACGCGGCAGACCATCACGCGAGTCACGAATGACGTGGCCACGCTGCGAGTCATCGACTGCGACGAACTGGTGCTGCCGCAGCGGCCCGTCGTAGCGGTGTCCGAAGTGAAGGTCCATGCCCTGGTGCTAAACGACTGGGTGCTCTCGTCGGATCGACTGCTGCGCACCGCCGGCTGGCGCTACCTACCGGGCACGTCGTCGTACCCGGATCCGGGTCTGGTGCAGGTGACGTACACGCACGGCTTCGACGAGATCCCGGACGATGTGCGTGCGGTCTGCCTGGATCTGGCTGCGTCAACGCTGGCGAACCCGTCGATGCTCCGCCAGGAGGCCATCGACGACTACACCCGCACGTTCGCCGCCGAGTCCCTGGGCTTGGGTGGCCTCTCCGACGCCCACAAGGCAATGCTGGGCGACTATCGGCGCCGCATCGGTACCGTGGGGCTCCGATGAGCAGCCTGGATACGGTCCTTGCCGCAGGACGTAGGGCGGCCGAGGCCCGGATGCGGGAGACGGTACGCCTGTACTCTCAGGCGGCGGACTCCTTCGACCGGGCATCGGGCCAGACGGTTCCGGGCGCGAAGGCGGACCTGTACACGGGCAAGGCCCGCGTGAAAGCGATCGCCGCGTCGACAGGGCAGGAGACCGAGGCCGGCGAACGAGAGATCGTGCTGCGCGAGTACGAGGTGCAGCTGCCGTGGGCCACGACCCTTCCGTCTGGCACTCGTGTGCTCGCCGGGATGCGGATTGAGGTGACCGCTTCCCCGGACCCCCGCATGGTCGGCCTCATCCTGTGGGTAACGGGCGCCTCGTTCAGCGATCAGTCAACGGTGTGGCGGATCAGAACGGAGGACCGATCATGAGCGGGATTCGCTTCGACACCTCGGATGTGCGACGCCTGCAGCGCCATCTCGCACGTTCGATCCCGCGAGCCCGTCGCGACGCGCGCAAGGTTCTGATGCGGGGGGCGATGAACGTCAAACGAGACTGGCGGTCGAACGCGCGAGCGTCGTCGGGCCGGCACGCCCCGATGTACCCGAACGCGGTGGGCTTCGACATATCCAACTACGGGCCGGACATCGTCGCCGCCACAATCGGCCCGGACAAGGGCGCCCCGCAGGGTGCGCTCGGCAACCTGCTCGAATACGGCAGCGTCAAGAACCCGCCGCACCGCGACGGCGGCCGGGCGCTGGACGCGGAGACTCCCCGCTTCGAGGCGCAGCTGGCCGTCATCGCCGAGCGCGGCCTGGCCTGGTGGTGACCGATGACGTCACCCCCTGAAGTCCTTCCGCACGTCGATGCCGTGCAGGCAGCGCTGGAGACGATTCCTGGGCTGCCGGTGTACCTGGGCGGGGTGCCGACGGATGCGGGCTGGTCGCCGCCGGACAAGTACGCCGTCATCTACCCGGAGCCCGGTGAAGCCGAGCGCGAGTCTCTTGCGGACGCCCGCAGCGACTTCGTGGGCGTTGTTCAGATCACCTGCGGCGGGGCGTCGTGGGAGCGGGCGCTCTGGGTGGCGGACCGGGTTCGACGGGCGCTGAGCGGCCCTCTAACGGTGGAGGGTCGCACCGCGTGGCGGCCAGAGGACCTGGGCGGGCCTCCAGTGCAGCGCGACGACGACACCAACCCGCCTACATGGTTCGTTCCGGTGCAATACCGGATCAAGTCCACCGCCTGACAGGAGACACTCTCATGGCGCTTCTCGCCCAGCAGGTCATCACGCGAGCCGGCACGACGCCGACGTACTCGGCTGCTGCCGCATCGACCACGGTGACGTGCGGAGATCGCAGCTTCCTGCACGTCAAGAACACCGCTGGTTCCAGCATGACGGTGACGATCACGGCGACCGCTCAGGTCGACGGTCAGGCCGTCTCCGATCTCGTCGTCACCGTCCCGGCGACGACCGGCGACAAGATGATCGGCCCTATCACCAACAAGCTTTTCGCGTCCGCCTCCGACGGGGTGAGCGCGGCGATCACCTACTCGTCGACGACGAGCGTGACCGTCGCCAACCTCGTCATCTGACCCCTCGCCGTCCTGCCCATCTCGCCCCGACTGGGGCTTTTTTCATGCCCTGAGGAGGGCCCGCCATGTCCGATCTGATCAGCGACGGTATGACCCGCGTGGCGTGGGTGTCGTCCATCGCCAACATCAGCGCCCCTACGGCCGCCGAGCTCACCGCTGGCTCCGACTTCACGACCCGGATCACCCCCGACGGGCTCAAGCTCGATCCGTCCACGGCAGACGTCGACACGTCCAGCCTCGCGTCAACTTTCGACACGAAGACGGTCGGCAGGGTGGGCTTCGACGTGGAGTTGACGTTCAAGCGGGGCACGACCGGGGCCGAGGACCTGCCGTTCACTACTCTCAAGTACGGGGTCAGCGGCTACCTCGCTGTCCGCCGTGGCGTGGCCTACTCGACCGCCTGGACTGCGGGCCAGAAGGTCGAGGTGTACCCGATCACCTGCGGCGAGCCGCAGAACTCCAGCCCGGCCGCGAACGAGGTGCTCAAGTTCGTCAGCCCGATGAAGGTCACCAGCCAGCCGTCGACCAACGCCACGGTGGCCTGATGGCAAGCATCGAGGAGATCCTCGCCCAGGCGACACCCCGGGAGCGCACCGTCATGGTGTGCATCCGGGGCGACCTGGCCGGGGAGGCGGAGCGCCTGCAGGACGAACTGGCACGCGTCTCGTCGGACTGGGAACCGGCAGACCTCACCGACGTGCACCCGGGCCGCGAGCTCGCCGTGCACCTCAAGGAGTTGCGGGAGCAGATCACCGCGGCCGAGGTGCCGTTCAAGCTCCGCTACATCGGCGACAAGGCGTACTCGGACCTGATGGCCGCACACCCGGCCAACGACGACAACCAGGCCTTCGACTCCGAGACGTTCCCTCGCGCCCTGATCGCCGCGTCGTGCGTGGACCCGGTGATGAGCGAGGAGCAGGTCACCCAGCTCTTCGAGAAGATCAACGAGGGCGAGATCAAGAAGCTGTTCGATGCGGCCTGGGATGTGCACAACAGCAGTGAGATGGTCCCTTTCTCGCTGCTCGCCTCCGCGCTCACGGCGGCCCTTGGCGGCGAGAGCTAGAAACCGCCCGCGCCTGGGGTGTCCCGCGCAGCGTCTTCATGGGCCGCGTGGTCGCTGACGGCGATCCGCTGTGGCTGCCCGAGGACCGCTACTGGGCGCTCGCCCTTGCCGAGGTTGAAGCGGACGCCTGCCCCGAATGCGGGCAGCCCTGGAGCGAGGCGACTGACCCAGCGAACGAGTTCGCCTACCGGGTCGATCTCGTGCGCTGCCACGCCTGCGCCACCTCGGCAAAGCGCGTCCGCGCTCACCAGGACAACCACGGCAACACCGATGGCCTGCACGTCCACATCGAGAAGCGAGCTATGGACCGGGGGTGAATCGTGGCCACCCGCACCGTCACCGTCCGCCTCATCGCGGACATCTCCCAGTACACGCGAGGCATGCGGCAGGCCTCCGACAACACCTCGAAGCTCGCCAGCGTGGGCGCCAAGGTCGGCGCCGGGATGCTCACCGGCTTCGCCATCGCAGCCGCCGCGGCAGCCAAATTCGACAAGGCCCTGTCCAACGTCAGGGCCGTGTCCGGTGCTTCCTCGCAGCAGATGGCGAAGCTGCGGCAGGCCGCCCTCGACGCAGGCAAGAGCACCCAGTACTCCGCCACCCAGGCAGCCGACGCCGAAGCAGAACTGGCTCGCGCCGGCGTCTCCGTCGCCGACATCACCGGCGGCGCCCTCAAAGGCTCGCTCGCTCTCGCAGCGGCCGGACAGATGGACCTCGCGGACGCGGCCACCATCAGCGCCCAGGCCATGAACACGTTCGGACTCAAGGGCAAGGACGTCGGTCACATCGCCGATGTCCTGTCGGCTGGCGCCAACAAGTCCGCCGCGGACGTGCACGGCCTGTCGATGGCTCTCCGTCAGGGCGGGCTGCTGGCAAACCAGACAGGACTGAGCCTTGAGGAAACCGTGGGCGCCCTGTCCGCGTTCGCCGATCACGCCCTCATCGGCAGCGACGCGGGCACCAGCCTGAAGACGATGCTGCAGCGGCTGACCCCGCAGTCCGCTGAAGCAAGGCAGATGATGGATCGTCTCGGCTTCACTGCCTACGACAGTCAGGGCAAGTTCGTTGGCCTCGCCAAGATGGCGGGCAATCTGCAGTCCAGCTTCAAGAACCTCACCCCGGAGGCCAGGAACAGCGCCTTCGCAACGATCTTCGGGTCGGACGCGGTCCGGTCGGCGACCATCCTGTATGAGCTGGGCGCCAAGGGCGTGCAGAAGTACACCAGGGAGGTCAACGACAACGGGGCCGCGGCCCGTGTCGCTGCCATCCAGACGGACAACCTTGCTGGCGACATGGAGCGGCTCCGTGGCGCCATCGAGACCGCCCTCATCGAAGGGGGCTCCTCGGCGAACGGTGCGCTGCGCACGATGGTGCAGTGGGTGACCCGACTCGTGGACGCCTACAACAATCTGCCGCCTGGACTGCAGCAGGCCGTCACCCTCTTCACCGGCATAAGCGGCGCGACCATCCTCGCCGTATCCGCGTTCGTCCTGCTCCTGCCTAGGATCTCTGCAACTCGGACGGCGATGACCCAGCTGGGCATCACAGCTGCACGGACGCGCACACTGATGGCCGGCCTGGGAAGGCTCGGCGTCGTTGTGGCGGCTCTGGAAGCCGTCTCCTACGGCACCGACAAGCTGAAGGCCGCGTTCGAGGACGCGCCGCCCAACGTCACCAAACTCGGCAACGCCCTGCTCAACTTTGCCCAGACCGGCAAGGCGGCCGGCGAGCTGACGAAGGTCTTCGGCCAGGATTTGGACGGCTTCGGCGATGCCGTGTCCCGCATCGCGCACCCGGGCGTTCTCGACAGGGTCGGCGACAGCCTGTACACCATCACTCATCTCGGCTCTGACAGTCAGGGCCTGGACGAGGCTCGCAACAAGATCAAGGCTGTGGACGAGGCCCTCACGAGTCTCGTGCAGGGTGGCGCCCCTGAGGTGGCGGCGCAGGCCTTCAATAAGCTGGCCAGGGAAGCCGAATCTCAGGGCACGTCGACGGAGAAGCTGCGCACGCTTCTGCCCGGCTACGCCGATGCGCTGACGGAGACGGACACGCAGGCCAAGCTGTCTGCCGGGGCCCAGGCCAAGCTGGGAGAGCAGGCGGGCCTGACCGCCGGTGAGCTGCAGGATCAGCGTACTGAGGCGGAGAAGCTGTCGGATGCCCTCAAGGGCCTCAATGGCACGAGCATCGACGCCGCCCAACAGGAGATCGCCTTCCAGCAGTCCCTCGCCGACCTCTCGCAGGCCGTCAAGGAAAACGGTCACTCGCTGGACGTCACCTCCGAGAAGGGGCGCAAGGTCAAGTCGGCTTACCTGGAAGCGGCCAAGGCCGCGATGGACCACGCGCAGGCGGTGGCCGAGCAGAAGAACTCCCAGGCGGCCGGACAGAAGGTTCTGGAGTCGGACATCGGTCTGCTCAAGAGGCAGATGCATGCGGCCGGGTTCTCCGCGGACGCCATCCATAAACTGACCGCGGCCTACGCGCAGCTTCCCCCGTCGAAGAGCACCAAGGTCAGCGCCGAGACCAAGGGCGCCATGGGTGACCTGGACGCGGTGCGGAAAAAGATCCTGACGACCAAAGGTAAGACCGTCACGGTCAACGCCCTGACCAAGGCCGGGCAGCAGGCACTCGAAGACCTCGGCTTCAAGATCAAACGGACTAAGGGCAAGTCGGTCACCATCACGGCGCCGACCGGCTCGGCGCAGTCTGCAGTCAACGCCCTCGCCCGGGCCATTGCGGCGCTGCACAACAAGTCGGTGACCATCACCACCAACACGGTCCACACCTTCACCTCGATCCAGAAGACCAGCAAGGTTCCGGTCGCGAAGCGGGACTACTCCACCGGCGGCCGGGTTCGCGGGTATGCCAGTGGTGGCGCACCCGTGCAGTTTGCGCCGACTGGGCTGCTCAACGGTCCCGGAACGGGCACGTCCGACGACATCCTGGCGCTCTTCGCCAGCGGCGCTGTGGGGCGCGTGTCCAACACCGAGTTCGTCGTGAACGCCGCGGCAACGAAGAAGCACCTGCCGCTACTAAAGGCGATCAACGCAAACCGACTGGCATCCGGCGGTCTGGCCTCCGGCGGCATCCCCGGCTTCACCTACAGCCCGACCGGGGCGCCCGTACTCGGCGGCCCGGGTGACGCCAAGCAGCGATACGACCAGGAAATCGAGGACCTCAAGAAGGCTTGGGCGGATCTGACGACAGCACTCAAAGACCAGAAGAAGGCCGCCGACAACCTGAAGTCGGCGGAGAAGCACCTGTCCGACGTCCGTAGGCATCACCACACCAGGGCGCAGCTCAGGGCCGCCGAGGAGCGGGTCGACAAGGCGAAGAAGTCGAAGCGGTCCTCGGACGCCGAGGTCAGCAAGAGCCGTAAGAAGGTCAACGAGGCTGACGAGGAACTCGGGTTGAAGCACGGGTCCAAGGCACCCACGCACTTCAACTTGAAAGCCTACGAAACCCAGCTCAACGAGTCGGTGGCCGCCACGGAGAAGTGGCGGAAGAACTTGGGCAAGGTCGGCAAGCGCGGCGGGGCCGAGTTGCAGTCCATGCTGGAGGGCATGGGTGAGGGCGGCTACGACCTGGTCAATGCCCTCGCCGGAGCCAGCGACAAAGAGTTCAAGAGGATCGCCGAGAAGCTGAAGAAGACCGGCGACCTCGCCAAGGCGACGCTGGCCGACTTCACCAAGCAGCTCGACGGCTCGACGAAGAAGAACCAGCAGTTCGCAGCCGACCTGCAGAAGCTGGCCAGCCAGGGCTTCGGCGACCTGGCGCAGGCGCTCGCCGCCCAAGGCGACGAGTCGGCCATGGAGCTGGCGCATCAGGCCGCAGGGAACAGCAAGGCGGCCAAGAAGGCCGAGTCGTCCGTCGACAAGGCGCAGGCAACCCTCACCGGCGAGGATCTCGCGAACAGCCTGGTCCTACTGTCCACCCTGCGCGGCGGCACAGGCCGCGGCTTCGCCGACCTCATCGCTGCCGGTCTCGACCCTGCCACCATCCGAGCGCTGGTGCCCAAGATGACCAAGCAGATCAGCGCCTTGCCTGCGGCGAACAAGGACGAATTTGTCCGGCAGTGGGTGCAGCAGGGCGGCAAGCCCATGGCCGTCGGCGGCATCCTCACCAGGCCCACGATGGTGCTCGGCGGTGAGGCCGGCGTGCCCGAGTCGTGGATCCCGTGGACGAGCAGCGCCCGATCTCGGGCCCTGCTGGCCAAGACGGCGGCCGGGATGGGCTACCAGCTCACCCCGGCCGGCCGCTACGCCTCGTCGACCGTGACGGCGACAGCCATGGCACGGGAGATGACACGACAGATCATCGTCAACCTGTACGGCGCCAAGCAGTCCGCGGCGGAGCAGGCGCACGACATCGCCCGCGTCATCTCATTCGTCGGCTGAGGGGAGGCGAGGGTGCCCTACATTCCCGGCGTAGATATCGACGGCCTGCAGGCCACCCTCGGCAGTCTCCGTCTCGGCGCCGTCGACTCGTCCGGGGTGGCCTGGTTTCTCCAGGGCCTCGACGGCTGGGACTCCCCGGAGATCCGGTCGGAATTCCAGGAGCGGGAATCCGATCACGGCGCATGGGCGAGCCCCGTCTACCTCGGTGCCCGGCCCATCACGCTGACCGGCACCATCGAGGCGCAAGGCCGGGCGGCCCTGCAGGCCGCGATGGAACAGCTGTACGTGGCCGCCGGCCTGGCCGACACCACTCTCACAGTGTGGGAGGACACCCCGAAACAGGCGACCGTCCGCCGGTCCGGGAAGCTACTGACACAGTACGTGTCCGACCGCGTCGCCACCTACAGCGTGATGGTGACCGCGGCCGACCCGCGACGCTACAGCACCACCCTGCAGTCGGGCACGACCGGCCTGCCCTCCACCACAGGTGGCCTGGCCTTTCCTGTCACGTATCCCATCACCTTCTCGGCGACCACCGTGGCCGGGCAGATCAACGCCGCCAACACCGGCACTGCCGACACCCGGCCCATCCTGACCATCACCGGGCCGGTCGTCGCACCCACCATCGCCGCCCTCTACCCGGACGGCACGGTCAAGCAGCTGATCTACTCGCAGGATCTGCAGTCCGGTGACGTTCTCGTGATCGACACCGACGCCCACTCGGTCACCCTCAACGCCGCCGTCAGCCGCCGCCGATTCCTCACCGTCTCCGCAGGCTGGCCCACCATCCCGGCGGGGGGCAGCGTCAGATACCAGTTCCAGTCCGGCACCTACAACGCAAGCGCGACGCTGACCGCCACCTGGCGCTCGGCCTGGATGTGAGGAGGCATTCATGCCGGTTGACCCCTGGGCGATCGACACCCTGGCATTCACAGGCCTCGAGGCCCGCAACGTGGACGCCATGCTGGTGATGAACGATGGCACCGCGCTCGGCTCCCGCTCCGGTGTCCGCCCCGGCGACCCGGGCCTGACCGTCACCCTGTCCGGCTCGACCATCAACGTCTCCGCCGGGGTCGCCGCAGTCGCCTACGCGGGGCAAGGCGTGTACCGGGTTGCGTTCCCCTCGTCAACCTCCCCAGGCTCGCTGACGGCCGCACACGCCACCCTGGACCGCATCGACCTCGTCTACCTGAGGGTGTGGGACAGCTCGGTTGACGCCTCCGGCCTCGCCAAAGGCGACATCGCCTACCTGGCAGGCACTGCCTCGTCGACACCAGTAGCCCCCACGCCGGCCGGGACACAGATCTACATGCCGCTGGCCACAATCACCGTGCCGCACACGGGCGCCGGCAGCCCGTCGGTGAGTACCGCCGTGCGACCCGTGACGGTGGCCCCCGGCGGGATCCTGCCGACATCCAGTGCACCTTCGAGCCCTTACACGGGGCAGTACTACGACAACGGCACCGACCTGCTTAGGTACAACGGCAGCAGCTGGGACACCTTCATCAAGATGCCGGGCGCCTGGACGTCGTACACCCCGGTGTGGACGGGGTCCACGACCAACCCGAGTCTGGGAAATGGCGTGTTGATCGGCCGCTACCAGAAGTTCGGACGCACGGTCGTCGCCCACATCAACCTCACCCCGGGCAGCACCACCACCTACGGATCCGGGTCCTACAACTGGACGCTTCCGTTCGCCTCGGCCAACTCGGGCGCCTCCCTCATCGGCAACGCCATGCTGCTCGGCAGCGACCGGTGGGTGGGAGAGACCAACATCAGCCCGAACGCCACCACCCTGGCCGCTTTCTTCCCGATTTCAGCGACCAACGTGCGCACCGACTTCATGACATCGACCCGCCCGGAGAACCTCGCCAGCGGCGCCCAATTGCGACTCACGTTCACCTACGAGTCGGCAACCTGATGAGCGGCCCCTACACGCTGGCCTGGTACGGCTGCGACCTGCGCACCGGGGGCATCGTCGAGGACTTGCCCGCGCTCAAGGCGACCGGCGCTCTGTCCCGCAAGCTCGGCACCCAGACGACACTGCAATTCGAACTCGACCTAGCCGGAGCCCCACGCGAATGGGAGGCGGCGACCGCACCGGGCAGGTCGCTGGTCGTCGCCGTCGACACAGCCACCGACACCCCGCTATGGGCCGGCGCCGTCCTGCCCCGCGACGGCGGCAGCGCAACCACAGTGCAGCTCGGAGCAGCCACCCTCGAGGCGTATCTCGACGCACGGTTCCCCGGCACCCAGACCATGATCGGCGTAGATCAGGCGACAGTCATCACCAACCTGGTCACGCCTGCCCTCTCGGGCGGGCCACCACTCGCCATCGACGCGGTGGCCACCGGAACGACCATGGACTACCTGACCGCCGACGGCGACGACAAGACGATCCTGTCCTGCCTGAACGAGGTCATGGGCCTGGACGGCGGCCCGGAATGGACGATCGACGTCGCATGGAACGCCGGGCACAACGGATTCACCTTCCCCCTCCGCATCCGTTCGGTGATCGGAACCCAGTCCGGCAGCCCTGAGGCCGTCTTCGACTTCCCCGGGTGCGTCGCCGAGTACACCCTCAGCGAGTCATACGAGAAGGACAAGGGCGCCACCCGAGTCATTGCCCGCGGAGAGGGTGAAGGCTCCTCGCGGCTGACCTCCTCCACTCGCGACGCCACCTCCCTCATCGCCAATGGCTGGCCCATCTGGGAATACCGCTACACGCCCTCTACTGGCATCACCGACCCAAACCAACTGGAAGGTCACGCCGGAAAGTCGGTGGGCCTCATGGCCCAGGGCGCTCGGGCGTGGACTCTCCAAGGCGTCGCCTCGCGATCACCACGCCTCGGGCTCGACTGGGCCCTCGGAGACTCCATACGCCTGGCAATCGAACGCTCACCTCGACACCCAACCGGCGCTGGAGTCGTCGCCCGCTGCTGGTCATGGGAGCTCGAACCGAGCTCAGACCGTGTCCGCCCAATCCTCATAGAGGAGGACTGATGCCGCGCCAGGTAGACCAACTGCCCCCAGACGCGACCAGCCTCGCCCGCCGCATCCGAGCCCTCGAGCGCCAAGTGGACGAGCTGCGGGCGGCACGCCGCATGGTCTCGGCGACCGTCGGAACCCTGCGCGTGTACGCGGACGACGGCACGACCCTGCTCGCCGTACTCGGCCCGGAAGACGGGGCCGGCGGGGGCGGTCTATGGACCCGCGGCCTACAAGACCCGCTGAACATGTCCGCCTACCTCAACTCGGGCGAGCTCGGCTTCCGCCCGGTCGAGGACGGCGCGGTCGATGTACCCGCGGGCATCACCTACGACTCCGACGCCTTCCAGTACACGGACCTCATCCTGACCTCGGGGGCCGTGCGCACCGCCCACCACCGGGCCGTCGTGATCCTCGAGAGTAACTTCGCAGGCGGCAACCCCTACGTGTACGTCCAGGGCGAGAGCGGGACGCAGTGCAACATGGACGTCCTCGGCGTCCTGACCGCCAGCAGCATCGCCTACGGCAGCGCCTCCATCACCCCGTCCGCGGCGAACACCCCTACGTCGGTCGCCGTCACGGGCCTGAGCGTGGCGGGCGGCACCTTCAACGCCGTTGTCTCGCCGCAGACCTCCGTACCCGGAACACAGGTCACCGGCGTCGGCTTCAGCAACCTCACTTCCACCGGGCTGACCATCTGGCTGACCCGGAGCAACACGACCACGACTATCGTGAACTGGCTGGTGATCGGCGTATGAGCACCCCACCGCCACCCCCGGTGACGTTCGAACCGGCGTTGTACTACGACGTCACCGCCCGCGACGACAACCCGGACTGCGAGAACTACGGCCAGACCTTCGAGGTCAACCCCTGCTACAGCAACGGCGGCCAGGTCGTCATCCAGTGCGGCCGGTGCCGGCGCAACATGACCATCCTCTCCGGCACGCTCCTGGACCCTCAGCCCGAGGTGTCGTGACGGCTGCCCAGCGCCAGCCCCTCCGGGGGCTTTTTTCATGCCCCGAGGAGCTCCATGCGCACGCACGTCTTCCACCCGTCCGATCCGCGGCTGGGCCGGCACGTCCAGCACGACCCGCGGTCTCTGCGGTACGCGCACGGTGTCCTGCCGAAGTCCGCGTATCGAAGCGTCGACTGGGTCCGCCGCGCGCCGATCTTCGATCAGGGGCAGCTCGGCTCGTGCACCGGCAACGCGGCGACGGGCCTGCTCGGCACCGACTCCGCGGCCCGTCCGGGGCTCACCTCGGTGAGCATCTCCGGGAACGTACTCCCCGTCGACGAGACCCTGGCCGTGCAGGTGTACAGCCTGGCCACGCAGCTCGACAGCATCCAAGGCGCCTACCCGCCCGACGACACCGGCAGCAGCGGGCTCGGCGCCGCGAAAGCCCTTATGAAGCTGGGGCTGGCCACTAAGTACAGGCACGCGTTCTCCATCGACGCGGTGAAGAGCGCCCTGCAGTCGGCGCCCGTCATGGTCGGCACGCTCTGGCTTGAGTCCATGTTCGACGTCGATTCCGGCAGCGGCTACGTCCACGTCGACCGCAGCACGGCCGTGGCCGGCGGCCACGAGTACGTCATCAGCGCATACGACGCCTCCACCCACGCGTTCCGCCTCGACAACTCGTGGGGTGAGGGCTGGGGGATCCGCGGCAGCGCCTGGCTCGCACAGGCCGACATGCAGTGGCTGCTCTCCCAAGACGGCGACGTCACCGTCCCCGTCTGGGCCGTCGCGCCCTCACCCAAGCCCGCCATCACCGCCGAAGACCTCGCCGGCCAGATGCGCGCCCTCCTCGCAGCGAACGGAGTCTGACCATGGCGCTCATGCCCGGGGCCACCTTCATAGGCCCCACCCCGAACAAGACCCCCGACGGCATGGTCGAGGTCCGCGGCCTCGTCCTCCACATCCAGCAGGGGACCGAGCAAGGCTCGGAAGCCTGGTTCAAGAACCCGGCAGCGCAGGCCTCCGCGCACTTCCTCAACCCGAAGAAGGGCGGGCTCAGGCAGCTCGTCGACACCAAGGACCGCGCGTGGGCGGAAGCGGCGGGCAACTCCCACTGGGTGTCGGTGGAGAACGAGGGCTTCGTGCCCGACAAGCTAACCGATAGCCAGGTCGAGAACTGCGCCCAGCTCCTCGCGTGGCTGCACAAGACCTACAGCGTGCCGCTGCAGTCGACCGACGATCCCAACGGCCGGGGCCTCGGCTGGCACGGCATGGGCGGCTCGGCGTGGGGCGGCCACGTCGGCTGCCCGGGCGACAGCATCAAGGCCCAGCGCGGGGCGATCATCACCCGGGCCAAGGAGATCGTCGGGGAGAAGTCCCCGGCCAAGCCGAAGGTCTCCCTCGCCCACGTCGTCTACGCGGCCCGGCACGACCCCGCCGCGGCGCAGGGCCACACCAGCCACCGCGACGAGGTGCTGCTCGTCGAGCGCGCACTGCACGCCGAGGGCCTCCTCGACTCCCGATGGGTCGACGGCTCCTACGGGTCGAAGACCCTCACCGCCTACGCGGCCCTGCAGCGCCGCTACGGCTACAGCGGTTCCGACGCCGACGGCATCCCCGGCAAGGCATCGCTCCAGCGACTCGGCGACAAGCACGGCTTCGCCGTCACCTCCTAACCACCCCTCTACGTCAGGAACTCCCATGAAGATTTTCGGGCGCGAGCCCGCGGCCTGGGCCGCGCTCGCCAGCATCGTCCTCCAGGTAATCGGCGCGTTCGTCGCCGACTTCGACGCTGAGACGCAGGCCTGGGTGAACGCCGTCGTCCTCGCCGTGCTCGGTCTCATCGTCGCCGTCATGGTCCACGACGGCGTCATCGCCGCCATCACCGGCCTCGCCCAGGCTGTCATCACCCTCGCGGCTGGCCTCGGCCTCGACTGGTCCGCCGAGAAGCAGGCCCTCATCCTGTCGCTGATCACAGCGGTCGCCCAGTTCGCCGTCCGCCAGGTCGTCACCGCACCCGTGCCAGCGCTGCCCGCACCCGCGGCAAGGAGGGGACCTCAGAGCGTCTGAGCACGGTGCACTGCATACAACGGCAGGGGAGGGCGCGGTGAGCGAGGTCTTCGGCATCAACGCGAGTGACGCCGGGCTCGGCGCGCTCCTCACCCTCGTCGTCCTCCTGATACTGCGGGGCGGCCTCGTACCCAGACGCACCCACGAGGACGCGCTCACCGACAGAGACAACTGGCGCAGCGCCTTCCTCGAGAGCGAGGCAGCCCGCAAGGTCGAACACGAGCAGGTCGAGGAACTGCTGGAGATGGCGAAGCTGAGCGGCCACATCCTCACCGCGCTGCCCCACCCGGGGACGCCGGACGAGGGGGTGACTGATGCTCGGATGGATCCGACGCCTCACACGCGGCTCTGAGCCGGCCGAGCAGAGCGACTCCGAAGCCGCCCTGGAGCGTGCACTTGAGGACCGGCAGGAAGTCGAGGACCGCTGGGCCGCCGTCCGCGCGGCCGTCGCTCCCATCCGGCAGGCCCGCATCGAGAACCACTGGTCGGAGAAGGTCGAGGCAGCCTTCGCCGCCAGAAGAGGAGCAGCACGATGACCAGCCACCTGGGGGTCGACGCCTGGATGAACGCGGTCATGTCGGCGCTCGGCTTCCTCGCCTGCACCGTTTTCGTGGTCGTCTACCACCTGACAGCGACCTGGTGGCGGTCGGAGGTCGGCCGCAACCAGATGAGCTTCGCGGCGGCCATCGGCCTGCTGTGCCTGTACACGGTGCTGGCCACCGTCTGGCGGAGCGACGAGTGCGCGCTGGTCGTGCTCCGCAGCATCCGCATCGTCGCTGTGGCTGCGGTCATCGTGCTCATGGTGCAGCGGACTTGGCTGCTGCTGAAGGCGCAGCGGGAGTCCCGCGACCGAACTGGAGTGTGACCCGTGGAAGACAAAGAAGACGGCACCCCTTTCTGGCTGTCCCGCTGGCCGTTCCTGGAACCGCCGCCCCGGCCGCCGGCCGACGACGAAGACTGACGACGCCCCGCCCTCCTGCTTCGGCAGGGGAGCGGGGCGCTTCGTCGTGTCAGAACGGGGCGTCTCCGTTGCCCTCAATGCGGAGCACTGTGTTCGGGTTCGGCGGCTGAGGCAGCGCCGGGACGATGAAGGCGGCTTCCTCTCCGCTCGGCAGGCGGAGGGTCGCCTGCATCAGGTTCTTCAGGGCCTCCCATTGCTCGGCCGTAGTGATGGGGAGGACCCCATCCCAGCTGCCGCTGAGGCCCTTGCGGAGTCGGGCCGTCATGGATGTTTCAGTCTGGCCGTCGACGACGACTACCTCACCCTGGTAAGTGCTCATGCTCGGAGGCTAGCCACGGCGTCAAGCGAGGGCTGCCTAACATCCGGTCAGCGGCGTTCCGTTGGAGCCATGCACTCTCGATAACATGCCATATCGCGGGCGATAAATTGGTACAATTGGACATGCCTTCAGCCCCCTGCCTCCGCCCCTGTGGGCCACGTCGATGCGACTTCTGCGGCGGCTGCCCGGACCATGACTGCACCCGCGACGACTGGGCCGTCCTCGCCCACATCGAACACTTCGCCCCGTTCGCTTCGCCTGGCGAGACCGCATGCGGCCACATCGGCGGTCCCGCTCACCTGGTCGGCAACCCGTACCCGCCGGACATCTGCCTGCTCCCCACGGGCCACGCCGACAAGCACCGCTCGCCGAAAGGCTGGTCGTGGCCTGCTGACGAGGTTGCCGCATGACCGACCTCATCCAGCAGCAGCCCCAGACCACCCCCGCCGCCTACGATGCTGCGACGCTCGCCGTCCTCCACGCCATGGAAGAGGCAGCCGAGAAGCACCTCGACGCCATCCGCCCCCACAACACGAAGCGGGGCTACGCCAACGACTGGGCGCTCTGGGAGGAGTTCCACGACTGGCTCGCCGAACGCACCGGTAGCCGCCTGCCGTCGACCGCCGTCACCAAGGGCACGCTCGTCGGGTTCGTCGTCTGGCTCGACACCATCAAGCTCGCCGCGCCGAACAGCATCGACCGGCGCATTACCGGCGTCACCGTCACCGCGCGGAACGAGCACGGCGTCGAAGTGCCGAAGGCGGCAACCGTCGCCGCGCGGCAGGCCCTCAAGCCGCTGAAGAACGACCCCGAGCGTATGGCCCGCGGCCGAGGCAAAGCCGCCGCCGTCACCCCCGAACAGCTCCGCCAGATGAACGCCGCCGTCGCCGACGGACTCACCGGCCTCCGCGACCGCGCCCTCTGGCTCATGGCCTTCGCCATCGCCGGACGCTCCGCCGAAGTCGCCGCCCTCCGCGCCGACGCCATCGTCCACGTCAGCCAGGGCCTCGAAGTCCATGTCCCCGCCGTCAAAGGCCGACCACCCCGGGACGTCGTGGTCGGCTACGGCCGCAACCCCGACACCTGTCCCGTCCGCGCCTGGCTCACCTGGCAGGCCGCCGCAGGCATCACATCGGGCCCCGCCTTCCTGCCCATCACCGTCCACGGCCGCCTCGGTGACCGCGCACTCTCCCCGGAAGCCGTCCGCGAGATCATCGCCCGCAACGCCGAACGCGCCGGACTCTCCGTCCGGTTGACCGGCCACTCCATGCGAGCCGGATTCATCACCACCTCGCGCCGGGCCGGGAAGCGCGAAGAGAAGATCCGCGCCCAGTCCGGGCACGCCGCCAACAGCCCAGCCTTCTGGGGCTACATCCGCGAAGCCGACAAGTGGACCGACGCGGCCAGCGAGGACATCGGGCTCTGAACACGCGAACGCCCCCGCAGCCGTCGTCTGGCTGTGGGGGCGTCGTGCTGTCCGGGGTTCAGCCCCAGGCGGTGTCGCTCATGCCCCAGGTCGTGTCGTCGCTCATGGCCCCTCCTCGTGTCTGGGTGCGGCCTGCCGGAGGGGGTGAACCCCACAACCCCCGGAGGGGCCGCTGCGAACGGCGGCAGGCCGCCCGGTCACGGTACGCGGAACATGACCGTCCTGTCACCGCCCGTGCCACACTGGATGCAGCGCCCGCCAGGCTCCCCCGTCTTGGCGGGCGCTGTCATCCGTCGAGGTAGCCGAGCTCCGAATCGGGCCGGCAGTGCGGGCAGGCGGCCACTCCTTCGGCGAGCGCCCGCAGCGCGACGTCCCGCGCGACGCCCTTGGAGCGCTTGCCCGCCATGTGGCATCCGCCGACGTGCACGTACACGGCCGGCCCTTCGCCGATGCCTCGCTCGATCATCCAGTCCGGGACGGGCGGCCGGGCCTGCTCGCCGCGCTGCCGCTCCTGCTCGCGCCGTTCGGCCGCGGTGATCTGCTGCCGGACTCGGTCGAGGGAGAGCTGCAGCCACGTCTCCAGGATGCGGAGTCGGGGCAGGTCGGGCGGCAAATCGTTCACAGGTTCGATTCTATGATGGGCGGCGTGCACAGCAACCACGACCCCGAGCGCTACCACCTCACCCTGGCCTCCCGCGGCCAGCCGGTACAGCACGGCTGGTGGGGCAGCGAAGAGACCGCCCGCCGGAAGTTCACGCGGTGGATCGGCGAGTACGGCAGCATGCCCGACGCCCAGGTCACCCTCGTCGACGAGGAGACCGGCACCGTGTTGACAACCTGGCCGGACGAGGCGTGACCGTCTGCCATCCTGGCCGGGTGATCGACGAAGAGACCCCAGCGGACGCACAGGACGAGGACGGCTTCGACGACGTCTACGGCGAGGCGCCGCCCGTCGACGACCACCAGCTGTCCACGCGGCCCAGCGATGTCACTGTCGAGCCGTAGGCTGATCGCATCACTGTTCACGTCTGCGGACTTGGACAGCTACTCGAACGACGCCCCGCCGGAATGATGCACCGGACGGGGCGTCGGCGTGTCAGGCGTCGGCCGGCTCCGGGTGCCGCACGGTCTTCTTTACGGCCATCTCCACCTCATACCGCACCTTGCCCTCCGCCTGGGCATGCTCGGTGACCGCGGCCTGGAAGGCTGCTGCGGCCTCGATCCAGGCCTGCCGGACGGCAGCCGAGTCGGTTTCGGGGGCGGCGAGGTACCGGGCGTGCGCCTCCTCGGCCGCCTGCTCGAGCGTCACGAGATCTTCGAAGGTGTGTGCCACAAGCGGCGATCCTATGCCGCGGCGGCCATCTCCCCGCGCACCGCCTCGACCCACTCGTCCCGCAGCTGTACGTAGCGGTCCCGGGTCGGCCCCCACAACCAGCCGCCCGTCTCCTGCAGCAGCGCGCGGATCTCCGCGTCCACGGCATTGGCAGACCGCGGGCCCGCAGGCGGGGGAGTGGAGGACATGACGGCAGCGTAGACCGCGGGTCCGACAGTGGCCTAGGAGTTCGGGCGGTCGGCGATGTAGGTGCCCTTCGCGGCCAGCGTGACGACGAGGCCGCGCTGCCGGAGATCCTCGACCGCGCGCCGCACGGTGCCCACCGCGACACCGACCTGCTCGGCCAGCTCCCGCTCACCCTCCAGTCGGGCGCCGGGCTGAAGCTCGCCCGTTTCGATGCGGCGGGCGATCCAGTCGGCGACCTGCTGCCACACGTAGACGGGCCGCGACGGATCCACTGGAGATTGATCACCCATGCTTCGACGCTAGGGCGGCCCACCGCATCCTGTTTCAGCAGGTAGCTCCATACAGCGGTATAGAGCAGTGTGTAGCGGTAGCCTCGGATCCAGATAGGACCCCCGCGACCGCGGTCACGGCCCGGGGGCATGGCCGACGAGCACCAGCGGAGCGTCGACGTGGACGAGCGTAGAGACACCCCACCCCCGCCCGAAACCCGGCGGCCAGCCGCCTTAGCCACCGGGCTGGGGCAACTCAGTCCCGTACAGCAGGCCTACGCCGACTACGTCGAGCACGCCCACAGGTGCGACGACTGCCGGGACATCGACAGCCGCTGCATGGCCGGAGATGGACTGTGGCGCGCGTACCGGGAGCGGACCGACGGCGCCTACCGGCAGCTCGCCGACGAGTCCTCCTGACCGATCAGCCGGGAGTGTCGGGGATGTCCAGGCCAGAGGTGCGCAAGCGGTCACAGGTTCGACCTGTGCGCGTGCACTCCGTGCAGATAAATGCGGGGAACACGCTTCCATTACTGGCGGTTCACAGGTTGACTAACGTTCAGGCGTCCAGCGGCTAACGCTACTGACGCGCCTATGGCTGTGCGGGCGCGAGCCTGATCAGCCAACGGTCCATAGGCAGGATGAGGTCAGCAGTCTCCAGGGGGCGACCGTCTTGGTCGAAGCGAGTGCGCACCACACGGAACGCCGTGGCGTCCACCAGCATCCCCAGCGCGTGCGCCTGGTCGGCCGTGAGTTCCACGCACCCCAGCTCTGCCGTATAGGAAGCATGTGGCCGGCGCTGGCCACGCCACCACGACGACACCAGCATCGCCGACCTGCCGCCCGGATCCAGGCACTCCACCGTCTCGTGCCGCAGGCGCGCACCCACGTGGACGCCAAGCCGCTCGGCAAGCTCTTCCGTGGCAGCCCGCGGGCTGGTGTCGGTGGTCTCGCTGGAGTACGGCCAGGGCGCGTCCGGATCGGTGAGGGTGCGCATAGCAGGAGGATGCGCCACATAGACCGCTTTACGCTCCTCGCCCTCGAGGACTCCAGTACGACGGAGCAGGACGTAGGCGAGGCGCACGGTTTGGGGATGTACGCCGAGTTCGGCAGCTAGCTCGGCACGAGAGGGCAGGGGTTCGCCCGGCCGCCATTCTCCGGCGGCGATGCGGCGGCGGATGTCAGCAGCGATACGCCGGTGGCGCGCTTATGGCATCGGAACCCCTGGCGTCGATCATGACGTGAGGTCCGAAGGTAGGGGCCACCTTCGAGGCTGGATATATCCAGTCCGCGAGCCACTGCCTCGAAGGGCCAGTTGATAGCTGCACAGAGGGTTTCGGCTCCGCGGGATTCAGGTTCCCGAAGGCGCCGGAAAGGCCGCCGTCGCTGTCGCATGGTCCCGCGACCGTGACTGCGGGTCAGAGTGATTACCTCGGCAACGTTCCAGGTAGATTCACTCGAACGAGTGAACGAAAACCGTAATTGGTCGACGTACCGCTCGTTGAAGATAGAAGCCGGGCCCGGCTCCCACCTCGCCTCTGAGGGCGTTCCCTGGGGAGCCGGGCCCGGCGCTTTGTCGGCGGCGCCTGCCCCATAGTCTGCCACTGGGAAACAGGCGGGAAAGAACTCTGCCCACACACGCACACACGTGCGTACACATGAGTACTCGTTCCGCAAGAATCCGCAGGTCAAGGCAGGAGTGAACGATAAAGGGTCAGGTCGTGAAGTTGCTCGAAACGGTGCTCAGTTGTTGGCGAGGAACTGCTTCGCCAACTGGTCCCCCAGAGTCACCGCCGCGCTGTGGCTCTCGATGGGGGAGACCTTGGAGTTCTTGAACAGGATGTACGTCACACCGGACTCGGCGCCGCCGGTCGCGGGGTCGGGGTCGATGCCGAGGGCCTTGGCGGTGGCGTACGAGGCCTCACCGATGATCTTCGTTGGGCCGGTGTCGCCGACGACCGCGTACTCGACCTTGTTGTTGTAGACGACGGCGACCACGCCGCCGCCCTTGATGCCGGCACTGGAGTAGTTCCAGATGCTGCTGGAGCTGGGCACCACGACGTACGGCAGTGTCTCGGCCTTGAGCGGCTTGCCGTCGGACTGGTGGAAGGCGGTGTCGTCCTGGTACCAGGGGTCGCGGTCCTCGTTGCAGTTGGTGGTGCGCTGGCCGTCGCAGTCGACGTCCATGTCGGCCTTCCAGAACACCGCGCCGTTCTTGCCGCACACGGGGATCGTGGCCGACGTCTCGTCGTCGGTCTTGTACTTGCCGTTGGAGATCTGCGAACAGGACTTCACCTTGGCGAGCAGGTCGGCCGCGCTGACCGAGCCCTCCTGGGCGGACGTCGGGGCGTTGGTGGTGCCGGTGCCGGTGCCGGTGGCGGTGGCGTTCGCGGGAAGCACTCCGGCGGCCAGCAGAGCGGCGCCGGAGGCCGCGGCGAGGGTCAGTGTTCGAAGGCGCACTGTGGGGGACCCTTCTGTTAGGAAAGTTTCCTTACTCGGGTGCCGTACAAAGTGGACCCGGCTGCATGTCCCCGTCAACCCCTGTAGCGGCGAAGTCGGACGCGACCCTCTGATTGCGGCCCCGCGCCACCGGGACAAGACTGGCATTGTCCGCAATCCCGGACGTGTGTACGGCTCCTGGAGGCGACGGGCCATGTTCGTACGCAGCATCTACGCGACCGGCGATCCCGCGAGGGCCGACACGGCGATCAGGGCTCTGAACACACAGGGCCGGGACCTGCTGGAAGAACGGCCCGGGTACCGTGGGGCGGGCGTCTTCGTGGACCGCGAGCTGGGCAAGCTGCTGGCGGTGAGCTGGTGGGAGTCCGAGGAGGCCCGGCGGAACAGCGACCAAGTGATGCGTGAGCGACGCGGCGCCCTGCTCGGGCCGTTCGCCGGGACGCTCGCCGTCGACAACTACGAGGTGGCGGGCTTCCATGAGGTGCGACTGCCGCGAGTGGGCGGCGGACTGCGCATCACCAGGCTGGAGTTCGACCCCGCCGACACGGACCTTCTCGCCGACACGTTCCGGACGTCGGTCGTGCCCCGGCTGGAGACCATGGCGGGGCTGGCCAGGGCGGCCCTGTTCGTCGACCGTCAGCGCGGACGGGGGATGACGGGGGTCCTGTTCACCGATCGCGAGTCACTTGCCGCCTCCCGTGCGGGCCAGGCCGCCGCGCGGCACGAGGGAGCGGCCAAGTCGCACGTGACCGTGACGGGGCTGGAGGAGTTCGAGGTCGTCCACGCGGACGCCCGGGTCGGCTGACGCTTCGCCGCAAGGCCCCGACAGCCGTCCGCCCTGACCCGCGTCCGTCCCGACACGCCGTCCGCCCCGCCGGTCGGCGGGGCGGACGGATGTGGCAACGGGGGTGGACGTCAGCCGAAGTCCGCGGTGGCCGGGTCGGGGCCCAGGCGCAGGTCCTCGTTGAGCGCGCTGATCGCCGCCAGGTCCTCGGTGTCCAGGCTGAAGTCGAACACCTCGATGTTCTCCTTGATCCGCGACGGTGTCACGGACTTGGGGATCACGACGTTGCCGAGCTGGAGATGCCAGCGCAGCACGACCTGGGCCGGGGTGCGGTTGTGCTTGCGGGCGATGGCCACGATCGCCGGAACCTCCAGCAGGCCCTTGCCCTGCCCCAGCGGCGACCAGGCCTCGGTGGCGATGCCCTGCTCGGCGTGGTAGTCGCGGGCCGCCTGCTGCTGCAGGTGCGGGTGCAGCTCGATCTGGTTCACGGCCGGGACGACCGACGTCTGGGCGAGCAGGTGGTCGAGGTGCTCCGGCAGGAAGTTGGAGACGCCGATGGCGCGGACACGGCCGTCGGCCAGCAACTTCTCGAACGCCTTGTAGGTGTCCACGTACTGGCCGCGGGCCGGGCGCGGCCAGTGGATCAGGTACAGGTCGACGTACTCCAGCCCCAGCTTGGACAACGAGGTGTCGAAGCCGCGGAGAGTGGAGTCGTACCCCTGGTCGCTGTTCCAGAGCTTGGTGGTGACGAAGATGTCCTCGCGGGGCAGGCCGGAGGCGGCGATCGCCTTGCCGGTGCCCTCTTCGTTGCCGTAGATCGCCGCTGTGTCGATGCTGCGGTACCCGGCCTCGAGCGCCGTGCCGACTGCCGTCTCGGCCTCGTCGTCCGGCACCTGCCACACGCCGAAGCCCAGCTGGGGCATCTCGACGCCGTTGTTGAGGGTGATCGGGGGGACCTTGCTGCTCACGAGCTCTTGATCCTTCGGTTGTCGACAGGTGGTACTTCCCATGGTCAACGATCACGGGCCGCGATGTATTCCTGACCGCCGAATCCGTCGGCACTGACCGACGAGTCAGCCACGACGGCCGGAGAATGGCCGGAAATGCATCCGACCTCATGGGTCCGGACCATTGACCAGAACCAGTCCTCCCGGGAATCTGGTTCGCGCTACCGAACGCGTCGATGAACCCGGTGCATCTATGTGAACTGCCCTCTTCATCGGGCTCACCTGCGCTCGGAAGAAGCCCCGCCCCTGGGAAAGCAGGTACGCAGCCATGAACGAGCCCCTGCCGAAGATCTCTCAGACGGAAGCGCCGATTCGACAGACATCGGATGAAAAGGTCTGGCAAAGCCCTGGTCACCACATGGTGGAGACCTCCTTGGAAGGCGACGACCGCAGCGTCCGGCCCGGCGTGAGAGGCCGACGCCTCAGGGCGGCGATCACCGTCGCCGCGGTTGCCACCGTCACCCTGGCCGCACTGCCGGCGGCGGCACCGAGCTCCGCGGCCGCAGCGGGGAACCCCGCGGCGGCCGCGAGCCGCCCGTCCGTCGTCCGCGACTGGTCCACGGCCGTCGTCGACTCGACCATGGCCCGCTACACGCCGAGCACGATCGGTGGTTGGTCGTACCCGGTCGGGCTGTACCTCTACGGCCAGTACCTCACCTACCGGCGCACGCACGACGCCCGCTACCTCGCCTACATCAAGGAGTACGCCGACCGGTTCGTGAAGAGCGACGGCTCGATCAGCCAGGCGTTCAACAGCCTGGACAGCATGCAGGCCGGCCGTCTGCTGGTGATCCTCCATCACGAGACGGGCCAGGACCGCTATCGCAAGGCCGCCCAGAAGATCCGCGACCGGCTCGACACCTATCCGCGCACGAGCGACGGCGGCTTCTGGCATGCCGACACCGACTCACGGGCCCACCAGCTCTGGGCGGACGGCGTCTACATGGTGAACCCGTTCCTCGTCGAGTACGGCAAGGAGTTCAAGGACAGCGCGTATGCGAACGACGAGGCCGCCAAGCAGTTGTACGTCTACGGAAGCCATCTGCAGGTGGCGAACGGACTGCTCAGGCACGCCTACGACGAGTCGAAGAGCGCGAGTTGGGCGGACACGCAGTCGGGGCTCGCTCCCGAGCACTGGTGCCGTGCGGTCGGCTGGTACTCGATGGCGATCGTCAACGTGCTGGACGCGATCCCCGCCGGTCATCCGCGCCGGGCGCAACTCCTGGGCATCTTCCAACGGCTGGCCGCCGGTCTGGAGAAGTATCAGGACCCGGCGACCGGACGATGGTTCCAGGTGATCGACAAGGGCGGCCGCGCCGACAACTGGACCGAGACGTCCTGCTCCAGCATGTTCACCTACGCCCTCTCGCGCGGTGCTCAGCGGGGATACATCGATCCGCACTACACGGCCGTGGCCCGACGCGGCTATGAGGGCGTACTGGCGAAGCTCTCGGTAGGAGCCGACGGCCGGACCGATCTCGCCGACATCTCCGTCGGCACGAACGTCGGCGACTACGCCTACTACGTCGCACGCGACCGGGCCACCAACGACTTCCACGGCCTCGGGGCCTTCCTGATCATGAACGAACAACTGCGAGGTGATTAGTGTCATGAACACATCCAGAAGGGCCTTGCTGGGTGCCGCTCTCGGTGGCGCGGCGGGCGCGGCCGTGGGCCTGCCCGCCGCGGGCACCGCGCACGCGGCCTCGTGGCAGCTCAAGTGGGCACCTTCGGCGAGCAAGGACGGACTCGGCGCCTTCGAGACCATCGAGGACGACCGCGCGGACTCGCACCCCGCCGGCCACCCGCACATCTTCGCCACCGGTGACAACTGGCGCTTCAACATGCATACGGTCGACCGCGACACGTCGACCGACCGGCAGCGACAGGAAGTCACCGGTCTGCGCACCGGCAGCAGCAGCTACCTCAAGTGGACCGAGGGCCAGACCTGGCGGGTCACGTATTCCATGTACATCCCCGCCTCGCTCAAGGCCACGACGACCTTCACCCACATCATGCAGATGAAGCAGCCGGGCAGCGGCACCTCGCCGATCGTCGTCCAGTCGCTGCGCCGGGTGAACGGTGTGCAGACCATCGAGCTGAGGCTGGCGATCGACGACATCCTGGTCGGCCGCACGGACCTGGAACCGCTGCACGACAAATGGACGGACGTCGACTTCCAGATCAAGGTGGGCAACGGCTCGGCCGGCTCGGTCCGCTGGATCCTCAAGTCCGGTTCCACCACGGTCATCGACAAGTCGAAGACCGGCGTCGACACCTTCCTCGCCGACCGCGTGCGCCCCAAGTGGGGCATCTACCGCTCCCTCGGCGACACCTCCGGGTCCCTGCAGAACACCTACCTCCTGCTGACCAACCTCCGCGGCTACCAACTCCTCTGAGGACCGTCCCATGCGACCCATCCCTGCTCACCGGCACGGTGCGGCGGCGATCGTGTTCTTCGTCCTCGCCGTTGTCCTCGGGCTCGCCCACCCGTCGGCCCTCGCGGCCCAGCAGCGCGGTCCTCACCCGGTCGCCGTGTTCGACGTGCGTGACTACGGCGCCAAGGGGGACGGCTCCACCAACGACTCCCCGGCCATCGACAAGGCCATCACGGCCGCGAACTCGGCGGGCGGTGGCACGGTCCGCTTCCCGGCCGGCGACTACAAGTCCAAGAACACCCTCCACATGAAGAGCAACGTGACGCTCCAGGTCGACAAGGGCGCCACGATCCAGGGTTCCAGCGCCGACACCTACGACAAGGCCGAGTCGAATCCGTACGACGCCTACCAGGACTACGGGCACAGCCACTTCCACGACGCGATGATCTACGGCGACCGGCTGAGCAACATCGCCTTCGTCGGCGACGGCGTCATCGACGGCCTCGGCAACCTCATCACCGGCAACCCCAAATCCGGCGAGGCCGACAAGATCATCTCGCTCACCCGATGCAACGGGCTCAGGATCGGTGACGGACTCACGCTGCGCCGGGGCGGCCACTTCGCGGCCCTCATCAACGGCTGCACCAATGTGACCTCCGACCATCTGACCATCGACACGGCGAGCGACCGCGACGGCTGGAACGTCATCTCCACCACCGACGCCACGATCACCAACGCCACCATCCACGCGAACGACGACGCGCTGGTGTTCAAGAGCGACTACGCGCTCGGCGCCAAGCTGCCCAACGGGCATGTGCGGGTGAGTGGTTCGACCCTCGGGGCCAAATGCTGCAACGCCCTGATGTTCGGCTCGGAGACCTGCGGCGACTTCTCGGACTACCAGTTCGAGAACATCCGTATCGACGGCGCCGACAAGTCCGGCCTCGGCATGGTCTCCATGGACGGCTCGAAGATCTCCGACGTCCACTACCGCGACATCACGATGACGAACGTCCACTCGCCGATCATGCAGAAGATCGGCACCCGCAAGCGCTGCGGCAACAGTCCCGGCGTCGGATCGATCAGCAACGTCACGTACGACGACATCACCGCGACCGGCAACAGCCCCTCCTTCAGTCCGACCCTGTGGGGCGAGTCCGGGCACCGCATCAACGGTGTGACCTTCACCGACGTCGACATCACGGTCCCCGGCGGCAACGACACCATGTCCACGGGCGTGCCGAGCAACGACTCGACCGACTACAACCCGAAGAGCATCGGCACCCGGCCCGCGTACGGCTGGTACCTGCACAACGCCGACAATGTCCGGTTCACCGACAGCTCGGTGAAGTTCGCCTCGAACGACGGCCGGCCCGCGTTCATCGCCAACGCGGCCAGCGGCATCCGGCTCACCCGGTTCACCGCGCAGAAGGGCGGCAACTCACCCTTCGACGTGGGCTTCCAGGACGTCACCGGGGGCTGCCTGACGGACAGTCACAACACCTCCGGCGGCTCCCTGCGGGTCTCGGGAAGCCAGGACTGCGGCAGTAGTGCGGCGGTGAAGCCGCTCGACCTGGAGAATCCCCGCCAGGACTTCCTCCGCGCCTCCGTGGGCGGCCTGTTCCTGCACTGGGGCCTGCGCACCGCACCGGCCCACACCAACTGCACGGCCTGGGAGAACGACGTCACGAACGGCGGTTGGAGCCCGGACTACTGGGTGAACGAGGCGCAGAAACTGCACACGCAGTACCTCGTCCTCGCCACCTTCCACAGCCGCCTCGGCTACGCCCGCCCCTGGCCGTCGAAGATCCCCGGCTCCTGCTCCACCAAGCGGGACTTCCTCGGTGAGCTGATCACCGCCGCGAAGACCAAGGGCATGAAGGTCATCCTCTACATGACCAACGACCCGCAGTGGCACGACGAGGGCGGCCACGAGTGGCTCGACTCGGCCGCGTACTCCGCCTACAAGGGCAAGAGCGTGGACCTGACCACGAACGACGGATTCGGCCAGTTCAGTTACGACAACTTCTTCGAGGTCATGGACCGCTATCCCGACCTCGGCGGGTTCTGGATCGACAACGACAACTCCTACTGGGAGAGCCACAACCTCTACCAGCAGATCTATGAGAAGCGCCCGAACTACACACTCAGCAACAACAACGAAGACACGCCGATCATGGACATGATCAGCAATGAGCAGAAGACGGGGATGTCGCCTGCATACGATTACCCGCAGGCCGTATACACCGCACAACCCCGCCTGACCGAGGCCGACTTCAAACTGCCCTCCTCCGGCGCCTGGTGGTACGACGGATCCGACCCCACCGTCGACCGTATGCTCACTCTCGGCCGGCTGATCACCAACGCCGGCTCCTCGGTGAAGGCCCTGATGGCCGAGACCGCCCAGGTGAACGGCAAGTTCCCGGCCAATCAGCAAGCGTTCAACAACTTCGCCAACGCCTACCTCGCCCCCATCTGGGAGTCCCTGCACGGCACCGAGGGCGGAGGCTACATGTACGGCGGCCTCAAACCCGGCTTCTGGAACGACGGCGCGCACGGTGTGACGACCATCGCCAAGGATGACCCGAACCGGCAGTACATCCACGTCCTCACCCCGCCCAGCACCAGCACCCTGAGGATCCGCGACAACGGATACCGGATCGCGTCCGTCACCAACCTCCGTACGGGCAAGGCGGTTTCCTGGTCGCAGTCCGGCGGCGTGCTCACCCTGACCGGGCTCGGCGACTGGGACCCGTACGACACGGTCTTCAAGGTCACCGCGGCCGGCCGCCAGGGCGTCCTCTCGGGCGTCAAGGTCACCGCGAGCGCGTCCGCGAGCGGACACTCCGGGCCGGCGGCCGGGGACGGCGACCACCTCACCTACTGGGACAGCAACAAGACCCTGCCGGTCACCCTCACCTTCGACCTGGGCTCGGCGAAGAAGGTGCAGTACATCGGGCTCAACCAGCGCGAGGACTCCGTCGCCTACGCCCGCTCGGACACCGAGCAGTCCGCC
This sequence comes from Streptomyces sp. NPDC001544, assembly GCF_042894285.1. Lineage (NCBI taxonomy): Bacteria > Bacillati > Actinomycetota > Actinomycetes > Kitasatosporales > Streptomycetaceae > Streptomyces > Streptomyces sp. NPDC001544. The sequence goes on along the minus strand of NZ_JBIAVN010000009.1, from coordinate 151,752 downwards.
CGGATCAAGGACTACAAGGTGTTCCTCAGCAACGACGGCACGACCTGGGGCAGCGCGGTGAAGACGGGACAGCTCCCAAGCCGCCGGGGCATCCAGGGCATCGACCTGACCGCCGCCGACGCCCGCTACGTACGCCTCGAGGTCGACAGCACCTGGGCCGCGTCGACCGACACCACCCGCTACAAGCGGCTGCGGATCGACGAGGCATGGATCGGCACCGCATACGCCACACCCGCGAACGGGGGACAGTCATGACCCGCGTCAGAGCACTGGTGGCCGCGGCCGCCACCCTGCTGATCGCCCCGGCAGTACCGCTGCTCACCGCCACCCACCCGGCTGCCGCGTCCGACAACGGTCAGTCCGTCCGCCCCGCGATGGGCTGGAGCAGCTGGAGCTTCGTACGGCGCACCCCGACGGCGGCGAAGATCAAGGCCCAGGCCGACGCGCTCGTCTCCAGCGGCCTGAAGGACCACGGCTTCGTCTACGTCAACCTCGACGACTTCTGGCAGAAGTGCGACTCGAACGGCTTCGTGGTGGACGACTACGGCCGCTGGACCGTCGACACCACCAAGTTCCCGGACGGCATCAAGGCGGTGGCGGACTACGTCCACTCCAAGGGGCTGAAGTTCGGCTTCTACGTCACGCCCGGCATCGCCAAGAACGCCGTGACCAGGAACACACCGATCGAGGGCACGCCGTACCACGCGAAGGACATCGCGGACACGTCCAAGACCGAGAAGAACTACAACTGCAAGAACATGTACTACATCGACTACTCCAAGCCGGGCGCCCAGGAGTTCACCAATTCCTGGGCGAAGCAGTTCGCCTCCTGGGGGGTCGACTACCTCAAGATCGACGGCGTGGGCAGCGCGGACGTCCCCGACGTCCAGGCCTGGGACAAGGCGCTGCGGGCCACGGGCCGGCCCATCAACTTCGCGCTGTCCAACAACCTTCCTGTCGCGAACGCCGCCACCTGGAAGCAACTGGCCAACAGCTGGCGCACCCAGGGCGACGTCGAGTGCTACTGCGGGCCCGGCGACAACGGCAGCGGCTACCCGCTGACCGACTGGTCGCACGTCTCCAAGCGTTTCGACTCCGCCGCGTCCTGGCAGCCGTACGCCGGACCGGGCGGCTGGAACGACCTGGACTCGCTGGAGATAGGCAACGGCGACCAGGTGGGCCTCACGGCCGACCAGCGCCGCTCGCACTTCACGCTGTGGGCGATGGCGGCGGCCCCGCTGCTGCTCGGCACCGACCTCACCCACCTCGACTCCGTCGACAGGGCCATGCTGACCAACGACCGGCTGATCGGTGTCGACCAGGACGGGGTCGCTGCCAAGCGGATCATGAACAGCGGCGTCCAGCAGGTCTGGAGCAAGAAGGAGAAGGACGGGAACTACGTCGTCGCGCTGTTCAACACCGGTACGTCCGGCAACAGCACGGTCAGTGTGAACTGGTCACAGGTCGGCTTCACCGGGTCCGGCGACGTCACGGACCTGTGGTCCGGCTCCCACAAGGGCGTCGTCGAGGACTCCTACAGCGCGACACTGCGACCCGGGGAGACACGGCTGATCCGGGTGAAGCCGGTGAGCTCTCTCAGGACCGCCGCGGCCTCGCCGGGCATGGCAGTCGCCCCCTACGAGTACCTCGGCTGGGGCAGTCCGCCGAGCCCCACGTCCGTGATGTCCGCCACTGGCGTCAAGTGGTTCACACTCGCCTTCGTTCTGTCCGACGGCACCTGCAACCCCAAGTGGGACGGCACGCGCGCGCTGACCGGCGGCAGCGACCAGTCCACGATCAACGCCATCAGATCGGCCGACGGGGACGTGGTCGTCTCCGTCGGCGGCTGGAGCGGGAACAAACTCGGGGAGAAGTGTTCCAGCGCCTCCGCGCTGACGGGCGCGTACCAGAAGGTGATCAACGCCTACAAGCTGAAGGCGCTGGACATCGACATCGAGAACACCGAGTGGTCGAACGCCACCGTGCGGCAGCGGGTGGTCGACGCGCTGAAGACGGTGAAGGCCGACAACCCCGGTCTGAAGACCGTCATCACCTTCGGCACGACGACCGGCGGGCCCGACTCCACCGGCGCAGACATGATCAAGCGGGCCGCGAACTCGGGCCTGGCGAACGACGTCTGGTGCATCATGCCGTTCGACTTCGGCGGCGGCACCAGCAACATGGGCACCCTCACCACCCAGGCGATGGAAGGCCTCAAGGCGAAGGTCAAGTCGGCGTACGGCTACAGCGACGCCACCGCCTACGCCCACATCGGGCTGTCGTCGATGAACGGCACGACCGACGACTCCGGGGAGCGCGTCCGCACCGCCGACTTCAAGACGATGCTCGCCTACGCCCAGCAGCACCACATCGGGCGCCTCACCTACTGGTCCGTCAACCGGGACCGCGCCTGCGGCTCGGGCGGCGACGGTGACGCCTGCAGCGGCGTGTCGCAGCAGCCGTACGACTACCTCAAGGTCTTCGCCCAGTACACGGGCTGAGGGGAACCACCATGCGTCTGAAGAGACTTCTGCCGTGGGGCCTGTCCCTGGCCCTCGCGCTGCCCCTGGCCGGTCTCGCCGCGGGCACCGCGCAGGCGGCGACCGACTACCAGGCCGAGGACGCCCTGATCTCCCAGGGCACGGTGGCCACCAACCACACCGGCTACACGGGAACCGGCTTCGTCGACTACACCAACATCACGGGCTCCTACGTGGAGTTCACCGTGAGCGCGGCCTCCGCCGGCACCTCGGCGGTGACGTTCCGGTACGCCAACGGAACCCCCGCCGACCGGCCGATGGACATCTCCGTGGGCGGCACGGTCGTCCGCTCCGGCGTCTCCTTCCCGGCCACCGCCGACTGGAACACCTGGGCCACCAAGACCGTCGACGTCCCGCTGACCGCGGGCACCAACAAGATCCGCGCGACCGCGACCACCGACAACGGCGGCCCGAACCTGGACCGCATCGGCGTGGACGCGGCCGCCGACACCCAAGCGCCCACCCGCCCCGGCCGGCCCGGCTGCTCGGACGTCGGCGAGAACGGCCTCACCCTGTCCTGGGGCGCCTCGACGGACAACGTGGGCGTGACGGCCTACGACATCTACGAGCACGGCAACAAGATCAGTGAAGCTCCGGGGACCTCCACGTCCAAGGCGCTGACCGGGCTCACGCCCGACACCACCTACAACCTCACCGTCATCGCGCGCGACGCGGCCGGGAACACCTCCTCGGCGAGCCCGGTCGTCGACTGCACCACCAAGCCGAGCTCGGACACCACCCCGCCGACCGAACCGGGCACCCTGTCGGCGTCCGGCGTCACGGCGAACAGCGCCGACCTGAGCTGGGGCGCCTCGACCGACGACAAGGCGGTCGTGGCCTACGACGTGCGCAGCGACACCACCGTCTACAAGTCGGTCACCAGCGGTACGTCCACCACGCTGACCGGGCTCGCCTGCGACAGCCCGTACAGCCTGAACGTGGTCGCCCGGGACGCGGCCGGCAACGTCTCCACGGCGAGCAACACGGTCACCTTCACCACCAAGGCCTGCGCCACGGACGGCGGTGTCCCGTCCTCGATCTCCACCCTCTCCACCGGCTGGACCATCCCGTGGGGCACCTACTGGATGCCCGACGGCAAGACGGCGCTGGTGACCGAACGGGACGACTTCCGGGTCTGGAAGGTCGCCAAGGACGGCACGAAGACACAGGTCGGCACGGTCCCCAACGCGGTGACGACGAACGGTGAGGGCGGTCTCCTCGGCGTGGCCGTCGACCCCAAGTGGGAGAGCAACCACTACGTCTACTTCATGCACACCGCGTCCGAGGGCAACCGGGTCGTCCGTATGACCTACGACGGCACGAAGCTCAGCGACTACAAGGTCCTGCTGCAGGGCATCAAGAAGAACCGGTACCACAACGGAGGCCGCCTCGCCTTCGGTCCCGACGGCTACCTCTACGTCTCCACCGGCGAGGCCCAGACACCCGACCTGGCGCAGGACAAGGACTCACTCAACGGCAAGATCCTGCGGATGACCACGGACGGCAAACCGGCTCCCGGCAACCCGTTCGGCAACTACGTCTACTCCTACGGCCACCGCAACCCGCAGGGTCTCGCCTTCGACCGGAGCGGACGGCTGTGGGAGGCGGAGTTCGGCAACAGCTCCAAGGACGAACTGAACCTGATCAAGCCGGGCGCCAACTACGGCTGGCCGACGTGTGAGGGCAGTTGCAGCGTCTCCGGCATGACCAACCCCAAGGCGACCTGGAACGTCTCGGAAGCCTCCCCGAGCGGCATCGCCATCGTCCGCAACGTGATCTACATGGCGTCGCTGCGCGGTGAACGGCTGTGGCGCATCCCGATCAACGGCGACAACGAGAGCGTCGGTACGCCGACCGCCTACTACGTCGGCACCTACGGTCGTCTGCGTACGGTCACCAAGGTGCCGGGGACGGACCAGTTGTGGCTGTCGACCACCAACTGCGACAACAACGGAGGGGAGGCGGACGGCTCGGACAAGCTGTTCCGCGTGACGATCGGCTGACGGCCACCGGGTGACGGGCCGTCAGGCCCGGTACAGTGCCTCGACCTCGCCCGCGTACGCGCTCTCGATCGCCTTCCGTTTGAGCTTCAGCGAAGGTGTGAGAAGCCCGTGCTCCTCGGTGAAGGGCTGGGCGAGGATACGGAACGTACGGATCGACTCGGCCTGGGAGACGAGGGTGTTGGCGGCGACGACCGCCCGCCGCACCTCCGTCTCCAGGTCGGGGTCGCGCACCAGCGCGGCGGGCGTCATCTTCGGCTTGCCGCGCATCTGCAGCCAGTGCTCGACCGCCTCCTGGTCGAGCGTGACGAGAGCCGCGATGTACGGGCGGTCGTTGCCGACCACGATGCACTGGTTGACCAGCGGATGGTCGCGGACCCGCTCCTCCAGCACACCGGGGGACACGCTCTTGCCGCCGGAGGTCACCAGGATCTCCTTCTTGCGGCCGGTGATGGTGAGGTAGCCGTCCTCGTCGAGGCTGCCCAGGTCGCCGGTGGCCAGCCAGCCGTCGTGCAGGGTCTCGTCCGTGGCCTTCTGGTTGTTGAGGTAGCCCTGGAAGACGTTGGCGCCGTGCAGCCATACCTCGCCGTCGTCGGCGATGTGCACGGTGACGCCCGGGATGGCCTGACCGACCGTGCCGTAGCGGGTGCGCTCGGGCGGGTTGGCGGTGGCGGCCGCGGTCGACTCCGTCAGGCCGTACCCCTCGTAGATCTGGACGCCGGCGCCGGCGAAGAACAGCCCGAGCCTGCGGTCCATCGCCGAGCCGCCGGATATCGCATTCCGTAGGCGACCACCCATGGCCGCGCGGACCTTGGTGTACACGAGCTTGTCGTACAGCTGGTGCTGCATGCGCAGTCCCGCCGAGGGCCCCGGCCCGATGCCCCAGGCCTTCGCCTCGAGAGCGTCCGCGTACTTCACCGCGATCTCGACCGCCTTCTCGAACGGGCCGGCCTTGCCCTCCTTCTCCGCCTTGCGGCGGGCGGAGTTGAAGACCTTCTCGAAGATGTACGGCACCGCGAGGATGAAGGTCGGCTTGAAGGCCTGCAGGTCGGGCAGCAGGGCGGCGGCGTTGAGCTGCGGCTGGTGGCCGAAACGGATCTTGCCGCGGATGGTGGCCACCTCGACCATCCGCCCGAAGACGTGCGCCAGGGGAAGGAACAGCAGGGTCGCGGCCTCGTCACCCTTCTTCGAGTGGAACACCGGCTCCATGTGCTGCAGGACGGTGTCCGCCTCGTACATGAAGTTGCCGTGGGAGATGACGCACCCCTTGGGGCGGCCGGTGGTGCCCGAGGTGTAGATGATGGTGGCCACCGAGTCAGGGGTGACCGCCTGCCGGTGCCGGTGCACCGTCTCGTCGTCGATGTGGGCGCCCGCGTCGTACAGCTCCTGCACGGCACCCGCGTCCAGTTGCCACAGCTGGCGCAGGTGCGGCAGCCGGTCGATGACGGTGGCGATGGTCATCGCGTGGTCCTCGTGCTCCACGATCGCCGCGGTCACCTCGGCGTCGTAGAGCATCCAGAAGATCTGTTCGGCCGAGGAGGTGGGGTAGACGGGTATGACCTGTGCACCGATGGTCCACAGCGCGAAGTCGAAGAGGGTCCACTCGTAGCGGGTGCGGGAGACGATCGCGACCCGGTCGCCGAAGCGGACGCCCCGGGCCAGCAACCCCTTGGCGAGGGCCAGGACCTCGTCGCGGAACTCGGCGGCGGTCACGTCCCGCCACCGCCCGAGCTCGTCCTTGCGGCCGAGGGCGACATGCAGCGGGTCTTCGAGGGCATGCTCGAAGACGACGTCGGCCAGACCCCCCACCGGTGGCGCCGACGCCAACGGAGGGTTGGTGAACTCGCGCAAACCCGCTCCCCGCTCCTTGTGACGCTCGCCCAGCGCCGTGAAAGCTACCCCACCCGCACACCGGGCGGGAGAGGGACGGAAACCGATCAAAGTTCACGTTCGTGCAGGCCGACGACCGGAAAATGCCCGCACATGGGGAAGGGCCGGACAGAACCCTTACGGTTCCGTAAGTTTCACTGCCGTAATCTCCACCGAATCTGTACGTCCCGACTACGACGCTCCTCTTTCGCCGCCGGGCCCGCCGCCGTCAGCCGCCCCGGCTTCCGCGATGCAGACGGTCGCCACCCGCCAGGATCGCCCCGGCCAGGGCGCGCGCCGCATCGCGTGCCGATGCCTGGGCGCGCCCGTGCACCAGGACGAAGTCGACTTTCCCGAGCTCCGGGAGCCCCGCCCGGTCGGGCACCCGGAACAGCCCGGGCGGGATCAGGCCCCGGGAGTGCGCCATCACGCCGAGACCGGCCCGGGCCGCGGCGACGAGCCCGTTGAGACTGCCGCTGGTGCACACGATCCGCCACGGCCGGCCATGTCGCTGCAGCGCGTCGAGTGCCAGCGCGCGGGTGATCCCCGGCGGCGGATACACGATCAGCGGCACCGGCCGGTCGGGATCCAGGCGGAGCCGTTCGGCGCCGATCCATACCAGGTCGTCGTGCCGCACCAGCTCGCCGCGCGTGTCCTGCGGGCGGCGCTTGGCCAGCACGAGGTCCAGTTTCCCGGCGGCCAGCTGCTCGTGCAGGGTGCCCGACAGCTCCACCGTGAGCTCGAGATCCACCTCGGGATGGTCGTACCGGAAGTTCTCGAGGATCTCCGGCAGCCGGGTGAGGACGAAGTCCTCCGAAGCGCCGAACCGCAGCCGGCCGCGCACCCGGGTGCCGGTGAAGAAGGCCGCTGCCTGCTCGTGCGCCGTGAGGATGCGGCGGGCGAAGCCGAGCATGGCCTCGCCGTCCTCGGTCAGTACCACGGAATGCGTGTCCCGCAGGAACAGCTGACGCCCGACGGCGTCCTCGAGGCGGCGTACGTGCTGGCTGACGGTGGACTGCCGCACTCCGAGCCGCCGGGCGGCCCGGGTGAAGCTGAGCGTCTGGGCCACGGTGAGGAAGGTGCGCAGCTGCACGGGGTCGTACACACCACGACCGTATATCGCGGAACGTGATAGCAGTGAGAGCGGTGTGCGTGTTTCCCGATCGGCCGACCGGGAGGACGATGGAGAACGCCGGGGACCATGGGGAACACGGAGAAGGTCCTCCGGTTCGGGGGGACCCCTCATGCAGCGGACGAGCCTGGATGGAGCACTGTGAAACGCCTGCACCGGCCGAGTCGGATGCCGATCGACCCGTACGTCCTGCTGCTGCTCGCGACGGTGGGTGTCGCCGCGCTGCTGCCGGCGCGGGGCGAGGCCGCCGATGTCGCCTCCGGTGCCTCCACCGCCGCGATCGCCTTTCTCTTCTTCCTCTACGGCGCCCGGTTGTCCACCCGTGAGGCGATGGACGGACTCAGGCACTGGCGGCTCCACGTCACCGTTCTGGTCTGCACCTTCGTCGTCTTCCCGTTGTTCGGGCTGGCAGCGCGCGCCCTGGTGCCGGTGCTGTTGACCCAGCCGCTCTACCAGGGCCTGCTCTTCCTCACGCTCGTTCCGTCGACGATCCAGTCGTCGATCGCGTTCACCTCCATGGCCCGCGGGAATGTCCCGGCGGCGATCTGCGCGGGCTCCTTCTCCTCCCTGGTCGGGATCCTGCTCACGCCGCTGCTGGCGGCCGGTCTGCTCGGCGGGGACGGCGGAGGGTTCTCCGCCGACTCGTTGGTGAAGATCGTGCTGCAGTTGCTCGTGCCGTTCGTCGCCGGGCAGTTGCTCAGGCCCCGGATCGGGGGCTTCGTCGCGCGGCACAAGAAGGTCCTCGGCCTGGTCGACCGTGGCTCCATCCTGCTGGTCGTCTACACCGCGTTCAGTGAAGGCATGGTGCGCGGCATCTGGCATCAGGTGAGCGCGGTCCGGCTGGCCGGGCTGCTGGCCGTCGAGGCCGTGCTGCTGGCCGTGATGCTCGTCCTGACCTGGTACGGCGCCCGTGCCCTGCGCTTCGGCCGCGAGGACCGGATCGCCATCCAGTTCGCCGGGTCGAAGAAGTCCCTGGCCTCCGGGCTGCCCATGGCGAGCGTGCTGTTCGGCGCGCACGCCTCGCTGGCCGTCCTGCCCCTGATGCTCTTCCACCAGATGCAGCTCATGGTGTGCGCGGTCATCGCCAGGCGCCGTGCCCGCGATCCCGAGGAGTCCGCGACGCCGCCGTCGGCGCCGGGCCCGGCGTCACGGGCCACCGCCGGCACCGGTCCGAACCGCTGAACAAGGCCCGGCTGCCCACGTCGGCGGCGGGACGGGTCAGGGGCGCAGTACCACCTTGCCGAGATTGCTCCGCGACTCGATGACCTCGTGGGCGCGGGCAGCGTCCGTCAGCGCGAACTCCCCGTGCACCGCGAGCTTGAGCGCACCCTCGGTGAACAGCCGCCACAGCTCGACCCGCAGGCGCTCGTACAGGTCCGGCCGTTCGCGGGCGATTCGCGCCATCTGGAACCCGATCACGGACTTGGCGCCCACCAGGAGGTCGTACGCCTGGATGGTGCCGCCGCCCGAGCTGTACGCCACCAGCCGGCCGCCGGGGGCGAGGGCGGCGATCGCGGGTGTGAGCAGGTCGCCGCCGACTGCATCCAATATGCAGTCGACGGGATCGCCCCAGCTGTCGTCCGCATACGAAATGACGTCGTCGGCGCCGAGGGAGCGGACGAAGCCCGCCTTGGCCGGGTCCGAGACGGCACCCACCACCCGGGCGGCTCCGCGCACCCGCGCCAGCTGGACGGCGAGGTGGCCGACCCCGCTCGCCGCCGCCGTGACGAGTACCGCCTCGCCGCGCTCGGGCCGCGCCGCCTCCAGGGCGCCGAGCGCGACCAGTCCGCTGCGCACCAGCGTGACCGCGTCGACGGCGGAGGCGGTCTCGGGCACGGGGGAGGCCATCGCCTCGTGCAGGACCGCGAAGTCGGCGTACCCGTGCCCGAAGCACAGCCCCGTCACGCGCCGGCCGACCTCGAACCGGGTGACCCCGTCACCTACGGCCACGACCTCTCCGGCGATCTCGCCACCCAGCGGGATCGGTTCGGCTGCCTCGGCGACCTTGCGCACGACCGGCAGGGTGACGCCGACGGCCTCGGTACGGACAAGGAGCTCACCCCGGCCGGGTCGGGGAACGGGGACCTCCTCCAGGAACAGGGGGCCGCCGGGGAACTCGTACCGGACGCGACGCATCTCACCTCCAGGGAAAGCGGACGGAGCGCGGGAGGCACTGCACAGGATCCCGCAGTCGTTGGGATGACCAACGGTAGCGGGTGATTCGTTGGGAAGTCCAATGATTCTTGGTAGGCTCTTCCCATGCCCGAAGCCCCCCTCTCCGCGATCCGGTCCCTGCCCAGCTGGCTCCTGGGCCGGGCGGCGGCCCGCGGACGGGCCCTGGTCGCCGAGGCGCTGGCGACGCAGGGCATGAAGATGTGGCACCACGTCGTGCTCTCCGCCGTCCGCGACCTCGGCCCCGTCGCCCAGGCCGAACTCGGCCGCAGCATCGGACTCGATCCCAAGGACCTGGTCGGCGTCCTCAACGACCTGCAGACCCAAGGGCTCGTCGTCCGCGCACCGGACCCCGCGGACCGCCGGAAGAACGCGGTCTCCCTCACCGGTGACGGGGCCGCACTGCTCACCCGCTGCGAGCAGGTGGCCCGAGAGGCGAACGACGCGCTGCTAGCACCGCTGTCGGCGGCCGAACAGGACCAGTTCCTGGCCCTGTTGGTCCGGATCTCCGGCAGCGAGAGCTGACGGCGGCCGACGTTCCGTCATGACCGCACGGGAAGAGCGATGCGGTCCTCGCCCGCGTACACGTTCATGGAACTGCCGCGCAGGAATCCCACCAGGGTCAACCCGGTCTCGGCCGCCAGGTCCACCGCCAGTGAGGACGGCGCCGAGACCGCGGCCAGCACCGGTATGCCCGCCATCACCGCCTTCTGGGCCAGCTCGAAGGAGGCCCGGCCGGAAACCAGCAGAATGGTGCGGGACAGGGGCAGGTCCCCGTTCTGCAGGGCACGGCCCACCAGCTTGTCGACCGCGTTGTGCCGGCCCACGTCCTCCCGGACGTCCAGCAGCTCCCCGCCCTCGTCGAAGAGGGCCGCCGCGTGGAGACCGCCGGTACGGTCGAACACCCGTTGGGCCGCCCTCAGCCGGTCGGGAAGACTCGCGAGCAGTTCGGGTGCGACACGCACCGGGGGAGTGTCGGCTATGGGCCAGCGGGCCGTCGTACGGACCGCGTCCAGGCTGGCCTTGCCGCACAGCCCGCACGAGGAGGTGGTGTAGACGTTCCGCTCCAGGGTGAAGTCGGGGAGCGCGACGCCCGGCGCGGTCTTCACGTCCACCACGTTGTAGGTGTTGGAACCGTCGGCCGTCGCCCCCGCACAGTAGACGATGTTCAGCAGATCGTCCGTGGTGGCCAGGACCCCCTCGCTCACCAGGAAGCCCGCGGCCAACGCGAAGTCGTCACCGGGCGTGCGCATGGTGATCGCGAGCGAGCTGCCGTTGAGCCTGATCTCCAGGGGCTCCTCGGCGACGAGGGTGTCCGGACGGCTGGACACCGCCCCGTCCCGGATGCGGATCACCTTGCGTCGTTCCGTGACTCGTCCCATGTCCCTCATTGTCCTGCACGTGCGTGGCAAGAACGCAGCCCGTTGCAGCGTGCGCAGCACGCCGGTGCTCCGTGGCACGCCCATGCTCCGTGGCACGCACGTGGTCGGACGCCGACCGTTCACCGCATTCTGCATACCGTTCAACGCATACGGCCGACCCGTCCGCTTGATCAACCACCTTCCCGCACCTACCGTCCGGCACCATGAGCAGTCCCCCTGTCGCGCCCCCGGACTGGAGCCGTTGGCTCGTTCCGCCCGCCGCTCTCGCCGTCCATCTCTCCATCGGCCAGGCCTACGCCTGGAGCGTGTTCAAGCCGCCGCTCGAAGCCGCGCTCCACCTCGACGGCACCGAGAGCGCCCTGCCCTTCCAGCTGGCCATCGTGATGCTCGGTCTGTCGGCCGCGTTCGGCGGCACGCTCGTCGAACGAAACGGCCCGCGCTGGGCGATGACCGTGGCCCTCGTCTGCTTCTCCTCCGGCTTCCTGCTCTCCGCGCTCGGCGCGCAGACGGAGCAGTACTGGCTGATCGTCCTCGGCTACGGGTTCGTCGGCGGAATCGGTCTCGGCATCGGCTACATCTCGCCCGTGTCCACCCTGATCAAGTGGTTCCCGGACCGCCCCGGCATGGCCACCGGCATCGCCATCATGGGCTTCGGCGGTGGTGCGCTGATCGCCTCACCGTGGTCGGCCCAGATGCTCGACTCCTTCGGCGCCGACCACTCCGGGATCGCGCTCGCGTTCCTCGTGCACGGTCTTTCGTATGCGGTCTTCATGTCGCTGGGCGTCCTCCTCGTCCGGGTGCCACGCACCGACAAACCCGAGGACTCCGGCGTGCAACCCCTCACCGGCGTTCAGGTGTCGGCCCGCAGCGCGGTGCGCACTCCCCAGTTCTGGTGCCTGTGGATCGTGCTCTGCACCAATGTCACCGCCGGCATCGGCATCCTGGAGAAGGCCGCCCCGATGATCTCGGACTTCTTCGCCGGCACCTCCACGCCCGTGTCGGCCTCCGCGGCCGCCGGATTCGTCGCCCTGCTGTCGGCGGCCAACATGGCCGGCCGGATCGGCTGGTCCTCGGCCTCGGACCTGATCGGGCGCAAGAACGTCTACCGCGTCTACCTGGGCGTCGGAGCGCTGACGTACCTGCTCCTCGCGCTGGACGGCGACGCGGCCAAGCCCCTGTTCGTCCTGTGCGCACTGGTGATCCTCTCCTTCTACGGCGGCGGCTTCGCGACCATCCCCGCCTATCTGAAGGACCTGTTCGGCACCTACCAGGTCGGTGCGATCCACGGCCGGCTGCTCACCGCCTGGTCGACCGCGGGGGTTCTCGGTCCGCTGATCGTGAACTGGATCGCCGACCGGCAGGAAGCGGCCGGCAAACACGGATCCGCGCTCTACGGACTATCGTTCACGATCATGATCGGGCTGCTCGTCGTCGGCTTCGTCGCCAACGAGTTCGTCCGCCCCGTCCACGCCCGTCACCACATCCCCGCACCGAGGGAGGCCTCCGATGTCCAGCGACACCAGTCCGCCTAGCCGACCGGGGCTGATCGCGTTCGCCTGGCTGTGGGTCGCGGCACCGCTGGGGTACGGGCTCTACGAACTCGTGCAGAAGGCGACCCAGCTGTTCACCGGGTGAATGCTCGGGCGTCCGAGAGTCTGACGGAAGCCGACAACACCGGCGCCCGATTCCTGTGGCTTCACCTGCCGTCGTACCCGTGAGTCACTGCCCAGACTGGTGAATCCCGCCGCCCACGCCGAACGAGGGGGATTCCAGTTGAACGGCTCGCGCATCACCGCCATCGGTCACCACCAGCCCGCCAAGGTGCTGACCAACGAGGACCTGGCGGGCATGGTCGACACCAGCGACGAGTGGATCCGCAGCCGGGTCGGCATCCGCACCCGGCATCTCGCCGGCCCCGACGAGCCGGTCGACGAACTGGCGTCGCACGCCGCCGCCAAGGCCCTCGCGGCGGCGGGCCTGGCCCCCGCGGACATCGACCTCGTCCTGGTGGCCACCTCCACGGCGATCGACCGTTCCCCGAACACCGCGGCCCGGGTCGCCGCCCGGCTCGGCATCCCCGAGCCCGCGGCCATGGACGTCAACGTGGTGTGCGCCGGGTTCACCCATGCCCTGGCCACCGCCGACCACACGGTCCGCGCCGGCGCGGCGAGCCGTGCCCTGGTCATCGGTGCCGACAAGATGTCCGCGGTGACCGACTGGGCCGACCGCAGCACGTGTGTGCTCGTCGGGGACGGAGCCGGGGCCGTCGTCGTCGAGGCGTGCGGTGCGGGGGAGGAGCCCGGGATCGGACCGGTGCTGTGGGGCTCGGTGCCGGAGATGGGTCACGCCGTACGGATCGAGGGCACGCCGCCGCGGTTCGCACAGGAAGGGCAGAGCGTCTATCGCTGGGCCACCACTCGACTGCCGGCCATCGCCCGCCGGGCGTGCGAGCGCGCCGGAGTCGCCCCCGAGGAACTCGCCGGAGTCGTCCTGCACCAGGCCAACCTTCGCATCATCGAACCCCTGGCCGAGAAGATCGGTGCCGTCAACGCGGTGGTCGCGCGCGATGTCACCGAATCGGGCAACACCTCCGCCGCCAGCATTCCGCTGGCCCTGTCCAAACTGACCGAGCAGGGCGCGCTCTTCAGCGGGGACCGGGTGCTGCTGTTCGGCTTCGGCGGCAATCTGTCCTATGCCGGGCAGGTCGTACGGTGCCCGTGAGATCACCAGTCACGCGCCCGGTTCACGGCCTACGGTCGGTTGTGCGCCGTAGATCGTAGACAAAACGCAATCGATACTGGGCGTCCACTGCATACGAGCGTGCCGTCAACGGCGGACGGTATGCCCAGAAGGGGGACCCGCCATGTTGTCGACCGGACTGCCGCAGGGAGCAGTGCCCAAACTCGAACGCCCCGGCCCGCTGCGCGACCGTGTCTACGAGGCGCTGCTCGAACTCATCACCACCCGTGCGCTGCAGCCCGGCCAGCACCTCGTCGAGAGCGAGCTCGCCGGGCACCTCGGGGTGTCCCGGCAGCCGGTGCGTGAGGCGCTGCAACGGCTGAACACCGAGGGCTGGGTCGATCTGCGGCCCGCCCAGGGAGCCTTCGTGCACGAGCCGACCGAGGCGGAGGCCGACCAGCTCCTGACCGTCCGCACGCTTCTTGAGGCCGAGGCGGCCCGGCTCGCCGCGGCCAACGCGGACGACGGGATCCTCGAGGCCTTCGAAGAGCTGCTGCTACGGGGCAGGTCGGCCGTCGCGAACCAGGACATCGCCGGCGCCGTGGCCCTGAACAGCGTGTTCCACGCCAAGATCATGGAGCTGTCGGGCAACGCGGTGCTCGCCGAACTGGGGCGGCAGGTCGAGAGCAGGGTGCGCTGGCTCTACACACCGGTGGCCCGAACGCGTGGCGAACTGTCCTGGAAGGAGCACAAGCAACTGGTCGAAGCCATCGCCGACCGCGACGAGGAGCGCGCCGCCTGGCTCATGCGGATGCACACCGAGCACACCCGGCACTCCTACCACGAGCGCGACAGGTCCTGACGGCTGCCGCGCCTTCTTCCTCGACCGGGCGGCGAGATACTCGCACCGCGCGCTTGGTATGCCAGCGCAGAGTGAGAAGGCGTTCACCTGCCGTGCAGGGGGCGGGGACCATGGGCGTCGCGGACCCCGTGGTCCTGCCCGCACGCCGGATACGCAGGTGAAACGCACTCCGAAAGCTTGGTATTGTTGTCCATGTCGCCGCGGGGAACTCCCCCCGTAAGGCGGCAGACACCTTGTCCGGGTGGCGGAATGGCAGACGCGCTAGCTTGAGGTGCTAGTGCCCTTTATCGGGCGTGGGGGTTCAAGTCCCCCCTCGGACACCTCACGGAAGGGTGCCGACCGGTCGCGGTCGGCACCCTTCCGCGTTGGCCGTGTTCTTCACGGTGTCCGCGCTGTCCGCACGCCCGTCCCGTCAGCCGGACGCCCCGCCGATCTTGGCCGGGGACTCACCGAGGAACGGCTGACCCCGGCGGACCAGACCGAGCATCGCCCACAGGGCGAAGGCCAGCGGGACGGCACCGGAGATGATCACCTGGCCTCTGCTGGAGACGAGGGAGTTCGGGGTGCCGAGGACATAGCCCAGGCCGATGCAGATCCGCGACAGCGCCTGATAGCAGGCCCATGCGCTGCCGTGCACCTGGGCCGGCACCTGGCTGTGCACCGCATTTCGTAGACCGACATTGCAGATACCGTTGCCGAACCCGCCCAGCAGGAACAACGGGAAGATCACCGCGACCACCGGCAGCAGCCCGGCGGACAGCAGTGCGACGGATATCCCCAGCACCCCGCCCAGGATGAGCGCGGTGTGCCGCGCCGACCAGCCGGCGCGTCCGGCCAGGAGGGCGCCGGGGACACTGCCCAGCGCCCAGGTGGCCAGGAAGAACCCGAAGAGGGTCTCGTTGCCGTCGGCCACGTCCCGCAGATAGAAGACGCCGGCGACTCCCTCGACGCTGGTGGCCAGCATCGCCGCCGCGAGCGTGGGCAACAGCATGCCCACCACCGGTGCGCCGCGCAGGGCCCGGTAGCCGTCGGAGATCTTCGTGGCGGGCCGGCGGCCGACGGCCACGTCCGTACGGCGCGGGACGGCCACCGCCGTGCACCCCGCGAGCACGAGGAAGGACACCGCGTCCGCGGCGAGCAGGAACGCCGTGCCCCGCGCGGAGTGCAGGAAACCCGCCAGCGGCGGGCCGATCAGTCCGGCCGTCGACAGCCCCGCGGTGAGGAAGCTGTTCGCCCGCCCGGTGTGCTCCGAGCCCGCGATCACCGGCAGCATCTTGAAACCGGCCGTCACCGACGCCACGCCGGCGAGCCCGGACAAAGAGATCAGCGCCACCCGCACGTGGAAGCCGTCCACGGCGGCGGCGGTGCCGAAGGACATCGCCTGTACGGCCAGCGCCGACAGGCACACCGTGCGGGCGCTGCGCCGGTCCACCAGTGCCCCGACGAGCGGCGCGGCCAGGACGGTGGGGATCAGCTCGGCGAGGAACACCTCGGTGACCCCCCAGCGGATGCCGCGGTCAGCCGCGTCCAGCACCATGCCGAGGGAGGCGAGGGAGTCGCCCACGCGGGACAGGAGCGTTCCCGCGATCAGTACCAGCGCGGGTGCCGGGATCATCAGGCCGCGGCGCAGCGTGGTGAACCTCGTCCTCCGCGTTTTGTGCGTGTCCAATCGAGTCCAATCCATCTGCTTGCCGTGATCACTTCAAGGCTGCTGCCGGAACAGATTAGGTCTGCTCGAGAAGCGGGAGGGCGTCGACCGGCCACCCCTCGAACACCGCTCCGGTGGCGGCGTGGCACCCCGGTCGAGGCGCCGGAATCCCGGCTTCTCGGCCATGTCCGGTACGGACAGCAGGTCCGCACCCGGCGTTCCGGTGTCGCGGAAGACCGCGCTTCGAGGGCGGCCGGGGCCGCCCGCCCGTGGGCGGGCGCGGCGCAACTGCCGTGTGCCGGACGGTGTGATCGCCGCCATGACGACGGGCGGCCGGGTTTCCGGCCATCGCCGACCGGTGTTCTGCGAACGATCCGCGACCATCGCTTTTCGGCCAGACGCGGATACGGAGCAACCCTCCCGTTGCGGCGGAATCGATCGGCGTGCCGGGCGGGACAACGCTCTACCCGCGTCGCGAAGTTGGCCGATGTCTGACGGGTGGATGTCCGGAAAATGTCGGGGTCGGTGGAAGGGATTCCTGCAAGAGCACGGAGAAACGGTGCGGAAGGGGAATCTCGGGGTTTTCTCCGCCTGTTCGGGAGCTCCGGCAATACCGGCGACGGAGAAAAAACTCCGTGCTCCGGGCCGGTCGCCCTCCCTACACTCACGATGCGTCGCGCGCCGCAACCGCCGGACCGCGCCGTCCATGACGAGTCGACAAGTGAGGGGAGCCGTGCCGTGCGTGACCATGCCGTCGCCGCTCCCCGTTCCCGGTACGAGGTGATCCTCGTGTCCTCGTCCGTCCGGTGCCCGCTGCGCGGCCGGCACCGGAACCCCCTGGCACACGGCTGACGTATTTCGCATTCGACCACCGCGTCCGTCACCTCGGTGACCACCGAGGAACCTGTCGGCGGTCGGTCGGCTATGGACTGCCCGGGAATCGCGCCGCCCATTCCGTATTCTGCGAAAGGCACCGGGCCATGCGCACCGCACCCCGTCCCCACCCCGCCGGCCGATCGGCCACCGTCCGCAATCTCGGCATCCTCGCCCACGTCGACGCCGGCAAGACCACCGTCACGGAACGGATCCTGTATGCGACCGGCACCACGCACCGGCGCGGCGAGGTCCACGACGGTACGACCGTCACCGATTTCGACGCCCAGGAACGCGACCGCGGCATAACGATCTTCGCCGCCGCGGTGAGCTGCACCTGGGAAGGCCACCGCATCAACCTGATCGACACGCCGGGCCACGTCGACTTCGCCGACGAGGTCGAGCGCTCGCTGCGCGTGCTCGACGGGGCGGTGGCGGTGTTCGACGCCGTGGCGGGGGTCGAGCCGCAGAGCGAGTCCGTCTGGCGGCAGGCCGACCGGCACGGCGTACCGCGGATCGCCTTCGTCAACAAGCTGGACCGGGCGGGCGCCGACCTCGACGCGGCCGTGACGTCGATCCGTGAGCGTCTGCACCCGGCCCCGCTTGTCGTGCAGTTGCCGATCGGAGTGGAGGACGCCTTCACCGGCGTGGTCGACCTGGTGCGGATGCGTGCGCTGGTGTGGTCCGACGGCGGCGACACGGTCGCGGAGGGGCCGGTGCCCGAGGCACTGCGGGAAGAGGCGTGGCGGCGGCGCCGGGCGCTGGAGGAGGCGGTGGCGGAACTGCATCCGGCGGCGATGGAGGAATTCTGTATGCAACCGACCGTCGACACGGTGACATGCTCGTCGACGGTATCCACACCCACCCTCGTCACCGCCCTGCGCGACCTGACCCGCACCGGAGAAGGCCTGGTCGTCCTCTGCGGCTCGGCCTACCGCAACCGCGGCGTCGAACCGCTCCTCGACGCGGTGGTGGCCTATCTGCCGTCCCCGCTGGACGTCCCGCCCGTACGCGGGACCCGTCACGGGGCGGACCAGTGGCGCCCCGCCGACCCCGAAGCCCCCTTCGCGGCACTGGCCTTCAAGGTCAACGCGACCGCCACCGGGCGGCTGACGTACCTCCGTGTCTACTCGGGCACGATCGAGAAGGGAGACACCGTGTGGGACCCGGGTACCGGGCGCACCGAGCGGGTCGCGCGGATCCTGCGGGTGACGGCCGACCGGCACGCCCAGCTGGACCGGGCGTTCGCCGGGGACATCGTCGCCGTGGCCGGACCGAAGTCCGCCCGGCCCGGCTCCACCCTGTGCGATCCTGCCGCTCCGCTCGTCCTGGAGCCACCGGTGGTCGCCGACCCGGTGGTGTCGGTGGCGGTCGAGACCCGCCGCGGCTCCGACACCGGC
The DNA here is from genome assembly GCF_042894285.1 of Streptomyces sp. NPDC001544. Lineage (NCBI taxonomy): Bacteria > Bacillati > Actinomycetota > Actinomycetes > Kitasatosporales > Streptomycetaceae > Streptomyces > Streptomyces sp. NPDC001544. The sequence continues at coordinate 133,195 of NZ_JBIAVN010000009.1, read as the reverse complement.
CGTCTCGCCTCGGCACTGGCACGGCTCGCCGAGGAGGATCCGTCACTGGTGGTGCGTACGGACCCCGAGACCGGTCAGACGGTGCTGTCGGGCATGGGCGAACTGCACCTGGAGGTTGCGGTGGAGAAGATCCGCCGCGAGTCGGGACCGGAGGTCACGGTCGGCCGGCCCCGGGTGACGTACCGGGAGACCGTGGTCGGCGGGGTGTCCGGCCTGGTCTTCCGCCACGTCAAACAGGACGGGGGCGCGGGGCAGTTCGCGCGTGTGGTCCTCGACGTCGAGCCGCTGGCGGCCGAACCCGGCGGTCTCGGCTTCGAGTTCCGCTCGGCCGTCGTCGGCGGCCGGGTGCCGCAGGAGTACGTGCGTGCGGTGGAGGCCGGCTGCCGGGACGCCCTGGCCGAGGGGCCGCTCGGCGGTCACCCGGTGACCGGACTGCGGGTGACGCTGACGGACGGGTCGACGCATGTGAAGGACTCGTCGGAGACGGCGTTCCGCACGGCGGGCCGACTGGGACTCCGCGACGCGCTGCGCGCATGCGCGATGGCCCTGCTGGAACCGGTCGCCGAGGTCACGGTCACCGTGCCCGAAGCCGCCGTCGGCGGTGTGCTCGGCGACCTCGCGGCACGACGCGGCCGGGTCACCGGCTCCGAGTCCCGGGCCGGCGCGGCGGTACTCACCGCCACCGTGCCACTGGCCGAACTCTTCGGCTACGCCACCCGCCTGCGCAGCCGCACCCAGGGCCGAGGCACCTTCACCGCCCGCCCCACCGGCTACGCACCGGCTCCGACGGCGACAGCGGTGCGGTAGTCGGCCGAACCGCGGGTCGCGCCACGTCGCCTGACTGACGTGGCGCGACCCGCCCGAGGACTGAGGCCGCTTCGCCCTGAGGTGCGAGCGACCTGGAGCCACGCTTCTCGACGCGGTGGCGACTGATCGACGCCACGGGGATCGAGTGGTCACTGGTCCGCATGGTGACCTGAAGCCGCGACTGAACGTGGCAGCGGCGAGCCACGTATCAGCCGGGCGTGGGAGGATCCCTCACCATGAGCGCGTCCCCGGCCGTACGGAGTCTGCGTGCCGCGGTGTTCGCCGCGGTGTGCGTGCTGCTGGCTGCCGCCGGGCACGGGCTCGCCATGGGGCACATGCCGCCCGTGCGGATCGACGCCGCCGGGTTCCTCGGCGTGTTCGTGCTCGGCTGGCTGCTCGGCGGGCGGGAGCGGACGCTGCCCGGGATCGGCGTGGCGATGCTCGCCACTCAGGCGGGGCTGCACTTCGCCTTCGACGCGGCCCATCGCCCGGCGGTGATGTCCGGGCACGCCATGGCCGCCATGCGCGGCCACGTCATGGCCGGCATGACCGGTCCACACGCGGTGACCGAGCACGCCTCCGCCGCCCACGTCCTCGCGGCCCTCGTCGCGTCCTGGTGGCTCAGACGCGGCGAGGCCGCGCTGTTCTCGCTGCTGCGCCGGGCGGCCGTCGCCCTTGTACCCCGTCTCGCGGCCTGGTGGCGGGACGCATGCCTGCCTGCCCTCCCCGACGGACCGCTGCGTGCCCCCGTCGACCCCCGCACACCGCGCCTGCTCCCCCTGCGACACGCGGTGCACCGCCGCGGGCCCCCGGCTCGGATCCCGTACCCGATCTGACCAGCGACACTTCCCGTACGTACGGAGATCCACTCACCCATGTCCATGAGCATGCCCAACAACGCGCGTCGCGCCGGGCTCGTCACCGTTCTCGCCGCCGCCGGTGTCCTCGCCGCGGCGGGCGCCGCCTCCGCGCACGTCACCGTCCACCCCGAGAGCTACGCCAAGGGGGCCACGGACGGGGTGCTGACCTTCCGCGTGCCCAACGAGGAGGACAGCGCCGCCACCACCAAGGTGCAGATCTTCCTGCCCACCGACCACCCGGTCCTCGGTGTCCTCGTCTCCCCGCGGGACGGCTGGAGCGCCAAGGTGACCACCACCAAACTCAAGAAGCCGGTGAAGACCGACGACGGCACCATCACCGAGGCCGCCTCCCAGGTCACCTTCACCGGCGGCAGGATCACCGCCGGGCACTACGAGGACTTCGACATCGCCTTCGGTCAACTGCCCGACGACACCGACGAGTTGACGTTCAAGACCCTGCAGACCTACTCCGACGGCAAGACGGTCCGCTGGATCGAGCAGCCCGAGGCAGGCGCCGACGAGCCGGAGGACCCGGCGCCCGTGCTCAAGCTCACCGCCAAGGCCGCCGGGGGCGAGGAAAGCGGTGACAGCGCCGCCACGAACGAGGCGGACAGCTCCAAGAGCCCCGGCAGCACCAAGACGGCCGCCGCCTCCAGCAGCGACTCGACGGCGCGCGGCCTCGGTGTCGCGGGCCTCGTCGTCGGCGTGCTCGGCCTCGCGGCGGCGGCCTTCGCCCTGCTACGGGGACGGTCCGCACGCTCGTAGACCCACGCATGCGGAAGGCCCCGGACCAGTGACGACTGGTCCGGGGCCTTCCGCATGCGTGCCCGACAGGTTCACGGCAGCGCGGGCTCGAGCAGCTCCTCCGCCGGCATCACCGGGCTGGTCCGGGAGGACCGGTACAGCCACCGCACGTCCCGTCCGAACGACCACAGCAGCGACCCCAGCGCCAGCAGCGCGATCCCGAGGTTGGCGGCGTAGGGCAGCAGCTGCGCGCCGGCCAGCAGCAGGCAGATGCCCTGCAGCGCGGCGACCGTCTTGCGGGCGAACGACGGCGGAAGCGGCGCGTTCAGCCAGGGCAGGACACGGGCCGCGGCGACGAACGCATACCGCATACCGCCGATCAGCAGCACCCACGGGCCGAGCTGCGTCGCCACGTACACACTCAGCACCAGGATCAGGAACGCGTCGACCTCCATGTCGAAGCGGGCGCCCAGCGCCGTCGACGTGCCCGTGCGGCGGGCCACCTTGCCGTCGACGCCGTCCAGGATCAGGGCGACGGCGGTCAGGCCGACCAGCAGCGTCACCGGCGGGGAGCTCTCGAAGGAGTCCGCGACCAGCGCGGTCACCCCGCCGACCAGGGTGGCCCGGCCGAGGGTGACGCGGTTCGCGGGTCCGAACGAACTCAGCCGGGAGCGGTGCAGTGCCCGGGAGAGCACCGCCCAGGTGGCGATCGCGAACACCAGGCCCGTCAGCCAGCCGGCCGGCCCCATGCCGATCGCGGAGCCCAGCAGGGCCAGCAGCAGGATCTGGACGCCCGCTCCCACAGCGGTCTCCTGCTGGACCAGCCTCGCTTCGTACGTGTTGTTCAGGGCCACCGCACATCCTCCGGCCGAGTGACAGAGTCGATCAACGCCGCGTACTGTGCGCGGCCTGTGCACATCTCCCTGTGCACACCTCGGTACGTGAACAACTTCCCGATCGTTCAGGAGGACGCCGATGAACCACTCGGCCCGCGCGTTTTGGCTTCGCTCGCCGGGGTACGGCGAGATCCGCGACACGACCCTCGCGGCGCCGGCCGAGGGGGAGGTCCTGGTCCGCGCGCTGTACTCCGGGGTGAGCCGGGGCACCGAGACGCTCGTGTTCCGCGGGGGCGTTCCCGCAAACCAGTACGGCGCGATGCGGGCGCCGTTCCAGGAGGGCGACTTCCCGGGGCCGGTGAAGTACGGCTACCTCAGCGTCGGCGTCGTCGAGGAGGGGCCGGACGAGCTGGCCGGCCGCACGGTGTTCTGCCTGTACCCGCACCAGACCCGTTACGTCGTCCCGGCGAGCGCCGTGACCGTGGTGCCCGAGCACGTGCCCGCCGAACGGGCCGTCCTCGCCGGCACCGTGGAGACGGCCGTGAACGCCCTGTGGGACGCGGCGCCCCTGGTCGGCGACCGTATCGCCGTGGTCGGCGGCGGCATGGTCGGTTGCTCGGTCGCCGCCCTGCTGGCCCGCTTCCCCGGCGTACGGCTGCAACTCGTCGACGCCGACCCCGCGCGCGCCGCGACCGCCGAGGCCCTGGGCGTCGGCTTCGCCTCGCCCGAGGACGCCCTCGGCGACTGCGACCTCGTCGTCCACGCCAGCGCCACCGAAGCCGGTCTGACCCGGTCGCTGGAACTGCTCGCCGCCGAGGGCACCGTCGTCGAACTGAGCTGGTACGGCGACCGGCGGATCGCCCTCCCGCTCGGCGAGGCCTTCCACTCGCGGCGGCTGACCGTGCGCAGCAGCCAGGTCGGCACCGTCTCCCCGGCCCGCCCCGGCCGCACCTACGCCGACCGGCTGGCCCTCGCCCTGGACCTGCTCGCCGACCCGGCCCTGGACGCGCTCATCACCGGAGAGTCGGCGTTCGAGGAGCTCCCCGACGTGCTGCCCGAGCTGGCCTCCGGCCGGATCCCGGCGCTGTGCCACCGGGTGCGGTACACCGACCTCGGCTGACGAAACGATCAATCAGGTACGGCCGGCGGACCGGCAAGAGCGCCTGACCTGAGAAAAGAGTGAGGAACGGCTGAACGCGGGGAAGCGAAGAGCCGTAATACACGGCATCCCCCGGCAGGGAATGGCTGGGGACCGGACGCGCCGCACCTGGAGGGTCGTCAGTTGTTCAGCATCACCGTCCGCGATCACATCATGATCGCTCACAGCTTCCACGGCGAGGTGTTCGGGCCCGCCCAGCGGCTGCACGGCGCCACCTTCCTGGTGGACGCCACCTTCCGGCGCGAGCAGCTGGACGACGACAACATAGTCGTCGACATCGGCCTGGCCACCCAGGAACTGGGCTCCGTGGTGAGCGAGCTGAACTACCGCAACCTCGACAACGAGCCCGACTTCGCCGGTATCAACACCTCCACCGAGTTCCTGGCCAAGGTCATCGCCGACCGGCTCGCCGAACGCGTCCACAAGGGCGCCCTCGGCGAGGGCGCCAGGGGACTCGCGGGCATCACGGTCACCCTGCACGAGTCGCACATCGCCTGGGCGAGTTACGAGCGTGCCCTGTGACCGACACGACCATCGACCGGCCGTCCGCCGACGGCGCGTCGCCGCTCGCCTACGTGCCCGCCCAGCGCGCGGCCTCGAACCACGTCGGGATCATCCCCATGTCCCTGCGCACCGTGCACTTCGTCCTGCCGGGCGGCGTCGACGACCCGGCCAACCCCAGCGGTGGCAACGCCTACGACCGGCGGGTCTGCCTGGACCTGCCCGGCTTCGGCTGGCAGGTCACCAAGCACCCCGTGGACGGCAGCTGGCCCCGCCCCGGTGCCGCCGCCCGCGAGGCGCTCGCCCGTACCCTGCGGGAACTGCCCGACGGCTCGGTCGTCCTGCTGGACGGGCTGGTCGCCTGCGGCGTCCCCGAGATCGTCGTCCCCGAGGCCGAACGGCTGCGCCTCGCCGTCCTCGTGCACCTGCCGCTCGGCGACGAGACGGGCCTCGAACCGTCCGTCGCCGCCGATCTCGACGCCCGCGAGCGCGCGGTGCTGCGGGCGGTGCCCGCCGTGATCGCCACCAGCGACTGGGCGGTGCGCCGTCTGGTCTCCCACCACGGGCTCGCTCCCGACCGGGTGCACGTCGCCGCCCCCGGCGCCGACATCGCCCCGCTCGCCGCCGGCACCGACGGTGTCTCCCACCTGCTGTGCGTGGCCGCGGTGACCCCGCGCAAGGGCCAGCACCGGCTGGTGGAGGCCCTGGCCGCGGTACGGGACCTGCCGTGGACCTGCACCTGCGTGGGCGGCCTCAACCAGGACCCCGAGTACGTCGCCCACCTGCGCGCCCTCATCGAGAAGCACGGCCTGACCGACCGCCTGCACCTCGCGGGCCCGCGCGCCGGAGCCGACCTCGACGCCAGCTACGCCTCCGCCGACCTGATGGTCCTCACCTCCTACGCCGAGACCTACGGCATGGCGGTCACCGAGGCCCTCGCGCGCGGCATCCCGGTCATGGCCACCGACGTCGGCGGGCTGCCCGAAGCGGTCGGCCGCGCCCCCGACGGCGGCGTGCCCGGCATCCTCGTACCGCCGGAGGACCCCGCCGCCCTCGCCGCCGAACTGCGCGGCTGGTTCGGCGAGGCCGACGTACGCCGCCGCCTGAAGGCCGCCGCGCGCAGCCGCCGCGCGGCCCTCGGCGGCTGGGCGGCCACCGCCCGCAGCCTGGCCGGAGTCCTGCTCCGGCTCCCCGACGAACCCCGGAGGGCGGCATGAGCCGGACGACCACGACCACCGACGGAATCCCGGCCCAGCCCGGCCCCCGCGAGGTACCGGACACGGCAGCGAAGGCGGCGACGGACATGACCGAACCCGCACCGCGGCACGACATCGCCCCCGGCGAGGCGGACCCGTCCGGCGTGATCGCCGGCGCGGGCCCCGTCGCCCGCCCCGGCGAGCGGGCCACCGTACGGCTGCGGGACGCCGAAGCCGAGGAACCGCCCCGGTACGCGCCCGAGTGGCTCCAGCTGCGCGAGGGGGCCGACGCGCTCGCCCGGGCGCTCGACCTGCTCGACCCGCTGCGGATCCGGCTGGCCAACCTGCCGGGCCGGAGCGGCGGCCTGGCCGTGCACGACCTGGGCTGCGGCACCGGCTCGATGGGCCGCTGGCTCGCACCCCGGCTGGACGGTGCCCAGCACTGGATCCTGCACGACCGCGACCCCTACCTGCTGCACTTCGCCGCCGTCGCCTCCCCCCGCGCGGCCGCCGACGGCAGCCGGGTCACCGTGGAGACCCGACGCGCCGACGTCGCCCGGCTCACCCCGGACGCCCTGGCCGGTGCCTCCCTGGTGACCGCCTCCGCGCTGCTCGACGTCCTCACCCGCGAAGAGGTCGAGGCCCTCGCCGAGGCCTGCGTGGGCGCCGGATGCCCGGCACTGCTGACCCTGTCCGTCGCCGGCCGCGTCGAACTCGGCCCGTCCCACCCGCTGGACGCCGAGATAGCCGAGGCGTTCAACGCCCACCAGCGGCGCGGCGGCCTGCTCGGCCCCGACGCCGTCACCGTGGCCTGCGAGGCCTTCGGCGAGCGCGGCGCGACGGTACGGGTGCACCCGAGCCCCTGGCGGCTCGGCCCCGACGACGCCGAACTGACCGCCCAGTGGCTGCGCGGCTGGGTCGGCGCGGCCGTGGAACAGCGACCCGAACTGGCCGAGCGCGCCGAGGGCTACCTGCAGGACCGCCTGGCCGCCTGCGCCGCCGGCGAACTGCGCGTCACCGTCCACCACAGCGACCTGCTGGCGCTGCCCAGGCCGACGGGCGGCGTGGCGTGAGCGCGGGGGCCCCGCAGACGGGGAGCGGCACGGCCGTACGGCCGGCCGGCGTGCGCACGACGCTCGCGGCCAGCGCCCGGACCACCCGGCCGGGCGCCGCCCGGACCGCGCGGGCCGGCGTGTCCCGGACCGTTCAGGCGCCCGGTGCCACGAAGCCGCGCACGGCCCGTGCGGCCATCCGCGCGCGTGTGCAGCCCACGGCGGCCGGACGGCCTCTGCGCAGGATCGCGAACGCGCCCGCGGGCACCGCGGCCGCACCGGAGGCGGCGGCGACGCCCGCGCCCGCACCGGACACGGCGGCGGCCCCCCACACGCCCGGCTCCGTGGCAGCGCCCCCCAGCTCCCCCCGCAAGGGCCCCCGTTCATTCCTCGGCCGTCTCAACACCCCCGCCGTGCGCAGCAACTTCGGCACGGTCGCCGGAGTCGTCATCCTCGCCGTGCTGCTGTGGCGGCTGGGTACGGGCGTGTTCCTCGACGGACTGCGGCGAATCGACACGGGCTCGCTGCTCGCCGCGCTGGTGATCGGCATCGTCACCACGGTGTTCAGCGCCTGGCGCTGGCAGTTGGTGGCCCGCGGTCTCGGGATGCGACTGCCGCTGGGGGCGGCCGTGGCCGACTACTACCGGGCGCTGTTCCTGAACGCGGCCCTGCCCGGTGGTGTCCTCGGCGACGTGCACCGGGCGGTGCGGCACGGGCAGAGCGCCGGTGACCTGGGGCGCGGCGTCCGGGCGGTCGTACTGGAGCGGGTCGCGGGTCAGATCGCGCTGGTCCTGATCGGCGGGGCGGCGCTGCTGACACTGCCCTCGCCGGTGCGGGACGACGCCCGCAGCTTCGCCGCGCCGGCCGCCTTCGTCCTCGCGGGCGCGCTCGCCGTCGTCCTCGCCGTCCGCATGAACCGCGCCCCCTCCCGGCGGGGAGCCCTGCGGACGAACCTCGACGAGGCCCGCCGTGCGCTGCTGTCGCGCCAGAGCGGGCCGGGCGTCGCACTGTCCTCCGTCGTCGTCCTCGCCGGACACCTCGCCATGTTCGTCGTGGCGGCCCGTGTCGCCGGATCCGCGGCATCCGTGCCGGTGCTGCTGCCGCTCGCGGTGCTCGCCCTGCTCGCCATGGGCCTGCCGCTGAACGTCGGCGGCTTCGGCCCCCGGGAGGGCGTCACCGCCTGGGCGTTCGCCGCCGCCGGGCTGGGCGCGAGCAGCGGGCTGGCCGTCGCCGTGGTGTACGGGGTGCTCAGCTTCGTGGCCGCCCTGCCCGGCGCGCTGGTCCTCGTCGCCCGCTGGTGGACCGCGCTGCGCGGAACCTATGCGCGAGAGGAATCCGTTTCCCCCGAGGTGACCGACTCCAGGTACGCACCGAAGGATTCCACCAGGCTCGCCAGCAGTTCCCTGCCCTTCTCCGCCGACCCGAGGGAAGGACGGCCGATGACGCCCGATTCGGTATAGGCGGACATTCCCACGGTGAGCAGATGACGGCGGTCGTCCGCGGTGAAATCGGCGGACTCGTAACCAGGACGGACATATTCGGGATGAGCGTGCAGCAGAATGGAGGTCTCGATTTCTCCGGCATGCATGTCGGTGAGCAGCGAGGTGGCCACCCCGGCCCGCACCCGCGCCTCCTCCCAGTCCTCCGCGGCCGGGAAGAGCGCCATCCGCTCCCCGCGTGCGGAGGCCTCCTGGACCACGTTGCCCAGCACGTAGTTGCCACCGTGGCCGTTGACCACGACGAGCGCCTCGACGCCCGAACGGCGCAGCGACGCCGCGATGTCCCGTACCACCGCATGCAGGGTCACGGAGGAGATGCTGACGGTTCCCGGCCAGGCCGCGTGCTCGTGCGAGCAGGACATCGTCACGGGAGGAAGGAGGTGCACCGGGTGCGCCGCGGCGATCTCCCGGGCGATGGCACAGGCGACCAGGGTGTCGGTCGCGAGCGGAAGGTAGGCACCGTGCTGCTCGAAACTCCCGACGGGAAGGACGGCCACCTGTGGTGAGACGCCCGCCCCCCGCGCCCGTACATCTTCCGTGGTGTCCGCCGGCAGCAGGCCCCATGTACCGTACATCGTCCCACCTGCGCCCGAACCACTCATTTCCCTACGGCCTTTCGTCTCTGCTTTAGGAATCAGATCATGACAGAAAACATCGGCGTACTCGGCAAGAAGGCCCCGCAGCGTACGGGTGTGGAACGCGTCGTCAATGCGCCACTGCCCACGGTGTACGGGAAATTCCAGGCGGTCGGCTACCTGGACCACGACCGCGGTGACGAGCAAGTGGCCCTGGTCTACGGCGAGATAGGCTCCGAGGGCGTCCTCACCCGGCTGCACTCGGAGTGCCTGACCGGTGACGCGTTCGGCTCCCAGCACTGCGAGTGCGGCGACCAGTTGGACTCCGCGTTGCGCGCGGTCGTCGCCGAAGGCAGCGGTATCGTCGTCTACTTGAGAGGGCACGAGGGCCGGGGTATCGGTCTGCTCGCCAAGCTGCGCGCGATGGCCCTGCAGGCGGAGGGCCTGGACACCGTCGAGGCGAACCTCGCCCTCGGACTGCCCGTCGACGCCCGCGACTACGGCGTCGCCGCCGGGATGCTGCAGGACCTCGGTGTGAAGTCGGTCCGCCTGATGTCCAACAACCCGCGCAAGCGGGAGGCGTTGGTCCGGCACGGCATACAGGTCGCCGAGACGGTGCCGCTGCTGATCCAGCCGTGCGAGAGCAACATCACCTATCTGCGCACGAAGCGGGAGCGGCTGGACCACCACCTGCCCCATCTGGACGCCGTCGCGCACCTGTCCTGAAGGACAGTCCGGAGATCCGGACAGGAAGAGGCCATGGCCGAGGCGTCCTCTTCCTCTCCGGGGCCCGGACGCCGCCCGCGAGGCCGGCCGAGTCACCGCTCGCCGGCAGGATCACGGCGCATCGTCGCCGGGAGACCAGTACCACTCCTCGATGCCGGGTGGTGCCGGGTATCCGGGGACCGAGATCCACGCCTTCACGACTTCCTCCCCGGTCTGCAGCCGGACCGGGGAGAAGACAGCGGCCAGGCGGTCGTGTGTGCGGGAGACGGCACCGAACAGTTCGTCGGACACCAGCACGGCCGCGGATGAGCGGCTCGCTGCACGACGATTCGTAGACCCCGGGGCACCTTGGAGGAGTACAACGCGGCTCCCACGTGTGTGGGCAGGTCCAGGATCAGATCGGCTTGTTGTGTCTCGTCCAGGTAGGCCTGGACAGCCACGGCGTCGCCCACGTACAGGAATGTCCACGTCGGTCCGGGGCGTTCGCCGAGGGCCGGCACGAGCAGTTCACGCAGCGCGTTCCGCGCGGCCGCCTGGCCCGCCTCTCCGGCCTCTCCGGAGTCCGCGAACCCCGCGACGAAGATGACGGAGCGCCGCCCGTGGTCCGGAACCGCGGCACGTTCCCTCACCACGTCCAGGACGCCCTTCGCCTGCTGAACTGGGCGTCGCTGATCGTGGGGACCGCCCGGGAGGGCCCGTCATCGTATGCAGTATTCGGTGTTCAGTCGACGACTGCCTCATGGGCGAGGCGCTTCAGATCCGGGAAGATCTTCAGGGTCTTCGGACGCACCTGGGTCATGAACTGCACGGTCAGGTCGCGCCCCGGATCGATCCAGAAGGTCGTCCTCGCCACGCCGCTCCAGCCGAAGGTGCCGAGGCCCACCGGCACCACCGTCCGGGCGGGATCGGTGACCACGGAGACGTTGAAACCGAAGCCGACACCCACGTTGCCGGGCTCCCGGTGGGCGGGGGCGCCGAAGGACCACAGGTCCGTGCCGCCCGGGAGCCGGTTGCCGGTCATCAGGGCCACCGACGCGCGGGAGAGCAGACGGATGCCGTCCAGTTCGCCGCCGCGGCGCAGCATCTCCATGAACCGGTGGTAGTCGTGGGCCGAGGCGACCATACCGCCGCTGCCGGACAGGAAGCGGGGCCGGCCGTGCAGCGGCAGCCCGGGGATCGGCTCGATGCCACCGGCATCGGTCTCGCCGTACAACTCGGCGAGCCTGTCGGACTGTTCGGGCGTGACCTCGAAGCCCGCGTCCGTCATGCCGAGCGGCCGGAAGATCCGGTCGGCGAAGAACCGGTCGAGCGGCTGCCCGGAGACCACCTCGATCACCCGGCCGAGCACGTTGGAGGCGACCGAGTAGTTCCACTGCGTGCCCGGCTCGAACTGCAGAGGAAGCCGCGCGTACACGTCCATCGTCCCGGCCAGGTCCGCGCCCGGCGCCACCGGCGACTCCAGACCGGCCTCGCGGTACAGCGCGTCGACAGGATGGGAGTGGTAGAAGCCGAAGGTCAGGCCCGCGGTGTGGGTCAGCAGATGACGCAGGAGGACGGGGCCGTCGGCCGGGCGGGTCTCCACGTCGGGGCCGGAGCCGCCGACGTAGACCCGGGGGCCGGCGAAGACGGGGAGGTACCGCTCGAGCGGGTCGTCCAGCGACAGCCTGCCCTCCTCCGCCAGCAGCAGCACGGCGACCGCGGTGACCGGCTTGGTCATGGAGTAGATCCGCCACAGGGTGTCCGCCTCGACCGGCAGCCCCGCCGCCACGTCGCGGTGCCCGTGCACGGTCAGGTGGGCGACACGGCCGCCGCGCGAGAGGGCCACCAGGAAGCCGGGCAGACGCCCTTCGTCGACGTGGTCGGCGAGGTACCGGTCGAGGCGGTCCAGCGCCTTCCCGTCCAGCCCGGCCTCGCCCGGGTCGACTTCCTGTCGCAGCTGTGCCATCGCTCTCCTCCGGTCGTGTCCGACCCGGCGTGGTCCGTCCTACCCTCGCCGGACGGCCTCAGACCTCATCGGAGGGGCTCAGGCCTCTTCGGACGTCGTCGGAGATCATCTTCGCAGGGACTGCGGCACGCTCCCGCGGTTCCGGGCGGGGTGTGATCGACACGACGCGGCGTCCCGGCAGCGCCAGGGAGGCCACCGCGCCGAGCGCGGCAACGACCGCCAGGACGGTCAGCGCCGCCGCGGTCCCCACGCCCATCAGCGACGTCGCCGCGGCCACGCCCAGCGCCGGCCCGACGTTCAGCGCGGTCTGCTGCAGCCCGCCCGCCACACCGGCCGTACCGGCGTCCGCCCGCCGCACGACGACGTGCGTGGCCGCCACCATCACGGTGCCGAACCCGGCGCCCAGCAGCGCGAAACCGGCGTCCAGTACGAGCGTGCCCGAGGCGCGGGCCATCACCAGCACGCCGGCCGAGAGGAGAGCCATCGCGACGCCGGTCGTGACACGGGCGCCCGCCCGGCGCAGCAGCATCGCGCACGCCGGGGCGGACAGGACCATCAGCACGGCCAGCGGCAGGCTGCGCAGGGCACTGTGGAGGGGGTCGAGGCCGAGTCCGTCCTGCAGGACGTAGGTGACGGCGAACAGTGTGCCGAACAGCGCCGCCGACGCGGCCACCAGGATGCCCAGCGCCGCGCCCACCGCCCGCGAGCCGATCACCTCCGGCGGCAGCAACGGGCTCGCGGCCCTCCGCTCGTGCCGGACGAACGCGACCCCGGTGAGGGCCGCCAGGGTCAGTCCGGCCACCGTCTGCGCGGCCACCGGACGGGCGACCAGCGCGTGCACCAGGCAGCCGAGCGTCACCGCGAGGAGCAGCGCGCCGGGTATGTCCAGCCGCACCCCGGCCGTCCGCGCCGTCGCACCGCGATCGCGTGCGATGAGCGCGATCGCGCCGAAACCGCAGGCGGGCAGGACGTTGAGGAAGAACACGGCCCGCCAGCCCGGTCCCGTCACCAGCACCCCGCCCACGACCGGCCCGGCGGCGGCCGCCAGCCCGATCGCGGCGGTGCGCACCGCCAGCGGCATCGCGAGGCGTTCCGGCGGATACGCGGTACGCAGCATCCCGAGCGTGGCCGGCTGCAGCAGCGCGCCGCACACGCCCTGCACCACCCGCAGCGCGATCACCCAACCCACGCCGGGTGCCAGGCCGATGCCCGCCGACGCCGCCCCGAACCCGAGCATTCCGCAGGCGAACATCCGTCGTTGCCCGTACCGGTCGCCCAGCCGTCCGGCGAACACCAGCAGGCTCGCCACCGCGATCAGGTAGGCGGTGCTGGTCCACTGCACCTCGGTCAAGGACGCGTGCAACTCCCTGCGCAGCGTGGGCTGGGCGACCGTGAGGACCGTGCCGTCCAGGGCGACGACCACGGCGCCGACCACGCTGGCGGCCAGCGTCAGCGGACGGTTCACCGCGCGTCCCTCGGCCCCAGGTGGGCGTCCAGCGCCGACTGCAGGAGGGGTACGAAATCGTCGGTGCCCGTGGCGAGTTGCATACTGCCCCAGCCCCACAGCTGGGCGATGCCGTGCAGATTCGCCCACAACGCGCCGGCGATCAGGCGGGCGTCGGCGTCCGGGCGGATCCGGCCCACCAGGTCGGCCAGCAGACCGAAGAGCGGAAGGCTGGTCCGGCGCAGCCCCAAGTGGCCGCTCTCCAGTAGGTCGTGACGGAACATCAGCTCATACATGCCGGGGTTGTCCAGTGCGAACTCCAGGTAGATCCGGCTCAGAGCGGTCAGTCGCCGGCGCGGCTCCGGCGGGGCGTCCGCGAGGGCGGCCTCCACTCGGCCGGCCAGGTCGGCGAAGCCACGGCGCGCGATGGCGGACAGCAGTTCCAGATGGGTTGGGAAGTAGCGGCGTGGCGCCCCGTGCGAGACGCCCGCCCGGCGGGCGATCTCCCGCAGGGTCAGCGCCCCCACGCCTTCGGCGGCCACCAGTTCCACACCGACGTCGACCAGGCGGGTTCGCAGACCGGGTTCGGATTCTCTCAAGGGCATAGACGGTGTCTACCAGAAGGCGTAGACACTGTCTACCAACATGTCCACCGGTGCCGTGGGAGGAAGGGGGGGAATGTGGCGGCGCGCCGGCCGGGTTGAACCCGGTATGACACAGGACGCGACGCAGGACGCACTGCTCGGGCTGCTCTCCGCAAGCCACGGGGGAGTGCTGGTGACCCTCAAGCGCGACGGCCGGCCCCAGTTGTCGAACGTCAGCCACGCCTACTACCCCGAGGAGCGGGTCATCCGGGTCTCGCTCACCGACGACCGCGCCAAGACCCGCAATCTGCGCCGGGATCCTCGGGCCTCCTACCACGTGACCACCGCCGACCGCTGGGCGTACACGGTCGCCGAGGGCACCGCCGACCTGTCACCCGTCGCCGGGGACCCGCACGACGAGACGGTGGAGGAGCTGATCCGCCTCTACCGCGACGTCCAGGGCGAGCACCCCGACTGGGACGACTACCGGACCGCCATGGTCCGCGACCGCCGGCTGGTGCTGCGGCTGCGTGTGGAGCGTGCGTACGGGATTCCGCGACGGTAGGCCATATGGCATCCACCCGACGAAGGGCCGCATACCGTCAGTAGACGACGGTCGCGATGTATGCAACCGACGACGGCCACTACGTATGCACCTGACGACGGCCACTACGTATGCACCTGACGACGGCCACTACGTATGCACCTGACGACGGCCGCTGCGGTATGCAACCGACGGCGGGCGGCCCCGTACGGCGCCGCCCGCCATCTGCACCGCGCTGGGCGGTCAGGGTCCGCAGTTCCACTCCGCGATCACCGGCCGGCCGTGTTCGGTCGACAGTCGGCTGACCGTGCCGGTGGCCAACTGGAACAGGCGTCCTTCGGCCGGCGGCAGGCCCAGCCGACGGGCGGTCAGGACACGGAGGAAGTGGCCGTGGGCCACGAGCAGTACGTCGCCGTCGTCGCGGGCGAGCACCGGGTCCAGGCGGGACAGCACCCGGTCGGCGCGCCGGCCCACGTCGGCGGGCGACTCACCGGGTGTCCCCCCGGAGCCGGGCGGCACGCCGTCGGTCCACAGGTCCCAGTCGGGACGGGTGCGGTGGATGTCGACGGTGGTGATGCCCTCATAACCGCCGTAGTCCCATTCGTGCAGGTCGGGGTCCGCGACGGCCCCCGTCAGGCCGATGAGTTCGGCGGTGCGTATCGCGCGTCGGAGCGTGCTGGTGAGTGTCAGGGCGTAGGTCCGGCCGGTGAGGAGCGGAGCCAGGGACTTGGCCTGCTCCTCGCCGTGCTGGGTGAGGGGCAGGTCGGTGAAGCTGGTGTGCTGTCCCGAAACGCTCCACTCCGTCTCGCCATGGCGGACCAGCAGGAGGTCCCCCATGACCGGCTACTCCTTCACCGACTCGACGGCGTGGCCGCCGAACTGGTTGCGCAGCGCCGCGACCATCTTCATCTGCGGGGAGTCGTCCTGCCGGGAGGCGAACCGGGAGAACAGGGAGGCGGTGATCGCCGGGAGCGGCACCGCGTGGTCGATGGCCGCCTCGACGGTCCAGCGGCCCTCGCCGGAATCCTCGGCGTAGCCGCGCAGCTTCTCCAGGTGCTCGTCGTCGTCGAGGGCGTTGACCGCGAGGTCGAGCAGCCAGGAGCGGATGACCGTGCCCTCCTGCCAGGAGCGGAACACCTCCCGGACGTTGTCCACCGAACGGACCTTCTCCAGGAGCTCCCAGCCCTCGGCGTAGGCCTGCATCATGGCGTACTCGATGCCGTTGTGGACCATCTTCGAGAAGTGGCCGGCACCGACCTTGCCGGCGTGGACGTAGCCGTAGGGGCCCTCGGGCTTGAGCGCCTCGAAGATCGGCTCCAGCCGCTCCACGTGGGCCTTGTCGCCGCCGACCATCAGGGCGTAGCCGTTCTTGAGGCCCCAGACCCCGCCGGAGACGCCCGCGTCGACGAAGCCGATGCCCTTGACGCCGAGTTCCGCCGCGTGCTTCTCGTCGTCCGTCCAGCGGGAGTTGCCGCCGTCGACGACCGTGTCGCCCTCGGACAGGAGCTGCTTCAGTTCGTCGATGACGGACTGGGTGGCGTGGCCCGCGGGGACCATCACCCACACCGTGCGCGGGGCGTCGAGCTTCTCGACCAGTTCGGCGAGGTTCTTGACGTCGGAGACTTCGGGGTTGCGGTCGTAGCCGATGACGGTGTGGCCGGCGCGGCGGATCCGCTCGCGCATGTTGCCGCCCATCTTGCCGAGGCCGATGAGTCCAAGCTGCATGGTCAGTTCACTTCTTCCTTAAGCGTGCGGGGCGTTCTTCAGCGAGCGGTAGGCGGCCACGAGGGCGGCGGTGGACGGATCGAGACCGGGCACGTCGGCGCCTTCGGTCAGCGCCGGTTCGACGCGCTTGGCGAGGACCTTGCCGAGCTCCACGCCCCACTGGTCGAAGGAGTCGATGTCCCACACCGCGCCCTGCACGAACACCTTGTGCTCGTAGAGGGCGACGAGCTGGCCGAGGACCGACGGGGTCAGTTCGCCGGCGAGGATCGTCGTGGTGGGGTGGTTGCCGCGGAAGGTGCGGTGCGGCACCTGCTCCTCGGGCACGCCCTCGGCGCGCACCTCGTCGGCGGTCTTGCCGAAGGCGAGGGCCTGGGTCTGGGCGAAGAAGTTCGCCATCAGCAGGTCGTGCTGGGACTTCAGTTCGTCGCTGAGCTCGGCCACGGGCCGGGCGAAGCCGATGAAGTCGGCCGGGATGAGCTTCGTGCCCTGGTGGATGAGCTGGTAGTAGGCGTGCTGCCCGTTGGTGCCGGGCGTGCCCCACA
Organism: Streptomyces sp. NPDC001544; assembly: GCF_042894285.1. NCBI lineage: Bacteria > Bacillati > Actinomycetota > Actinomycetes > Kitasatosporales > Streptomycetaceae > Streptomyces > Streptomyces sp. NPDC001544. Next base: position 116,456 of record NZ_JBIAVN010000009.1, on the reverse strand, counting down.
CCACCGGCCCCGTCTGCCACTCGACCGGGCGGCCCTGACGGTCCACCGACTTGCCGTTGGACTCCATGTCCAGCTGCTGCAGGTAGGCCGTGAACTTCGACAGGTAGTGGCTGTACGGCAGCACCGCGTGCGACTGGGCGTCGAAGAAATTGTTGTACCAGATGCCCAGCAGGCCGAGGATCAGCGGCGCGTTGGACTCCGGGGGCGCGGTCCGGAAGTGCTCGTCGACGATCCGGAAACCGTCGAGCATCTCCCGGAAGCGGTCCGGACCGATGGCGATCATCAGCGACAGGCCGATCGCCGAGTCGTACGAGTACCGGCCGCCGACCCAGTCCCAGAAGGCGAACATGTTGTCCGGGTCGATACCGAACTCGGTGACCTTCCCGGCGTTCGTCGACAGTGCGACGAAGTGCCTGGCCACCGCCTTCTCGTCCCCTCCGAAGGCGTCCAGCAGCCAGGAGCGGGCCGAGGTGGCGTTGGTGATCGTCTCGATGGTGGTGAACGTCTTCGACGCGACGATGAACAGGGTCTCCGCCGGGTCCAGGTCGTGGGTCGCCTCGTGCAGATCGGCGCCGTCCACGTTCGACACGAACCGGAACGTCAACTCCCGTGCTGTGAAGGGCCGAAGCGCCTCGTAGGCCATCGCCGGGCCCAGGTCGGAGCCGCCGATGCCGATGTTGACGACGTTGCGGATCCGCCGACCCGTGTGGCCGGTCCACTCACCGGAGCGGACCCGCTCGGCGAAGCCCGCCATCTTGTCCAGGACCGCGTGGACCTCGGGGACGACGTTCTCCCCGTCGACCTCGACCACCGCCTCCCGCGGGGCGCGCAGCGCGGTGTGCAGCACGGCCCGGTTCTCGGTGACGTTGATCCGCTCGCCGCGGAACATCGCGTCGCGCAGCCCGGACACGCCGGTGGCGGCGGCCAGTTCCTGGAGCAGGACCAGGGTCTCGTCGGTGATCAGGTGCTTGGAGTAGTCGATCCGCAGGTCGCCGACGGTGACGACGTAACGCTCGGCGCGGCCCGGATCCGCGGCGAACAGCTCCCTGAGGCTCGGGTGCGGCATCGTGTCCGCGCGGTGGTCCTCCAGAGCGGCCCACTCCGGCCGCCGCGTGGGCTTCGGGGCGTCAGACATGGGCGGGGGTCTCCTCCTTGCCGCGCAGGGCGATGGCGTACATCTCGTCGGCGTCGAGGCGGCGCAGTTCCTCGGCGATGAGCTCGGACATGGACCGGACCTTGAGCGCCAGGGTGCGCGGCGGCTGCCCCGGGAGGGTCAGCGTGGCCAGCGGGCCCTCGGGACGGTCGATGACGATCTCGCCGTTGCCGGTGCCGAGGCGGACGGCCGTGACGACCGGTCCGGCGGTGACCACGCGGTCGACGTTCACCCTGAGCCGTGCCTCCAGCCAGCGGGCGAGCAGCTCGGCGGCGGGGTTGTCGGCCTCGGCCTCGACCGCCGCCGAGGTCACCGTCGTGCGGGCCTGGTCCAGGGCGGCGGCCAGCATCGAACGCCACGGGGTGAGCCGGGTCCAGGCGAGGTCGGTGTCACCGGGCGCGTAGGAGCGGACCCGGTGCTGAAGGACCTCCAGCGGGTTCTCGACGGCGTACAGGTCGGTGATCCTGCGCTGTGCCAGCGCGCCCAGCGGATCCTTGGCGGGGTTCTCCGGCGCCTCCACCGGCCACCACACGACCACCGGGGCGTCCGGCAGCAGCAGCGGCAGGACCACCGAGTCGGCGTGGTCGGACACTTCGCCGTAGGTGCGCAGCACGACCGTCTCCCCGGTACCGGCCTCGGAGCCGACCCGGACCTCCGCGTCCAGCCGGGACTGCATGCGCTCACGCGGGTTGCGGGCCTGCCGCTTGATGACGACCAGGGTCCGCGAGGGATGCTCGTGCGAGGCTTCCTCGGCGGCCTTGATCGCGTCGTAGGCGTTCTCCTCGTCCGTGACGATGACCATCGTCAGGACCATGCCCACCGCGGGTGTCCCGATGGCGCGGCGGCCCTGCACCAACGCCTTGTTGATCTTGCTTGCCGTGGTGTCGGTCAGGTCGATCTTCATGGCCTGCGCCAGCTCCGTCCGTCTCGTGCGAGCATCTCGTCGGCTTCCTCGGGTCCCCAGCTGCCCGACGCGTACTGCGCCGGCCTGCCGTGTGCCGCCCAGTACTCCTCGATCGGGTCGAGGATCTTCCAGGACTCTTCCACTTCCTGGTGGCGGGGGAACAGGTTGGCGTCGCCCAGCAGCACGTCCAGGATGAGCCGCTCGTACGCCTCCGGACTCGACTCGGTGAACGACTCGCCGTAGGCGAAGTCCATGGACACGTCCCGGATCTCCATCGAGGTGCCCGGCACCTTGGAGCCGAACCGGACGGTCATTCCCTCGTCGGGCTGGACGCGTATGACGATGGCGTTCTGCCCGAGTTCCTCGGTGGCCGTAGAGTCGAACGGGGAGTGCGGGGCCCGCTTGAACACCACCGCGATCTCGGTGACCCGGCGGCCCAGCCGCTTACCGGTGCGCAGGTAGAACGGGACGCCCGCCCAGCGGCGGTTGCCGACCTCCAGCTTGATCGCCGCGTATGTGTCGGTCTTCGAGCTCGGGTCGATGCCCTCCTCCTGCAGGTATCCGGGCACCTGCTCGCCCCCCTGCCAGCCCTCGGCGTACTGTCCGCGGACGGTGCTCAGGCCCAGGTGCTCCGGCAGCCGCACCGACTTCAGCACCTTCAGCTTCTCGGTGAGCAGCGCCTCGGCGTCGAAGGCGATGGGTTCCTCCATCGCGGTGAGGGCCATGAGCTGCAGCAGGTGGTTCTGGATGACGTCACGGGCGGCGCCGATGCCGTCGTAGTAGCCGGCCCGGCCGCCGATGCCGATGTCCTCGGCCATGGTGATCTGCACATGGTCGACGAAGGACCGGTTCCAGATCGGCTCGTACATCTGGTTGGCGAAGCGGAGGGCCAGGATGTTCTGGACGGTCTCCTTGCCGAGGTAGTGGTCGATGCGGAAGACCTGGTCCGGGTCGAACACGTCGTGCACGATCGCGTTCAGCTCCCGGGCGCTCGCCAGATCGTGCCCGAACGGCTTTTCGATGACCGCCCGGCGCCAGGCGCCCTCCGGCGGACTCGCCAGGCCGTGCTTCTTCAGCTGCCGCACGACCTTCGGGAAGAACTTCGGCGGCACCGAGAGGTAGAAGGCGAAGTTGCCGCCCGTCCCCCGGGAGGCGTCCAGCTCCTCGACGGCCTCGCGCAGCTGCTTGAACGCGGTGTCGTCGTCGAAGTCGCCGGGGATGAACCGCATGCCCTCGGCGAGCTGCTGCCAGACCTCCTCGCGGAACGGGGTGCGCGCGTGCTCGCGGACGGCGTCGTGCACCACCTGGGCGAAGTCCTGGTCCTCCCAGTCGCGGCGGGCGAAACCCACCAGGGAGAAGCCCGGCGGAAGCAGCCCGCGGTTGGCGAGGTCGTAGACGGCCGGCATCAGCTTCTTGCGGGACAGGTCACCGGTCACCCCGAAGATGACCAGCCCCGACGGGCCCGCGATGCGGGGCAGGCGGCGGTCGCGCGGATCGCGCAGGGGATTGTCCCAGTCGGCCGCCGGTTCGACGGGCACCAGCACCTGCTCCGGTGCCGCCCCCTGCTCTTCGTTGGTGGTCATTACGCGTCAACTCCCTTGCTGTTCAGGGACTTCGTGACCGCGTCCAGCAGGTCCTGCCAGGCCGCCCCGAACTTGGCGACGCCCTCGGCCTCGAGCTGCCGGACGACCTCCTCGTAGGAGATCCCGAGCCGTTCGACGGCCGCGAGGTCGGCGCGGGCCTGCGCGTAGCCGCCGGTGACCGTGTCGCCGGTGACGGCGCCGTGGTCGGCGACCGCGTTCAGGGTGGCCTCCGGCATGGTGTTGACCGTGCCGGGCGCGACCAGATCGTCTACATACAGCGTGTCCTTGTATGCGGGATCCTTCACACCGGTGGACGCCCACAGCGGACGCTGCTTGTTCGCCCGGTCCCCGGCCAGCGCGAGCCAGCGTGCGCCGGAGAAGACCTCCTCGTACGCCTCGTAGGCCAGCCGCGCGTTGGCCAGCGCGGCCCGGCCCTTGAGTGCGAGGGCCTCCTCGGTGCCCAGGACCGTCAGCCGCTTGTCGATCTCGGTGTCGACGCGGGAGACGAAGAAGGAGGCCACGGAGTGGATGGCGGACAGGTCCAGGCCCTTCGCGCGTGCCTTCTCCAGACCGGCGAGGTAGGCGTCCATCACCTCGCGGTAGCGCTCCAGGGAGAAGATCAGCGTGACGTTGACGCTGATGCCCTGGCCGACGACCTCGGTGATGGCGGGCAGACCCGCACGGGTCGCCGGGATCTTGATCATGACGTTCGGGCGGTCCACGAGCCAGACGAGCTGGCGTGCCTCGGCGATCGTGGCCGTCGTGTCATGGGCGAGCCGCGGGTCGACCTCGATGGAGACCCGGCCGTCCCGGCCGCCGGTCCGCTCGTATACAGAATGCAGAATGTCGGCGGCGGACCGTACGTCCGCGGTCGTCAGCATCCGCACCGCCTCGTCGACCGTCACACCCCGCACGGCCAGGTCGGCCAGCTGCTCCTCGTAGTCCGCGCCGGAGCCGATGGCGGCCTGGAAGATCGACGGGTTGGTGGTGACGCCGACGACCTTCCCGGCCTCGACGAGCTCGGCGAGGCCGCCGGACTCGATCCGCCCGCGGGAGAGGTCGTCCAGCCAGACGGACACCCCCTCCTCGGCGAGGCGCCCAAGTGCTCCCGCGATCGCGGTCGCTTCGGTCACTGTGATCATCTTCCTTCGTGCGTTCGGATCAACCGCGGGCGGCGGCAAGGGATTCGCGTGCCGCGGCGGCGACGTTCTCGGGGGTGAACCCGAACTCGGCGAACAGGGTCTTGGCGTCGGCGGAGGCGCCGAAGTGCTCCAGGGAGACGATGCGTCCGGCGTCGCCCACGAAGCGGTACCAGGTCAGACCGATACCGGCCTCCACGGCGACCCGTGCCCGTACCTCCGGCGGCAGCACCCGGTCGCGGTACTCGCGCGGCTGCTCCTCGAACCACTCCACGGACGGCATCGACACCACCCGCGTACCGACGCCTTCGGCTTCCAGCAGCTCGCGGGCGGCCACCGCGACATGCACCTCCGAGCCGGTGGCGATCAGGACGACGTCCGGTGCCCGGGTGGAGGACTCCTCGAGGACGTAGCCGCCGCGCGCCGTGTCCGGGTTGGGCGCGTAGGTCGGCAGCCCCTGCCGGCTCAGCGCCAGGCCGTGCGGGGCCGGGTGGGTGGAGTGCCGGCGCAGGATCTCCGTCCAGGCGAGGGCGGTCTCGTTGGCGTCCGCCGGACGCACCACGTTCAGACCCGGGATGGCGCGCAGCGCGGCCAGGTGCTCGACGGGCTGGTGGGTGGGGCCGTCCTCACCGAGACCGATGGAGTCGTGCGTCCACACGTACGTCACCGGCAGCTGCATCAGCGCGGACATCCGCACGGCGTTGCGCATGTAGTCGGAGAACGTGAGGAAGGTGCCGCCGTAGACACGGGTGTTGCCGTGCAGGGCGATGCCGTTCAGATCGGCGGCCATCGAGAACTCGCGGATGCCGAAGTGGACGGTACGGCCGTACGGATCGGCCTCCGGCAGCGGGTTGCCCTCCGGCAGGAAGGAGCTGCTCTTGTCGATGGTCGTGTTGTTGGACCCGGCCAGGTCGGCGGAACCACCCCACAGCTCGGGGACGACCGGTCCGAGGGCCTGCAGGACCTTGCCGGAGGCCGCGCGGGTGGCGACGGACTTCCCGGGCTCGAACACCGGTACGAAGTCCGCCCATCCCTCGGGCAGCCGGCCCGCGACGACCCGGTCGAACAGCTCGGCACGCTCGGGCTGGGCCTCGCGCCACTCGGCGATCCGCTTGTCCCAGGCGGCGTGCTCCTCGGCCCCCCGGTCCAGGGCCCGGCGGGTGTGGGCGCGGACGTCGTCCGCGACCTCGAAGGTCTTCTCCGGGTCGAAGCCGAGGACGCGCTTGGTGGCCGCGACCTCGTCGTCGCCGAGCGCCGAGCCGTGGGCGGCCTCGGTGTTCCGCGCGTTCGGGGCGGGCCAGGCGATGATCGTGCGCATCGCGATGATGGAGGGGCGGCCGGTCTCCGCCTGGGCGGCCTTCAGCGCCGCGTACAGCGCGGGCACGTCGATGTCGCCGTCGTCCGTGGGCTCGATCCGCTGGGTGTGCCAGCCGTACGCCTCGTACCGCTTCAGCACGTCCTCGGAGAAGGCGGTCGCGGTGTCGCCCTCGATGGAGATGTGGTTGTCGTCGTAGAGGAAGACGAGGTTGCCCAGCTTCTGGTGGCCGGCCAGCGAGGAGGCCTCCGCGGAGACGCCCTCCTGCAGGTCGCCGTCGGAGACGATCGCCCAGATCGTGTGGTCGAAGGGGGAGGTGCCCGCCGGGGCGTCCGGGTCGAACAGGCCGCGCTCGTAGCGGGCCGCCATCGCCATGCCCACGGCGTTGGCGACGCCCTGGCCGAGCGGGCCCGTCGTGGTCTCCACACCCGCGGTGTGCCCGTACTCGGGGTGGCCGGGCGTCTTGGAGCCGTAGGTGCGGAACGACTTCAGGTCGTCCAGCTCCAGCTCGTACCCGGCGAGGTGGAGCTGGGTGTACAGGGTCAGCGAGGTGTGGCCGGGGGAGAGCACGAAGCGGTCGCGGCCCGTCCACTCCGGGTCGGCCGGGTCATGGCGCATCACCTTCTGAAAGAGGGTGTATGCCGCCGGCGCCAGACTCATCGCGGTGCCGGGATGACCGTTGCCGACCTTCTGCACGGCGTCCGCCGCCAGCAGACGGGCCGTGTCGACGGCACGCCGGTCGAGTTCGGTCCATTCGAAGCTGTCCGGTGTCTGCGTGGTCATCTTCAAGAAATCCTCTATCCGAGCGGTGGATTGCTCTGACGCGTTCGAACTTAAAAGTCAGACTTTTACGGGGGAAGGTCGCCGTGTGTCAGCCTGTGGTGAAAGTGGGACACCCCAGTGCGCTGCGACGCGCGACCGAGGCGGCACGAGAAGGACATGGCAGACAGAACCACCCAAGGCGGAGACGGCGGCGGTGTGGACGACGACGGCGGCGTGGACGGGATCAGAACCTTCCCCTTCCCGGTCGAACTCAGCGCATGCGGTGTCGGCATGCAGATCGGCCCCATGGGGACCGGCCGCACCTGGCACGCCGAGGCCCCGCTGGAGCGCGTGCACCGCATCGACTTCCACGTCGTGATGCTCTTCACCGACGGCCCCGTACGGCACATGATCGACTTCGCCGAGTACGAGGCGACGGCCGGCGACCTGCTGTGGATCCGCCCGGGGCAGGTCCACCGCTTCTCGCGCAGCTGCGAGTACCGCGGAACCGTCCTGACCATGCAGCCCGGCTTCCTGCCCCGCGCCACCGTCGAGGCCACCGGCCTGTACCGCTACGACCTCCCGCCGCTGTTGCGCCCCGACGAGGACCAGCTCGCCGGGCTCGAGGCGGCCCTCGTCCAGTTGGGGCGCGAGTACCAGGACACCACCACGCTCCCCCTCACCCTGCACACCGAGGTGCTGCGCCACTCCCTCACGGCGTTCCTGCTGCGCCTGGCGCACCTCGCGGCCGGCTCGGCCCAGGCGGCCCGGCAGCAGGCCGACACGACGTTCACCCTCTTCCGCGAGGCGGTCGAGAGGGGCTTCACCGCCAACCACAGTGTCAGCGCCTACGCCGACGCCCTCGGTTACTCACGCCGCACCCTCGTCCGCGCGGTCCGCGCCGCCACCGGACAGACCCCCAAGGGCTTCATCGACAGACGCGTGATCCTGGAGGCCAAACGCCTGCTCGCCCACACCGACCTGCCCATCGGCAGAGTGGGCGCGGCGGTCGGCTTCCCCGACGCGGCCAACTTCTCCAAGTTCTTCCAGCAGCACACGGACATGACCCCGGCGGCGTTCCGGGCGGAGCTGCGCTGAGCGTCTCGCCCGCCACTCGCGCGGAAAAGGGGCTCCACGCGTGCGTGGAGCCCCCTTTGCGCAAGCGCGCGGTCAGTGGCCGAAGTCGAACCAGTTCACATTGACGAAGTCCGACGCCTGGCCGCTGGTGAACGTCAGATAGACGTCATGGACTCCGGTCACCGAGGTGACGTTCGCCGGGACCGTCCGCCAGCTCTGCCAGCCGCCCGTATTGGCCACCGCGAAGCTGCCGACAGGGGGGTTGCCCCGGCTGTCCAGGCGTACCTCGACCAGTCCGCTCACGCCGCTCGCCGCTCCGCTCGCCACCCGGCCGTAGAACTGCCGGGCCGCCGTGGAGCCGAAGTCGACGCCCTTGTACAGCGCCCAGTCGCCGTTGGCGAGTGAGCCGATGTCCTGGCCGCCGCCGGTGTCCGTGGTGGTCTCGGTGGCCGTGCCGGACTGGCTGTCGTAGGACTCCGCCTGAATGGCACCGTAGGCGTCCCGGTTGCCGGACGGCGGGGGAGTGGTACCGCTCCCACCGGTCGACTGCGACACCTGCACGTAGTCGACGACCATCGGGGCGCCGGACCTTGTGTCGCCGTCGAGTCCGCCGCCGAGGGCGTCCGGGAAGGCGCCGCCCATCGCCACGTTCAGGATGAGGAAGAACCCGTGGTTGGTGGCGTTGGCCCAGGTGGTGGCGTCCATCTGGTTCGCCGTGACCGTGTGGTAGTCGACTCCGTCGACGTAGAAGCGGATCGCCTCGGGGCTGACCGAGCGGTCCCATTCCAGCGCGTAGGTGTGGAAGCCGGACTGGCAGGTCGTGTTCGGGCAGGCGGTGGAACTGCCGATGCCCGTGGTCTCGTTGCAGGGCCCGCCCGGGTTGGTGCCGCAGTGCATCGTCGCCCAGACCTTGTTCAGGCCCTGGACGTTCTCCATGACGTCCAGTTCGCCGACGCCCGGCCAGTTCTGGTAGTTGCCGCGGTAGGGGGCGCCCAGCATCCAGAACGCGGGCCAGTAGCCCTCGGCCGCGGTGCCCGTGACGTCCGGCATCTGGATACGGGCCTCGACGCGCAGCTTGCCGCCGGCCGGCGGCTGGAAGTCGGTGCGGTTGGTCTCGATGCGGCCCGAGGTCCAGTTGCCGGAGGAGTCGCGCACCGGGGTGATGCGCAGGTTGCCGTTGCCGTCGAGTGAGACGTTGCTCGTGCTGCTGGTCATCCTCTCGACCTCGCCGGTGCCCCAGTTCCCGGGGCCGCCCGGATATGCAGTGCCGGTGTCGTACTGCCAGTTGCGGGTGTCGACGCCGGAGCCCGCGGCGCCGTTGAAGTCGTCGAGGAAGACCTGGGTCCAGCCCGACGGGGGTGTGGGGGCGGAGGCGTGCGCGGACGGTGAGGCGACCGTGGTGGCGGCCGCCGCGAGGCCCAGCGTGCCGATGACGGCGAGGAGCGCCCGCCGCAAGGGGCGCGGTCTGCGGTGTATGCCGGAGGTGTCACTCATGGGGAGCCTCTCGGGTACGGGGATGTGCGCGGGGATGCCTTCGGGAGCGCGTGGCTTGAGAGCGCTCTCAAAGTGGGCCCAATGTGCTCCGCGTCACCGAGACCGTCAAGAGTTGTAGCGAGGAAAGTCCTTGCGGCGCTGATGAGTTCAGTGCATGAATGCCGCGGATCGGGCTAGAGCGCGCTCCCCGCCCTCCACTCCGGCCAGGAGAGGTTCCAGCCGTTGAGGCCGTTGGCAGGGTCGACGGTCCTCTCGCCCGAGTTCCTGACGATCACGACGTCACCGAGCATCGAGCTCTCGTAGAACTCGTAGCCCGGCACCGAACTGTCGTTGGCGCCCTTCGCGTCGTGCAGACCGACGCAGCCGTGGCTGGTGTTCTGGTGGCCGAACACGGCCGTCGACGCCCAGTAGTTGCCGTGCACGAAGGTGCCGGAGGTGGTCAGACGCTGGGCGTGCGGCACGTCCGGGATGTCGTACTCGTCGCCGAGCCCGACCGTCGAGGACTCCATCCGCGTCTGCTTGAACCGCTCGCTGATCACCATGATCCCCGACCAGGTGGTGTGACCGGAGTCGCCGCCGGTGACGGGGTAGGTCGCGAAGGTCCGGCCGCCCCGTTTGACGACCATCTGCTTGGTGGCCAGGTCGACCGTGCTGATCTGCTCGCGGCCGATGTGGAAGATGACGTCCTTCGACTCCACACCGTAGACACCGTCCGAACCCTCGACGTCCTTCAGGCGCAGGCTGAGGGTGATCTTCGTGCCCGCCGCCCAGTACGTCTCGGGCCGGAAGTCCAACCGGGTGTCGCTGAACCAGTGCCCGACCACCTCGACGGCGGGTTCGGCGGTGACGGTGATGGCCTTCTGCACGGCGGTCCGGTCCGTGACGGCGTGCGTGAAGTTGATCGACACCGGCATGCCGACACCGGAGGTGGAGCCCGCCTCGGGTGTGAAGTAGCCGACGAACGTCTCACCGGGCGACTTTGTGGTGAAGGCGGCCACTGTCTCCTCGGTGTCCCCTTCGGCCCTGGCCGTCACCGTGTACTTCGTGCCCGAGTACGGGTTCTTCGCCGATGTCCATTTCGTGCGGGCCTCGTTGTAGGAACCCGGCAGCGCGGAGCCGTCGTTGCCGGTGACCTCGACGGAGGCCAGGGCGCCGCCGGTGGCGGTGACTTCCACCCGGCTGGTGAAGTCGGCCTTCCTGGTGCCGGCCGCGGGCGTGACCGTGATCGTCGCCTTCTTCGCCGTCGCCCGCCGTGCCGACGCGCCCCCGCCGTCCCCGGCCCCCGCGGTACTGGTCGCGTCAGAGGCGACCGGCGAGGATCCGCAGCCGGTGAGGAGGGCGGCGGCGGGCACGGCGCCGAGGACGCCGAGGATGCCGCGCCGGGACCACTTCCGTGCCCGCTGTCCTGCTCGGTTCGATAGGTGCGAGACGCCCACGACGCGCCTTTCCGGAGTTGTCCGTCTGCTGTGTGGGCATCCTGCGCCGGTTGTCTGGGGCCACTCTTTGAATCCGAGGGGTGCTCCCTGAGATTCCGGTGAGGACAGGAGGATGCCGGCCGCCCGGCGGGAAGTGGGGGGGGCGGGGAGCGGCGAGCTCAGGGCGTGCGCTCCGGCTGCCAGCCCAGCGCCCGGGATATCCCGCGCGCCGCCAGCCGTACCGCCGGGGCCAGCACCGGCACCTGCGCGGCCTGCTGGGGTACGACGACGGACACGGCGGCGACCACGGCTCCGCCCGGCCCGCGCACGTCGGCCGCCACCGACAGCGCGTCGTCCGTCACCTGACGGTCGCTCACCGCCACGCCGGACCGCCGTACCTCGGCGAGCACCCGGCGCAGCCGTGCCGGATCGGTGATCGTGTACGGGGTGAAGGAGGTGAGCGGACCGGCGCAGTACTCCTCCTGGAAGGCGGTGTCGGCGTGCGCCAGCAGCGCGAGCCCGACCCCGGTGGCGTGCAGGGGCCAGCGCGCGCCGACCCGGATGTGCACGCCGACCGCCGAACGCCCCGAGATCCACTCGATGTAGACCACCTCGGACCCGTCCCGTACCGCCAGCTGCACGTTCTCGTGCGTCGCCTCGTACAGGTCCTCCAGATACGGCAGCGCGATCTGACGCAGCGCCAGGCCGCGCGGTGCCAGGGCCGCGATCTCCCACAGCCTGAGACCCACGTGGTAGACGCCGTCGGGGTCCCGTTCCAGGGCGCCCCAGCCGGTGAGCGCGGCGACCAACCGGTGCGCGGTGGTGAGGGTGAGCCCCGCCCGGCGGCTGATGTCCGTCAGGCACAGCGCCGGATGCTCGTGGTCGAACGCGGCGAGCACCGACAGCAGCCGGTCGGGAGCGGAGCGGGCGGTCATCACGAAGTGCCCTCCAGTGGTGCGGCCCTACGAGAGCCCGTCCTCGGCGACGCGCAGCAGCAGGGCGTGCAGTGTCTCGCGTTCGGCCGCGTCCAGGGGGCCCAGCAGTTCCCCGGTGACGCGCAGGCCCGCCTCGTCGGTGTCGCGCAGGAAGGCACGGCCCGCGCCGGTGAGGACCACGATGCGGCTGCGGCGGTCGTCAGGGGCGGGGCGGCGCTCGGCGAAACCCAGCTTCTCCAGGTCGTCGACCAGGCCGACGATCGCACTCGGGTCGTAGCCGAGCCGGGTGCTCAGCTCACGCTGCAGGGCGCCCTCGGAGGTGGCGAGGAAGCGCAGTACCGCGTAGTGGCGCAGGCGCAGGCCGGACTTCTCCAGGAAGGCGTTGAACAACTGCCCGGAGCGCAGGCCCAGCCGGTAGAGCAGATAGCCGGTGTCGGCGTGCAGCCCGCGCATCCACGGTTCGTGCTCGTCGAGGCCGGGGTCCGTGGCGTGCTGGCGGGTGATGGCTCTCTCCCTCGTCTCGGCCGGCCGGGACCTCATTCCCGGAACCTGGGAGGCCAGGATGCCCCACGCGCAGGTTCGGGACAACTATTGACGTCGACAATTATTGCTCTTAGCTTCGATCTCGTAGCCGCGCCATCCGCATGGCCGCGCCACCCGCATAGCCGCACCCGCATTGCCGCAGCACCCGCATCGCCCGTAGCCACCCGCACAGCCTTGTGAAGGGACTCCGCGTGTCCAGCATCGATCTCACCGGCAAGGCCGCCGTCGTCACCGGCAGCGGCCGGGGCCTCGGCCTCGCCTATGCCCACGCCCTCGCCGCCCACGGGGCGTCCGTGGTCGTCAACGACATCGACGAGACAGTGGCCGAGCAGGCGGTGAAGTCCATCACCGAGGCCGGCGGAACGGCCGTCGCCGAAGTCGTCCCCGTCGGCACCACCGAGGCCGCCGACCGGCTCGTCGGACGTGCGGTCGAGGAGTTCGGGCGGCTGGACATCCTGGTCACCAACGCGGGCATCCTGCGCGACAAGGTGCTGTGGAAGATGACCGACGAGGACTTCGACGCGGTGATCACCACCCATCTGAAGGGCACCTTCACCTGCGCCCGCGCCGCCGCCGTGCGGATGCGCGAGCAGGGCGAGGGCGGCACCCTCATCCTGGTCGGCTCCCCGGCCGGGCAGCGCGGCAACTTCGGCCAGACGAACTACGCCGCCGCCAAGGCCGGCATCGCCGCCATGGCCCGTACCTGGTCGATGGAGCTGGGACGGGCGAACATCACCGTCAACGCGATCGTGCCGGTGGCCGCGACTGCCATGACCGAGACCATCCCCGCCTTCGCCCCGTACGTCGAAGCCCTGAAGAACGGCGAGCCGCTGCCGGACTTCCTGCGCAAGGGCGAGGGCTTCGGCACGCCCGAAGACTGCGCGGCCCTCGTCCCCTTCCTCGCCTCCGAGGCCGCGCGGGGCATCACCGGCCAGGCCATCGGCATCGGCGGCGACAAGGTGGCACTCTGGTCGCATCCGCAGGAGGTCCGGGCGGCCTACGCCGACGGCGGCTGGACGCCCGACTCCCTGGCCGACGCGTGGGCGACCTCGGTCGGCGCCGAGCCGCAGACCGTCGGTATCCCGGCACCCAAGTTCCCGGAGGCGTGATGGACCCCGCCATGAACGTCGAGGAACTCGTCGCGATCGACGTCCACACCCACGCGGAGGTGTCCACCAAGGGCCACTCCTCGCTGGACGACGACCTGCACGACGCCTCCTCCGCCTACTTCAAGGTCGAGGGCAAGCGCAAGCCCACCCTCGCGGAGACCGCGGCCTACTACCGGGAGCGGAGGATGGCCGCCGTGATCTTCACGGTGGACGCCGAGTCCGCCACCGGCACCCCTCCCGTCCCCAACGAGGAGGTCGCCGAGGCGGCGGCCGCCAACGCGGACGTGCTCATCCCCTTCGCCTCCGTCGACCCCTTCCGGGGGAAGGCGGGCGTGAAGCAGGCGCGGCGGCTGGTCGAGGAGTACGGGGTGAGGGGCTTCAAGTTCCACCCCAGCATCCAGGGCTTCTTCCCCAACGACCGCTCGGTGGCCTACGACCTGTACGAGGTCATCGAGGAGACGGGCACCATCGCCCTGTTCCACACCGGCCAGACGGGCATCGGCGCCGGAGTCCCCGGCGGAGGCGGGATCAGGCTGAAGTACTCCAACCCGCTGCACGTGGACGACGTCGCCGCCGACTTCCCGCATCTGAAGATCATCCTGGCGCACCCGTCCTTCCCCTGGCAGGACGAGGCGCTCGCCGTCGCCACGCACAAGCCGGGTGTGCACATCGACCTGTCCGGCTGGTCGCCGAAGTACTTCCCGCCGCAACTGGTGCAGTACGCCAACACGCTACTGAAGGACAAGGTCCTCTTCGGCTCCGACTTCCCCGTCCTCACTCCCGACCGCTGGCTCGCCGACTTCGAGAAGCTGTCGATCAAGGAAGAGGTCCGGCCGAAGATCCTCAAGGAGAACGCCGCCCGTCTGCTCGGACTGACGAAACCGTGAGAGGGGCGTCAGATGCGCAATGAGGGACTGGGGTCGTGGCCCGCCCGCCGGGCCCGCAAGACCCCGCACCGCACCGCCCTGGTGCACGGTGACCGGTCCACCGACTACCGCACACTGTATGCACGCACCACGCGCCTGGCCCACGCCCTGCGCGCCCGGGGCGTCCGCCGCGGTGACCGCATCGCCTACCTCGGCCCCAACCACCCCGCCTACCTGGAGACACTGTTCGCCGCGGGCACCCTGGGCGCGGTCTTCCTCCCCCTCAACACCCGCCTGGCCGGCCCCGAGATCGCCTACCAGCTCGCCGACTCCGGCGCCAAGGCCCTCGTCTACGGGCCCTCCCACGCCGGACTCGTCGCGGGACTGCCCGGGGACACCGACGTACGGACGTACCTGGAGGTGGGCGCCGAGTACGAGGAGGCGGTGGCCGCCGCCCCCCAGGAGCCCATCGACGAGCCGGTCACCGCCGACGACACCTGCCTCATCATGTACACCTCGGGGACGACCGGCCGGCCCAAGGGCGCGATGCTCACCCACGGCAACATCACCTGGAACGCCGTCAACGTCCTCGTCGACCACGATCTGATCGCGGACGAACGCGCCCTGGTCTCCGCCCCGCTGTTCCACACGGCCGGCCTCAACATGCTCACCCTGCCGGTGCTGCTCAAGGGCGGCACCTGCGTCCTGGTCGAGTCCTTCGACGCCGAGGCGACCTTCGACCTGGTCCAACGGCACCGCATCACCTTCATGTTCGGGGTGCCGACCATGTTCGACCAGCTGGCCCGGCACCCTCGCTGGGCGAACGCGGACCTGTCCTCCCTCAGGATCCTCACCTGCGGCGGCTCGCCCGTCCCCTCCCCGCTGATCGACGCCTACCAGCAGCGCGGCCTGACCTTCCTGCAGGGCTACGGCATGACCGAGGCCTCGCCCGGCACCCTCTTCCTGGACGCCGAACACGCCGTGAGCAAGGCGGGCTCGGCGGGCGTGCCGCACTTCTTCAGCGATGTGCGGGTGGTCGGGCCGGACCTCGCCCCGGTGAGCGTCGGCGAGACCGGTGAGGTCGTGGTGCGCGGACCGCACGTCATGCCCGGCTACTGGGGGCTTCCCGAGGAGACCGCCGCCTCCTTCGCGGACGGCTGGTTCCGCAGCGGGGACGCGGCACGGGTCGACGAGGACGGCTACGTGTACATCGTCGACCGTATGAAGGACATGATCATCTCCGGTGGGGAGAACGTCTACCCCGCCGAGATCGAGGACCGGCTGCTGGCCCACCCCGACATCGTGGAGTGCGCGGTCATCGGAGTGGCGGACGACAAGTGGGGCGAGGTGCCCCGCGCGGTCGTCGTGCCCCGGGAGGGCGTCGCCCTCGACCCCGACGAGGTCCTCGCCTCCCTGGCCGGCCGTCTCGCCAAGTACAAGATCCCCAAGTCCGTGGTGGTCGCGGAGGGACTCCCGCGCACCGCCTCCGGAAAGCTCCTCAAGGCCCGGGTGCGTCAGCGCTACGGCAACCAACTCCCGTAAGGAACACGGTATTCATGAGCGTCACCGTCAACGGCCTGGACGAACTGAAGAAGCTGGCCGGCAGCGACCTCGGCACCAGCGAGTGGATCGAGGTCACCCAGGAGCGCATCGACACCTTCGCCGACGCCACCGGCGACCACCAGTGGATCCACGTCGACCCCCAGCGGGCCGCCGAGGGGCCGTTCGGGGCGCCCATCGCCCACGGCTACCTGACGCTGTCCCTGTTCATCCCGCTGTTCACCGAGCTGTTGGACGTCCAGGGCGTCACTACCAAGGTCAACTACGGGCTGAACAAGGTCCGTTTCCCCGCACCCGTCAAGGTCGGCTCCCGGATCCGCCTGGTGGCGAGGCTGGCGGAGGTCGAGGAGGTGCCCGGCGGGGTGCAGATCGCCGTGGACGGCACGATAGAGATCGACGGCGGCGGGAAACCCGCCGCCGTCCTGCAGAGCCTGTCGCGCTTCTACGCCTGACGTCTCAGGGGTCTCGGACGCCTCAGATGCCCCGGATGTCTCAGGCGCCCACCACGTCGACGAAGACCGGGTTCGAGTAGAACCAGGTGTCGGCCCACGGGTCGCCGTTCCCGAGCTCGTGGGGGACCGGACCGTGCGGGTCGACGGCCGCGCCCAGGTAGCCGGTCCCGTGCCGGTTGCCGTCGCTGCCGCGCAGCCGCACGTAGAAGGACTCCTCGCCGACGGCCAGCGGGAAGCACAGGGTGTACGTTCCCTTGCGGCCGGACACGTCCTTGGCGTGCACGACCTTCGTGTCCGGCGCCTTCCAGGTGTCGCGGTCGGCTGCCGGGCCGCGCACGGCACCCCGGATCACGTCCACATGGGCCAACTCCGGAAGGATTCCCCGTGGGTTGGCCCGGGAGGCGGTCGTCACCGTCACGTACAGGGTGATCTTCTCGCCCTTGCGGACCCGCAGCCGCCCGCCGAGGGCGACACCCCGTCCGGCGTCGCAGTCACGCTTCACCCGCACGTCGAGCCCGTCCAGCAGATGCCCGTGGTCGACCCAGACTCGGCCCGCGCGCAGCCCCGCCATCACGGCGCGGTAGCCGTACCGGGTGACGCCGACGTGGGTGCGGCTGAACTCGCCGGGCCAGAAGTCGCTGCCCGGCTGCGGGGTGTCGGTGTTCACCGGGTCGGGCAGCCTGCCGGTGTTGTCGAAGTTCCGGCCGGCCGGCCAGTCACCGTTCTTCCAGGTGTCGAAGACGGTCCGGTGGTTGTCGGAGTTGGTGGTGACCGAGAACAGCCGGCCCTCGGCCAGCATCGAGTCCCACAGCCCGCCGACGGTCGCGGTCGCCCAGTCGAAGCCGCCGTAGGTGAGGTAGGCGCCCGTCGGGTAGCCCGGCCACGACTGCGCGGACGGACTGTTCTGGTATTCGCCGCGGATCGCCGTGGGGCCGCCCCAGCCGGGGATGGCCGCGCCCTGGGCGCCGGGTGCGCCCTCCATGCCGATCATGATCTCGGGGGCGGCGTCCCGCCAGTTGCGCATCTCGTGCGGTGAGTCGATCCCGAGGCGCAGCGGGTGGTTGGCGAGGACCAGGACGTCATCGACGTACCCGGTGCGGCGTTGCTCCGCCAGCCACTGGATGGCCTTGACCGCGTGGGCCTCGTTGCGGGCGGTGTCGGTGGCTCCGGCGGAGCCCTCGGTGTAGCCGAGCAGCTTGCCGTCGTAGGCGAGCTCGAACCGCGTGAGCAGGTCCACCTCGTGCGGGCCGGGCGCGGCGAACACGGTGCAGTGCTCGGCGGCCGGGATGTACCACTCCAGGCCCTGGAAGATCAGCTGGCGCGGGTTCTCGGCGCGGGCCTTGAGGATCTCCTTGTGCTCCATCTCGGCGCCGTACTGGGCGTGTCCGAAGTTGGAGTGCTCGTTGAACACCATCCAGTCCAGGCCGTACTTGGCGGCAGCCCTGGCCTGCTGGGAGAAGGTGTACTTCGCGTCGTGGCTGTAGACGGAGTGCACGTGGTGGTCGCCGACGACGAAGGCGAGTCGCGGATCGTCGCCGCCGAGACCGCGCTGTGCGGAGGCGAGCGCGGGGGTCGCCGCCGGACCGAGGGCGAAGGCGGCGCCGAACAGGCCCGCCCGCCTCAGGAGTTGGCGACGGGACACACCCTGGGGGTCGAGGGAGGCGGGGGAGACGGCAGGGTCGGCCCAGTCGGGCAGCTGCTGCTCGGTCATGATCGTGAGGAGTCCTCTTCGAGGGCGTCAGTGGGTCATGAAGGAGGTGACGGGCAGCGCCCGCGCGACGATCCGGACGTCACCGAGGCGACCGTGCAGGATCTGGTCGATCTTCCCGGCGTACTCGTAGCCGCCGAGCAGCCAGGGCAGTCCCACGGAGGTGATGCCGACCGCGGAGGCCTTCGGGTTGCGGACGACCGGGCAGCCCTCGACGTACAGAGTGGTGTGGGTGCCGTCGTTGACGACCGCGAGGTGCCACCAGGTCTCCAGCGGGGTCTCCTGTCCCCAGTTGGTGGCGATGCCCTGCTGGTTGAGCGGGCGCATCGCCCACTGCGGCTCACGGTCGTTGGACAGCGACAGCGTGGCGAGGGGCTCGTCGGGGTCGTCGGCGGTCTTGCCGGCGGCGCCTCCCGTGCCGGTGCGGCTGACGATGCCGGACCAGGCGTTGTGGCCGGGGTCCCAGTCGGCGGGCAGCCGGTAGAACGCCTCGATGGTGTAACCGTCCGCGAAGGTGGCCTTGTTGAGCGGCGCGCCGTCGACGGTCCTCAGGTACGCGCCCTTCAGCGGGGACTTGTAGCCCTGGAACTCCAGGCTCCCGTGGCCGGGCTGGTCGGGGTGGTGGTCGGCGGACCAGTTCAGTGCGCCACTCGCCACGGTGACGAGGGTGAGGTCGTTGCCGCGCCCGGACAGGTCGCGGACGGTGCCGCCGACCGCCGTCCCGTCGTCGTGTCCGTCGAAGCGCCAGTAGGCGACCGTGCCGGGGATCAGCATCCGGGACGCGGGGCGGGCCGGGCGGGCCGGGACCGGCGCGAACCCGGCGAAACGTTTCTCGAAGTCGATCTCCACCGAGAAGCGGTCGGCGTCGCCGCTCAGCTCCATCTCCTGCCGCTCCAGCTCGTTGAGGCCCTTGGCGGCCCGGCCCAGGATCCACGGCGAGACCGTCTCCACGTCGATGACGTTCCGGTCCAGGTCGAAGTGGTAGAGGCGGATCATCGCCGCGCCGCCGAAGTAGCGGTTCTGGTAGTTCGTCAGGTGCAGGTGGACGTCGTTGCCCGCGGCGTTCTTGCGGGTCGCCCTGCCCGCGGGCCAGTAGTGGCCGTTCAGGGTGAGGAAGATCTGGTCGTGGTCCTCGACCAGCTGGTCCCACAGCTGCTGCCCGTAGGCCGACAGGGAGTCGTCCTCGACGACCAGTTCGTGCGTGGTGAGGACGACGGGCGTCTTCGGGTGCCGCGCGAGGACGTCCTTCGCCCAGGCGTACCCCTTCGCCGACAGCCGCCAGTCCAGCGCGAGCACCATCCACTCGCGCCCGGCGGCCCTGAACAGGTGGTAGGTGTTGTAGCCGTCCGGAGAGGCGCCCCCGAACGTCGGCTTGCCCTTGAAGCGCTGCGGCCCGAAGGCGTCCAGGTACGGTGTCGAGCCGCGCTGGTCGTCCGTCGACGAGTTCACGTCGTGGTTGCCGGCCAGGACGCTGTAGCCGACGCCCCGCCGGTCGAGGATCCCGAAGGCCGCGCCGATCGCGGCGAACTCGTCCTTCGCACCGTTCTGGGTGAGGTCACCGAGGTGGGACAGGAACACGATGTTGTCGTCCCTGCCGTGTTCGAGGAGATAGCGCAAGGACGCCTCCACCGGCGCCTTGTCGATGCTGGGGCCGTCGAAGAGGTACTGGGTGTCCGGCATCACGGCGAGGGTGAAGCGCTGGCTGTCGGGGTCCGGACGCCGACCGGCCGCCGGCGCCGTGGCCGCCTCGGCTTCGGCGGCCGGCAGCGCGACCCCTGCCGTGGCGGCGGCGCCGAGCAGCGCGGTGGCCCTGAGGAAACTGCGTCTGCCGGCGCCGGCCTGCGCGGCCTCGCCCTGGGGGTGGTCATGCGTCTTGCACATGTGTGCTCCGTGAGGATGGTGAAGCCGGGGAACTCAGAGAACGCGCAGCGTCCAGCTCCAGTGGTGGACACCCGCGGGAATCAGGTAGGAGGGCGCGGTGTCGGGCCCGCAGGACGCCGTGCCCAGGCCGCGGTGCGCCGCGTCGATGTGCACCACGCACCCGGGGCGCGGCACCAGTTCGTCGTGGTGGGCGGCGGCGGCCAGATCCTCGGCGCGGTAGCGGGTGACGGACACCTGGCGCGGCTCGTCCAGCTCGACCGCGAGTCCGGTGGCGTCGGGCGCCGACAGTGTGAAGCGCCGTACTCCGTGCCGGCCGCCGCTCTCCTGCGGCCGCAGGTACGGGGTGAACAACTCGTCGACGGGGGCTGAGTGGTGGGCGACGGGCGCACCGGTGCTGCGGTCCGGGTAGGACTCCCAGGGGCCCTGCCCGAACCACTCCAGCAGGTCCAGGCCGGCCACCGTCTCGAAGACCGACCCCACCCGGGCCACGTCGTCGAAGCCGTCCGGCAGTTCGGCCCACTCCGCCACCAGGATGCCGCCCTCGACGGGCGTGAACTCCTGCCGGTGCCGGATGACGCCGACGGTGCCGGCGTACTCGGCGAGCACGCTCACCCGGCCGTCCGCCCGGTCCACGGAGACCAGCTTGCGGACCAGGGCGTCGAGCCCCCACGTCCGCCAGCGCCGCGCCATGCCGCCCAGTTCGTCGTTGTCGGTCGGGGCCCGCCACAGGGACAGGGCGGGCGCCGCGGTCAGCAGCGGATGGATCAGAAGGCCTTCGGCGTCGACCTCGACGCGTCGCCGTGAGGCGGCCGGGGCAGGCAGCTCGGGGGTCGGCGGAGGCTCAGCCGCACGCAGCCGCACCTGCGGTGCGCACACCTGCGTACCACGCGGCGCCCACGCCTCGTCCCGGGCCGTCGTCACCCGCAGCGTCAGCCACGCCTCGCCGCCGTCCTCCGGCAGTTCCAGGGGCAGCGGCACCGCCGCCGTCTCGCCCGGCCGCAGATCGGGCAGTTCGGCCGGCGCGGTCAGGGTCCGGCCGTCGGCCAGGGAAAGCTCCCACTCGGCGGCCAGCCAGTCCAGGCCGCGGAAGTGCTGATGGTTGGCGAGCACCAGCCCCTCGTGCCGGAAGCACCGGATACGGACCGGGGCCGCGATCTCCCTGTGCTCGTGCAGGGCTGGCTTCGGGGTGCGGTCCGGGAAGACGACCCCGTCCGCGACGAACGCGCCGTCGTGGATGCTCTCGCCGAAGTCACCGCCGTACGCCCAGCGGTGGCCGGGCGCGGCGACACCGTTCGCATACAGCCCGGCGCCCGCGCGCCCGGCCGGTCTTCCATCGCTCACGCGCTGCAGGATTCCGTGGTCCCAGAACTCCCAGATGAAGCCGCCCTGAAGACCCGGGGTGGACTCGATGGCCGCCCAGTGGTCGGCGAGGGTGCCGTTGCTGTTGCCCATGGCGTGCGAGTACTCGCACTGGATCAGCGGTTTCGTCTGCTCGCCGGACAACGCATGCGCAACACAGTCCTCGATCGGCGCATACATCGGACAGGCGATGTCGGAGGCCACGTCCGGGTCCGCCCAGCCGCGCTTGGCGGCGCCCTCGTACTGCAGGGGCCGAGTGGGGTCGTGCCGCCGCACCCAGCCGGCCGCCGCGTCGTGGTTCGCTCCGTAGTCGGACTCGTTGCCCAGCGACCAGATGATCACCGACGGGTGGTTCTTGTCCCGGAGCACCATCCGCGAGACGCGGTCGACGAAGGCGTTCAGGTAGCGCGGGTCGTCGGCGATCTCATGGGCGTGGTCGTGCGACTCGATGTCCGCCTCGTCGACGACGTAGAAGCCCAGTTCGTCGGCGAGGTTGTACAGGGAGGGATCGTTGGGGTAGTGGGAGGTGCGGATCGCGTTGAAGCCGAAACGCTTCAGCAGGGCGAGGTCCGCGCGCATGTCGTCGTACGACACCGTGCGGCCGGTCAGCGGATGGAAGTCGTGCCGGTTGACTCCCCGGATGAACACCCGCTCGCCGTTGACCAGCAGGTCCCGGCCGACGACGGCCACGTCGCGGAAACCGATCCGGTGGCGGTAGGTGTCGGCGACCGTGCCGTCCGCGTGGTGCAGCCGGACGGTCAGGCCGTACAGCTCCGGCAGCTCGGCGTTCCAGGTGCGTACCTCGGGCACGGTGGCCCGCAGCCGCGCCTCGCCGAGGAAGTCGGAGACCCGCTCGTCCGCGGCGTTGACCCGGTCGAACCCGGCGTCCTGGGCGATGGGCTGTTCGTCGAGGTCCCCGCTGACGTACCACCCCTCGGGCAGCGCCCCGCCCCCCGCGTCCCGCACCTGGCAGTCCACGGTGAGCTCACCGTCCTGCCGTGCCCGCACGGTGACGTCGGCCAAGTGCAGCGGGTCCGTCGCGTACAGCAGCACCGACCGGGTGATCCCGCCGTGCCACCAGTGGTCCTGGTCCTCGATGTGCGAGGCGTCCGACCACTTCACCACCGTCAGCCGCAGCACCGCCGTCGAGCCGGGACGTACCAGGGCGGTCAGGTCGAAGTCGGCCGCCAGGTGGGAGTCCTTGGAGATGCCGACGGGCTGTCCGTCCACATGCACGAGCAGCACGCTCTCGGCGGCGCCGACCTGCAGGACCACCCGGCGCCCGGCCCACTCGGCGGGGACGTCGATCTCACGTTCGTAGACGCCCGTCGGGTTGGCGGCGGGCGACAGCGGAGGGTATTCGGTATACGGCATACGGACGTTGGTGTACTGCGGCAGGTCGTCCGTGTCCTGCAGGGTCCAGGCGCCGGGAACGTGTACCGACGACCAGGCACCGGCGAGCGGCGCGTCCGGTGCGGGCAGCAGCTGGAAGCGCCACTCCCCGTCCAGGGACACCGCACCCGGACGCCGGTCCACGGCGTGCATCGGCAGCCGTCCCCAGGAGGTCACCTCGGGGGCCGCCCAGGGCCGCAGGGCGAGCAGTGGATCCGTCATTTGATCGCTCCCTTGGCGAGGTCCCCGATCATCTGCCGGGCGCCGATCGCGAACACGATCAGCAGAGGGATCAGCGCGAGCAGCGCGCCGGACATGACCATTCCGTAGTCGGTGGTGCCGTGCACGCCGTTGAGCTGGGACAAGGCCACCTGGAGCGTCACGTTGTCCGGGTTGGTGAGTGCGATGAGGGGCCAGGCGTAGTCGTTCCACTGGCCCATGAAGGTGAAGATGCCGAGGAAGGCGAGACCCGGACGGACGACGGGGAGCGCGACGTGCCAGTACTGCCGCATGAAGTTCGCCCCGTCGAGCTTCGAGGCGTCGAGCAGCTCGTCGTGGATGGCGCTCTTCATGTACTGGCGCATCCAGAAGATGCCGAACGCGTTGGCCGCCGCGGGCACGATCAGCGCGGTCATCGAGCCGATCCAGCCGAGCTTCGCCATGATCACGAACTGCGGGATGACCTGGAGCTGCGTCGGCACCATGAAGATCGCCATCAGCAGCGCGAACAGCACGTTGCGGCCCGGGAACTCGAACTTGGCGAAGACGAACGCGGCCAGGGAGTCGAAGAACAGGACCAGGAAGGTCACCGAGCCCGCCACCAGCAGCGAGTTGAACATCGAGCCCAGGAAGTCGATGCTGTCGAAGAGATGGCGGACGTTCTCCAGGAAGTGCGAGCCCGGCAGCAGCTTCGGCGGATAGGAGAAGATCTCCGACGACGTGTGCGTCGACATGATCACGGCCCAGTAGAACGGGAAGGCCGACAGCAGTACGCCGACGACCAGCACCGTGTGCAGTGCGACGCCCCGGCTCCGGGTCCCCTTGACCGGCCTTGGGCGACGCGTGCCTTGGATGGATGCCATGGTGACGGCCTCCCTAGTCTTCGCCCCGGCGCTGCACCAGGCGCCAGTTGATGATCGAGAAGATGATGACGACGAGGAAGATGCCCCAGGCCACGGCCGCGCCGTAGCCGAAGTCGTTGTTGTCGAAGGTCTGCTGGAAGAAGTAGAGGACCATCGTCCGGCCCGCGTGCCCCGGACCGCCCGCGAACGTCGAGTCGTTCGAGGTGTTCTGCAGCAGGACCTGCGGTTCGGAGAAACTCTGCAGACCGGTCACGGTCGAGACGACCAGCACGAACAGCAGCGTCGGCCGCAGCAGCGGCAGCGTCACCCGGAGGAACGTCTGCACGGGCCCCGCTCCGTCGATGCGCGCCGCCTCGTACAGGTCACCGGGGATCGTCTGCAGACCGGCCAGGAAGATGATCGCGTTGTAGCCGGTCCACTGCCAGGTCATCAGGGTCGCGATGGCGACCTTGATGCCCCACGGTGTGTTCAGCCAGGCCACCTGGTCCAGGCCGACCGCCTGCAGCAGGGCGTTGACCAGGCCGAAGTTGGTGGAGAAGACCGAGCCGAAGATGATGGCGATCGCGACCACCGAGGTGACGTTCGGCAGGAAGTAGGCGATGCGGTAGGCGTTCTTGAAACGGACGGCCGAGTTCAGCATGACGGCCGTCACCACCGCCAGGGCGATCATGGGGAAGGTGGACAGCGCCCAGATGACGATCGTGGTCCCGATCGACTGCCAGAAGTCGCCGTCGCCCAGCAGGTACTGGTACTGCGCCAGGCCCGCCCACTCCATCGAGCCGAGGCCGTCCCAGCGGTGGAAGGACAGATAGAGCGAGAAGCCCACGGGTATCAGCCCGAAGGCGAGAAAGAGCAGGTAGAAGGGCGAGATCGCGGCGTAGAGATGCCAGTACTCGCGCAGGCCGCCGCGGGGGCGCGGGGGAGCCGTCTGCGCCGTCACCACCGGAGGTTCCTGCAGCGCGGGAAGGGCTGCCATCAGTAGCTCACCCCCAGGTGCTGAGCGATGCGCCGGCACTTGCTCATGGCGTCCTTCCAGGCCTTTCGGGGATCCTTGCCGAGGACGCCCACGTTCTTGATCTCGTCCTTGACGGGCTGCCCGAGCGCGATGTCGTACGGGCTGTTGTAGGCGATGGCGATCTTCTGCGCGGCGGGTCCGAAGACGTCCGTCGTGATCTGGCCGCCGAAGAAGGGGTCCGGCTCGCGCAGCTGCTTCAGGCCGTACGAGGCGGGGGTGGAGGGGAACAGGCCCGCGTCGACGTAACCCTGCGCCTGGTTGGCCGCGTTGAGCATCCAGGCGATGATCTCGAAGGCCCGCTCGGGCTCCCGGCACGCCTTGGTGATCGACAGGAACGAGCCGCCGTTGTTCGCGGGCCGCACGGGCATGTCGGCGACCCGCCACTTGCCCTTGGTCTTCGGCACGCCGTTCTTGAGGTCGTAGGTCGCCCAGGAGGCGCCCAGTTGGCTGGGCAGTTTGCCGTCCTCGACGGCCGAGAGCTGGTCCGGGGTCCCGGTCACCAGGTTCGAGACGAGACCCCGCCGCTTGGCCTCCACGGCGAGCGCCCAGGCGTGCCGCACGTGTTCCTGGTCGCCGATGAAGTGGCGGTCCTTGTCGACGTACCGCTTGCTGCCCTGGTTCACCGCGTTGTCGAAGACGCTGCCCACGTCGGTGAGCAGGGAGGCGCCCGGTATGTGCTTGCGCAGCCGCTCGCCCGCGGCGAAGAACTTCTCCCAGGTGTCCAGCTCCTTCGACACGTCCGCGGGCTCGTACGGCAGCCCCGCCTTGCGGAAGACCTCGTACTGGTAGAGGTGCGCGACGGGGCCGCAGTCGATCGGAAAGCCGATCATCGAACCGTCGTCGGCGATGCCCTGCTCCCACTTCCAGGGCAGGTACTGGCTCTTGTACTTGTCCGCCCCGAGGGTGCGGAGGTCCACGAACTGGTCGGCGTTGGGCAGGTAGGACGCCATGTCCTCGCCCTTGAGGCCCGCGACGTCGGGGACGTGGGCCCGGCCGGCCATGGTGGTGATCAGCTTGGAACGGTAGTAACCGCCGATCTTGATGGCCTGCAGGTCCACCGTGTTGCCGTAGCGGGCCTTGGCTCTCTTGACGACCGTGTCGCCGAGGCCGCCGTCCCAGTACCACAGGACCATGTTCCGGCCCGTCGAACCAGTGGGAACGGCACAGCCGGACGCCAGGCCGCCGAGCGCGGTGGCGGCCGTACCGGCCAGGCCCGCGCGCAGCAGGCCCCTTCGTGAGAGCCGCAAAGCTCCCACCGCCTTTCGGAATCGTTTCGCGACTTCGCAGATGTACGGGGGTCAGTGCGGGCGTGCGGGAGGGGTGACGGGGGCGTGTGCGACGGGAGGGCCGGGGTCGGCCGGCAGCCGGTCCGCGAGGAAGCCGTACGCCCGCCGCAGTCCGGGGTCGGCCAGCGAGCGCCACCACCGGCCGACGCCGTACCAGCCGGGGGCCGCCAGCGCGCCGCCGTGGTGCCGCACGGACAGCCCGGCGGCCAGGACGGCGAACCGCAGTCGTTCCTCGAGCGGCCAGCCGCCGAGCGAGGCGGCGACGAAGCTCGCGCCGAACACGTCGCCGGCGCCCGTCGCGTCGAGCACGTCGACGCCGAGGGCCGGGACCTCCGCGAACTCGCCGGTGGTCTGGTCGACGGCCACCGCCCCGTCGCCGCCCCGCGTGACCACGGCCACCGGCACCAGTTCGGAGAGCGCGCCGAGCGCGGCGACCGCGCTGTCGGTGCGGGTGTACGCCATCGCCTCGGCCTCGTTGGGAAGGAAGGCGTGGCACAGGGCGAGCTGGTCCAGGAGGTCGGCGGACCACTGCTGGGTGGGGTCCCAGCCGACGTCGGCGTAGATCTTGGTGCCGTTCGCGGCGGCCTTGGCGAGCCACTCGTGCGGTTCGGCCTCGATGTGCACCAGGGCCGTGCGCGCCTCGGGCGGGTCGCCCACCAGAGCGTCCTGCGAGTACGGGGGCTCCTGGCCGTGGGTGACCAGGGCCCTGTCGTGGCCGTAGGCGAGGGCCACGGTCACGGGGGTGGGCCAGCCGGCCGCCGTACGGGACAGGGTCAGGTCGACGCCTTCCTGGCCGGCGAGGACCTCGTGGCAGTGGACGCCGTAGAAGTCGTCCCCGAAGACGGTGGCCAGCGAGGTACGCAGCCCGAACCGGGACGCGGCCACCGCCAGGTTGGCTATGCCGCCGGGACCGCAGCCCATCCCCGCGGTCCAGATCTCCTCGCCGGGCGTCGGTGGTCCGCCCAGGCCGGTGAGGACAAGGTCGTAGAAGAGCAGCCCGGTCAGCAGCACATCGGGCCGGTCGTCGCCCACGGCACCGTCCTCTCGTCAGAGCTCTGCAAATTCAATGCCCGGAATCGTGCGCTGCTCCGCGAGTTTGGTCAATACCCGAGCAGAATCGAGCATAGAAATGATTGAAGATGACGAGTACTGTTCATGG
Organism: Streptomyces sp. NPDC001544; assembly: GCF_042894285.1. NCBI lineage: Bacteria > Bacillati > Actinomycetota > Actinomycetes > Kitasatosporales > Streptomycetaceae > Streptomyces > Streptomyces sp. NPDC001544. Next base: position 89,267 of record NZ_JBIAVN010000009.1, on the reverse strand, counting down.
CGTGCTGGCAGAACGACGACACCAACTCATCCTGCGGGCCCTGCGCTCCGGCGGGCCCGCGGCCGTGACCGATCTCTCCGAGCAGCTCGGTGTGAGCCCGGCCACGGTCAGGCGCGACCTGGTCAAACTCGAGGAGGACGGCCTGCTCACGCGCGTCCACGGCGGCGCCGTCGTCGAGGACGGCGACCAGCCCTTCGCCGAGGTCGCCGAGGTGCGGGTGCAGGAGAAGGACGCGATAGCGGAGTACGCCGCGGCGATGGTGCGGGACGGTCAGTCGGTGCTGCTCGACATCGGCACCACCGCCTACCGCCTGGCCCGCCAGTTGCACGGGCGCCGCCTGACGGTGATCACCAGCAACCTGGTGGTCTACGAGGAACTCGCCGACGACGAGGGCATCGAACTGGTGCTGCTCGGAGGCATGGTGCGCCGCGAGTACCGCTCCCTGGTCGGCTTCCTCACCGAGGACAACCTGCGCCAGCTGCACGCCGACTGGCTCTTCCTCGGCACCAGCGGAGTGCGCCCGGGCGGTCAGGTGATGGACACGACGGTCGTCGAGGTGCCGGTGAAGCGGGCCATGATCAAGGCCGGTGACAAGGTCGTCCTGCTCGCGGACTCCGCCAAGTTCCCGGGTACGGGAATGGCGAAGGTCTGCGGTCCCGAGGACCTGGATGTGCTGGTGACGAACGCGCCGGTCGACCCGGCGACCCGCTCCTCGCTGGAGGAGTCGGACGTCGAGGTGGTCGTGGCAGGAAAGGTGCAAGGGTGAGGCTGACGATTCTGGGCGGCGGCGGGTTCCGGGTGCCGCTCGTGTACGGTGCGCTGCTGTCGGACCGCGCCGAGGGCCGGGTCACGCAGGTGGTGCTGCACGACCTGGACGCCGGGCGGCTGTCGGCCGTGACCCGGGTGCTGGCCGAGCAGGCGGCGGAGGTGCCCGACGCGCCCCGGGTGACGGCGACGACCGACCTCGACGAGGCCCTGCGCGGCGCCGACTTCGTGTTCTCCGCGATCCGGGTCGGAGGCCTGGAGGGACGGGCGAACGACGAGCGGGTGGCGCTCGCGGAGGGGGTGCTCGGGCAGGAGACGGTCGGCGCGGGCGGGATTGCATATGGTCTGCGAACAGTGCCTACAGTCGTCGACATCGCGCGGCGCGTCGCCCGTCTCGCCCCGGACGCCTGGGTCATCAACTTCACCAACCCGGCCGGCCTGGTCACCGAGGCCATGTCCCGCCACCTCGGTGACCGCGTGATCGGCATCTGCGACTCCCCGGTCGGCCTCGGCCGCCGCATCGCCCGGGTGCTCGGCGCGGACCCGAAGGAGGCGTGGATCGACTACGTCGGCCTCAATCACCTCGGCTGGGTCCGGGGTCTGCGCGTCGCCGGCCGCGACGAACTCCCCCGTCTGCTCGCCGACCCCGACCTGCTCGGCTCGTTCGAGGAGGGCAAGCTCTTCGGCGTCGACTGGCTGCAGTCGCTCGGCGCCGTCCCCAACGAGTACCTGCACTACTACTACTTCAACCGCGAGGCCGTACGCGCCTACCAGGCCGCCGCTCGGACCCGCGGCGCCTTCCTGCGCGACCAGCAGGCCCGCTTCTACGAGGAGATGGCGAACCCGGACGCCGCGGCCCTGAAGACGTGGGACAGCACCCGCGCCGAACGGGAGGCGACCTACATGGCCGAGAACCGGGAGACCGCGGGCGCCGGCGAGCGTGACGCCGACGACCTCTCCGGCGGCTACGAGAAGGTGGCGCTCGCCCTGATGCGGGCCATCGCCCGCGACGAGCGGACCACCCTGATCCTCAACGTCCGCAACCGCGGCACCCTGTCCGTGCTGGACTCCGAGGCCGTCATCGAGGTCCCGTGCCTGGTGGACGCCAACGGCGCGCACCCGGTCGCCGTCGACCCGCTGCCCGGCCACGCCACCGGCCTGGTCTGCGCGGTGAAGGCCGTCGAGCGCGAGGTGCTCACCGCCGCCGAGTCCGGCTCCCGTGCGACAGCCGAGAAGGCCTTCGCGCTGCACCCGCTGGTGGACTCCGTGAACGTGGCCCGCAGGCTCGTCAAGGGCTACACGGAGGTCCACCCGGGCCTGGCGTACCTTAGGTAGACCCTCGCCGGAAAGCGCTTTCCATCCGCTTGCTCCCCTCCCTGGAGACCCTCATGCACGACGAACGCCGCAGGATCGAGGAGCGCGTGACACGCCTCCACGACCAGCGCATCAAGCCCGCGATCTACGCGGCCACCGTCCCCCTCGCCGTCGAGGCCTGGCAGGCACCGGGGGAGCCGGTCCCGTTCCAGGAGGCCGCGGCCGCTTCGTACGAGTCCTTCGAGATGGGCACCCCGTGGGGTCCGCCCTGGGGGACCACCTGGTTCCGGATGCGCGGGCAGGTTCCCGCCGAGTGGGCCGGCCGGCATGTCGAGGCGGTCATCGACCTGGGCTTCGTGGGCGACTGGCCGGGCAACCAGGCCGAGGCCCTGGTCCACCTCACCGACGGGACGCCGCTGAAGGCGGTCAACCCGCTCAACCAGTACGTGGCGATCGCCAACCCGGCGGCGGGCGGGGAGAGCGTCGACTACCTGGTCGAGGCGGCCTCCAACCCCGACATCCTGGCGAACGACTTCGCGGCGCCGACACCGCTGGGCGATGTACTGACGGCAGGCGACCGTCCACTGTATACATTCCGCCGTGCCGACATCGCCGTGCTGGACGAGGAGGTCTGGCACCTCGACCTCGACATCCAGGTGCTGCGCGAGCTGATGCTGGAGCTGGGAGAGCACGACCCGCGCCGGCACGAGATCATGCACGCGCTGGACCGCTCCCTCGACCTGCTGGACCTGGACGACATCGCCGGCTCGGCGGCGGATGTGCGCGCGGTGCTCCGGCCGGTGCTCGCCAAGCCCGCCCACGCCAGCGCACACGTGATCTCCGGCGTCGGGCACGCGCACATCGACTCCGCGTGGCTGTGGCCGATCCGCGAGACCAAGCGAAAGACCTCCCGGACCTTCTCCAACGTCACCTCCCTCGCCGACGAGTACGAGGAGTTCGTCTTCGCCTGCTCGCAGGCCCAGCAGTACGAGTGGGTGCGCGACAACTACCCGCACGTGTGGGCCCGCATCCAGGAGTCCGTGAAGAAGGGCCAGTGGGCGCCGGTCGGCGGCATGTGGGTGGAGGCCGACGGCAACCTGCCCGGCGGCGAGGCCCTCGCCCGCCAGCTCGTCCACGGCAAGCGGTTCTTCATCGAGCACTTCGGCGTCGAGACCAAGGGCGTCTGGCTGCCGGACTCCTTCGGCTACACCGCCGCCTACCCCCAGCTCGCCCGGCTCGCCGGCAACGAGTGGTTCCTGACCCAGAAGATCTCCTGGAACCAGACCAACAAGTTCCCCCACCACACCTTCTGGTGGGAGGGCATCGACGGCACCCGCATCTTCACCCACTTCCCGCCGATCGACACCTACAACGCCCGCTTCAGCGGCGAGGAGATGTCCCGCGCGGTCCGCAACTACAGCGAGAAGGGCGGCGCCACCCGGTCCCTGGCCCCCTTCGGCTGGGGCGACGGCGGTGGCGGCCCGACCCGCGAGATCATGGAGCGGGCGCGACGGCTGAAGAACCTGGAGGGCTCCCCGAGGGTCGAGGTCGAGCACCCCGACGCGTTCTTCGCCAAGGCCCGCGAGGAGTACCCGGACGCCCCGGTGTGGGTCGGCGAGCTGTACCTGGAGCTGCACCGGGCCACGTACACCTCGCAGGCCCGGACCAAGCAGGGCAACCGGCGCAGTGAACACCGGCTGCGCGAGGCGGAGTTGTGGGCGACCACGGCCGCACTGCACGCCCCGGGCTACACCTACCCGTACGAGAGCCTGGACCGGCTGTGGAAGACGGTGCTGCTGCACCAGTTCCACGACATCCTGCCGGGGTCGTCCATCGCCTGGGTGCACCGCGAGGCGGAGGCCGAGTACGCGCGGGTCGCCGAGGAACTGGAGGAGCTGACGGCGCAGGCCGTCACCGCGCTGGGCGGCGGCGGGGCCCGTGTGTTCAACACCGGTCCGTTCGCCCGTGGCGAGGTCGTCCGTACGGCCGCCGGCGCACCGGCGTACGTCGAGGTGCCGGCGGGCGGCAGCGCCCCCCTCACGGCCGTCGAGCCGCCGCAGCCGGTGACGGTGAGCGGCCGGATCCTCGACAACGGGCTGATCCGCGTGGAGGTGGCGGAAGACGGCACACTGTCGTCCGTGTACGACCTGCGTGCGCAGCGCGAGGTCCTCGCCGACCGTGGCAACCTCCTGCGCCTGCACACCGACCTCCCCAACTACTGGGACGCCTGGGACATCGACAAGCACTACCAGAACCGCTACACGGACCTGCTGGAGCCGGACTCCGTGACGGTGGTCGAGGAGGACCCGCTGGTCGGCGCCATCCGCGTGGAGCGCGGCTTCGGCAAGGGCTCCAAGATCACCCAGACGATCACCCTGCGCGCGGGCAGCCCCCGCGTCGACTTCGAGACCGACATCGACTGGCACGAGGCCGAGAAGATCCTCAAGGCGGGCTTCCCCGTGGACGTGCGCGCCCCGCACTCCAGCGCGGAGATCCAGTTCGGCCACATCCAGCGGCCCACGCACACCAACACCAGCTGGGAGGCGGCCCGTTTCGAGGTCTCCGGCCACCGTTGGGTGCACATCGGCGAGCCCGGCTACGGCGTCGCGGTCATCAACGACTCGACGTACGGCCACGACGTCTCCCGCACGGTCCGAGAGGACGGCGGTACGACGACCACGGTCCGCCTGAGCCTGGTGCGCGCCCCGCGCATCCCGGACCCGGGGGCCGATCAGGGCCGCCACCGCTTCACCTACTCCCTCCTGCCCGGCGCGAGCATCGCGGACGCGGTCGCCGAGGGCTACGCCCTCAACCTCCCCCTGCGGGTGGCGGAATCGGCGGGCGAGCCGCAGCCCGTCGTCTCGGTGGAGGGCGAGGGCGTCACCGTCGAGGCGGTCAAGCTCGCCGACGACGCCTCCGGTGATGTCGTGGTCCGCCTGTACGAGTCCCTGGGCGGCCGTGCCCGGGGCGTACTGCGCACCGGCTTCCCGCTCGCGGGCGCCCAGGTGACCGACCTGCTGGAGCGACCGCTCGAGGACGCGGAGACCGACGCCGACGGCGCGGTGACCGTGGCCCTGCGGCCCTTCCAGGTCCTGACGCTGCGGCTCAGGCGGGCGGAGGTGGACTGACCCGTGCCGATGCAGTCCTGGTTCACCGACGCCAAGTTCGGGATCTTCGTCCACTGGGGTATCTACGCCGTCGACGGCGTCCAGGAATCCTGGTCCTTCTACGACGACATCGTGCCCTACGACCAGTACATGTCCCAGCTCGAACGGTTCACCGGCGCCCACTACGACCCACGGGCCTGGGCCGACCTGTTCGCCCGGGCGGGCGCGAAGTACGCCGTCCTCACCAGCCGGCACCACGACGGTGTCGCCCTGTGGGACACCGCGTACGGCGACCTGAACCTGGGCCGCGACTACATCTCCGGTTACGCCGAGGCACTGCGCGAGAAGGGACTGAAGGTCGGCCTCTACTACTCGCACTCCGACTGGAGCCATCCCGACTACGCCACCACCCGCAAGCCGGGCCGTCCTCCCGAGCTGGAGGACAACCGGTACTCCGAGTGCTCGGCCGAGGACGAGGATCTCGATGCCTGGGAGCGGTACATCGCCTACCGTGACGGCCAGGTCCGTGAACTGGCCTCCCGCTACCGGCCCGACCTGATGTGGTTCGACGGCGAGTGGGACCGCAGCGAGGAGCAGTGGCGGATCAAGGAACTCGCCGCGCTCATCCGCTCCTACGTCCCCGACGTCGTCTTCAACGCCCGCATGCTCAGCGAGGGCGACTACGCCACCCCCGAGCAGGGCGCCCCCATAGTGCCGCCGGAGGGCCCCTGGGAGCTGTGCCTGACGATCAACGACTCATGGGGTCACCAGCACCACGACCACAACCACAAGTCGCCGGCGCAGCTCATCCGGTACTTCACCGAGACCATCGGCGGGGGCGGCAACCTGCTGCTCAGCGTCGGCCCGATGGAGGACGGCACCATCCCGCAGCCGCAGGTCGAGCGCCTCGAAGTGATGGGGGAGTGGATCCGCAAGCACTCCGAGGCGGTGTACGGGACGGTGCGCGGGCTGCCGGCCGGGCACCACTACGGGCCCAGCACGCTCTCCGCCGACCGTCGCACCCTCTACCTGACCGTGTTCGACGCCCCGCGCGCCGAGATCGGTGTCCGGGGCCTGGCCACGAAGGTCCGCAGGGTCACGGTGCTCGGCACCGGTGCCGAGCTGGGCCACCGGGTCGTCGGAGGCCTGCACGAGGCGGTCGGCGTGCTGTGGATCGACCCGCCCGCCGAGTCCGACCTCGACCCGTACGCGACCGTGCTCGCCGTCGAATTGGACGGCGAACTGGAGTTGTACCGGGGTTCAGGCCGGTTCTGACCTGCCGAGGCGGCCGGCCCTGGTGGGACCGGCCGCCGAAGCGGGGCTCTCAGCCGGTGAATCCGGCCGTGATCGAGGTGAACTGCCAGTTGTTCTGGCTGATGCCGGAGCAGTTGCTCACCACGCCGCCGCCCGCGCACGGCCGATCACGGTTGACCGACCAGAAGGCGAGCCGGGCTATGTGGTGGGAGTTCGCCCAGTCCCGGATCTGGGTCCAGATCGCCGGGGCGGTGTTCTCCTGCTGGTCGGACAGGCCGTTCATGCCGGAGATGCCGATGTGGGAGTAGGCGGTCGCGTCGTCCCACCCGAAGGTCGACTTGAGTTTGGCCTTCAGGCCCTCGGCGGCGTTCACCGTGCTGCCGTACATGTCCGAGCCGCCGCCGAAGTCGAACGGCATGATCGTGAAGACGTCGATGTTCGCGTTCAGTGACTGCGCCTGCTCGATGAGGCGGTTGCCGTAGTAGGTCGGGCCGGTGGTCGACGTGCCGAAGGTGACGATCGTCCTCAGGCCGGGGTTGGCCGCCTTGACGGTCTTCAGCGCGGTGAGGATCCTCGCCTGCACGGCCTCGTTCTCGAACTCGTCCGAATTCTCGATGTCCATGTCGATCGCCTTCAGGGAGTAGGCGTCGATCACCTTCTGCAGGGCCCCGGCGAGCGCGCTCGCGGAGGAGCAGTTGGCGCCGAGCTTGCTGCCCTGCCAGCCGCCGAACGAGGGGACGATGTCGCCGCCGGCGGAACGGATGGCGTTGACGGCGCTCTGGTCGGCGCCGCCGGTCAGCGGCCGGCTCCCGTCCCAGGCGGGGGTGCAGCCGCCGGAGTCCAGTACGAACGCCATGGTGAACCACTTGACGCCGGTCGCGCTCATCACCGTGCTCGGGTTCGGCGGATCGCCCCAGCCCTCGTACAGGTACGGCGCGGCCTGCTTGAAGCCGCTGCCACCGCCGCTGCCCGCGTCCGTGGTGACCGTCACGGAGTTGGAGGCCGCCGACACGTTACCGGCCGCGTCACGTGCCTTCACCGTGAAGGTGTACGCGGTGTTCGGCGACAGTCCGCCGACCGTCGCGCTCGTACCGGAGACGCTGAGTACCTGGTTTCCCCCGCTGTAGACGTCGTACGCGCTCACGCCCACGTTGTCCGTCGACGCGTTCCATTTCAGCGACACGCTCGAGGAGTTCTTCCCGGTGGACGCCAGGCCGGTGGGCGCGGTCGGCGCCTGGGTGTCCGAGCCGTTGCCCCCGCCGCCGGGTCCGTCCAGGCTGAAGTCGTCGGCGTAGTAGGTGCCCTGGGAGTACCAGCCGTGGACGTAGACGGTGGCGCTGGTCTGCGTGGCGCCGGTGGTGAAGGACACCGACAGTCGACTGTATGCGGAAGGCGATGTCGTCCAGGTGGAGGCGCCGCCGCTCACGCCCAGATAGACGTAACTGCCGCGCACCCAGCCGCTGAGGCTGTACGTGGTGTTCGGCTGGACGGAGACCGTCTGGCTGCACTGGGCGTTGTCGCTCGAAGTGACGGCTCCCGCAAGGGCCTTGGAGCCGCCGTGCACGGGGGAGGAGACGATCGAGCCGAGGTTCCCGCTGCAGGTCCAGGGGGAGAGGCCGCCCGATTCGAAGCCGGAGTTGGTGAGGATGTCGGCCGCGTGGGCGCTCACGGGGAGGGCGATGGCCCCGGCCAGCGCCAGGGTCGCGGAGCCGAGCAGGGCGAGGAGACGGCGTCTGGAACGCCGGAGTGTGTTGCGCACGCGATCTCCCTGAAGTGATGGGGGGTTTCGGGAGTGCACGAGGTGTGCGGGGAGTGCGGAAAGAGGTGCGCAACCAAGTTGGTATGGACCAATCATGGTGTCAAGAGGATGCGCCATGATTGGTCCAGACCGGTGGACGGTGTGCTTCAGGCCGATGCGATGCGGGCCCTCGCGGCTCAGGCCGGTGCCGCCGCGGAGGCACCCGTCTGTGCCGCGACTTCGGTGGCGGGCGCCGCCGCGGGCGAGGGCATCGTCGGCAGCAGCGGCCCGGCCTCCTCCGTGCGCTGCCGCGGGAACGACACCGGCCGCACCGGACGCGGCCCGGACACCACGGCGTAGTCCTGGCCCAGGAACGGTGGCACGATCTCGCCGGTTTCCTCACCCAGCGCCAACTGCACCGCCGCCCACGGCGCGTTGACCCCGCACAGCGACAGCTGGTGCAGGCCGCCGGCTGGGCGGGTGTTGACGTCGAGCAGCACCGGCTGCTCCCCGAACAACCGGAACTGGATGTTGGACAGGTAGTGCAGCCCGAACCCCTCCGCGATCAGCCGCGCCGGTGCCAGCCACTGCTCGTCGAGGGTGAAGCCGCGCCGCCGCCCGTTCTTGGTGCGGCCCACGGCCAGCCGGACACGGTTGTCCGGGCCCGTCAGACAGTCCACCGACACCTCCGGCTCCGCCAGGCGCGGCATCACCAGCCAGTCCACCGGCTCCTCGGCCTCTCGCACCGCCGCCACCACCAGCTCCAGCGGCACATTTGGACCCGGGAAACCGTTCAGCTGCGCCAGCGAGAACGGCGCGCGCGTGATCACCCGGAAGCCCACGCCGCCCGCTCCGGCGGCCGGCTTGAAGCATGCCTTGTGCCCGGCCGCCTCCAACTCGTCGACGGCTGCGAGGAGTTCGTCCGCCGTACGCACCCGCCACCACGGCGGCACCGGCACGCCGACCGAGGTGACCGCCTCGTACGCGGTCGCCTTGTCCTCGAACACGGCGACCCCCTCGGGGGTCGGCGCCAGCAGCACCGTGCCGGCCGCCTCGAACTCGGCCCGCTGCGCCACGATCGCCGCCTGGTGCAGGCGCGGCACGAACACGTCGATACCGCGCCGCGCGCACTGGTCCAGGGCGTACTCGACGTACCCGGCCGGGGACAGTCCCTCCGGCTCCAGGTCGGCGGTGTCGGCGGCGGCCAGCACGGGGGAGTCCGGGTCACCGTGCGTGGCATGGATCTCCACCGCGCGGTCGCTGGGATTTCTCCGCAGCTGTTCCATGAAGAACACGTTCTCCGCGTACGTGCGGTTGAGCCAGACGCGTACGCGAGAGAGCATGCATGCCGCCTTTCGGGGTTTCGGGCAGGGCGCAGCGGCCCGTGCCCGGGCAGGGGAGAGGGAGGTACACCAAACCGCCCTGCGCGAAGGGCGTTCCTGGCGGTGGTGTTGGGGCGATCATACGGCTTTCAACGGCCCCTGCGTGCAACGCCCGTGTTACGGATGCACCGGTCCCGCGCGGCGGCGCCGTGAAGCAGCGACTGAAGTGGCGCGCCCCGCGCTGGCGCGGATTGTCCTTGTCCGGCGGCCGTGCATGTGTTCTCGTGGTGTCACTGACATGATCGGAAGGGGCCAGGGTGGAGTCCACGGCCGGCGGGGCCGGGCAGTTGCTGGCCATCAGCGACCTGCACATCGGATACGCCGAGAACCGTGCACTCGTCGAGCGGATGCGCCCCGGCTCGGACGACGACTGGCTGATCGTGGCCGGCGACGTGGCCGAGACGGTCGCCGACATCCGCTGGGCCCTCGGGACCCTCGCCGGTCGCTTCCGCAAGGTCCTGTGGTCCCCCGGCAACCACGAGCTGTGGACCCACCCCCGTGACACCGTCACCCTGCGCGGCGTCCCCCGCTACGAGCACCTGGTCGAGCTGTGCCGTGAGCTGGGCGTGACGAGCCCCGAGGACCCGTACCCCGTGTGGCACGGCTCCGGCGGTCCGGTGGTCGTCGCACCGCTGTTCCTGCTGTACGACTACTCCTTCCTGCCCGACGGATGCGCCACCAAGGACGAGGGCCTCGCCTACGCGCACGGCACCGGCATCGTCTGCAACGACGAGCACCTGCTGCACCCGGACCCCTACCCCAGCCGAGAGGCATGGTGCCAGGCCCGGGTGGCCGGGACGGAACGCAGGCTGGCCGAGCTGCCCGAGGACCTGCCCACCATCCTGATCAACCACTATCCGCTGGACCGGCACCCCACGGACGTGCTGTGGCACCCCGAGTTCGCCATGTGGTGCGGCACCCGGCGCACCGCCGACTGGCACCGCAGATTCCGCGTCGCCACCATGGTCTACGGTCATCTCCACATCCCGCGGACCACCTGGCACGACGGCGTCCGCTTCGAAGAGGTGTCCCTCGGGTATCCCCGCGAATGGCGGGGGCGCCCACAGGCGCCGGGAATTCCGCGTCGTATCCTGCCGAGGGAGGTCGAGTCCGGTGATCGAGGAGCTGCTTCCGCACTCCGTCGTGGCCGTGGAACTGCACGGTGACGAGGAGCTGCGGGACGCCCCGCTCTACCCCGGGGAAGCGGCACTCATGACCCGGGCGGTGGCCAAGCGCCGCCGCGAGTTCTCCGCCGTGCGCGCCTGCGCCCGGATCGCCATGGAGAAGCTCGGAGTGCCCCCGCAGCCCGTGCTGACCGGCGAGAGCGGCGCGCCGCTGTGGCCGGACGGCCTGGTCGGCAGCATGACCCACAGCGACGGCTACTGCGCCGCCGCCCTGGCCCGCGCCACCGACCTGGCCTCCCTCGGCATCGACGCCGAACCGCACGAGGTGCTCCCGGAGGAGGTCGTCTCCTACGTCTTCCTGCCCGCCGAGGCCGAGCGGCTGGGCCGGCTCGCCGAGGAGCGGCCCGACGTGCACTGGGACCGGATCCTGTTCAGTGCCAAGGAGTCCGTCTACAAGGCCTGGTTCCCGCTCACCGGCCGGTGGCTGGACTTCTCCGAGGCCGACATCGACATCGTCCCCGAGCCCGGCCCGGACCCGGGGGGCCGTCTGCACGCCGAACTCCTCGTGCCGGGGCCCTGGGTGGGTGGTCGCCGCGTCGGCCGGTTCGAGGGCCGCTGGGGCGTCCGGCGCGGGGTGGTCATGACGGCGGTCGTGGTGCCGCATTCCTGAGCGCGCCCAGGGCCCGGGAACACCGGCCGTGCGGTCGAACGCCGCGTCCCCGGGCCCGGCCGGCTCAGGACCGCGGGCGCCGGTCGTGCAGCAGCCGGAAGAACTCTCCCTCGTTGCCCGCGAGGCCGGCGTCCGCCAGCGCCCGGTCGGCTTCGGCCAGCACGGCGGGCGGGACGGCGACCGGCCGGGGTTTGTCCGGCGGCCCGTCCAGGGCGGCGCGCACGGTGTGCAGCAGCCGCAGATATGCCTGGACGGCGGCGCGCTCACGGTCGGTCAGTACGGTGGTGGGCATCGGTCGGCTCCCCGTGGAGTGTCATGGTCCACGCGCTGCGCGGCGCGTACGCCGCTCACGGCTGCGGCGCACCTCCAGCTTGCCCCCCGCCACTGACAACGCCGCCCTGCCGCACGCCGGCCACGGTCCGGCGCGCCTCAGGCCTGGCGACGCAGATACCCCAGCGACGCCTCGATACGGCCCGCCACGTCGTCCCGCGGCACCGGGCCGCGCAGTGACGAACCCGCCAGCCGGGTACGGCACTTGCTGGCCAGCAGCAGGCCGAAGGCTTCGGCCTGCCGCTCCTCGGCCAGGTCGAAGCGGGTACGGGCGGCCACCTTGTGCACGGCGGCCTCCAGGGCCTCCTGGTCCCGGTCGTCGCCGAGCAGCCGCGACGCCACCCGTACGCCCTCGAGGCGGTGGCCGCTGTGGTCGGCCTGCATGTGCCACAACTCGTGCCCGAGGATGACCAGCTGGTGGTCGGGCGCGGTGCGCTCCTCCACGACGATCAGATCCCGGTCGGCCATGTCGAGCCACAGCCCGCTGGCGGTGCCGGGCGGGAAGGCGGCCGCACGGAACAGCACGGGCCGGCCGCGGCGGCGGCTCATCGCATCGCACAGTGCCGTGTACAGGTCGTTCGGCCGCGCCGGGGCGGGAAGGGTCAGTTCGGCGACCAACTCGCCGCACAGGCGGCGCATCCGCCGGGCGGTGCCCACTCTTCCGCGCGGTTTCACGACTCGGGCCGCTTGACGCTCTCCAGGAGCATGTCCAGCCACTCGGCGACCTTGTCGCGGTGCTGGTCGGTGGGCAGCTGCGCGGCCCGCCAGGCGATCCCGCGGACGCCGTGGTCCTGCAGCAGCCGCTCCAGCGGATCCTCGGCGAGCCGGGCCGCCGCCCGTTCACGGTCGGCCAGCTTCTGCAGCAGTTCCTGCTCGGTGCGCTGCAGGGCACCCGCGAGGGCCTCGGGGTCCTCCGCGGTGAGGAAACCGGCGTGCACGCGGAAGAAACGCTGCAGCGCGTCGCAGTGCTCCATCGTGGGACGCCGGTCGCCGTTGATCAGCGCGCCCGCCTGCTGCCGGGACATGCCCGCGCCGTCCGCGATCTCCTGCTGGGTGTACCTGCGCCCGTTGGGCTTCAGCCGGGTGCGGCGCAGCAGGTCCAGGCGCTGCAGAAACCTCGCCTGCACATCGGGCTCGCCCGCGGCCCGCCCGCCGAGCAGGGCCCTGATCACGGGGTCGGGGACGCCGCAGGCGACGGACAGCCGCCTGACGTCGAAGACCTCGGCGTGCGGCACACCGAGCCGGTCGGCGAGCGCGGTGACGCGGGCGACGACGGCCGGCAGCTGGGCGGTCGCCGTGGCGCCCGGATCCTCGTAGCCATCCGTCACCGACAGATCTCCTACGTCTCTCAGAGGCTCAACACGAGACTCACCACAAACAGTTGCCGTGAACTTCCCGGAGAGTAGCGGGTGCTTCGAACTCACATCCAGGTCTCGCCACAACTGTGGCCAATTTCAGCCGTCAACAGGCATGAAATGCCACGATAGTTGACATGACTCTTGTCGGAGCAGCAGGATCAGGGCGCCGCGTGAAGGCCGCATAGGCAAGAGGGGTGACCTCCCGATGGCACATCAGGCAGGTGGGCAGCGGCCGGCGCCGCGGCCCGTCCCCGAGGGTCTCGAGGCCCAGGCGTATCTCCAGGACTACGCCACGCTCCTGGAGGCTGTCTCCTTTCCGTCCTTCGTCGTGGACCACAGCTGGGACGTCGTCCTGGCCAACAGCGCGTATCGGACACTTTTCCGGGGCGTCGGCCCGCATCCGACGGCCATGCCGGGCGACAACTTCCTGAGGTTCGTCCTGTTCCACCCCGACGCGGCCACCGTCCTCGGTGAGCACGAGCCGAGCTGGTGCCTGCCGATGCTGGCCCACTTCAAGGCCGCCTGGGAGCGCAGCGTCCATGATCACGGGCTGCAGGCGATCCGCCGGGACATCGCCCAGGACCCGCTCATGGAGGCCGCTTTCCGGCAGGGCCTGCCGCACTGGATCCGCACCGTCGGCGAGAACGCCGGCGAGCCCGACGGGGCCGTCCGTCCGCTGCTCCACCCGGACCCGCGCTGGGGCGCCACCGAGTGCCGGATCGTCGTCGAGACCCCGAGAGCCCTTCAGGCCTTCGGCTACGCCCGTCTCACCCTGGTCCTGCGCGACTCCCGCCGCACCGCCGCGGCCCCGCGCCGCGCCCGCGCCGCGGCGAGCCATCTGACCGTCGTTCCGGCACCGGAGGCCTGACCCGGCACCGTCGGCGTTCAGGTCGCCGACGGCGCCGGGCCGACCGCCGCACGGACCTCATCCCGTCGCCACCACCAGCACCAGCGGCACACCCCGGCAGGGCACCAGTCGGGTCGCTCCACACATCTGCGCCCGCCCCCGCTCCAGCACCGCGGTGAAGTCCGGCCCCCGGGTGAGGGACCCGGCGAGGTGGGCGGGGTCCGCGGAGGCCGCCACCCGGCCGCGGGCGTTGACCAGATGGGCGGGCCCGGGCAGTCGGCGCAGCAGGGGCAGTACGACCGCCTCGAAGTGCCGCAGATAGACATCGGCCGCGGCCACGCCCGCGAACCGGCCCGCCACCCGCACGGGCGCGGACAGCGTCAGGCTGTACTCGTCGGAGCAGAGGTAGTCGACGTACGGCCCGGAAAGGGCCCGCCGTCCGGCGTCGCGGGGCAGGGCGAACCAGTCCCAGTGCGTGTAGTCCGAGTACGCCGACCGGCCCGGGTCGAGGTCGGGCAGCAGCGGCCGCAGGACGCCCTCGGCGGAGGTCTGCCACCACTCCAGCCACGCCGGCACGTCCGTGAGCAGTCCCGGCGCGGTGATGAAACCGGCCCCGGATACCAACTCGTCCCGGGCCAGCCGCAGATGCAGTCCCGGGCGCAGCGCGGCGAGGTCGGCGGTCACGGGCCTGCGGCCTTCGGCGGCCACCCGGACCAGCAGCTCCGCCGTGTCGGCGCAGGTCTCGGCGACGGAGTCGAACACCGCTTCGAGCCGGCGGGCCACCTGGGCCGAGACGCCTTCCTCCGCGCTGCCGGCCGACGTCGTGGCCGCGTCGCCGACGAGACCTGGGCTCTGGCTCATGGCGCACTCCAGCGGACGGGCCCGACCGGCCGTGCTACAGGGTCAGGCGCAGCGCGATGAGCCGCGCCGCCGACTCCTGGACGCACCGTTCGGCCTGCGTGCGGGCGGTTTCGGGGTTGCCATCCTGCACGGCCGAGATCACGGCCCGCTGACGGTCCGCCACTTCTTCACGATATTCGTCGTCGCCGAGCACGAGGCACAGCAGCGCCCCGATCTCGGTCTGCAGCGCCACCTGTTCCCGGGTGAGCCGGGCGGACTGCGCGGCCGCCGCCAGCTCCACATGGAACCGGCCGTACACCCGGCTGCGTGCCGCTGCGTCCTCGGCACGGGCCAACTCCGCTGTGGTGCGACGCAGTTGGGCGAGGTCGTCGGGTTCGGTACGGTCGGCCGCGAGGCGGGCCGCGGTACCCGACAGGGCGGCCCAGTGGTCGCCGAGGTCGCGCAGCTCCTCGGTGCTCCAGCCGCGCAGCCTGGTCTTCAGCCGTTCCTCGCCGGGGACGTCGGGCAGCGAGACGAAGCTGCCGCCGCCGCGGCCCCTGCGCGTGGTGACCAAGCCCTGCTGCCGCAGTGCCATGAGCGCCTCCCGCAGGGTCACCGTGGACACGCCGAGCCGTCCGGCCAGTTCACTCTCGCCGGGCAGCTGCTCGCCGTCGGCGAGCAGTCCGAGCTCTATGGCGTCGCCCAGCCGGTGGACGACCGCCTCGACGCGCGCCAGGTTGTCGACCGGTGCGAAGACGGCTCTACGAGCCCCGCCGTCAGTCATTCGCTTCACGGCCACCACCTTGCCCGTTGACTCAAGCTTTGCCTTGAGGGGGGTCTTGAGATCTGAACTATGACTTCATAGTTTTACTGAAACGTACCGGCCGCCAGAAAGGTTCCCGTCCATGGGGGGAAGCGCGATCCTGCTGCAGGGCCTGACGAAGTCGTTCGGGGAGACCACCGCCGTGGCCGGGGTCGACCTGGAGATCCGGGACGGGGAGTTCTTCTCCATGCTGGGCCCATCCGGTTCGGGCAAGACGACCGTCCTGCGGCTGATCGCCGGCTTCGAGACCCCGACCGAGGGCCGGATCGAACTCGCCGGACAGGAGGTCACCCGGCTCGCCCCCTTCGAGCGGGACGTGCACACCGTCTTCCAGGACTACGCCCTCTTCCCGCACATGACAGTCGAGCAGAACGTCGCCTACGCCCTCAAGGTCCGCAAGGTGCCCAAGGCCGAACGCCTGGTCCGCGCCCGCAAGGCCCTCGCCGAGGTCCGCCTCGACGGCTACGGCAAACGGCGCCCGGACCGGCTCTCCGGGGGCCAGCGCCAGCGCGTCGCCCTCGCCCGGGCCCTGGTGGGCCGTCCCCGGGTGCTGCTGCTCGACGAACCGCTCGGGGCCCTCGACCTCAAGCTGCGCGAGCAGATGCAGGTCGAGCTCAAGGCACTCCAGCGCGAGGTCGGCATCACGTTCGTCTTCGTCACCCACGACCAGGAGGAGGCCCTGACGATGAGCGACCGCATCGCCGTCTTCCA
The DNA here is from genome assembly GCF_042894285.1 of Streptomyces sp. NPDC001544. NCBI lineage: Bacteria > Bacillati > Actinomycetota > Actinomycetes > Kitasatosporales > Streptomycetaceae > Streptomyces > Streptomyces sp. NPDC001544. The sequence continues at coordinate 73,004 of NZ_JBIAVN010000009.1, read as the reverse complement.
CGAAGGCCGCATCCAGCAGGTCGGCACCCCGGCCGAGATCTACGAGCGCCCCGCCACGCCCTTCGTCGCCTCCTTCGTGGGCACCTCCAACCTGCTCGTCGGCGAATCCGCCCAGCGCATCACCGGCGCTCCGGGCACCTACAGCGTCCGTCCCGAGAAGATCCGGGTGCTGAAGGAGTCCGCCGACGTGGACGCACCCGACCACGCCACTGCCACCGGCACCGTCGCCGAGGTCGTCTACCTGGGCGACAGCACCCGCTTCCTCGTCGACCTCGACGCCGGCGGCCGCCTCACCGCGCTGCAGCAGAACCTGGAGACCTCCGCCGAGGACGTCGCCGCCTACCGCGGCATCCGCGTCCGTCTCCAATGGCACCGCCGCCACACGATCCAGGTCCCCGACGCCCACTGATCGCTCTTCACCACAGGGAGTACGTCGTGCGTCTCACCCGAACCCTCCAGGTGGCGGCAGCCGCCGCGTTGCTCGTGGCCGCCACCGCCTGCGACTCCTCCGACGGGGGCGGCTCCCGGGCCGCCGGCCTCAACCCGCCCGACCTCAAGGCGCGGTCCAGCATCGGCAAGGCCGAGGGCCAGGTCGATCTGATCGCCTGGGCCGGTTACGTCGAGGACGGGTCCAACGACCCCAAGGTCGACTGGGTCAGCGACTTCGAGAAGCGGACCGGCTGTCAGGTCCGCTCCAAGGTCGCCGCCAGCTCCGACGAGATGGTCAAGCTGATGAAGACCGGCGAGTACGACGCCGTCTCCGCCTCCGGCGACGCGTCCCTGCGTCTCATCGCCTCCGGTGACGCGGCCCCCGTCAACACCTCTCTCGTGCCCCACTACAAGGACGTCTTCAGCGGCCTGAAGAACGGCGCCTGGAACTCCGTCGACGGCCGGATGTACGGCATCCCGCACGGCCGCGGCGCCAACCTGCTGATGTACAACACCGAGAAGGTCGACCCGGCGCCCACCTCCTGGTCGGCCGTCTTCGACGACGCGGCGAAGTACAAGGGCCACGTCACCGCGTACGACTCGCCGATCTACATCGCCGACGCGGCCCTCTACCTCAAGGCGACCAGACCCGAGCTGAAGATCAAGAACCCGTACGCGCTCGACCAGAAGCAGTTCGACGCCGCAGTAGCCCTGCTGAAGAAGCAGAACGCCAGCATCGGCGAGTACTGGAGCGACTACCTCAAGGAGGTCTCCGCCTTCAAGAGCGGGGACTCGGTCGTCGGCACCACCTGGCAGGTCATCGCGGGCCTCGCCGCCGGCGAAGGCGCCAAGGTCAAGGCGTTCGTACCCAAGGAGGGCTCGACCGGATGGTCCGACACCTGGATGGTGTATGCGAAAGCCAAGCACCCGAACTGTGCATACAAGTGGTTGGACTGGATCGTATCCCCGAAGGTCAACGCCCAGGTCGCCGAGTACTTCGGCGAGGCCCCGGCCAACGCCAAGGCGTGCGAGGAGACCAGCGACAAGAACTTCTGCACCACCTACCACGCGGATGACGAGAAGTACTGGAAGAACATCGCCTTCTGGAACACGCCCATCGAGCAGTGCCTCGACGGCCGCACCGACGTCAGGTGCGTGCCGTACGCCAAGTGGGTGCAGGCCTGGACCGAGATCAAGGGCTGAGCGATGACCACACAGGCGAACGCCGCCGGGCACAGGACCGTCCGGCGGCTCGCCGGGACGCTGCACCGCCGCCCCCGGCTCCGGCTGGCCCTGCTGCTGACCGCCCCGCTGCTGTGGCTGGCCGTGCTCTACCTCGGCTCGCTGACCGTCCTGTTCGTCTCCGCGTTCTGGACGACGAACTCCTTCACCTCCCAGGTGGTGAAGGTCTTCTCCACCGCCAACTTCCACGCCCTGGTCACCACACCCGTCTACCGGCAGGTGATCCTGCGCAGCGTGGGCGTGGCCCTCGCGGTCACCGTCATGTGCGCGGTGGTCGCCTTCCCGCTGGCCTTCTACACCGCCCGGGTCGCGCGACCGAAGCGGCGCCCCCTGCTCGTCGTCGCCATCCTGACCCCGCTGTGGGCCAGTTACCTGGTCAAGGTGTACGCCTGGCGGCTGATCCTGTCCGAGGGTGGACTCGCCGACTGGACGCTGCGGCCGTTCGGTCTGAGCGGACCCGGCTTCGGGCTGCCGGCGACCGTGCTGACGCTCACCTACCTCTGGCTGCCGTACATGGTCCTGCCCATCCACACGGCGCTCGAGCGGCTCCCCGCCGGTCTGCTGGACGCCTCGGCCGACCTCGGGGCGCGTCCCGGGCGCACCTTCCGGTCGGTCGTCCTGCCGATGGTGCTGCCGTCGGTGGCCGCCGGGTCGGTCTTCACCTTCTCGCTCAGCCTCGGTGACTACATCACCGTGCAGATCGTGGGCGGCAAGACCCAGCTGATCGGCAACCTCGTCTACTCCGACATCGAACTCAACCTGCCCATGGCCGCGGCGCTCGGCACGGTCCCGGTGGCCGTGATCGTGCTGTACCTGCTGGCGGTGCGCCGCACGGGCGCCCTCAGCAGCCTCTAGAGAGGTCATCACCGTCATGCAGCTCTCGCGTTCCGCGCGCATCGCGCTGCGCGTCGCCGCCGGATTCGGTTTCGCAGTGATCTACGTGCCGTTGTTGCTGGTCCTCGTCAACTCCCTGAACCCGGACCGCAGCGCGAGCTGGCCGCCGCCCGGCCTGACCGCCCACTGGTGGTCGGTCGCCTGGCGGAACACGGGAGCGCGCGAGGCGCTGTGGGTGTCGGTGAAGGCGGGCCTCGGCGCCACCGCCGTCGCGCTGGTCCTCGGCACGCTGATCGCGTTCGCGGTGGCCCGGTACCGCTTCTTCGGCCGGGGCACCGTCTCCTTCGTCGTCGTCCTGCCGATCGCGCTGCCCGGCATCGTCACGGGCATCGCCCTCAACTCCGCCTTCGGTACGGTCCTCGCGCCGCTCGGGATCGGCCTCGGTCTGTTCACCGTGATCGTCGGCCACGCCACCTTCTGCATCGTGGTCGTCTTCAACAACGTCGTCGCCCGGCTGCGCCGCACCGCCCGCTCGTACGAGGAGGCGGCCATGGACCTCGGCGCGCACACGTTCCGTGCCTTCGCCGACGTCACCTTCCCGCTGGTGCGCTCGGCTCTGTTCGCGGGCGGGCTGCTCGCCTTCGCATTGTCCTTCGACGAGATCGTGGTGACCACGTTCACCGCCGGGCCGGGCATCGAGACCCTGCCCATCTGGATCTTCGCCAACATGACCCGGCCGCAGCAGGCTCCCGTGGTGAACGTGGTGGCGGCGGTCCTCGTACTGCTGTCGGTCGTCCCGATCTACGTCGCCCAGCGGCTGTCGGCGGACACGGCGACCGGAAGCCGGGTGTGAAGCCGGCCGAGCGGGGTCAGAGGTCGAGGACGAGCCTCCCGCCCCGGCAGCGGGACACGCAGATCATCATGGTGTCCCCGGCCGCCCGCTCCTCGTCGCTGAGCACCGAGTCGCGGTGCTCGGGGGTGCCCTCGAGCACGTCCGTCTCGCAGGTGCCGCAGGTGCCCTCGGTGCAGGAGTAGAGCACTTCCACGCCCGCGGCGCGCACGGTGTCGAGCACCGAGACGCCCGCGGGGACCGTGAGGGTACGACCGCTTCTGGCCAGCTCCACCTCGAACTCGCCGTCGTCGCCGACGGGTTGCGCCTTCGGCTGGAACCTCTCCACGCGCAGCACTCCGGCCGGGCACCGCGCCTCGACCGCGTCGAGCAGCGGGCCGGGACCGCAGCAGTAGACCAGGGTGCCGTCGGGCAGGCCGTCGAGCACCGGACCGAGGTCGAGCAGCCCCGTCTCGTCCTGCGGGGCGATGGTCACACGGTCCGCGTAGCGGGCCAACTCCTCGGTGAACGCCATGGACCGGCGCTCCCGCCCGCCGTACAGCAGTGTCCACTCGGCGCCCGCCGCCTCGGCCGCGGCCAGCATCGGCAGGATCGGAGTGATGCCGATACCACCGGCGACGAACCGGTAGCGGGCGGCGGACTGGAGCGGGAAGTTGTTGCGCGGTCCGCGCACCCGCACCTTGTCGCCCGGCCCCAACCGCTCGTGCACGTAAGCCGATCCGCCCCGCCCGTCCGGCTCGCGCAGCACCGCGATGCGCCACACGGCACGGTCGTCCGGGTCGCCGCACAGCGAGTACTGCCGCTCCAGGTCCGGGCCGAGGAGCACGTCGACGTGGGCGCCCGGCTCCCAGGCGGGCAGTTCCTCGCCCAGCGGGTGGCGCAGGGTCAGGGCCACGACGCCCTCGGCGGCAAGCTCCAGCCGGTCGACCACGAGTTCGGTCTCGTACACGTTCATGAGCCGGCTCCTTGCGGCGGGTGGTGGTCTTCGGGGTGGCCGAGCATCCACTCCCACATCGCGACCGGGTCCTGCGCGGTGTGCTCGGCGCCGCAATGGCAGGTGCCGTGCAGGACGTCGGTGCCCGGCAGCCAGTCGATGCGGTAGACCTCACCGGTGGCGGCCGGGTGGGCAGGCGTCGTCACTGGACCTTCTCCATGGGCTTGTCCCCCTCCTCGACCAGCCGGGCGAGGATGCGGCGGGCGGCCAGGCCGCCGGTGTCGATGTTGATGCTCAGCTCCTGGTAGCCGGTCCGCTCGGTGCCGAGCGTCCTGTGCAGCAGGTTGAGCGCGTCCACGTCCTGCATGACGACGGTGTGGTTGTTGCCCCGCAGGAACTCGGTGACCTCCTCGTCGTCGACCGCCCAGTCCCGGGAGACCATCCAGAAGTCGTACACGTGACCCTCGGCGGACGGGGTGATCGCGTAGGTGATCTCGGTGTGGAAGCCGTTCGGGTCGCTGCCGTCCTCCTGAGGCAGCACACCGACCGGCGCGATGCGGCTGTGCAGCAGGTACAGGCACGGCGCGTGGTACTCGATGTCCTGCCAGCGGGTGATGCGGCCCTCGATGCCGGTGGAACGGGCGTAGAACGGCGGACAGGCGGCGTCGTCCATGTGCCGGCCGACCCGCACGATCCCCGCGCCCTCGTCGACCTCGGTCGTGATCGGTGTCTCGGCGACCTCCGGGGTGCCGATGTAGCCGCCGTGCAGATACGTCTCGTGAGAGAGGTCGAGGAGGTTGTCGACGAGGAGGCCGTAGTCGGCGTCGATCGGCTCCATGCCGCGGACGGTGACCCAGCCCGGGGCGTCGAGGTGCCGGGCGCGCGGGATGGTCAGCGGGTCCGCGAGCGCCGGGTCACCGATCCACACCCACACCAGCGAGTCCTGCTCGACGACCGGATAGGAGGCGACGCGGGCCGTGCGCGGGACGCGCTTCTGCCCCGGCACGTACACGCACGTACCGGTGGTGTCGTAGGTGAAGCCGTGGTAGCCGCACACGATCCGGTCGCCGTCCAGCCTGCTCTCGGACAGCGGGAAGCGGCGGTGCACGCAGCGGTCGTGCAGGGCGACCGGCGTGCCCTCCTGCTCGGTGCGGTAGAAGACGAGCGGCTCGCCGAGGATGGTGCGTCCCAGCAGCTCCTCCCGGCCGACCTCATCGCTGTAGGCGGCGACGTACCACTGGTTCCTGGCGAAGGCGGTCATGTGGGGCATGGCAGCGGCTCCCGTCTCTGTGTCGTGGCAGCATCGTCGGGAAGGGCTTCACAGGGCCGCAATACGGCTTCCGCCTCACGGAAGCGCCAGTCGGCAAGGGGCGGTCGACCGACCGGGCGGACACCGTCCGCGTCACCGTGCGGGGTTTTCTTGGTGAGGTCTTGGCCCGCCGTACGGTCGCCCGTCACATGACAGCCACCGCACCCTTCCCAGACGTTCGGTGCCCTTGGAACACTCGCACCGCGCTTCCGTTGGTCACGTTCCGGCCATCCCGTGCGCCAGGATGAGAGGTCCCTCAGCCATGCCCGAAGTCAACCGGCGTCGATTCCTCCAACTCGCGGGCGCCACCTCGGCGTTCACCGCACTGTCCAACAGCATCGAGCGCGCCGCCGCGCTGCCCGCCAACCATCGCACCGGGTCGATCGAGGACGTCGAGCACATCGTCGTCCTGATGCAGGAGAACCGTTCCTTCGATCACTACTTCGGCTCACTCAGAGGTGTCCGCGGATTCGGCGACCCGCGCCCGGTGGTGACCCGCCAGGACGGGAAGCCGGTGTGGTACCAGTCGGACGGCACGAAGGACCTGCTGCCCTTCCACCCCGACGCCGACGACCTCGGGCTCGCGTTCGTCCAGGACCTCCCGCACGGCTGGAACGACGGACACGCCGCCTTCGACCAGGGCAAGTACGACAAGTGGGTGCCGTCCAAGGGCTCCACGACCATGGCCTACCTGACGCGTGAGGACATTCCCTTCCACTACGCGCTCGCCGACTCGTTCACCGTCTGCGACGCGTACCACTGCTCGTTCATCGGCTCGACCGACCCGAACCGCTACTTCCTGTGGACGGGATACACCGGCAACGACGGCAAGGGCGGCGGCCCGGTCCTCGGCAACGACGAGGCCGGCTACAGCTGGACCACCTACCCCGAGCGCCTGGAGAAGGCCGGGGTCTCGTGGAAGATCTACCAGGACGTCGGCGACGGCCTCGACGCGAGCGGCTCCTGGGGCTGGATCCAGGACGCCTACCGCGGCAACTACGGCGACAACTCGCTGCTCTACTTCAAGCAGTACCAGGACGCGAAGCCCGGTGACCCGCTGTACGACAAGGCCCGCACCGGCACCGACGCCCGCAAGGGCGAGGGCTTCTTCGACCAGCTCAAGGCCGACGTCAAGGGCGGCAAGCTGCCGCAGATCTCCTGGATCGTGGCCCCCGAGGCCTTCACGGAGCACCCCAACTGGCCCGCGAACTACGGTGCCTGGTACGTCGCCCAGGTGCTCGACGCCCTCACGGCGGACCCGAAGGTGTGGGCGAAGACGGCCCTGTTCATCACCTACGACGAGAACGACGGCTTCTTCGACCACCTGGTCCCGCCCTTCCCGCCGGCCTCCGCCGCGCAGGGCGGCTCGACGGTCGACGTCGGACCCGACCTGTTCAAGGGCGACGGCAGCCATGTCGCCGGGCCCTACGGACTGGGACAGCGGGTGCCGATGCTCGTCGTCTCCCCGTGGAGCAAGGGCGGTTACGTCTGCTCGGAGACGCTGGACCACACCTCGATCATCCGGTTCATGGAGCGCCGCTTCGGTGTGCACGAGCCGAACATCTCGCCCTGGCGGCGCGCCATCTGCGGCGACCTGGCCTCGGCGTTCGACTTCTCCCGCACGGACACCCGGCCGGTCTCCCTGCCGGACACCGACGGCTACCGGCCCCCGGACCACGACCGCCACCCCGACTACGTGCCGACCCCGCCCGCGAAACCGGCGCTGCCCAGGCAGGAGCGCGGGCACCGGGTCACCCGGCCGCTCAAGTACGCGCCGCTGGTGGACGGTTCGGCGGACACGGCGACCGGCAGGCTGACGCTCACCTTCGCCTCCGGTGCCCACGCGGGCGCCGCCTTCCTCGTCACCTCCGGCAACCGCGCCGACGGCCCCTGGAGCTACACCACCGAGGCCGGCAAGTCGGTCTCCGGCACCTGGGACGCGGCGCAGTCCGGCGGCACCCACGACCTGACCGTGCACGGCCCGAACGGGTTCCTGCGCGTCTTCAAGGGCCGCGGCAAGGGCGCCGGGCCCGAGGTCACGGCCCGGCACACCGGCGACGACGTCGAGCTCACCTTCACCAACCGGGGCACCGGCACCGCCCGGCTGAAGCTGGCGGACGGCTACGGCGGACGACCGCGGACGGTGACCGTGCGCTCCGGCGCGCACGTCCGGCTCACCGTGGACCTGTCGGCGAGCCGCCGTTGGTACGACCTCACCGTCACGTGCGACACCGATCCGGCGTTTCTGCGACGGTTCGCCGGACATGTCGAGAACGGGCGCCCCGGTGTCAGCGACCCGGCGATCGTCACGGAGTAAACGGACGATGAATACCGCATCGTGGGGACTGGTCAGGTACCGGTCAGCTCAGGGTAGTGTGCCCCGGTGACCACGCAATCGAACACTCCTGCAGGTTGGTACCCCGATCCGCACGGTGCGCCCCAGACGCTCCGTTACTGGGACGGTGCGCAGTGGACGGACCACACCAACCCGGACCAGCGGGGCGCCCAGCAGGCCGCTCCGCAGGCGGCCGTCTTTCCGCAGCAGCCGGCCGGTGACGCCAAGGTGCAGCGGCAGGTGCAGCAGCAGGCCGGAGTCGCCGCCGGCGGCCCCGGCGGTGGCACTCTGTTCACCGAGCCGGTGCTGGTGGTGAACCAGAAGGCCAAGCTGATCGAGGTGACCAACGAGTACAAGGTCATGGATCAGAACGGCCGGGAGATCGGCTCGGTGGTGCAGGTCGGTCAGAGCTTCCTCAAGAAGGTCGTCCGTCTCCTCTCCAGCCTCGACCAGTTCATGACGCACAAGCTGGAGATCCGCGACGCCTACGGCCAGCCGCAGCTGCTGCTGACCCGGCCGGGGAAGATCTTCAAGTCCAGGGTGATCGTGGAGCGCCCGGACGGCTCACCGGTGGGCGAGATCGTCCAGCAGAACATGATCGGCAAGATCAACTTCGCGATGAACGCCGGCGGCCAGAAGGTCGGTGCCATCAAGGCGGAGAACTGGCGGGCGTGGAACTTCGCCATCGTCGACCACGCGGACAACGAGGTCGCCCGGATCACCAAGACCTGGGAAGGTCTCGCCAAGACGCTGTTCACGACGGCGGACAACTACGTCCTGCAGATCCACTACCAGCTGCCCGAGCCGCTGCTGAGCCTCGTGGTGGCGACGGCCCTGACCGTCGACACGGCGCTGAAGCAGGACTCGCGGGGGCTGGGCTGACCGCGGTCTCCTGTATGCAATCCCGTATGCAGGAGACGGTCGGCGGTGAGACGGTCGGCGAGAGGCAGGCAACGGCGGCCGGTGTGTACAGAATCCCGTACACACCGGCCGCCGCCTTCGTGTCCGAAGCCCTACAGCGGAGTCAGGCGTCCTGAGCGCGACCGACGGGGCACCAGCGCCGGCTCCAGCGACGCCGTCACCGGCTTCAGCGCCAGGACGGCCGCCACGGGATGGTCCTCCTCCGCCTTGAAGGCCGATTCCGCCGCCGGTGTCACCCGGGTCAGCAGCACCACACCCCAGGACGCCAGCCCCGCCCCGGCGAGGGCGAGCAGCACACCGGCCGCGCCGCCCCGCAGCCCCTGGCCGAGCAGGCTGATCCCGATCACCGCGGCCGCGACCGGATTGGCCAGGGTCACCACTGCCAGCGGGGCGCCCAGGCCGCCCCGGTAGGCAGTCTGCGACAGCAGCAGCCCGCCCGTTGCGAACACGGCGACGAGCAGCGCGACCACGACCACTCCGATGCCGGGCCCGGCCCCGGAGTGACCGGTCGCCGCCACCGTCACCGTCTGGGTGAGCGCGGACGCCACGCCCGAGGTGAGACCGGACGCCGTCGCGTGCCGCAGTCCGGGCCGGGCGCCGGGCCGGGCCAGTACGCCGATCAATGACGCCGTCGCACCGGCGACCGCGAGCGCCTGAGCCAGGCTCAGCGCCCGCTCGGGTGCCGGACCCGACGCGGTGACCAGTAGCGCGGCGAGCCCCAGCAGTGTGAGCGCGGTGCCGCGCCACTCGGCCGGGCTGACCCGTCGCCCGGCGGCCCGCGCGCCCATCGGCACGGCCGCCACCAGGGTGAGCGCGCCGAGCGGCTGGACCACGGTCAGCGGACCGTACTTGAGGGCCACGACGTGCAGCAGCGCCGCACCCGCGTTCAGTCCGACCGCCGACCACCACGCACCGCTGCCGAGCAGCCGCAGCAGGCCCGCGCCCAGGTCGCGCGAGGCGAGGCGTTCCTGGGCGACGGCGGCCGCGGCGTAGGCGACGGCCGAGACGAGGGACAGGGCGACGGCGGCGAGATCGGCGTTCATCGGGCCGCTCCGACCAGGACCGGCTCCTTGGGGGAGACGAGCCCGCGCCGGCCGCGTCGGGGCCTGCTCACCGCACTCTCCGTGCGGTGCGGCGGATGGATCAGGGCGAGTGCCACGCCGAGCATGGCCGTCGCGACGATCGCGTCGAGCCAGTAGTGGTTCGCCGTACCGACGATCACCAGCAGGGTCACGAGGGGGTGCAGCAGCCACAGCAGGCGCCAGCGGGAGCGGGTCGCCACGATCAGACCGATCGCCACCATCAGGGCCCAGCCGAAGTGCAGCGACGGCATCGCGGCGTACTGGTTGGAGAGGTGGTCGGTCTGCGGTGGACCGTATACAGAAGGTCCGTACACGCGAGCGGTGTCGACCAGCCCCGTGCCGGCCAGCATGCGCGGCGGGGCGAGCGGGAACGTGAACGGCAGTACCAGGGCGGCGGCCGTGACCGCGGCCAGGACCCGGCGGGCCCAGACGTAGTGCGCGGGCCGCCGCAGGTACAGCCAGACCAGGAAAGCGGCGGTGGCCGGGAAGTGGACGGTCGCGTAGTAGGTGTTCGCCAGGTGGACCAGGGTGTCGCCGTGCAGCAGTGCGGACTGCACGGCGCCCTCGCCCGGAAGGTGCACGGCCCGTTCCAGGTCCCAGACGCGGCGGGCGTTGCGCAGGGCCTCACCGGTGTGACCGGTGGCCAGCTGCCGGCCGAGCTTGTAGACGAGGAAGAGCCCCGCGACGAGCAGGAGCTCACGGACGAGCGGCGGTCGCGCTATCGCGTCGGACTCCGCTTCTGCAGGCTCGGTACGGGCATCCATCCCCCGGCCCCTTCACTGACGGTGTTGCTGACTCATCGATACGTTTCCGTACCGATACGCCAGTGTACCGATACGCTCGCGTACCGGTACACTGGCGTATCGATTGACATAGGACACAGTGGAAGCGGGTTTCACCGACCGCCGTGCGCGAGCGGAGGCCCGCGCCGTGATCCGGACCGGAGTGAGGAGAAGAGCACATGACGTCGCAGGCCGCGGACGGACCGGAGACGGTCGCCGCCTCGCGCCGCTCCAAGATCACGCCCGAGCGTGAGCGGGAGTTCTTCGACGCCGTGCTCGAACAGATCCGGGAGTGCGGCTACGACTCGGTCACCATGGAAGGGATCGCCGCCAGCACCCGGTGCAGCAAGTCCACGCTGTACCGGCAGTGGAAGACCAAGCCCCAGTTCGTGGCGGCGGCGCTGCGCGCCAACCGCAAGGGGCGCTTCGCCGGCATCGACACCGGCTCGCTCGCCGAGGACCTGCGCCGGGCCGCGCGCGCCGCGGGGGACTGGTCCGGCAAGGACGCCCAACTGATGCAGGCCCTCGGCCACGCGATCACGCAGGACCCCGGACTGCAGCAGGCACTGCGTGAGACGCTCATCGACCCCGAGATCGCCGCGCTCCGGCAGATCCTCGCGCGCGGTGTCGAGAGGGGAGAGGTGCGCGCCGACCACCCGGCCCTGGAGTACGTGCCCGCGATGATGTTCGGCGTGCTGCGCGCGCGGCCCGTGCTGTGCGGCGAGTACGCCGACTCCGGCTATCTGCTGCGGTTCGTGGAGGCCGCCGTGCTGCCCGCACTCGGGCTGACCTGAGAACCGGGCCGCCGTCCACGGGATGACCGGACGGCGACCTGTACGCGCCGCACCGTGGGGACGGGGGCGGCGCGCACCGCCGGCCGGGTGGGGTTCCTCTGGAGCGGAGGGGTACCCCCCCGGCCGGCTCATGTGCCGGCCGGGGGGCGGCGGGTCAGACGTTCTGCCCGTTGCCGCCGCCCGACGACACCTTGATGCCCTTGGTGATCTCGTCGACGACCGACGTCCGGTTCCCGAAGTCGACGCCGAAGCGCACCACGACGATCCGCTTCGGGTCGGCGGGGGAGGGGAAGGCGAGCGACTCCACGTAGCCGTCGGCGCCCTTGCTGGTGACCGCCCGCCAGCGCACCAGGTAACCCTTCTGCCCGGCGACCGTGACCGCCTCGGAGGCAAGCACCTTGTGGGAGGTGATGCTGCCGTAGGTGGTACCGCCGTAGGACTGCTTGGCGTTCGCCGCGATGTCCGCCTTGGCGACCTCCTCGGCCGTCTCGCCCTTGTCGCCGAGGAGCAGCGCGGGTGCCGAGAAGGCGCCACCGGTGGTGCAGGTCTTGGTGGTGTCGCCGGGGCACTTGTAGGAGTCGTTCGAGGTCACCTGCGCGCCCGCCTCGCTCGCCTGCCCGGTCCAGCCGTCCGGCACGGGCATGCTGATGCCGTCGATCGGATCGCTGACCGTACCGCCGCCCTTGACCTTCGGAGGCTCGGACTGGCCCGGCGAGGGCGACTGGCCGCCCGGACCGCCGTCGCCGCCGTTGCCGGATCCGCCGCCCGGGCCGCCGAACGGCCCGCCCTGGCCCTCGGAGCCGCCCTGGCCGCCGGGCCCGCCCCTGCCGCCGGGACCCTGCTGCGAGCCGGCCCGGTCGCTGCCGCTGCCGCCGTCGCCGGAGAGCGCGTACACGCCGACCCCGATGCTGGTGAGTACCGCGGCCGCCACCGCGACGGCTATGCCCGTGCGAAGTCCGCGCCGGGGAGGGGCCGGCGGCTGGGCGGGATAGGCCGGGTAGGCCTGATATGCCGGCTGCGCGCCTGTCGGCGGTACCTGTGTCGGGGGACCCCATACGGCGGCCGACCCGGCGGGACGGGTCTGCTCCGTCCATGCCTTGCCGTCCCACCAGCGTTCGGTGGCGGGACCGTCACTTGTCTGCCCGGGGTCGGGGTACCACCCGGGAGGAGTCACCTGCGTCATGCCCCCACCGTATGAGGCGTCGGTGAAAGAGGGATGAGAGCCCCCGGTATCGGCCCGGTCCTTCGGCCGTGGCCGCGGTCGCTCCGGCCCGGCGCCGGTCCGCTCCCCGCCACGCGGGGTGCGGCAGCCGCCCCCCTCCTGCGGCCGGTGTCCCCGGGGCGGCGGCTCGCGCCTTCCGCAACCGGCTCCCTTTTACCGTCCGTTGACGGTGCGTCACCCCGGAGTGGCTGGTGGGAGCCGGTGGACGTCGCCCGTCCGCATCGCTGTTCACTCGTCACGGCAACAGGTGTCCCGACCGGCCTCCGGTGGGCCGACGGGAGGGCTACGCTCGAGATCTGTACTTCGTTCGGGCGACTGGGGAGGTAACGGGATGACGGAGGTACGGCCCCCTGCGGTCGCCTCGGCTCCACTGTGGGAGCGCGACGCGGAGATCGCCACCGTCACGCAGGCGCTCGACGACCTGTGCGCGGACCGTTCGTCCTCCGGGAAGCTGCTGGTGTTCCGCGGTGAGGCGGGCCTCGGCAAGACGGCGCTGCTGGCCGAGACCCGCCGTATCGCCGAACGGCGCGGCTGCACCGTGTGGTCCACCCGCGGCGGCGAGACACTGAGGTCCGTCCCCTTCAACGTGTTACGGCAGCTGCTGCAGCCCGCGCTGGTCTCGCTGCTGCCCGAGGAGGCCCGCGAGTACCTCGGCGACTGGTACGGCATCGCCGGTCCCGCCCTCGGCATAGCGGAACCCGGCGAGGGGCACGCCGACCCGCAGGGCGTGTGCGACGGACTGGTCGCCGCCGTCCGCAGGCTCGCCGGGCGGTGGTGGCCGCTCGTCCTGCTGATCGACGACGCGCACTGGGCCGACCAGGAGACCCTGCGCTGGCTCGCCGCGTTCACCGAACGCCTCGACGACCTGTCAGTGCTGGTCGTCGTGGCCCGCCGGCCCGGCGAGGTCAGCGGCGACAGCGCCCGCCACCTCGACGCGGTGGTCGAGGGCGCCCCCGTCAAGAGCCTGAGCGCCCTCACCCCCGACGCCACCGCCGGCCTCACCCGCGCCACCCTCGGACGGCACGCCGACGCCCCGTTCTGCCGGGAGGTCTGGGCCGTCACGGGCGGCAACCCGTACGAGACGGTCGAACTCCTCGCCAAGGTGCGGGACGGCGAGTTCGAACCGGTCGAGACCCACGCCGGTGAACTGCGCGCCCTGAACCGCTCGGCCCGCGGCGGCGGGATCGTCGCCCGCCTGGAGGACCTCGGCGTCGACGCGACCAAGGTCGCCTGGGCGGCCGCCATCCTCGGCACCGGTATCACCGTCGAGCTGGTCGCCCAGCTCGCCACCATGCGCGACGACGACGCCCGGCGCTGCGCCGAACAACTGGTGGGCGCCCGCATCCTCACCGAACCCGACCCCGCCGCCGCCCGCGTCGACGACGGCGAGCTGGAGTTCGTCCACCCGCTCATCGCGACCGCCGTGTACAACTCCATCCCGCCGGCGATGCGCACCGCGATGCACGGCATCGCCGCCCAGGTCGTCAGCGAGACCGGCCGGGGTGCCGCCGCTGCCTCCCGGCACCTGCTGGAGGTGCATCCGGACGAAGACGAGGAACTCGTCGAGCAGCTGCGCGAAGCCGCCCGCGAACATCTTGCCGTCGGCGCGCCGGACGCGGCCCGACGCTGTCTGGAACGCGCCCTGGTGGAACCGCCCCGGCCCGATGTCCACGCGCACGTACTGTACGAACTGGGCTGCGCCACCCTTCTGACGGCGCCCGCGACCACCATCGACCACCTGCAGGCCGCCCTCGCCATGCCGGGACTCGACGGCGACAAACGCATCGACGCCGTCGTCCGCCTCTCCCAGGCCCTGCTCCACAACGACCAGCTGGAGGAGGCCGTCCGCACGGTCGAGGCGGAGGCCGCCCGGCAGGAGCCGGGACCCGCCAAGATGCGGCTCCAGGCCGTGCACTACATGTGGGAGGGACTCCACGCATCGGACGCGGCCACCCCGGGACGCTCCGAGAACCTCGCCGCGCTCGCCCGCACCTGCACCGGCCGGGACAACTCCGAGCGTGCCCTGCTGATCCTGCGCGGCTTCGACGCCATGACGCACGGCGAGAGCGCCGAGGAGGTCGTCGAACTGTGCGACCGGGCCCTCGTCAACGGCCGCCTCGCCCCCGGACTAGGCTGGACCGACACCGAGTGGGGCATCGAGCTGCTGCTGATGCTGGCCAACGCCTACGTGTACACCGACCGCCTCGACCGCGCCGAAGCCCTCTACACGGACGCTCTGCGCGCCTACGAGACCGCCGGCTGGAGCGGCGGCCACCTCGCCCTGGCCCACGCCTACCTCGGCCTCGGCCATCGCAGGCGGGGCCGGCTCAGGGAGGCGGAGGCGTCCCTGCGGGAGTCGCTGCGCCTCGCCGAACGCGTCGGACGCGGTCTGCCCCTGTACTGGTCGGCCACGTGCAACCTGGTCGACACGCTGCTCGCCCGCGGCCATGCCGGGGAGGCCTGGGAAGTCGCCGAACAGTACGGCTTCGCGCCGCCGTACCCGTCCACCATCGTGCTGCCGGACCCGCGCTCCGTACGAGGCCGGCTGCTGCTCGCCGTCGGCCGCACCAAGGAAGGCGTCAACGAACTGGAGGCCGCGGAGAAGGCGGCCGCCGCCCGCGGCCACCACAACCCCGTGATGGTCCCGTGGGCCGTCGAGCTCGCCCGGGCCCTCGCCACCGAGGACCCGGCCCGCGCCGCCCGGCTCGCAACCGACGCCCGGCGGGACGCCGAGCGGTTCGGCACGGACACCGCCATCGGCGAGGCCCTGCGCTGCGCCGCCGCACTCGAGACGGGCCAGCGCGCGGTCCGTCTCGCCGCCCAGGCGGTCGCCTATCTGGAGGCCTCACCCTGCCAGTACGAACACGCGGCCGCCCGCGTCGAGTACGGCATCGCCGCCCGTTCCGTCGCGGAGCTCAACCGGGGACTCGCGCTCGCGCGGTCGTGCGGCGCGGACGGACTGGTGGCGCGGGCCCGGGAGGTACTGGAGACGGGACGCGGGCTGCGGTAGATCGCATACGACATTGCATACGCCTCTGGGTGCGTCTATCGCACACCACTTCGTATACGTCTTTTGTATACGTTTTCTCGCATACGTTTCTCGCATACGTTTGGCGCGTACGTTTCTCACACACAGACGTCACCCGGCGGCGCCGTCCTCCTCCGCCAGCACCCGCTGGGCCGTGGCGAACGCCTGGTTGGCCGCCGGCACCCCGCAGTACACGGCCGTCTGCAGCAGCACCGCACCGATCTCCTCCGGTGTGAGCCCGTTGCGCCGCGCCGCCCGCACATGCATCGCGAGTTCCTCGTAGTGGCCGTGCGCGACCAGCGCCGTGAGCGTGACCATGCTGCGCTCACGGCGGGAGAGCGTCGGGTCGGTCCAGATCTCGCCCCACGCATAGCGCGAGATGAAGTCCTGGAACCGCGCGGTGAACGGGGTCTGCCGGGCCTGCGCCCGGTCCACGTGCGCGTCCCCGAGCACCTCCCGCCGCACCGCCATGCCCCGCCCGGCCGCCTCGCCGAAGTGGCCGCGCAGGGCGGTCAGTACCGCATCGGGGCACTCGGCGGGCGCCAGGTGGGAGGCGCCGGGGAGTTCGACGAGCGTGGCCCCGGGCACCGCGTCCGCGATCTCCCGCAGATGGGCGGGCGGAGTGGCCGGGTCCTGCCGGCCCGCGACGAGCAGGGCCGGCACCGCGATGTCGGCGAGCCGGTCGCGCAGGTCGAAGGCGGCCAGCGCGTCGCAGCAGGCCGCGTACGCCTCCGGGGCGGCGTCGCGGTGGTCGGCGACGAGCCGCGGCACCGTGAAACCGGGCGTGAACCAGCGGGCGTCGGCGTTCTCGGCCAGCCACTCGAGGCCTTCCCGGCGGACCCGCTCGGCCCGCTCCCGCCACGGCTGTTCGCCGCCGAAGTGGGCCGAGGAGCAGATCACGGCGAGGGACGTGAGCCGTTCGGGATGGTGCACGGCGAGGTGCAGCCCCACCGCGCCGCCGAGGGACACTCCGGCGTACGCGAACCGCTCGATGCCGAGGGAGTCGGCGAGCGCGAGCACCAGCGCGGCCAGGTCGCCGACGGTCGCCCCCGGCCCGATCAGGTCGGCCGCCGAACCTCCGTGCCCGGGCAGATCCCAGCGGACCACCCGGTGGGTGACGGACAGTTCGGGGGCGAGGGCGTCCCACAGGGCGTGGGAGGTGCCGAGCGAGGGCCCGAGCAGCAGCGGGGGAGCGGAAGCGGGGCCTTCCGCAAGGCAGTTGAGTAGTGCGCCAGTCAACGTCGCTCCAGGGCACGGTCGGTGAGGGCTTCGGCGGAGCCGGTGTAACGGGCGGGGTCGGTGAGCTCGTCGAGGTCGGCGTCCTTCAGCTCCGGCTGCTCGGCGAGGAGGCCACCGAGGTCGCGGCCCTCGGCGTGCGCACGGCGGGCGAGTTCGGTGAGCAGCTCCTTCGCACGGGCCCGGCCGAGGAGCGGGGCCAGTTCGGCGGACAGTCGCTCGGAGACGATCAGCCCGTGGGTGAGGCCGAGGTGTTCCCGCATGGCCTCCGGGTGGACCCGCAGCCCGTCGGCCAGTTCGGCGAGGTCCCGGGTGGCGCCGCCCACCATGCGCAGCAGGTCCCGCAGCGGCTCCCACTCGGCGTGCCACGCCCCGGCCGGCCGCTCGTCGTCGGCGGCCAGCGACCCGTACAAAGTGGCCGCGAGCTGCGGTGCCCGCCGGGCGACGGCCGCCAGCATCGTGGCCCGTACCGGGTTCGCCTTGTGCGGCATGGCCGAGGAACCGCCGCCGGCCCCCTCGGTGACCTCGCCGATCTCGGTGCGGGACAGCGTGAGCACATCCGCGGCGATCTTGCCCAGCGCCCCGGCCGTGAAGGCCAGGCACCCGGCGAGGTCGGCGATCGGCGTGCGCAGGGTGTGCCAGGGCAGCAGGGGCTCGCGCAGGCCGGTCTCCCTCGCGTAGGCGGCGGGCAGGGCGACAAGGTCCTGGGCGCCGTACGCCGCGAAGGCCGCAAGTGTCCCGGCGGCGCCGCCGAGTTGCACCGGCAGCGCGTTCCGCACCGCCGTCGCCCGGTCCCGGGCGTCCAGCACGAGCGACCGCCACCCGGCCGCCTTCAGCCCGAACGTCGTCGGCACGGCGTGCTGGGTCAGCGTCCGGCCCGGCATCGGTGTGCCGCGGTGCTCCGCGGCCAGCGCGGCCAGCGCCCGCTCCGCGCGCGCCAGGTCGGCGAGGATCAGCTCCAGGGTGCGCGAGGAGACCAGCATCGTCGCGGTGTCCATGATGTCCTGGCTGGTCGCGCCCCGGTGCACGTAGGGGCCGTACTCCTCGCCGACGGCCTGCGTCAGGTCGGCCACCAGGGGGATGACCGGGTTGCCGCCGGCACGGGCGCGCTCGGCGAGGGAACGCACGTCGAAGCGGTCGGCCCGCGCCGCCTCGGTGACCGCCGTCGCGGCCTCGGCAGGGGCGAGGCCCAGCGCGGCCTGGGCGCGGGTCAGGGCCGCCTCCGCGTCGAGCAGGGCCCGTAGATGGGCGGTGTCGCCGGTCGCGGAGGCGGCGGGGGAACCTGCCCAGCCGGGGGCGAGCAGGCCGGGGTCGTCGGGGCCGGAGGAAGTCACTGGAACTCCAGGAAGACCGTCTCGCCTTCGCCCTGAAGGCGGATGTCGAAACGGTATGTGCCGTTGCCCTCGCCGGCGGCGACCAGCGTGGCGCGTCGCTCGTCCGTCAGCCGGGACAGCAGCGGGTCGGTGGCGTGCGCCGCCTCGTCGCCCGGCAGGTAGATCCGGGTGAACAGGTGCACCAGGAGCCCGCGCGCGAACACGCACACGCTGATGTACGGCGCACTCCGCCCCCGGGGGCCGGGCCGCAGCGTGCGCGCGTACCAGTGGCCGTCGGCGTCCGTCTGGGAGCGGCCCCAGCCGGTGAACTCCACGCCGTTGCGGCCCAGATAGCCGCCGGTGGCCGGGTCGCGCCGGATCGAGCCGTCGGTGGTCGGCACATTGCCGTCGGGGTCCGCGCCCCACAGCTCCACGAACGCGTCGGGCAGCGGCTTGCCCTCACCGTCGAGGATGTAGCCGTGCACCGTGATCGTGTCCGGGTGCCCGAGGGGCGCGATCTCCTCGCCGCCGCGGAAGGGCAGCGCGTACCCGTAGAAGGGGCCCACGGTGTGCGAGGGGGTGGGCAGCACACTCTCCGGCCTGCTGGTGTCGGTCTTCGTCATGGCGGGTCAGCGCCCTTCCTCGATCCAGGTGGCGTTCGGGCCGTCCAGCACGATGTCCCAGTGGTAGCCCATCGAGAACTCCGGTACGGACAGACCGTGGTCGTAGGTCGCGACCAGCCGCTGCCGCGCCGCGTCGTCCGTCACCGACTGGATGATCGGGTCGTAGGGGAACAGCGGGTCGCTCGGAAAGTACATCTGCGTCACCAGCCGCTGCGTGAAGGCCGTGCCGAACATCGAGAAGTGGATGTGGGCCGGACGCCAGGCGTTGAGGTGGTTGCGCCAGGGGTAGGGGCCCGGCTGGATGGTCGTGAAGTGGTAGCGGCCCTCCGCGTCGGTGATCGTGCGGCCGACGCCGGTGAAGTTCGGATCGAGCGGGGCGTCGTGCTGTTCCCGCTGATGGGCGTAGCGGCCGGCCGAGTTGGCCTGCCAGATCTCGATCAGCTGGCCGCGTACCGGGCGGCCGTCGCGGTCGAGGAGGCGGCCGGAGACGGTGATGCGCTCGCCGATCGGCTCGCCGGTGTGCTGCCGGGTGAGGTCGTTGTCGATCTCCGTGATGTCGCGCTCCCCGAAGGCGGGGGAGTGCAGCTCCACCAGCTCCGGGTCGTTGGCCACGTCGATGGTGACCGGCGGCTGCTTCGGGTGGCGCAGGACGGAGGAGCGGTAGGGGGCGTAGTCGCGGCGCGGGTGGTGCTCCACGGGCGCGCCGGCGGCGACACGCTTCTCGTACGCGGCGTGCTCGGCCGCGATCTCCTGGTCGATGTCGTGCTGGGTGAGGGACATGGTGGGGTCCTAGCGTTCGAGGACGAGGGCGCGGCCCTGGCCGACGCCGATGCGGAGGGTGGCGACTCCCGGGCCGGAGGCGCCCAGCGGATGGCCGGCGGCGATGGCGCCGCCCTGCGGGTCGAGGATTGCCTGGTCGAAGTCCGGCCGTTCGGTGAGGCAGCCGAGGACCGCGGCCATACGGCCGGCGGGGGTGCGCACGGCGTCGACGACGTACACGTCCCTCATGACCGGCTCCCTCCGGCACATCGGCCACCGCTTCCAGGGGCCGTGGCGGCCACCTTGTCCATCCGTGACGCCCCATCTCCGTGAATTAATCAGCGCACTGAGCATCCGACGAGATGCGGCACACGCTGCCACCGGCAGCACCACACCGTCAAGAGGAGGTCTGACAGGAGAGGCGTGACGGCAGACAGGGGCGTCGGTGCGCGAGTATCGTCAGTGCACCGATGAAGACGACCACGGGAGCGCACATGGCCGCGGTGGATCTCTCCACCCACCCCGGGCACCTGGCCCGACGGCTCCAGCAGGCGCACTACCTGCTGTGGAACACGATGGTCTCGGAGGAGATCACCTCGCCGCAGTTCGCGGTCCTGAACGCGCTCGTCGCCGAACCGGGCCTGGACCAGCGCACCGTCGGGGAACGCGTGGGCCTCGACCGGTCGACGATCGCCGAGGTCATCAGCCGCCTTACCCGCAGGGGACTGCTGGACAAGGTGCGCGACCCGCAGGACGGCCGCCGCTTCCTGCTGCGGCCCACCGACGACGGCCTGCGCACCCACCGCAAGCTGACCGTGCGCACCGCCCGGATGAACCAGGTCTTCCTCGCACCGCTCTCCGCCGAGGAGCAGCGGCTGTTCCTCGACCTGCTCCGCCGGGTCTCGGACGCGGCCGAGGGGCTGCGCAACCCCGCGGAACCCCTCGCCGCCCAGCCCTGAGCCGGCTGCCGGGCCCCGCCCCGGTCAGCGCTCCCCGCACACGGTTCGCGCAGGCGCCCATGGGTACCCGGCGCCACCCCGGAACCCGAACGCGTAACGGCGACCGGCGCGCACACGCGACGGAAGGGAGCGCGACACGATGAAGGCAGTGACCTGGCAGGGCAAGCGGGACGTACGGGTGGAGGACGTGCCCGACCCCCGGATCGAGGAGCCGACCGACGCGGTCATCCGGCTCACCTCGAGCGGGCTGTGCGGCTCGGACCTCCATCTGTACGAGGTGCTCACCCCGTTCATGACCCCGGGCGACATCCTCGGCCACGAGCCCATGGGCATCGTCGAGGAGGTCGGCCCCGACGTGTCCGGCCTGAAGCCGGGCGACCGCGTGGTGGTGCCGTTCCAGATCTCCTGCGGGCACTGCTTCATGTGCTCGGCCGGACTGCAGACCCAGTGCGAGACCACCAGCGAGGGCATGGGCGCCGCCCTGTTCGGCTACACCAGGCTGTACGGCGCGGTACCCGGCGCGCAGGCCGAGTACCTGCGCGTACCGCACGCCGACTACGGTCCGATCAAGGTCCCCGAGGGCCCGTCCGATGACCGTTTCGTCTACCTCTCCGACGTGCTGCCCACCGCCTGGCAGGCGGTCGCCTACGCCGACGTACCGCCCGGCGGCAGCGTCGCCGTGCTCGGCCTCGGCCCCATCGGCGACATGGCCTGCCGGGTCGCCCTGGCGCGCGGCGCCGGGCGGGTGTTCGGCCTCGACCTGGTCCCGGAGCGGCTGGAGCGGGCCCGCCGACGGGGCGTGGACACGTACGACATCAGGGACTTCGACAACGAGAAGGAACTGGTCGCCGCGATCCGTGACGAGACCGGTGGACGCGGCCCGGACGCCGTGATCGACGCGGTCGGCACCGAGGCGCACGGCAGCGCCGCCGCCCGCCTCGTCCAGCAGGCCGCCGCGGTGATGCCCCGCAAGCTCGGCGGCCCCCTCGCCGAACGCTTCAGCGTCGACCGGCTCGCCGCCCTGTACACCGCCATCGACCTGGTGCGCCGCGGCGGCACGATCTCACTCAGCGGCGTCTACGGCGGCATGGCGGACCCCATCCCGATGCTCACGCTCTTCGACAAGCAGATCCAACTGCGGATGGGCCAGGCCAACGTGCGCCACTGGAGCAGCGACATCGTGCCCTACCTCACCGACGACGACCCGCTCGGCGTCGACGACTTCGCCACGCACCGGATACCGCTGTCCGAGGCGCCGCGCGCGTACGACATGTTCCAGAACAAGCAGGACGGCGCGGTCAAGATCCTGTTCCAGCCCTGACCGGCAGGACGCCGGGGCGCCCTACGGCCCGAGGATCTCCCCGAGGTCGTAGCGCACCGGCTCCTGCAACTGGGCGTACGTGCAGCTCTCCGGGGTCCGGTCGGGGCGCCAGCGGCGGAAGCGCGCGGTGTGCCGGAAACGGGCGCCGTTCTCCATGTGGTCGTAGGCCACCTCGGCGACCCGCTCCGGCCGCAGCGGCACCCAGGACAGGTCCTTCCTGCCCGACCAGCGGCTCGGCGCCCCGGGCAGCCGGGCCGTCTCGTGGGCGGCCTCCTGAGACCACGCGGCCCACGGATGCCCGGCCACGTCGTCCATGCGCAGCGGCCGGAGCTCCTCGATCAGCTCGGCCCGCCTCTTCATCGGGAAGGCCGCGGACACGCCCACGTGCTGGAGCCGGCCCTGGTCGTCGTACAGTCCGAGCAGCAGCGAGCCGACCACGGGCCCGCTCTTGTGCAGGCGGTAGCCGGCGACCACGACGTCGGCGGTGCGCTCGTGCTTGATCTTGAACATCACCCGTTCGTCCGGCCGGTAGCGCAGGGTGAGCGGCTTGGCGATCACCCCGTCGAGACCGGCCCCCTCGAACTGCTCGAACCACTGCCGTGCCACCTCGATGTCCGTCGTCGCCGGCGCCAGGTGCACCGGCGCCGTCACCCCGGACAGCGCCCGCGCGAGCAGCGCCCGCCGGTCGGTCAGCGGCGCGTCCATCAGCGACTCGTCCTCCAGGGCCAGCAGGTCGAACGCCACGAGGGAGGCCGGGGTCCTCTCGGCGAGCATCCGTACCCGGGAATCAGCCGGATGGATGCGCTCGGTGAGGGCGTCGAAGTCGAGCCGCCCCTCACGGGCGATGACGATCTCGCCGTCCAGCACGCAGCGCCCGGGCACCCGCTCCCTGACCGCCGCCACCAGCTCCGGGAAGTACCTGGTCAGCGGCTTGCCCGTGCGGCTGCCCAGCTCGACCTCGTCGCCGTCGCGGAACACGATCGCCCGGAACCCGTCCCACTTCGCCTCGTACTGCATGTCCGGCGGGATGCTCGCCACCGACTTGGCGAGCATCGGCTTCACGGGCGGCATCACCGGCAGATCCATGCTCTGATTCTGCTCGCACATTCCGCGCGCCGCCCGGTGTGCGGGGTGTGTCCGCTGCGCCTACCGTGGCCGCATGGGTGATGCGGTGGAGCTGGAGGTGGGCGGGCGGACCGTGCGGCTGTCCAGCCCGGACAGGCTGTTCTTCCCGGAGCGCGGCTTCACCAAGCTGGACCTCGCCCGGTACTACGCGGCGGTCGGCCCCGGCATTCTGCGCGCCCTGCGCGACCGCCCCACCACCCTGGAGCGTTATCCGGAGGGCGTGGGCGGCGAGTGGTTCTTCCAGAAGCGCGCCCCCAAGGGCATGCCCGACTGGATTCCCACCGCCCACATCACCTTTCCCAGCGGCCGCAGCGCCGACGAGATGTGTCCGACCGAGGAGGCCGCCGTGGTGTGGGCCGCTCAGTACGGCACGCTCACCTTCCATCCCTGGCCGGTGCGCCGCACGGACGTAGACCATCCCGACGAACTCCGCATCGACCTCGACCCGCAGCCCGGCACCGACTACGCGGACGCCGTGCGAGCCGCCCACGAGCTGCGTGCCGTCCTCGACGAGTACGGCGGTCTGCTCGGCTGGCCCAAGACCTCCGGCGGGCGCGGCCTGCACGTGTTCGTCCCCATCGAACCGCGCTGGACCTTCACGCAGGTGCGACGCGCGGCGATCGCCGTCGGCCGCGAGATGGAGCGGCGGATGCCGGAACACGTCACGATCAAGTGGTGGAAGGAGGAACGCGGCCGCCGTATCTTCCTGGACTACAACCAGACGGCACGGGACCGCACCATCGCCTCCGCCTACTCCGTACGGCCCCATCCGCACGCCCCGGTCTCGGCACCGCTGCGCTGGGAGGAGGTGGGGGTCGCGCAACCCCGGGACTTCGACCTCGCGACGATGCCCGCCCGGTTCGCCGAACTCGGCGACGTGCACGCGGACATGGACGACCACGCCTTCTCCCTGGACGACCTGCTCGAACTCGCCCGCCGGGACGAACACGACCACGGACTGGGCGACCTGCCCTACCCGCCCGAGTACCCGAAGATGCCCGGGGAGCCGAAGCGGGTGCAGCCGAGCCGGGCGCGGCGCGGAGGGACCGCCTGACGGATCGGACTCCGCCTCACCGCTTCTCAGGGAGCTCACGAGAGCGCTCTCACCAGGGGCCCGCGGCCGGGCTATCCTGATCCGCACACCGGTGAGGAGTCCCGATTTGGCCGAGACAGCGTCACGTCCCACGCTGGAGGCCGTGGCCGCGCGGGCCGGGGTGTCACGGGCCACCGTGTCACGGGTCGTCAACGGCGGCGACGGCGTCCGGGAGCCGCTCGTCGAGCGGGTCCGGCGGGCCGTCGAGGAACTCGGCTACGTTCCCAACCAGGCGGCGCGCAGTCTGGTGACGAAGCGGCACGACGCCGTCGCCGTCGTCATCGCCGAACCGGAGACCCGGGTCTTCGCCGACCCCTTCTTCGGGCTGCAGTTGCGCGGCATCAGCAAGGAGCTGACGGCGCACGACAACCAACTCGTGCTGCTGCTCACGGAGGGCAGGGACGACCACGCGCGCGTGGCCCGCTATCTCGCCGGCGGCCATGTCGACGGCGCGCTCGTCTTCTCGCTGCACCTCGACGATCCGCTGCCCGGGCTGATCCGGGGCGCCGGCGTCCCCACGGTGTTCGGCGGGCGGCCGGGCTGGAGCGACGAGGCCGGCGGCGCGGTGTACGTGGACAGCGACAACCGGGGCGGGGCCCGCAGCGCCGTGCGGCATCTGGCCGCCCTCGGGCGCAGGCGGATCGCGCACATCACCGGGGCCCTGGACCAGACGTCCGCGGCGGACCGGCTCGACGGATACCGGGACGTCATGGGCGGCGCCGACCCCCGGCTGGTGGAGCAGGGCGACTTCACTCCGGCCGGAGGTGAACGGGCGATGCGGGAGCTCCTCGACCGCTGCCCGGAGCTGGACGCCGTCTTCGCCGCCAACGACCTCACCGCCTCCGGCGCCCTGCGCGTCCTGCGCGAGCGGGGGCGGCGGGTGCCCGAGGACGTCGCGGTGATCGGCTTCGACGACATGCTGCCCGTCGCCGAGCACACCGACCCGCCGCTGACGACGGTCCGTCAGGACATCGAGGAGATGGGCCGCCTGATGGCCCGCCTCCTGCTGGACGGCCCGGACCCCCACCGCCACGGCGAGGCCACCGCGGCCGGCGCGCCGACCGGCGTGGTCCTGCCGACGACACTGGTGCGACGCGCCACCGCTTAGCCCGCGGCCCGGCGGCTCAGCCCTCCCGCGGCGCGCTCCTGATCACCGCGAAACGAGCGCCGTACGGGTCGACGAGCCTGGCGATGCGGCCCACGCCCGCCACGTCCGTGGCGGGCATCCTGACCGTGCCGCCCAGCTCCTGCGCCCTGGCGACGACCGCGTCGGCATCCTCCACCTCGAAGTACGGCAGCCAGTGCGGCCCGTCCTCCTGCGCCGGGGCTCCGGCCAGCGGGACGATGCCGCCGAACATCGCGTCCTCCCCGGCACCGGCGGGATTGACGCAGGTGTAGGTGCCGCCGGGGAAGGGCACGGCCGATGTCTCCAGGCCCAGCACCTGGTGGTAGAACGCCGCGGCAGCCGCCTCGTCCGGCGTGTACAACTCGACCCAGCACAGCGAACCGGGCTCGCCCGCCAGGTCCACGCCCCTGGTCTGCCCGGGCTGCCAGATGCCGAACGGTACGCCCGCCTTGTCGGCGAGGACCGCCATGTGACCCTGTCCCATCACGTCGGTCGGCTGGAAGAGGACGTTGCCGTGCGCCTGCTCGGTGGCCTTGGCGGTGGCGGCCGCGTCCGGGCTCTGGAAGTACACCGTCCAGGACGGCGGGCCCTGTTCGGGTGTGGTCTGCATACCGCCGGCGACGGTCCGGCCGTCCAGCTGGAAGAAGCCGTAGCCGCCGGCCTCGGGTCCCGCCGACTGGAACCGCCAGCCGAAGAGACCGCCGTAGAAGGAGACGGCGCCGTCGATGTCGGGGGTGCCGACGTCGAGCCAGTTGGGGGCACCGTCGACGAAACGGGTGGTGAGCATGTCGCCCTCCTAGGAAGGGTCCCGTTGTCTGCACTGCCGAGTCTGGCACCGCCCACTGACAACCGCTGCCGGAACGCCGCCGCCCGCCGGACGGGGCCGCCGCCCTCCTCGGTGACCTCGCGCGTTGTTCCCGGTCCGCGTCCGGTCCGCGTCCGGTTCCGCGCGCCGCCGTGCGCCGGTGTCCCGGCGGGGAGCATCATCGTCAGGCGGCCGAAGGGGCTGAACGCCTCGTTGACCCGGTGTTGATCGAATGTTTTTCGCCGTCCGGGACGCTTCTGGCCATGCACATCGAAACCATCACCCCGGCCGACACCGCCTGGCAGGCGCAGGCGCTGTGCGCCCAGACCGGGGCGGACTTCTTCTTCCCGGAGCCGGGCAGCTCGGTCCGCGAGGCCAAGCGCATCTGCGGCATGTGCGAGATGCGCAGCGCGTGCCTGGAGTACGCCCTCAGCAACGACGAGCGCTTCGGCGTGTGGGGCGGCCTCTCGGAGAAGGAGCGGCTGGCCCTCAGGCGCACGGCACCGTGACGGGACGGGCCGCGGGACGGACCGCGTGAGGACCGAGGGACGGAACGGTGCGGTCGTCGCCCCGCCCCGGTGGTGCGGAAGGCCGACGAGGCGGTGCTGTCGGCGGCCCGTCACCGCTCCGTCCCGGCGCCGCGTGCAGGATACCGAAGGCCGACGACTTGGCGCACCGGTGCGGTGCGCCCCGCCCGCCGGGCGTCAGGCGCCGGCCCGCGCCGCCATCCGCGCCTTGCGCGCGGCCAGCTTCTCGTCGAACTTCAGGGCCTCCGCGTCCAGGCCGCCCATGAACAGGCCCAGTTCCTCCTGAGCCTGACGGCCCTCGGGGCCGAGCCCGTCGATCTCCATGATCTTCAGGAAGCGCAGCACCGGCTGGAGCACGTCGTCGTGGTGGATGCGCAGGTTGTAGACCTCGCCGATGGCCATCTGCGCCGCCGCCCGCTCGAAGCCGGGGATGCCGTGGCCGGGCATGCGGAAGTTCACCACCACGTCCCGCACGGCCTGCATGGTCAGGTCGGGAGCGAGCTCGAAGGCCGCCTTGAGCAGGTTGCGGTAGAAGACCATGTGGAGGTTCTCGTCGGTCGCGATGCGCGCCAGCATGCGGTCGCAGACCGGGTCACCGGACTGGTGGCCGGTGTTGCGGTGCGAGATGCGGGTGGCGAGCTCCTGGAAGGCGACGTAGGCGACCGAGTGCAGCACCGAGTGCCGGTTGTCGGACTCGAAGCCCTCGCTCATGTGCGACATGCGGAACTGCTCCAGCTTGTCCGGGTCGACCGCGCGCGAGGTGAGCAGGTAGTCGCGCATCACGATGCCGTGCCGGCCCTCCTCGGCGGTCCAGCGGTGCACCCAGGTGCCCCAGGCGCCGTCCCGGCCGAACAGCGAGGCGATCTCGTGGTGGTAGCTGGGCAGGTTGTCCTCGGTCAGCAGGTTCACCACCAGGGCGATCCGGCCGACCTCCGTGACCTTGGACTGCTCCTTGTCCCAGGCCTCGCCGTCGTCGAAGTGGCCGGGGAAGTTGCGGCCGTCGCTCCAGGGCACGTACTCGTGCGGCATCCAGTCCTTGGCGACCTTCAGATGCCGGTTCAGTTCCGTCTCGACCACTTCCTCCAGCGCGAACAGCAGCCGCGCGTCGGTCCATACGGACGAGCTGCCGAGGTGAGGGGAAGTGATCGTCATGGAAACTCCAGGGGGACGCCGAACAGGAGGGGGAACAAACCGACTCGGTCGGAGCCGGACCGGCGAGCGGTGCCGGAACCTACGTGACTGTAGGCTACGAATCCGTAGGTTACGAATCCGTAGGTTAAGTGTGGTGTAAAGATCGCTGATCAGGCCGCCTTGCCCGGCCGGGCCGGGGCATGCCGAAGAGCCCCGGGACACGCAGGTCCCAGGGCGACGGAGTGAACGGATCACCCGGTCAGGCGTACAGCTCCCGCAGGCGCACCGAGAGACATGTCACACATCCCTCGAGCTTCTCGAACTCGCCGATGTCCACGGTGACCACCTCGTGGCCGAGGTCGGTGAGCAGTTCGGCCGTCTTCGGCGCGCTGGCCGCCATCAGCAGCTTGTGGCCGCCGAGCAGCACCACGTGGGCGCCGGCCTCCTCGGGCACCGACAGGAAGCCCGGGAACAGCGACGGGCGGTCCACGTTGGGGATGTGCGCCAGCACCGTCCCGTCGGGCAGCGCCGTGACCGCCGACTTCAGATGCAGCACCTTGTGCACCGGCACGGGCACCACCCGCGCGCCCAGCGGCTCGAAGGCGGCCCGAAGTTGCTGGACCCCGGCCGCGTTGGTACGGCCGCCCCGGCCGACGTAGACGGTGTCTGCGACCTTCAGGACGTCGCCGCCGTCCAGCGTGCCCGGCTCCCATATCCAGTTGACCGAGCAGCCGAGCCGGGCCACGGCCTCCTCCACGCCGGCGGTCTCGTCGCGCCGGGACTCGGCGCCCGGCCGGGTGATCAACGCCACGTTCTTGTACATGACGACGGTGTCCTCGACGAACACCGAGTCCGGGCAGTCGTCGGCCGGATCCACCTCGATCGTCTCCCAGCCGTGCGTGCGCAGCGCGTCGACGTAGGCCTCCCACTGCTCGACCGCCAGCCCCACGTCGACCTTCTCCCGCCCGATGTGCGTCACCAGGCCTTCGGCGAGGCGCGGGCTGGGACGGCGGACGAGGGCCTTCTTGCTGGGCACGAGGGGTCTCCGTATCGGCGGGGCGGTCCGGCGCCCGTTCTCTGCGGCGCCGGTCCGCCATCATGCAGGGCGGCTGAGCGAGGACAAAACCATCGTTGTACTGCTGTGCCCCTCCTGAGCCGCGCCACGCGGGGCTACGCGGGATCCTCCAGGGCCTGAAGGCCGGTCTCCTTCAGTTCCCCTTCTTCCAGCAGCAACCAGCGGGTGATGCCGAGCGACTGAAGGAAAGGCAGGTCGTGACTGGCCACGACCAGCGCGCCCTCGTACGACTCCAGGGCGGTCGTCAACTGGCGCACGCTCGCCATGTCCAGGTTGTTCGTCGGCTCGTCGAGCAGAAGCAGCTGCGGTGCCGGCTCGGCGAGCATCAGCGCCGCCAGGGCCGCCCGGAAGCGTTCGCCGCCGGAGAGCGTGCCCGCCTTCTGGTCGGCGCGGGCGCCCCGGAACAGGAAGCGGGCCAGCCGGGCCCGGACCCGGTTGTTCGTGGCGTCCGGCGCGAACCGCGCCACGTTCTCCGCGACGGTCAGCTCCTCGTCCAGGACGTCCAGCCGCTGCGGAAGGAACCGCAGCGGGACGTGCGCCCGCGCCTCGCCCGCCACCGGCTCCAGCTCCCCGGCGATCGTGCGCAGCAGGGTCGTCTTGCCCGCGCCGTTGCGCCCGACGAGGGCCACCCGCTCCGGGCCGCGCAGCTCGAAGGCGCCCTCGACCCGCGGCCCGTACGTCAGTTCCAGGTCCCGCAGGGTGAGGACGTCGCGGCCGGGCGGCACGGCCGTGTACGGCAGGTCGACGCGGATCTCGTCGTCGTCCCGTACGGCCTCCACCGCCTCGTCCAGCCGCTCCTTCGCCTCGGCGAGTTTCTCCTCGTGCATGATGCGGTGCTTGCCCGCGGACTCCTGGGCCGCGCGCTTGCGCGCCCCCATGACGATCTTCGGTTCGCGTTTGCTGTCCCACATCTTCTGCCCGTACCTCTTGCGGCGGGCCAGCTTCACCTGGGCGTCGGCCAGTTCCCGCTTCTGCTTGCGCCAGTCGGCCTCGGCGACGCGCACCATGCGTTCGGCCGCCTCCTGCTCGACGGCGAGGGCCTCCTCGTACGCCGTGAAGTTGCCGCCGTACCAGGTGACCTCCCCGGCGCGCAGGTCGGCGATCTGGTCGACCAGGTCGAGGAGTTCCCGGTCGTGGCTGACCACGACCAGCACGCCCGGCCAGGAGGTGACGGCCGCGTACAGCCGCCTGCGCGCGTACAGGTCGAGGTTGTTGGTGGGCTCGTCCAGCAGCAGCACGTCCGGGCGGCCGAGCAGCAGCGCGGCCAGCCGCAGCAGCACCGACTCGCCGCCCGAGACCTCGCCGACGCTGCGGTCCAGGCCCAGGTGGCCGAGGCCCAGCTCGCCGAGGGTCGCCAGGGCGCGCTCCTCGACGTCCCAGTCGTCACCGAGGGCCTCGAAGTGCTCCTCGGCCGCGTCGCCCGTCTCGATGGCGTGCAGTGCGACCCGCTTCGCGGCGATGCCGAGCGCCTCGTCCACACGGAGCGCGGTGTCCAGGGTGACGTTCTGCGGCAGGTAACCGACGTCGCCCCCGACCCGGACGGTGCCGTCCGTCGGGGTGAGCTCACCGGCGACGAGCTTCAACAGGGTGGACTTTCCCGAGCCGTTGACGCCGACGAGTCCTGTGCGGCCGGGGCCGAAGGCGGCGTCCAGACCGTCGAAGACAGGGGTGCCGTCCGGCCAGGAGAAGGACAGGGACGTGACAGTGAGGGATGAAGACATACGGGCCTCGCGGTTGCTTGATGCGGTCAGGGTGAACGCGTGTCGAGACACCGCGAGGCGGTAGCAGTGCAGCCGGACGAGCAGGGAGAGACCCTGTGCCGGAGGACGGCTCGGACGCCGAGGTCGCACGCGCGCGTACCCACTTCGCGTGGGGCGCGGTGTCTCAGGACCTCAGACGAGCAACGTCCTTCTCCGATCGACGGCAACAGA
Organism: Streptomyces sp. NPDC001544; assembly: GCF_042894285.1. Classification (NCBI taxonomy): domain Bacteria; kingdom Bacillati; phylum Actinomycetota; class Actinomycetes; order Kitasatosporales; family Streptomycetaceae; genus Streptomyces; species Streptomyces sp. NPDC001544. The sequence goes on along the minus strand of NZ_JBIAVN010000009.1, from coordinate 42,218 downwards.
AGCGTTGTACACCGTAGGAGGGCCGGAGGCCGCCGTCAACGGAATTACGGACCGCCCCGATGGGCGTGTCCGACACCGTGTCGGCGGCTCTCGCGGCGGGCGTGGTGGGCGTGGTGGGCGTCAACGTCGAGGAGGCGCCGTACCAGCAGGGCAGAGGCTCGTTGCGGGCGACCGCGGAGCAGGCGAGCGAAGCGAGGTGGGGGTCCCACGGTCAGGGCGCTCGTCGACGGGCCGCTCAACGTGCTGGTGCGGAACAGGGCGCGTCGCCGGTCGCGGAACTGGCCGCACTCGGCGTCGCCCGAGGGAAGTGCCGGGCCGGGATCGGCCTGGGCGGCGTACGCCGTGGCCCGCCGCGCCGCGCGGGAGCTGCTGGACGCGGGGACCTGCGGGGCACTGGCCGAGGGGCTCGACTCCGGCGAGCTCGACACACGGTTCGCCCGGAGGGACTAGCAGGCGTCGCGCATCAGCTCCGCGAGGTCGTGGTCCAGGTCGAGCTGGAGGTGCTCCAGGCCGGTGGGCACCAGGTCGTTCGTCGCCTGCAGGAAGCGGCGGATCTCACCGGTGCGCACGTGCACGACGGCGGTGCCCTCGGGGGCGTGGAACTCCAGGACGGTGCGGTCGTACCCGTACGGCCGTATCCGTACGTCACCGTGGCCCTCCGGTGCCTGCATTCCCTCCGTCAGCAGCTCGCGGGCGAAGGTCCAGCAGACCTCGACGCCCTCCAGCGTGGCCGGGGCGGGGAACGTCATGCGGACGGCGAACGGGTCGCGCCGGTCGTAGCGCAGCGTGGCGGGAATGCTCGGCATACGCGGTGCTGCGGCGACGAGGCGGGCCTCGACGGGCTGCTCGATGACGGTGGACAACGCCTTGCTCCCTCGTGACGGCTGGACGGACTTCCGGTGTGGGACCGGGCACTGGAAGAGACGACGGAACGGGCCGCTCCGTGCACACGTATCGCTAGTGACCTCTGTCACCGCGTTCATGCATGTGTGCACGGGTGCTCCGCGACAGGCGGTCTGGACGGGGCCGGGCCGGTGGGCTAGCTTCGCCCGCCATGAGGCGCTCGGGGAACGCGGGACTGACGGGACGTGGGCAGCGGCGGCGTACGGGGGTGATGGCGGCGGGGGTGTGCGGGGTGGCGCTGGCCGCGCTGACCGTCGCACCGGCCCAGGCGCACCCGCCGCGGCAGGGGGCGCCGCACTGGGCGCTCAAGGACACCGGGGCGCCGCAGGTGCGCTTCCGTGGACTGGCGGCCGTCAGTCGCGAGACCGCCTGGCTGGCCGGCACCGGCGGCACCGTACTGCGCACCACCGACGGCGGGACGAGCTGGCGCAACGTCTCCCCGCCCGGCGCGGCGGAGCTGCAGTTCCGGGACGTGGAGGCGTTCGACGCGCGGCGCGCGGTGGTGCTGGCCATCGGCGAGGGAGAGGCGTCCCGTGTCTACCGCACCGAGGACGGCGGAGCGACCTGGACCGAGTCCTTCCGCAACACCGACCCCAAGGCGTTCTACGACTGCCTGGCCTTCTTCGACCGTCGCCACGGCCTGGCGATGGGGGATCCGGTCGACGGAAGGTTCCGCATACTGTCGACCGCCGACGGCGGACGCACCTGGCGGGTACTGCCCGCCGAAGGCATGCCGCCCGCGCTGGACGGCGAGGCGGGCTTCGCGGCGAGCGGCCAGTGCCTGGTCACCTCCGGGTCCAAGGACGTCTGGCTGGCCACCGGCGGCGGCGCCCACGCGCGCGTGCTGCACTCCGCGGACCGCGGCCTGACCTGGACGGCCACCGAGACGCCGATCCCGGCGGGCGACCCGGCGCGCGGCGTGTTCGCGCTCGCCTTCCGCGACCGCGCCCACGGCCTCGCGGTCGGCGGCGACTACCGCGCCGACCAGCCCTCCCCGCAGGCCGCCGCGGTCACCAGGGACGGCGGCCGCACCTGGCAGCCGGCGGCGACGCCCCCGCCCGCCTACCGCTCGGGCGCCGCCTGGCTCCCGCACAGCCGCACCTCCGCCCTCGCCGTCGGCCCCACCGGCACCGACGTCACCACGGACGCCGGCCGCACCTGGAGGACGCTGGACACCGGTTCGTACGACACCGTCGACTGCACCCCCGACCTGGGTTGCTGGGCGGCGGGGGAGAAGGGACGGGTGGCCCGGCTGGAGCGCTGATCCGCGCCGGGCATGCGATTTCGCGGGCGGAACGGGTACCCGGTCCTCCACATCAGAGAGGAGTGACCGACATGCCACGCGGTTCCAGCCCCAAGCGGGAACGTCAGTACGAGCACATCAAGGAGAGCGCGCAGGACCGTGGCGAGAGCGAGGGACGCGCCAAGGAGATCGCCGCACGGACGGTGAACAAGGAACGTGCCCGCTCCGGTGAGTCGAAGACCGCCAGCCGCAGCTCCACGCAGGACATGTCGTCCGGCAAGCGCGGCGGTCAGCGCTCGGGCAACCGGGTCGGCTCCCACGGCCCGACCCGCGACCAGCTGTACAACGAGGCCAAGCAGCGCGGCATCGAGGGCCGTTCGCACATGAACAAGGACGAGCTGCAGCGCGCGCTGGACGCCAAGAAGGGATGACCGCGACGCTCAGCCGAGCGTCTGCCGGTGGCGTGCCAGCTCCGGAGCCGTCTTCGTGGCGATGAACTCCGTAACGCGGTACGCGCAGACACCGGCGACGACGAACGGATCCCCCGCGACGATCTCCTCGATCCGCGCGCGGTCCTCCGCGACGGCGAGGATCACCCCTCCGTCGCGGGGGTTCTTGCGCCCGGAGGCCAGGAAGACACCCTTCTCGTACTGTCCGTCGAGCCAGGCGACGTGCGCCTCGAGAGCGGCGTCGACGGCCTCGAGCGGGGCGGTGTAGGTCAGCTCCAGTACGAACATGATCGCGAGCGTACCCCCGGGGCTGCCGTCCCCGCGGGCGGGCCCGTACGCTCGGCATCACCATGACGACCGTACGGATGCCCGCGGACTGGCCCGCGACCGAGGAAGAGGCCCGCGCCGTCCAGGACGAGTTGCGTGGGCGCGTGGTCCTGGACGAGCCCGGGCCGCGCCCCGGCACGGGCCGTGTGACCGGCGTCGACGTGGCCTACGACGACGAGAGGGACCTGGTCGCGGCGGCGGCCGTCGTCCTCGACGGGGCCACCCTGGAGGTGGTCGCCGAGGCGACGGCCGTCGGCCGCGTCCGCTTCCCGTACGTGCCCGGGCTGCTCGCCTTCCGGGAGGTCCCGGCCGCCCTGGCCGCCCTCGAAGCGCTGCCCTGCCCGCCCGGGGTGGTCGTCTGCGACGGCTACGGCCTCGCCCATCCGCGCCGCTTCGGCCTCGCCTGCCACCTCGGTGTGCTCACCGGGCTGCCCACGATCGGCGTCGCCAAGAACCCGTTCACCTTCACCTACGACGACCCGGCCCTCTCGCGCGGCAGCGGCTCCCCGCTGCTGGCGGGCACCGAGGAGGTCGGGCGCGCGTTGCGTACCCGGGACGCGGTCAAGCCGGTGTTCGTCTCCGTCGGCCACCGCATCAGCCTCGACAACGCCTGCGCGCACACGCTGGCCCTGACCCCGGCCTACCGGCTCCCGGAGACGACACGCCGGGCGGACGCGCTGTGCCGCCGCGCACTGCGCGAGGCGACCCGGGACGCCCGCTAGCGCGGGCCGGCCCTGCCACGTACTCAGGGACCGGGTACGCCGTCTGAGTACGTGTACGGATGTGGCCGCCGACGACCGGCGGCAGGCTCTGCCGCATGACGACGCACCGCATGACGACACGCCGCTCCCCGAAGCCCCTGACGGACCCCGAACGGCCCGTCGAGCGCGCCGTGACGGCCGCTCTGGTCCTGTGCGTGCTCGCGGGCGTCGGATGGATCGGCGGCATGCTGTACACGGTGCTCGGGTGGTCCCTGTGAGCGGACCGGCCCTAGAACGACGCGGCCACCCGGAAGGTGATCCCCGCCGCGCGGAGCCGCTCCGTCAGCGCGTCGCCCATCGCCACGGCCGTCGTGACCTGGCCGGCGGTCGGCGGCAGGTCGTCGAAGGCCAGGGACTGGGCCGCCTCGGCGAAGATCTTGGCGGTCTCGTCGTACCCCGGGTCGCCGCCCGAGACCTCCGTGAACACGCGCCGGCCCCCGCCCTCGCCGACGAAGCGGACCGAGAACCAGCTCTTCGCCCGTTTCTCGGCGCTCGGCCCGTCCCCGGGCCTGAGCCGGCCGGACAGCCAGCGCCGGGCGGGCGGCAGTTGGGCGGCCGCGGCGACCGCGCCGACGGCCGCGACCCCGCCCAGGGCGACGGGAAGCCGGCGCACCGCCGCGTAGTGCCGGTAGCGGAAGTCCGGGCCGTACCGGTCCAGGGCCTTCGCCGACCGGCGGACGATCTGCGGGTCGATGGTCGGCAGCGGCAGCGCCCAGGCACCGACCTCCCGGGCGAACCGCGGCGCACCCGCCGGCGCCGACACCCGGCGGGCCGGCAGCCGCGGCTCGTGCCGGCCGCGTTCCCGCGCGGCCGCCAGCATCTGCCGACCCCGCGCGAACTGGTTCAGCGCCGAGGCGAGGGTGCCGCCGGAGAAGGCCGCGTCGACCGTCACATAGCCGTCCACGGTCAACGGCACGCCCTCCGGCAGCCGGCAAACGGTGAAGTACGCCCCCAGGTCGTGCGGCACGGAGTCGAACCCGCAGGCGTGCACCAGCCGGGCGCCCGTCTCCCGCGCGCGGGCGTCGTGCCGGACGTACATCAGGTCCACGAACTCCGGCTCGCCCGTCAGGTCGAGGTAGTCGGCCCCGGTGTCCGCGCAGGCGGCGACGAGCGGCTCGCCGTACCGGATGTACGGACCGACCGTCGAGGCCACCACGCGCGCGTGCTCGGCCAGCCGGCGCAACGTGCCGGGATCCTCCACATCGGCTTCGAGGACACCGACGTCCACGCCGCCCGGCAGCCGCTCGCGCAGATCCCGCAGCTTGCGCCCGCTGCGGCCGGCGATCGCCCAGCGCAGGTCCTCGGGTGCGTGCGCGGCGAGGTACTCCGCGGTGAGCCTGCCGACGAAGCCCGTGGCTCCGAAGAGCACGATGTCGTAGGGACGGTCGGTCCTTTTCAGCCTGCTCATGACACCCCTTGGTCGCGCACCCCGCACCGCTGGTCCTGAAACCCGCGCCGCTGTCGGTGGCTGAGGCTAGCGTGAGATCGCGGAGCCCGACGACCAGCCGGAGGCAGTGGATGGCCAAGCGCTTGCTCGCCCGGGCCTTGTGTCCGGTGGAACGTGTTCTTAACATCAGCGGTGTGACAGCAGTGGTGTCATACGGACTGGGGGCGGCATGACCACCGCACGGACACCAGGGCCCGGCCCGCTCGCCGGTGTGCGGGTGGTCGAACTGGCCGGCATCGGCCCCGGCCCGTTCGCCGCCATGCTCCTCGCCGACCTGGGCGCGGACGTGGTCCGCGTGGACCGCCCGGGCGGCGCCTCGCTCGCCATGGATCCCGCGTACGACATCACCAACCGCAACAAGCGCTCGGTCCTGGTCGACCTGAAGTCCTCGGACGGCCCGGCCCGCGTCCTGGACCTGGCCGAACGGGCCGACATCCTCGTCGAGGGCTACCGCCCCGGCGTCGCCGAGCGCCTCGGTGTCGGCCCCGACGCCTGTCACGCCCGCAACCCGGCGCTGGTCTACGGCCGGATGACCGGCTGGGGCCAGCAGGGGCCCCTCGCCGGCCGCGCCGGTCACGACATCGCCTACCTGGCGCCCACGGGCGTCCTCGGCATGATCGGCGACCCGGACGGGCCGCCGGCGGTCCCGGCCAACCTGCTCGGCGACTACGCGGGCGGCTCGCTCTACCTCGTCGTCGGCGTCCTCGCCGCCCTGCACCACGCGCGCGCGACCGGCACCGGCCAGGTCGTCGACGCCGCCATCGTCGACGGCGCCGCCCACCTCGCCACGATGATCCACGGCATGCTGGCCGCCGGCCGCTGGCAGGACCGGCGCCACGCCAACCTGCTGGACGGCGGCTGCCCGTACTACGGCACCTACGAGACCGCCGACGGCCGGTACATGGCGGTGGGCGCCCTCGAGCAGCAGTTCTACGACGAGTTCCTGCGGCTGCTCGACCTGACGGAACTGGCCCCGGCCCGGAAGGACTGGACACGCTGGGGGGAACTGCGCGAGAAGGTCGCCGCCCGTTTCAAGTCCCGCACCAGGGACGAGTGGACCGCCCGTTTCGAGGGCACGGACGCGTGCGTGGCGCCCGTGCTGTCGCTGCGTGAGGCCCCGCACCATCCGCACCTCGCCGCCCGGGGCACCTTCACCGGCCACGGCGGCATCACCCAGCCCGCGCCCGCGCCCCGCTTCTCCGCCACCCCCACGGCCGTCCGCACCGGCCCGGCCCGGCCGGGCGCCGACACGGCCCGGGACTGGGACCTGCCCGCGCATCCGCACCCCGACGACCTCGCCCGGGACGGCGACTGACCGCGCCCCCCGGCCCACCACCCGCGAAAGGCATACAGTTGAGCACCGAAGCGTACGTGTACGACGCGATCCGCACCCCGCGCGGCCGCGGCAAGGCGAACGGCGCCCTGCACGGCACCAAGCCCATCGACCTGGTCGTCGGCCTCATCCACGAGCTCCGCGACCGCTTCCCGGGCCTCGACCCGGCCGCGATCGACGACATCGTCCTCGGCGTCGTCGGGCCCGTCGGCGACCAGGGCTCGGACATCGCGCGGATCGCGGCGATCGCCGCCGGACTGCCGGACACGGTGGCGGGCGTCCAGGAGAACCGCTTCTGCGCCTCCGGCCTGGAGGCAGTGAACATGGCCGCCGCCAAGGTCCGTTCCGGCTTCGAGGACCTGGTCCTCGCCGGCGGTGTGGAGTCCATGTCCCGGGTGCCGATGGCCTCGGACGGCGGCGCCTGGTTCAACGACCCGATGACCAACCTCGCCGTCAACTTCGTACCGCAGGGCATCGGAGCCGACCTGATCGCCACCATCGAGGGATTCACCCGGCGCGACGTCGACGAGTACGCGGCGCTGTCGCAGGAACGGGCCGCCACCGCCTGGAAGGAGGGCCGCTTCGACCGCTCGGTCGTCCCGGTCAAGGACCGCAGCGGCCTCGTCGTCCTCGACCACGACGAGCACCCGCGCCCGGGCACCACCGCCGACTCCCTCGCGAAGCTCAAGCCGTCCTTCGCGGACATCGGCGAGCTCGGCGGCTTCGACGCGGTCGCCCAGCAGAAGTACCACTGGGTGGAGAAGATCGACCACGTCCACCACGCGGGCAACTCCTCGGGCATCGTCGACGGCGCCTCGCTGGTCGCCATCGGCTCGAAGGAGGTCGGGGAGCGCCACGGCCTCACCCCGCGCGCGCGGATCGTCTCCGCCGCCGTCTCCGGCTCCGAGCCCACCATCATGCTCACCGGTCCCGCGCCCGCCACCCGCAAGGCACTCGCCAAGGCCGGGCTGACCATCGACGACATCGACCTCGTCGAGATCAACGAGGCCTTCGCGGCGGTCGTGCTGCGCTTCGTCAAGGACATGGGACTGTCCCTGGACAAGGTCAACGTCAACGGCGGTGCCATCGCCCTCGGCCACCCCCTCGGTGCCACCGGGGCGATGATCCTCGGCACGCTCGTCGACGAACTCGAACGCCAGGACAAGCGGTACGGCCTCGCCACGCTGTGCGTCGGCGGCGGCATGGGCATCGCCACGATCGTCGAGCGCATCTGAACTCCCCGCGGATCGAACGACTTCAACGAAAGATGACTGTCATGACCGAGAGCACCACCATCCGCTGGGAGCAGGACGACACCGGTGTCGTCACCCTCGTCCTGGACGACCCGAGCCAGTCCGCGAACACCATGAACCAGGCGTTCCGCGACTCCCTGGCCGTCGTCGCCGACCGCCTGGAGGCAGAGAAGGACTCCGTCCGCGGCATCATCCTCACCTCGGCGAAGAAGACCTTCTTCGCGGGTGGCGACCTGCGCGACCTGATCCGGGTCACCCCCGAGACCGCGCAGGAGGTGTTCGACGGCGGCCTCGCCGTCAAGCGTGACCTGCGCCGCATCGAGACCCTCGGCAAGCCGGTCGTCGCGGCGATCAACGGCGCGGCCCTGGGCGGCGGTTACGAGATCGCCCTCGCCTGCCACCACCGTGTCGCCCTCGACGCGCCCGGCTCGAAGATCGGCTGCCCCGAGGTCACCCTGGGCCTGCTCCCCGGGGGCGGCGGCGTGGTCCGCACCGTACGCCTGCTCGGCATCGCCGACGCGCTCCTGAAGGTCCTGCTCCAGGGCACCCAGTACAGCCCGCGGCGCGCGCTGGAGAACGGCCTGGTCCACGACGTGGCCGCCACCCCCGAGGAACTCCTCGCCAAGGCCCGTGCCTTCATCGACGCCAACCCCGAGTCGCAGCAGCCCTGGGACAGGCCCGGCTACCGGATCCCCGGTGGCACACCGGCCAACCCGAAGTTCGCGGCGAACCTCCCCGCCTTCCCCGCCACCCTGCGCAAGCAGACGGGCGGCGCCCCCTACCCCGCCCCCCGGGGCATCCTCGCCGCGGCCGTCGAAGGGGCCCAGGTCGACTTCGAGACCGCCCAGGTCATCGAGGCCCGCTACTTCGTCGAACTGGCCGCCGGCCAGACCTCGAAGAACATGATCCAGGCGTTCTTCTTCGACCTCCAGGCCGTCAACTCCGGCGCCAACCGCCCGCAGGGCATCGAGCCCCGCAAGGTCCGCAAGGCGGCCGTCCTCGGCGCCGGGATGATGGGCGCGGGCATCGCCTACTCCTGCGCCCGCGCGGGGATCGAGGTCGTCCTGAAGGACGTGTCCCTGGAGGCGGCGGTCAAGGGCAAGGGCTACTCCGCGAAGCTGTGCGCCAAGGCCGTGACGAAGGGCCGTATCACACAGGACAAGGCGGACGCCCTGCTGGCGCGCATCACGCCGACCGCCGACGCGGCCGACCTGGCCGGCTGCGACGCGGTGATCGAGGCCGTCTTCGAGGACCCGGCGCTCAAGCACAAGGTGTTCCAGGAGATCGAGCACGTCGTCGCCCCGGACGCGCTGCTGTGCTCCAACACCTCCACCCTGCCCATCACCGTGCTCGCCGAGGGCGTCGAACGCCAGGGCGACTTCATCGGCCTGCACTTCTTCTCTCCCGTCGACAAGATGCCCCTGGTGGAGATCATCAAGGGCGAGCGGACCGGCGACGAGGCCCTCGCGCGCGCCTTCGACCTGGTCCGGCAGATCAACAAGACGCCGATCGTCGTCAACGACTCGCGCGGCTTCTTCACCTCACGGGTCATCGGCCACTTCATCAACGAGGGCGTGGCGATGGTCGCGGAGGGCATCGAGCCCGCCTCCGTCGAGCAGGCCGCAGCGCAGGCCGGCTACCCGGCCAAGGTGCTGTCCCTGATGGACGAGCTGACCCTCACCCTGCCGCGCAAGATCCGTAACGCGGCGAAGCGGGCGGTGGAGGAGGCGGGCGGCACATGGACGGCACATCCCGCCGAGGCGGTCATCGACCGCATGGTCGACGAGTTCGGCCGTACGGGCCGCAGCGGCGGCGCGGGCTTCTACGAGTACGGGGAGGACGGGAAGCGGGCCGGGCTGTGGCCGGGGCTGCGGGAGCACTTCACGCGCGAGGGCGCCGGCATCCCGTTCGAGGACATGCAGGAACGCATGCTCTTCGCCGAGGCGCTGGACACCGTCCGCCTGCTGGAGGAGGGCGTCCTCACCTCGGTCGCGGACGCCAACATCGGCTCGATCCTCGGCATCGGCTTCCCCGGCTGGACCGGCGGTGTGCTGCAGTACATCAACGGTTACGAAGGCGGCCTGCCCGGATTCGTGGCACGCGCGCGTGAGCTCGCCGAGCGCTACGGCGAACGGTTCACCCCGCCCGCGTTGCTGGTGGCCAAGGCGGAGAAGGGCGAGCGGTTCACCGACCAGGCCCGCTCATGACCGGGTGAGCCACTCTCCCAGCTCTTCCCGCAGTGACCGCTGGAACGTCGTCAGCAGCGCCTGCACCACCAGGGGATGCATGTGCGCGGACAGGGACTTCACGTCCCGGGCGGCGCGTTCGGCGACCTCGCCGCGGAAGAGCCGTGAGAGCTCGTGGGCGGCGGCGCGCGAGTGCTCGACGAGTACCTCGCGCGCCGCGACGATCGCCTCCTGGGACAGCGGTACGTCCAGGAGCTGGACGCCGAGCCGAAGCAGCCCGGTGTCGAACCGGAACGTTTCCGCGTCGTCGGCCCGGACGACGCTCATGGCCGTCAGCCGCGCCAGATCCTCGTCCGTCAGCGGCCGTCCCGCCCGCCGTTCGAGCTCTCCCCGGGACACCGTCTCCTCCGTGTCCGGCGCCCAGGACGCCACCACCGCGCGGTGGATGGCCAGGTCGTGCGGGGTGAGGTCCGGTGGCAGCTGCCGCAGGTACCGTTCGATCGCGGCCAGGGTCATGCCCTGCTGCTGCAGTTCCTCGATCAGGGCCAGGCGTGCCAGGTGCCCGGGCCCGTAGCGGCCCACCCGGCGCGGGCCGATCACCGGCGGCGGCAGCAGCCCCCTGGTGGCGTAGAAGCGGACCGTGCGCACCGTGACGCCCGCCCGGGCGGCCAGCTCGTCGATGGTGAGGGCCGGCTCGCCGGCGTCGGCACCGGCGTCCGTCTCGGCGTGGGTCGTCATGTTGAGCAGTATCGCTGTCTCACCACTGCTGTGAAACATGTGGTGAGCCATGTGGTGACCCTGTGAGAGCTGCCGCCCTGTGAGATGGGCCACCGCATATCGGGTGGACCGGTGGGAAGCAGCAGCGTTGGTCTGTGCCGCGACACGAGGGTGGTGCGGGCCGAAGTCACATTCGGACACCCGGGTCACGACTCCCGGGGGCACCAGAAAGTGGAACCACCCGTGAGCAAGGACGCCGTCCATTCGGCACAGGTCGCCGACCATCCCAGGGCGACCGGGACACCCGCGGACGCGGGTGACGCCGGTTACAGCAAGGACCTCAAGCACCGCCACGTCAACATGATCGCCATCGGCGGCGCCATCGGCACCGGACTCTTCCTGGGCGCCGGCGGCCGCCTGCACAACGCGGGCCCCGCGCTCGCCCTGGCCTACCTGGTCTGCGGCGTGTTCGCCTTCTTCGTCGTACGGGCCCTGGGGGAGCTGGTGCTCTACCGGCCCTCTTCCGGTTCGTTCGTGTCGTACGCGCGCGAGTTCCTCGGCGAGAAGGGCGCCTACGTCGCCGGCTGGATGTACTTCCTGAACTGGTCGACCACCGGCATCGCCGACATCACCGCGATCGCGTTGTACACGCACTACTGGAGCATGTTCACGTCGATTCCACAGTGGGTGCTCGCCCTGATCGCGCTCGCGGTGGTGCTGGCGGTGAACCTGATCTCGGTGAAGATCTTCGGCGAGATGGAGTTCTGGTTCTCGATCATCAAGGTCGCCACCCTCGTCACCTTCATGCTGATCGGCATCTTCCTGCTGGTCACCCAGCACCCCGTCGACGGCCGGACCCCGGGCGTGGGCGTGATCACGGACAACGGCGGAGTCCTGCCGCACGGCCTGATGCCGGTCGTCCTCGTCATGCAGGGCGTGATCTTCGCGTACGCCGCGCTGGAGCTCGTCGGCGTCGCCGCGGGCGAGACCGCCGAGCCGGCGAAGGTCGTCCCGCGCGCGGTGAACTCGATCATGTGGCGGGTGGGCCTGTTCTACGTGGGCTCGGTCGTCCTGCTGGCCCTGCTGCTGCCGGGTTCGGTGTACTCCGGCGACGAGAGCCCCTTCGTGACCGTGCTGTCGAAGATCGGCGTCTCGGGCGCGGGCGACGTGATGAACCTGGTCGTGCTCACCGCCGCCATGTCCTCGCTGAACTCCGGCCTGTACTCCACCGGCCGCATCCTGCGCTCCATGGCGATGGCCGGTTCGGCGCCGAAGTTCACCGCCCGGATGAACCGCAGCCAGGTCCCCTACGGCGGCATCCTGCTGACCTGCGCCGTGTGCGTGGCCGGTGTCGTCCTGAACTACCTGGTGCCGAGCCAGGCCTTCGAGATCGTGCTGAACGTCGCCTCCCTCGGCATCATCAGCACCTGGGTCATCATCATGGTCAGCCACCTGGTCTTCGTCCGGCGGGCCAGGGAGGGCGAGGTCACCCGGCCGTCCTTCCGGCTGCCGTTCAGCCCCGTCACCGAGATCACCACGGTCGTCTTCCTGCTGGCCTGCCTCGGCATGATGTGGAACGACCCCGAGGTCGGCCGCAAGACCCTGCTGCTGATCCCGCTGATCGCCGTGGCCCTGGTCGGCGGCTGGTTCGGGGTGCGCCGCAGGGTTGCGCGGACGGCCGAGGGCGAGCCGGCCCGGTCCCCGCAGTAGCGGGTCACGGCCACTGTCAGTGGCGGTCTCTACGGTGGTGTCATGTCGGGGGATCAGGTATGTCCGGGGTGACGCCGCCCTGCCGTCGGCCAAGGGCGTCAAGGTGATCGCCCATGTCTGCAACCACGTCGGGGCGGTGGGGCAGGGGCTTCGTGCCGGCCCTCTCCCGCCGCTGGCCGGAACCGGAGGCGGCGTACCGCGCCTGGCACCGCGACCACGCGTCGAACGACTTCGGCCCGGGTGCGGTCCAGTTCGTCCGTGTCGAGCGGTACGTGTGAGTGGCCAGCATGATCGGCCGGCGGGGCATACGGACGGGGAGCAAGGGCGTCCCGGTGCGCTACGAGGCGATCGACACGGCCCTGGGCCGCCTCGCGGACGAGGCGGCCGGACTCGGCGCGTCCGTGCACATGCCCCGCATGGGCTGCGGCCTCGCGGGCGGGAAGTGGCCCCGGATCGAGCCGCTGATCAGCGAGCGGCTGGTGAAGCGGGACATCGCGGTGACGGTGTACGACCACGGCGAGGCTCCGGGCTGAGCAGCGGGGCCGCCGTCCCGGCCCTCGGCGGCCCGTCCCCGCCTTCGTGACCCCGGTTGGTCCGGGGCCGGCCCCGCCCGCGGCGAGAACGGCCCCGGCCGGGGGGCGGCGCAGGCTCCCGCCCCCCGGCCAGGAGCGCATCAGCGCCCGTGGACGTCGTTCGTCGCCTCGATCTTCTTCCACGACTTCGGCTGTGCGGGCGCCGCCGGCTTCGCGATCGACGCGGTGCGCGCCGCGGCCGCGGCCGGCTTCGACGGCTGGAACAGCCAGGTGTCGAAGAGCGCCGCGAGGGGCTTGCCGGAGACCCGCTCGGCGTACTTCTGGAAGTCGGCCACCGAGGCGTTGCCGTACGCGTGCTCCTTCGGCCAGCCCTTGAGGATGGCGAAGAACGCGTCGTCGCCGACCTCGTTGCGAAGCGCCTGGACGGCGACGGCGCCCCGGTCGTAGACCGCGGTGTCGAACTGGTTGTCCGGACCCGGGTCGCCCGGCGCCACCGTCCAGAACGGGTCGTCGGCCGGGTGCGAGGCGTAGACGTAGTCCGCCAGCTCCTGCGTGGTGCCCTCGCCCTCGTGCTCGGACCACAGCCACTGCGCGTACCGCGCGAAGCCCTCGTTGATCCAGATGTCCTTCCAGCCCTTCAGCGACACGTCGTCGCCGTACCACTGGTGCGCCAGTTCGTGCACCACCACCGAGGTGTTGGAGCCGTTTGCGAACTGCTTCGGGCTGTAGTAGACGCGGGTCTGCGTCTCCAGCGCGTACCCGGTGGTGGTGTTCGGCACGTAACCGCCCGCCGAGGCGAACGGGTAGGGCCCGAAGTAGCCGCTGAGCCAGTCCACCAGCTCACCGGTCCGTTCCACGCTCGCCCGCGCCGCCCCGTCGTTGTCACCGAGGTCCTTGCTGTAGGCGTTGACGACGGGGACACCGCCCTCGGAGGTGCTGGTCGTGATGTCGAACTTCCCGACCGCGAGGGTGGCCAGGTACGTCGCCTGCGGCTTGTTCTGCCGCCAGTTGTACCGGGTCCAGCCGAGCTTGGAACTCGTCGACTGGAGCGTGCCGTTGGAGATCGCCTGGGTACCGTCCGGCACCGCCACCGACACGTCGTAGGTGGCCTTGTCCAGCGGATGGTCGTTGCTGGGGAACCACCACCAGGCTGCCTCGGGTTCGTCCGCCGCCACGGCACCGTCCGGGGTGCGGTGCCAGGTCGAGAACCCGTAGGCGCTCTTCGTCGACGGCACCCCGCTGTAGCGGACCACGACCGTGATCGGCGTGCCCTTCGCCAGCGGTGTCTTCGGGGTGACCTCCAGCTCGTGCTGGCCGGAGGTGGCGAAGGCCGCCTTGGCGCCGTTGACCCGGACCTCGCTCACGTCCAGCAGGAAGTCCAGGTCGAACCTGGACAGGTCCTCGGTGGTCCGCGCCAGGATGGTCGCCGTGCCCTCCAACTCGTCCGTCGCGGGCTGGTACCGCAGCCTCAGGTCGTAGTGGGAGACGTCGTAACCGCCGTTGCCGTAGTACGGGTAGTAGGGGTCGCCGATGCCGGGCGCGCCGGGGGCGTAGCTCGCGGCCGATGCCGGGATCGCCAGCAGCAGGGAGGCCGCCGCGAGTACGCCCGGGGCGAGGATTCTGCGGTGCACGTCAGCTCCAAGTCGTAGGGTGACGACAGGTCTGTCCGGAGCCTATTCAGCCCCTGTGGCCCCTGACGTGTCCACAGCACCCCTTGTCACACGATCGCCATTCGGCCGTCACGATGCTTACGACCACTCAGATGCACCCTTCTGTGCGGCAGTTGACCGGGGTACCGTCCGCGCATGCCGAAACGCACGCGCTTCACGATCTGGAGAACGTTCGCGACAGCGGCCGTCGCCGTCCTCATGGCCGCCTTCCTCACCCCGGCCGGGGCCCAGGCCGCCCGGGCACCGAAGGAGAGCCGGCCGGTCTACTCCTACGCCGACGCCGTCCGTGAGTCCGTCTGGGTCGACACCGGCCTCGACGGCGACGGCGACGGGAGGACCGACCGCGTCGCCGCCGACATCGTCCGCCCCCGGGAGGCGGCACAGCAGCACCGCAAGGTGCCCGTCATCATGGACGCCAGCCCGTACTACTCCTGCTGCGGCCGCGGCAACGAGAGCCAGACGAAGACATACGACGCGAGCGGCCACGTCGTGCGGATGCCGCTGTTCTACGACAACTACTTCGTGCCGCGCGGCTACGCCTTCGTAGGCGTCGACCTGGCCGGAACCAACCGCTCCGACGGCTGCGTCGACATCGGCGGCCGCAGCGACATCCAGTCCGCGAAGGCCGTCGTCGACTGGCTGAACGGCCGCGCCCGCGCCTACACCAGCCGCACCGGTACCGCCACGGTCAAGGCGGCCTGGACCAACGGCCGCACCGGAATGATCGGCAAGAGCTGGGACGGCACCATCGCCAACGGCGTGGCCGCCACCGGCGTCAAGGGCCTGCGGACGATCGTGCCGATCAGCGCGATCTCCTCCTGGTACGACTACTACTTCGCCAAGGGCGCCCCGCTGTACGACTCCGGCCCCGACCAGCTGTCCGACGCGGTGGAGAGCGACGGCGCCCACGCCAAGTGCGCCGCGGTGCAGCACAAGCTCGTCCACGGCGCCCCACGCACCGGCGACTGGACCTCCCTGTGGACCGAGCGGGACTACGTCAAGGACGCGGCCAAGGTGCGGGCGAGCGTGTTCCTCGTACACGGTATGCAGGATCTCAACGTCCGTACCAAGCACTTCGGCCAGTGGTGGGACGCCCTCGCCAGGCACGGCGTCGAGCGCAAGATCTGGCTCTCCCAGACCGGCCACGTCGACCCCTTCGACTACCGGCGCGCCGACTGGGTCGAGACCCTGCACCGCTGGTTCGACCACGAACTCCTCGGCTACGCCAACGGCATCGACCGCGAGCCGATGGCGGACATCGAGCGCCACCCCGACCAGTGGGTCACCTCCAAGGCCTGGCCGCCGCGCACGACTCAGGCCACCACCCTGCGCCCAACCCCCGGCTCCCAGGCGGGCGTCGGCACCCTCGGCCTGCGCAAGGGCTCCGGCACCGAGACCTTCACCGACGACCCGCGGCTGAGCGAGACCGACTGGGCCGCCCGGATCACCGAGCCGAGCCCCGAGAAGGCCGGTTTCCTCACCGAACCGCTCACCCGCGACCTGCGTCTGTCCGGATCGTCCGAGGTCACCGTCACCGCCACGCCGACCACCTCGACGGCCCACCTGTCCGCCGTCCTCGTCGACATCGGCCCCGACACCATCCGGGACTACGCCGACGCGGCCGAGGGCATCACCACGCTCACGAACCGCACCTGCTGGGGCGAGAGCACCGCCGGGGACAGCGCCTGCTTCAAGGCGACACGGGCGAAGACGGTGTCCGTCGGCTACACGGTCCTCAGCCGCGGCTGGGCCGACCTCGGCAACTACGCCTCCGACCTGAAGGGCCGTCCGCTCACCCCGGGCAAGGCGTACACCATCACCCTCGACCTCGCCGCCACCGACCACGTCGTGCCCGAGGGGCACCGCCTGGCGCTGATCGTCGCGGGCACGGACAAGGACCTCATCGACCCTCCGTCCACCACCCCGGCCCTCACCGTGGACCTGGCCCGTACGTCGGCCAGGGTGCCCCTGGTGGGCGGCGCCGCCGCGTTCGCCCGCGCCACCTCGGGCGGCACGTCCGCCTTGCCCGGGGCCACCGTCCTGGACGGCGTGCGGGCGCCGCGCACCGTCCGGCACCTGCCGGGAAGCTGACCGGCCCGGGCGGCCCGGCCGATCGTCCCGCTCCTGGCCGCGGTCGAGCACGCCCTCGACCGCGGCCCCGCTCGAGCCCTCGAACCCGGACGGCACCGCATCGCGCCGGAGCCCAAGGCGGTCAGCAGCCGGGCCTTCGTGGTCGCCCGGGCCTGAGGGAGCGTGCTGGTGGCGGCGGTGACGCGCTGAGGAACCCGGCTGAGCGAGGGGCGGCCCGGCCGTTAGGATCGGCGCCTGATGACTGCCACCCTCGTCGCCAAGAACCTCGCCGCCGGCCACGGCGACCGCTCGCTCTTCTCCGGCCTCGACCTCGTCGTGGCCCCCGGGGACGTGATCGGGCTGGTCGGTGCCAACGGCGCGGGCAAGTCCACGCTGCTGAGGATGCTCGCCGGACTGGCCGCGCCGGAGGAGGGCGAGCTCAGGCTCTCCCCGCCGACCGCGACCGTCGGACACCTCCCGCAGGAGCCGGAACGCCGGCCCGGCGAGACGGTGCGGGAGTTCCTGGCCCGCCGCACCGGCGTCGCCGAGGCCCAGCACACCATGGACCAGGCCACCGAGGCACTGGTCGAGGGCGCCCCCGGGGCCGACGACGCCTACGCGGCGAGCCTGGAGCGCTGGCTCGGCCTCGGCGGCGCCGACCTGGAGGAGCGGGCGGAGGAGGTCGCCGACTCCCTCGGCCTCGCCGTCGACCTGGACCAGCCGATGACCTCCCTCTCCGGCGGTCAGGCGGCCCGGGCCGGCCTCGCCTCGCTGCTCCTCTCCCGCTACGACGTCTTCCTGCTCGACGAACCCACCAACGACCTCGACCTCGACGGCCTGGAGCGCCTCGAACGCTTCGTCACCGGTCTGCGCGCCGGCACCGTCGTCGTCAGCCACGACCGCGAGTTCCTCGCCCGAACCGTCACCAAGGTCCTCGAACTCGACCTCGCGCAGCGGCAGATCAACCTCTACGGCGGCGGTTACGAGGGCTACCTGGAGGAACGCGAGACGGCCCGCAGGCACGCCCGGGAGGACTACGAGGAGTACGCCGACAAGAAGGCGGCCCTCCAGGACCGGGCGCAGACGCAGCGCGCCTGGATGGACAAGGGCGTGAAGAACGCGCGCCGCAAGGCGGGCAACGACAACGACAAGATCGGCCGCAAGTTCCGCAGCGAGGCCAGTGAGAAGCAGGCCGCGAAGGCCCGCCAGACCCAGCGCATGATCGAGCGCCTCGAGGTCGTCGAGGAACCCCGCAAGGAGTGGGAACTGCGCATGGAGATCGCCGCGGCCCCGCGCTCCGGCGCGGTCGTGGCCACCCTGCGGGACGCGGAGGTACGCCGCGGGGACTTCACCTTCGGCCCGGTCTCCCTGCAGATCGACTGGGCCGACCGGGTCGCGGTCACCGGGGTGAACGGTGCGGGCAAGTCGACCCTGCTCGGCGCGCTGCTCGGCCGGGTCCCCCTGGACGCCGGGCACGCCGCGCTCGGCTCGGGCGTCCTGGTCGGCGAGGTCGACCAGGCCCGCGGGCTGTTCCACGGCCCCCAGACCCTGCTGGACGCCCTCTGCGCGGCCGTCCCCGACACCGAACCGGTCGAGGTGCGCACCCTGCTCGCCAAGTTCGGCCTGAAGTCGGACCATGTCCTGCGCCCTGCCGCGAGCCTCTCACCGGGCGAACGCACCCGGGCCGCGCTGGCCCTGCTCCAGGGCCGCGGCGTCAACCTCCTCGTCCTGGACGAGCCGACCAACCACCTCGACCTGCCCGCCATCGAACAACTCGAGTCGGCCCTCGACGCCTACGAGGGCACCCTCCTGCTGGTCACCCACGACCGGCGGATGCTCGACGCGGTACGGGTGACCCGCCGCCTGGAGGTCGCGGCCGGCAAGGTGTCCGAGCGCTGACCGACCGGTGGCCGCACCGGGATCGCGTCCGCATGAACGGCTCCGGCCGGTCGCCGCAGTGACCGAGCCACGTTCCCGCCAGGGGCCGTACGCACGGCCGGCCCCGCCGCGCGGTGGGACGACGAGGGCGGTGCGGGGCCGGGCGCCCCCTGGCGGGAGAGTCCGGCCCCGGATGCTCAGCGCCGCCCGCTCTTCGGGTCGAGCAGCCCCGCGCGCCGCAGCGCGTCCGCCATCGCGCTGTTCGCGGGCGGGGGAGCCTGACGGGAGCCGCCGCCCTGACCGCCGCGGGGCTGGCGCTGCTGCGGCGGGCGTCCGCCCCGCTGCCGCCGCTCGCCGCCGCCCTGCTGGCGCTCCTGCGGGGCCGCCTCGTCGTCCAGGCGCAGGGTGAGCGAGATCCGCTTGCGCGGGATGTCCACGTCGAGGACCTTCACCTTGACGATGTCCCCGGGCTTCACGACATCCCGCGGGTCCTTCACGAAGGTTTTCGACATCGCGGAGACGTGCACCAGGCCGTCCTGGTGGACGCCGACGTCGACGAACGCCCCGAAGGCCGCCACGTTCGTCACGACGCCCTCCAGGACCATCCCGGAGGACAGGTCGGAGATCTTCTCCACACCTTCCTTGAAGGTGGCCGTCTTGAAGGCCGGACGCGGGTCACGCCCCGGCTTCTCCAGCTCCTTCAGGATGTCGGTGACGGTCGGCAGACCGAAGGTGTCGTCGACGAAGTCGGCCGGCCGCAGCGACCGCAGCACGCCGGTGTTGCCGACGAGGGAGGCGACCTCCTGCCCCGTCGTCTTCACCATGCGGCGCACGACCGGGTAGGCCTCCGGGTGCACGCTGGAGGCGTCCAGCGGGTCGTCGCCGCCCCGGATACGGAGGAAGCCCGCGCACTGCTCGTACGCCTTCGGGCCCAGCCGCGCCACCTTCTTGAGCTCCGAGCGGGACTTGAACGGCCCGTTCGCGTCCCGGTGCGCCACGATGTTCTCGGCGAGGCCGGAGGTGACCCCGGACACCCGCGCGAGCAGCGGTACGGAAGCGGTGTTGACGTCCACACCGACACCGTTCACACAGTCCTCGACCACCGCGTCCAGCGAGCGGGACAGTTTCACCTCGGACAGGTCGTGCTGGTACTGGCCGACACCGATCGACTTGGGATCGATCTTGACCAGTTCGGCCAGCGGGTCCTGCAGCCGGCGCGCGATGGAGACGGCGCCGCGCAGGGACACGTCCATGTCGGGCAGCTCCTGCGAGGCGAACGCCGACGCCGAGTACACGGACGCGCCCGCCTCGGACACCATCACCTTGGTGAGCTTCAGCTCGGGGTGCTTGGCGATGAGCTCCCCGGCGAGCTTGTCGGTCTCCCGGGACGCCGTGCCGTTGCCGATCGCGACCAGCTCGACCGCGTGCTCCTTCGCCAGCCGGGCGAGCTTCGCGAGGGCCTCGTCCCACTTGTTGGCCGGGACGTGCGGGTAGATCACATCGGTGGCCACCACCTTGCCGGTCGCGTCGACCACGGCCACCTTCACGCCCGTACGGAACCCCGGGTCCAGGCCCAGCGTCGCGCGGGTGCCCGCCGGCGCGGCGAGCAGCAGGTCGCGCAGGTTGGCCGCGAACACGTTCACCGCCTCGTCCTCGGCGGCCGTGCGCAGCCTCAGGCGCAGATCGATGCCGAGGTGCACGAGAATGCGGGTGCGCCAGGCCCAGCGGACCGTGTCGCTCAGCCACTTGTCGCCGGGGCGGCCCCGGTCGGCGATGCCGAAGCGGTGGGCGACGATCCCCTCGTACGACGAGGGGCCGTCCGTCTGCTCCTCCGGCTCCAGGACGAGATCCAGGACCTCCTCCTTCTCGCCGCGCAGCATGGCGAGGATCCGGTGCGAGGGCAGCTCGGTGAAGGGCTCGGCGAAGTCGAAGTAGTCGGCGAACTTCGCCCCCGCCTCCTCCTTGCCCTCCCGCACCTTGGCGGCGAGCCGGCCGCGCACCCACATCCGCTCACGCAGCTCACCGATCAGGTCGGCGTCCTCGGAGAACCGCTCGGTGAGGATCGCGCGGGCGCCGTCGAGGGCCGCCTGCGGGTCGGCGACGCCCTTGTCGGCGTCGACGAACGCGGCGGCCGCCGCGAGCGGCTCCACCGTCGGGTCACCGAGCAGCCCCTCGGCGAGCGGCTCGAGTCCGGCCTCGCGGGCGATCTGCGCCTTGGTGCGCCGCTTGGGCTTGTAGGGGAGGTAGATGTCCTCCAGACGTGCCTTGGTCTCGGCGCCCCGGATCCGGGCCTGAAGCTCCTCGGTGAGCTTGCCCTGCTCGCGCACCGACTCCAGGATCGCCGTCCGCCGCTCCTCGAGCTCCCGCAGATAGCGCAGCCGCTCCTCGATCGTGCGCAGCTGCGCGTCGTCGAGCATCTCGGTCGCTTCCTTGCGGTAGCGGGCGATGAAGGGCACCGTCGAACCGCCGTCCAGCAGTTCGACCGCGGCCTTCACCTGCCGCTCCCGTACGCCGAGCTCCTCGGCGATCCTGCCTTCGATGGATCCTGCTTCGATGGATCCGGGTGTCGTCACGATCCCGTACCGCCTTCTCCACTGAGGTTGCGCGGCAATTGTGGCAGGTCGCACCGACAACCGGGGATCAGGGCGGCATCCCGGCGGGGCGCCGGGCCTGTTGTCAGGCCCGGCCGCCGCGCGCGGAGGCGGAGGCGCCGCCGAAGAGCCGGGCCAGGGCCCGGAACGGCAGCGTCACCACCGTGGCGATCGCCCCGCCGATCTGGCGCAGTACGTCTGCGATGGCACGGAACACGGTCAGCTCCTTTCCTCGTGCCGGCCGCTCCGGCCGGCAGGGAACGGGTACCTCACCCGTACCGACGCATGCAGGGATGATCAGTGAGAGGAGGGCGCGCTCCAGGTGAAGCGCGGTGCCCGGCGCTCCAGGAAGGCGCGGACGCCCTCCGCGGTCTCCCCGCTGCCGCGCATCTGCCCGGTCCAGTACGCGTCGCGGTCCGTGCGGCCGTCCGCGAACTCCTTCGCCGCGGCCTGCGTCAGCTGCGAGCGGGTGACCAGGATCCTGGTGAACTCCGCGACCCGCTTGCCCAGTTCCCCCTCGGGCAGCACCTCGTCGAGGAAGCCCGTGCGCAGTGCACGCGCCGTGTCGATCAACTCGCCGGAGAACAGCAGGTACTTCGCGGTGGCCGGCCCCACCAGTGACACCAGCCGCCGGGTGGCGGACGCCGGATAGACGATGCCGAGTTTCGCGGGCGTCACCCCGAACAGCGCGCCCTCCTCGGCGAACCGCAGGTCGCAGGCCGCCGCCAGTTGCGCCCCGCCGCCCACGCAGTGCCCGCGGACGGCCGCCAGCGTCGGCTTCGGGAACGCCGCGAGGGCCTCCTCGGCGCGGACGGCGAGCCCCTGCGCCTCCTCGGGTGCATCGCGCAGGGTCGAGATGCCGGCCCCGGCGCAGAAGGTGCCGCCCTCGCCGGTGAGCACCAGCGCCCGCACGGCCGGATCGGCGGCCAGCGCGTCCAGCAGCTCGGGCAGCGCCCGCCACATCGCGGCCGTCATGGCGTTGCGCTTGGCGGGGTGGTGGACGACGACGGTGGCGACCGAGTCGGTCACGTCGTGCAGCAGCTGGGGCTCCATGAGCCGGATGCTATCCGGCTCTCCTGACACGTTCGTCGGCATGGTCACCGACGACACCGACGAACATGTCAAACCCGGACAGCACCAGTGGTGAAACGGTCGGGAAGCAACTGAAATCCGCTGACTTCTTTTCAGTTCCGCGGGTCGGCGTGGATCCCTGCCGACACTCGACGTGTGGTGACAATCGAGCGCGAGGGTGGCGACCGGACGATGGAGAACCACGGGCGTGGGGCGGCCCCGCGCCCAGAGGGAGGCGACCGGCGAGAGCCGGACCCACTGCCGTACGAAGGAGTGTGGCGGTTCACCGCCCCCGCCGTCGACGCCTCGGTCCCACAGGCGCGGCACGCCGTACGGGACCTGCTCCACCGCCAGGGCGTGCCGGCCGCGGACGACACGGTCCACGGGCTGCTGCTGATCGTCTCCGAACTGGTCACCAACGCGGTCAAGCACGCGGCGCTGCTGTCGCCGACGCTCGCCGTGGAGGTCGCCGTCGGCGCCGACTGGGTGCGGGTGTCGGTGGAGGACAACCACCCCTACCGCCCCACCGCCCTGGAGGCCGACCACGGGCAGACCGGCGGCCGGGGCCTGCTCCTGGTCCGCGAGGTGGCCGCGGAGGCCGGGGGGATGGTCGACATGGAGCACACGGCGGGCGGCGGCAAGGTGATCTGGGTCGCTCTGCCGCTCAAACCCGCACGGCTCCCGTGAACCGCCTCACCACCCGGCGGACTGGCCCGTCAGCTCCCTGATCGCCGGGCGTGCCGCGTCCAGCACGGTCATGAACCAGGACGAGAAGGTGTCGGCCGCGTGCCGCTCCTTCAGTTCGGCGGGTGTCACGAAGGCGGTCGCGCCGACCTCCTGCGGATCCGGCGCGGGCGGGGCCTGCACCAGGCCGACGAACAGGTGGTTGTACTCCTGCTCGACCAGGCCCGAGGCCGGGTCCGGGTGGTTGTAGCGGACCGTGCCCGCCTCGGCGAGCAGGGACGGGGAGACGCCCAGCTCCTCGTGTGTGCGCCGGGCCGCCGCCACGAAGGGCGCCTCACCGGGGTAGGGGTGGCCGCAGCAGGTGTTGGACCACACACCGGGGGAGTGGTACTTGCCGAGCGCCCGTCGCTGGAGCAGCAGCCGGCCGCGGGCGTCGAACAGGAAGACGGAGAAGGCGCGGTGCAGCTGTCCCGGCGGCTGGTGGGCGGCGAGCTTCTCCGCGGTGCCGATCGTCACGCCGTCCTCGTCGACCAGTTCCAGCAAAATCGCCTCTGCGGTGCCGTTCGACGAACTGTGCGTCGCGGTGGCAGGTGTGATCGGCATACCCATCCTTCGCCTCGGTCTTCGCACCTCAAGTCTGCCGCACGAATCCGGCACTCCCGTCACTTCCCGGCACGTCCGCATGTCCCGCGCGCGGCGCGGACCGCGGCCGCCCGGCCGGACACCGGGAAGCGAGACCCGGTAGGTGAGCTGCCCGACCGGGACGGCCGGGAACCGCCGGGGACGCCCGGAACAGGCGAACCCGGAGCGCGACGCACTGCCGCGCGCCTCCGGCGGCGCCCCCGGGCCGGCGGCTCCCGACGGCCCGCGGTCAGCGGCACGCCGCCCCAGCGGCACACCGTCAGTGGCACGTCATCGGCCGCACGCCGTCAGTGGCACAGCCGTGCCTCGTGCTCCGCATGACCGCTCGGCTCCAGCTGGAAGGTGCAGTGCTCCACATCGAAGTGGTCGCCCAGACAGCCCTGCAGCTCGTGCAGCATCTTCTCGTGCCCGATCGCGCTGAGCGCGTCCGAGCTCACGACCACGTGCGCGGAGAGCACCGGCAGCCCGGAGGTGATCGTCCAGGCGTGCAGGTCGTGCACGTCCTCCACGCCGTCCAGGGCCAGAAGGTGCGCCCGCACCTCCGCCATGTCGACGTCCTTCGGGGCCGCTTCCAGCAGCACGTCCAGGGTCTCGCGCAGCAGCTTGACGGTCCGCGGGACGATCATCAGCCCGATGACGAGCGAGGCGATCGGGTCGGCGGCCTGCCAGCCGGTGGTCAGGATCACGACCGCGGAGACGATCACCGCCACCGAGCCCAGCGCGTCCGCGGCCACCTCGAGGAACGCGCCGCGCACGTTCAGGCTCTCCTTCTGGCCCCGCATCAGCAGCATGAGCGAGATCGTGTTCGCGACCAGGCCGATCGCACCGAACACGATCATCAGCCCGCCCTCCGTGCCGGCCGGGGTGAAGAAGCGCTGGACGGCCTCGTACAGCACGTATCCGCCGACGCCGAGCAGGAGCAGGCAGTTCGCCAGGGCGGCGAGGATCTCGGCGCGGGCGTAACCGAACGTGCGGTTGGTGCTCGGCGGACGGGCCGCGAAGCGGATGGCGAGCAGCGCCATGCCCAGCCCCAGCGCGTCCGTGGCCATGTGCGCCGCGTCCGCGATGAGCGCCAGTGAGTCGGCGGCCAGACCGCCGGCGATCTCGAGCACCATGACGGCGAGGGTGATCGACAGCGTGACGCGCAGCGTGCCCCGGTACGCCGCGGCCGCCGTCCCGGTGGGCGGCGCGTGTGTGTGCGCATGCCCGTGGTCGTGCCCTGCACCCATGCCGTCCGCCCTTCCGCGTGCCGCCCGAGTTCACAGTGAACTACGGGGAGGGGGTATCGGGCAACGCGGCACTGAACACCGTTGTCATGTGCCTTGACCTGCGCAAACGATTCCCAGGTCAGGACACCCGGGACCCCGCGGCGGCGACGTCGCCATGGTGCGACCGCCAGCCCTGCCAGGCCGATTCCACCATCGCCCGCACCCCTCGCGACGCCCGCCAGCCGAGCACCTCGGCGGCACGCTCGGCCGAGGCGACCGCCCGCGGCGCGTCCCCGGGGCGCCGCCCCTCCACCACGGGCGCGCGGCGGTCACCGGTGACCTCACCGACGACGGAGACCAGCTCCCGGACCGAGACGCCCTCGCCCCGGCCGATGTTCAGCGTCAGGTCGCCGCGCAGGTCCCCGTCGGCCAGCCGCCGGGCCGCCGCCAGGTGGGCCTCGGCCAGGTCGGCGACGTGAATGTAGTCACGCACGCAGGTGCCGTCCGGGGTCGGGTAGTCGTCGCCGAAGATCCGGGGAGCCTCGTCGCGGGTCAGCCGGTCGAAGACCATGGGCACGATGTTGAAGACCCCGGTGTCCGCGAGCTCCGGCGCGGCCGCGCCCGCCACGTTGAAATAGCGCAGGCAGACGGTGGAGATGCCGTGCGCCCGGCCCGCCGCCCGCACCAGCCACTCCCCGGCGAGCTTGGTCTCGCCGTAGGGGTTCACCGGCGCGCAGGGGGTGTCCTCGGTGATCAGGTCCACGTCCGGGTTGCCGTAGACGGCCGCCGAGGAGGAGAAGACGAAGCGGCCGATCCCGGCCCCGGCGACCGCCTCCAGGAGCGTGGCGAGTCCGCCCACGTTCTCCCTGTAATAGTCGGTGGGCCGCGCCACCGACTCGGCGACCTGCTTGCGCGCCGCGAGATGCACCACACCCGTCACCGCGTGCTCGGCGAAGACCCGCTCCAGCGCGGCCCGGTCCGTCACACAGCCCTCGACCAGCGGCACGCCGGCCGGGAGCCGCGCGGGCACCCCGGCCGAGAGGTCGTCCAGCGCGACGACGCCCTCCCCGGCACCGCTCATGACCCGCGCCACATGCGCCCCTATGTATCCGGCACCACCGGTGATCAGCCACGTCATGGTCGCCCACCCTATGCCGACGCCGACCGCGGCGGTCCCCGATGTCCCGGATGCCCGATCCGGTGAGGTCACGCGCCCGGGGGCGGTTTGTGGGCACGCCCCGGATCACCGATGATGATCGCGGCGAAGGCCGGTGCAGACCCTGTCGACCAGCCCGTGAACGGGCGGTGAACACGGGCTTGTCGGCATCCGATAGCCTCTGCCGACATGCCGCCCGGGTGCCCAGGAAGCGGCGCCCCACCAAGCAGACGACCGGCGCACACGCGTCGGCACCCAGGGAGTGAGTTCGGTTGTCGACCGCCATCGTGACCGGCCAGCCGGTCCCCGGATCGTCGCTCGAGAGCGATCTGCGGTCCCTCGGCTTCGAGGTGCTCGGCGCAACCGACGCCTCCGACACGGAGACCCTCCTCGCGGCCGTCCCCGCGGGGGAGCGCGTGGCCGTCGTCGACGCCCGTTTCGTCGGCCACCCGCACGCCCTCCGGCTCGGACTCACCGACCCCCGCTTCCCGCTCGCCGCCGTCCCCGGCGCCGTCACCGCCCAGCCGGACGGCCGCCGGGCGCTCACCCGCGCGGTGGCACGCGAGACCTCGGCCGGAGGCGGCAGCGTCCTCGCCGTGGACAGCCTCGCCGACCGTCTGGTCCTGGCCCTCGACGCCGACGGCGCCCAGGTGCACCGCCCCGAGCTCGGCAGCCTGGTCGCCGCCGTCCCCGCCGATCCGCAGGCACGCAACGAGGCCCGCCAGGCCACGGCCGCCGTCGACGACGAGGCCGTGCGCCTGAAGTCGGCGGTGAAGGCCCGCGACGGCTTCTTCACCACGTTCTTCATCAGCCCGTACTCCCGCTACATCGCCCGGTGGTGCGCCCGCCGCGGTCTGACCCCCAACCAGGTCACCACCGCCTCCCTGCTCACCGCCCTGATAGCCGCGGGCTGCGCGGCCACCGGCACCCGCGGGGGCTTCGTCGCCGCGGGCGTCCTGCTCATCGCCTCCTTCGTGCTGGACTGCACGGACGGCCAGCTGGCCCGCTACTCGCTGCAGTACTCCACGCTCGGCGCCTGGCTGGACGCCACCTTCGACCGGGCCAAGGAGTACGCCTACTACGCGGGCCTCGCCCTCGGTGCGGCCCGCGGCGGCGACGACGTATGGGCACTGGCACTGGGCGCGATGGTGCTCCAGACCTGCCGGCACGTCGTCGACTTCGCCTTCAACGAGGCCAATCACGATGCGACCGCGAACACCAGCCCCACCGCCGCCCTCTCCGACAAGCTCGACAGCGTCGGCTGGACGGTCTGGCTGCGGCGCATGATCGTGCTGCCCATCGGCGAACGCTGGGCCATGATCGCGGTCCTCACGGCGCTCACCACCCCCCGCGTCACCTTCTACGCGCTGCTCATCGGCTGCGCCTTCGCGGCGACATACACCACGGCGGGCCGGGTGCTGCGGTCGCTGACGCGCAAGGCGCGGCGCACGGACCGGGCCGCGCAGGCGCTGGCGGACCTCGCGGACAACGGCCCGCTCGCCACACTCGTGGCGCGTGCCACACGGGCCCGCCTCGGTTCCCCGCTCCTGGTGGCACTCGCCGGCACGGCCGTCCTCGCCGTGTCCCTCTTCTCCGGGGTGACCTGGGCACCCGTCGCGGGTGCCGTCGTCTACGCCGTCACCTCGGGCCAGGCGCTGTACCGCCCCCTCAAGGGCGCCCTCGACTGGCTGGTCCCGCCGCTGTTCCGGTTCGCCGAGTACGGCACCGTCCTGGTCCTCGCGGCCCACGCGGACGTGAACGGCAGCCTTCCCGCGGCTTTCGGGCTGGTGGCCGCCGTCGCCTACCATCACTACGACACGGTGTACCGCATCCGCGGCGACGCCGGAGCGCCGCCGGCCTGGCTGGTGCGCGCCGTCGGGGGGCAGGAAGGGCGGACACTGCTGGTCGCGGTCCTGGCCGCACTGCTCACCGCCCCGCAGTTCAAGGTCGCGCTCACGGTCCTCGCCGTGGCCGTCGCCCTGGTGGTGCTCGTCGAGAGCATCCGCTTCTGGGTGGCTGCCCACAAGGGTGGCGCACCCGCCGTACACGATGAAGGAGAACCCGCATGATCGGCCTCGTGCTGGCGGCCGGCGCCGGACGGCGCCTGCGCCCCTACACCGACAGCCTTCCCAAGGCTCTGGTGCCGGTGGGCCCCGCAGGCATAGAGGGGGAACCGACGGTGCTCGACCTGACCCTCGGCAACTTCGCCGAGATCGGTCTGACCGAGGTCGCGGTCATCGTCGGATACCGCAAGGAGGCCGTGTACGCGCGCAAGGCGGCCCTGGAGCAGAAGTACGGGCTGAAGCTCACCCTCATCGACAACGACAAGGCCGAGGAGTGGAACAACGCCTACTCGCTGTGGTGCGGTCGTGACGCCCTCAAGGACGGTGTGATCCTCGCCAACGGCGACACCGTCCACCCGGTCTCCGTCGAGAAGACGCTGCTCGCCGCCCGCGGCGACGGCAAGAAGATCATCCTGGCCCTGGACACGGTGAAGTCCCTCGCCGACGAGGAGATGAAGGTCGTCGTCGACCCGGCCAAGGGCGTGCAGAAGATCACCAAGCTGATGGACCCCGCCGAGGCGACCGGCGAGTACATCGGCGTCACCCTCATCGAGGGCGACGCGGCCCCCGAACTGGCCGACGCGCTCAAGACCGTCTGGGAGACCGACCCGCAGCAGTTCTACGAGCACGGGTACCAGGAACTGGTGAACCGGGGCTTCAGGATCGACGTGGCGCCGATCGGCGACGTGCACTGGGTCGAGATCGACAACCACGACGACCTGGCCCGGGGACGGGAGATCGCGTGCCAGTACTGACCCGGCTCATCCCCTCGCCGCTCGTCGTGGACATCCGCCCGGGTGCCCTCGACGATCTGGCGGGCGTCCTCGCGGACGAGCGCATCTCCACCTCGGGCAGGCTCGCCGTCGCCGTCAGCGGCGGTTCCGGCGCCCGGCTGCGCGAGCGGATCGCCCCGACCCTGCCCGGCGCCACCTGGTACGAGGTCGGCGGCGGCACGCTCGACGACGCGGTGCGGCTGGCCGGCGACATAAAGGCGGGCCGCTACGACGCGGTCGTCGGCCTCGGCGGCGGCAAGATCATCGACTGTGCCAAGTTCGCCGCGGCCCGCGTCGGCCTGCCCCTGGTCGCCGTACCGACGAACCTCGCGCACGACGGTCTCTGCTCGCCGGTCGCCACGCTCGACAACGACGCGGGCCGCGGCTCGTACGGTGTGCCGAACCCCATCGCGGCCGTCATCGACCTGGACGTGATCCGGGAGGCGCCGGCGCGCTTCGTGCGCGCGGGCATCGGTGACGCCATCTCCAACATCAACTCGATCGCGGACTGGGAGCTGGCGAACCGCGTCAAGGGTGAGAAGATCGACGGTCTCGCCGCGGCCATGGCCCGCCAGGCCGGCGAGGCGGTGCTCCGGCACCCCGGCGGCATCGGGGACAACGACTTCCTCCAGGTGCTCGCGGAGGCGCTGGTCCTCACCGGCATCGCGATGTCCATCTCCGGCGACTCACGCCCCGCCTCGGGGTCCTGCCACGAGATCAACCACGCCTTCGACCTGCTGTTCCCCAAGCGCGCCGCGAGCCACGGCGAGCAGTGCGGACTCGGTGCCGCCTTCGCGATGTACCTGCGCGGTGCGCACGAGGAGGCGGCGCACACGGCCGAGGTGCTGCGCCGGCACGGGCTGCCGGTGCTGCCGGACGAGATCGGCTTCACGGTGGACGAGTTCGTCCGCGTCGTGGAGTTCGCCCCGGAGACGCGCCCCGGCCGCTACACGATCCTCGAACACCTCGACCTGAAAACCGACCAGATCAAGGACATCTACGCCGACTATGTCAAGGCCATCGGTAGCTGAACTCCGTCCGGTCGTGCACCCCGCGGGGGTGAAGGACCGGCGCAGCGGTGAGCACTGGATGGGACGCCTCTACATGCGTGAGGTGTCCCTGCGGGTCGACCGCTACCTGGTGAACACCAGGGTCACGCCCAACCAGCTCACGTACCTGATGACCGTCTGCGGCGTCCTCGCGGCCCCGGCCCTGCTGGTGCCGGGGATCGCCGGCGCCGTGCTCGGTGTGGTCATGGTCCAGCTCTACCTGCTGCTGGACTGCGTCGACGGTGAGATCGCCCGCTGGAAGAAGCAGTACTCGCTGAACGGGGTCTACCTCGACCGGGTGGGCGCCTACCTCACCGACGCCGCGGTCCTCGTGGGCTTCGGCCTGCGCGCCGCCGACCTATGGGGCAGTGGCCGTATCGACTGGCTGTGGGCCTTCCTCGGCACGCTGGCCGCCCTCGGCGCGATCCTGATCAAGGCCGAGACCGACCTGGTCGGTGTCGCCCGGCACCAGGGCGGACTGCCTCCCGTCAAGGAGACCGCAGCCGAGATGCGCTCCTCCGGCATGGCGCTGGCCCGCCGGGCCGCGGCCGCGTTCAAGTTCCACCGGCTGATCCTCGGCATCGAGGCGTCCCTGCTGATCCTGCTCCTGGCCGTCGTCGACCAGGCGCGCGGCGACCTGTTCTTCACTCGGCTGGGTGTCGCGGTGCTGGCCGGCATCGCGCTGCTGCAGACCGTGCTGCACCTGGTGTCCATCCTCGCCTCCAGCAGGCTGCGATGAGCGCGGGCATGAAGGTCGGCGCGGTGATCATCACCATGGGCAACCGCCCCGACGAACTGCGCGCCCTGCTCGACTCGGTCGCCAAGCAGGACGGCGATCCGGTCCAGGTGGTCGTGGTCGGCAACGGCTCGCCCGTCCCGGACGTGCCCGAGGGCGTGCGGACCATCGAACTGCCCGAGAACCTCGGGATCCCGGGCGGCCGGAACGTGGGCACGGAGGCCTTCGGGCCCGGTGGCCGCGATGTCGACATCCTGCTCTTCCTCGACGACGACGGCCTGCTCGCGCACCACGACACGGCGGAGCTGTGCCGCCAGGCCTTCGCGGCCGACCCGAAGCTCGGCATCATCAGCTTCCGCATCGCGGACCCGGACACCGGGGAGACCCAGCGCCGCCACGTGCCGCGGCTGCGCGCGTCCGACCCGATGCGCTCCTCCCGGGTCACCACCTTCCTCGGCGGCGCCAACGCCGTCCGCACGCAGGTCTTCGCCGAAGTCGGTGGCCTGCCGGACGCATTCTTCTACGCCCACGAGGAAACCGACCTTGCATGGCGGGCCCTCGACGCGGGCTGGATGATCGACTACCGGTCCGACATGGTGCTGTACCACCCGACGACCGCGCCCTCCCGGCACGCGGTCTACCACCGCATGGTCGCCCGCAACCGCGTCTGGCTCGCCCGCCGCAACCTCCCCGCCCTCCTGGTCCCCGTCTATCTCGGGGTCTGGATGCTGCTCACCCTGCTGCGCCGCCCCTCGCGCCCGGCCCTGCGGGCCTGGTTCGGCGGGTTCAAGGAGGGCTGGGCCACTCCGTGCGGTCCCCGCCGGCCGATGAAGTGGCGCACCGTGTGGCGGCTGACGCGACTGGGCCGGCCCCCGGTGATCTGACAAGCTCGACCGTGGGAAGAGGCGCCTCGCGCAGACCTCGCCAGGTCCCGCCCCCACGATGCACTCGAAGACGTATTCGAAGACGAAGGTTCCAACCCGTGAGTGAGACAACGCACGACGGTGGCATCGCGGTGAGCGCGGCCCCGTCGCCCGACGAGGGACTGACGGCGGCGCGGCTCGCCGCCAAGTACGGGTTGACCGTCAGCGGCGCCCGGCCCTCGCTCGTCGAGTACGTGCGCCAGCTGTGGGGGCGGCGGCACTTCATCCTCGCCTTCTCCCAGGCGAAGCTGACCGCCCAGTACAGCCAGGCCAAGCTCGGCCAGCTCTGGCAGGTGGCCACACCCCTGCTGAACGCGGCCGTGTACTACTTCATCTTCGGCCTGATCCTGCACGCCAGCCGGGGCATGTCCCAGGACGTGTACATCCCGTTCCTGGTCACCGGCGTCTTCGTCTTCACCTTCACCCAGAGCTCGATCATGTCGGGTGTCCGCGCGATCTCCGGCAACCTCGGCCTGGTGCGCGCCCTGCACTTCCCGCGCGCCTCGCTGCCCGTCTCCTTCGCGCTGCAGCAGCTCCAGCAACTGCTGTTCTCGATGATCGTGCTGTTCATCGTGGCCATCGGCTTCGGGAGCTACCCGGGCCTGTCCTGGCTGCTGATCGTGCCGGTGCTGACGCTGCAGTTCCTGTTCAACACCGGGCTCGCGCTGATCGTCGCCCGCATGGGCGCCAAGACGCCCGACCTGGCCCAGCTGATGCCGTTCATCCTGCGTACCTGGATGTACGCCTCCGGCGTCATGTTCTCGATCAACAAGATGCTCGAAGGACGCTCCCAGGCCGTCGCCCGCGTCCTCGAGGTGAACCCGGCCGCCGTCTACATGGACCTGATGCGCTTCGCCCTCATCGACGGCTACGGCGCCGGCAACCTCCCGCCGCACGTGTGGGCCATCGCGCTGTTCTGGGCGGTGGTCGTCTTCGTCGGCGGCTTCGTGTACTTCTGGAAGGCGGAGGAGCGGTACGGCCGTGGCTGAGCAGCAGACCGAGCAGCACACCGGGGAGCGTCGCCCCACCGTCATCGCGGACGACCTGCACATCGTCTACCGCGTCAACGGCGCCAAGACCGGCAAGGGCAGTGCGACCGCCGCGCTCAGCCGCATCATGAAGCGCGGCGAGGAGAGGGGCGTGCGCAAGGTGCACGCCGTACGCGGTGTCTCCTTCGTCGCCTACCGGGGCGAGGCCATCGGCCTCATCGGCTCCAACGGCTCCGGCAAGTCGACACTGCTGCGCGCGGTCGCCGGCCTGCTCCCGGCGGAGAAGGGCAAGGTCTACACCGACGGCCAGCCCTCGCTGCTGGGCGTCAACGCCGCCCTGATGAACGACCTCACCGGCGAGCGGAACATCATCCTCGGCGGTCTCGCCATGGGCATGTCCCGGGAGGAGATCAAGGAGCGCTACCAGGACATCGTCGACTTCTCCGGCATCAACGAGAAGGGCGACTTCATCACCCTGCCGATGCGCACCTACTCCTCGGGCATGGCCGCCCGCCTGCGCTTCTCCATCGCCGCCGCCAAGGACCACGACGTCCTCATGATCGACGAGGCGCTGGCCACCGGCGACCGCAAGTTCCAGAAGCGCTCCGAGGAACGCATCCGGGAGCTGCGCCAGGAGGCCGGCACCGTCTTCCTGGTGAGTCACAACAACAAATCCATCCGTGACACCTGCAACCGCGTGCTGTGGCTGGAGCGCGGCGAGTTGCGGATGGACGGCCCGACCGAAGAGGTCCTCAAGGAGTACGAGAAGTTCACGGGCAAGTAGGAGCCCGTACCGCCCGATCCGACCAGTGCCCCGCCGGACCCCCCGGCGGGGCACTGCGTCTGCAAAGGAAGCGTCAACTCGGGCCCACCCCGGGAATCTTGACGCCAATCGGTGTGTTGTTGTGATCTGCGGGACACCCCGACGACCCTCGTCGCGCTGTACAACGTAAGCTGTACCGGCCCCGGAAAGCGGCAAGTGGGGCGATAATACGCGACACCCTCCGCCAGGGCCGCCCTACGGGCGGCCGGGCGGCGTGTCCGAAATAGTGAGTATCGGGTCGGCGGTGTAGAACGGGAGATGTGACGGCAATGGCTACGGAAACTCCCCAGCTCAACGCAGCATGTGCCGTCCCCGCCACGGGCAGCGCGCGGTGACGGGAACCGACGCGGCGCGCCATGTCGAGCGCGCCACCCTCGACAAGGCCGCGGGCGAGAACTTCCCCGTGGCACCGTTCTTCCTGCCCCGGGCCTGGCGCGACGACCTCATGGCCGTCTACGGCTTCGCCCGCCTCGTCGACGACATCGGCGACGGCGACCTCGCACCCGGCGGCGCCGACGCCCGGTTGCTCGGCGTGTCGGCCACCGAGGCCGAGGACCGCCTCGTCCTCCTCGACGCCTTCGAGACCGACCTGCGCCGCGTCTTCGACGCCACCCCGAGCCACCCCCTGCTGCGCCGCCTCCAGCCGACCGTCCGGCGCCGCTCGCTCACCCCCGAGCCGTTCCTCGGCCTGATCGCCGCGAACCGCCAGGACCAGCTCGTCACCCGGTACGAGACCTACGACGACCTGCTCGCCTACTGCGAGCTGTCCGCCAACCCCGTCGGCCGTCTCGTCCTCGCCGTCACCGGTACCGCCACCCCCGAACGGATCCGTCTCTCCGACCGGATCTGCACCGCGCTCCAGATCGTCGAACACCTTCAGGACGTCGCCGAGGACCTCGGCCGCGACCGGATCTATCTGCCCGCCGAGGACATGAAGAGATTTCACGTCCAGGAGGCGGACCTCGCCGCGACGACCGCGGGCGCGGGGTTGCGCGCGCTGGTCGCGTACGAAGCGGAACGCGCCCGCGATCTGCTGAATGAAGGCGCCCCTCTGGTGGGTAGCGTCCACGGCAGGCTGAAGCTGCTGCTCGCGGGGTTCGTGGCGGGGGGAAGGGCGGCGATCGGTGCGATCGCCGCCGCCGAACACGACGTACTTCCCGGCCCGCCCAAGCCCGGCAAGGCTCAGTTGCTGCGCGAGGTGGGCCTGACTCTGCGAGGAGAGGGGTGATCCGGACCGTGGAGTCCGTGCCGCACGTGTCCGCACCGGTACTCGCCGCCTACCGTTACTGCGAGGCCGTGACCGGGCAGCAGGCCCGCAACTTCGCGTACGGCATCAGGCTGCTGCCGCCGCCCAAGCGCCGCGCGATGTCGGCGCTGTACGCGTTCTCCCGGCGCGTGGACGACATCGGCGACGGCGCGCTGGCGGACGACGTCAAGACCGCGCGGCTGCAGGACACCCGGGCGCTGCTCACCCGGATCCGCGAGGGCGAGGTCGCCGAGGACGACACCGACCCGGTCGCGGTCGCCCTCGCCCACGCCGCCGAGGCCTTCCCGATCCCGCTCGGCGGGCTGGACGAACTCATCGACGGCGTCCTCATGGACGTACGCGGCGAGACCTACGAGACCTGGGACGACCTCAAGGTCTACTGCCGCTGCGTGGCCGGCGCCATCGGCCGCCTCTCGCTCGGCGTGTTCGGTACGGAACCGGGGGCGCGCGGCGCCGAGCGCGCACCCGAGTACGCCGACACCCTCGGGCTTGCCCTGCAGCTCACCAACATCCTCAGGGACGTCCGTGAGGACGCCGAGGACGGCCGTACCTACCTGCCCACCGACGACCTCGCCAAGTTCGGCTGCTCGGCGGGCATCGGCGGACCCACGCCACCGGCAGGGTCCGACTTCGCGGGCCTCGTGCACTTCGAAGTGCGACGGGCCCGCGCCCTCTTCGCCGAGGGCTACCGCCTGCTGCCCATGCTCGACCGGCGCAGCGGCGCCTGCGTCGCCGCCATGGCCGGCATCTACCGCCGTCTGCTCGACCGCATCGAGCGCGAGCCGGAGGCCGTGCTGCGCGGCCGGGTATCGCTGCCCGGCCGGGAGAAGGCGTACGTCGCCGTGCGCGGCCTGTCCGGGCTCGACACCCGGCATGTGACCCGCCACGTCTCCCGGCGGACCGTCAGGAGGCGTGCCTGATGGAGCTGACGGGCGCGGAGGACCCCACCCCCGGAGTGCGGCACGCAACCCTGCGGTGCCGCGCGGCGTCCCTGACGGTGACGGCCGGCCGTACCTCGTTCCCGCAGTACGGCGGACCTGCACAGGGGGGCGCACGATGACCGACGGAACCCGGTCCGACCGGCCGTCCGCCGACCGGCACACCGTGCCCGGGCACGCCGGACGTGCCGCCGTGGTGGTCGGCGGCGGCCTCGCCGGCATCACCGCGGCGCTCGCGCTCGCCGACGCGGGCGTCCGCGTCACCCTGCTGGAGGGCAGGCCGAGGCTGGGTGGCCTCGCCTTCTCCTTCCGCCGCGGCGAGCTGACCGTGGACAACGGACAACACGTCTACCTGCGCTGCTGCACCGCCTACCGCTGGTTCCTCGACCGTATCGAGGGCGCGGCGCTGGCGCCCCTGCAGGATCGTCTCGACGTGCCCGTTCTCGACGTCACCAGACCCGAGGGCCGACGGCTCGGCAGACTGCGCCGCGACGCGCTGCCCGTACCCCTGCACCTGGGCCGGAGCCTCGCCACGTACCCGCATCTCTCGCTCGCCGAGCGGGCCGCGGTCGGGCGGGCCGCGCTCGCGCTCAAGGCGCTCGACCTTGCCGACCCGGCGCTGGACGCAACCGACTTCGGCGGCTGGCTGGCCGCGCACGGCCAGTCGGCGCGTGCCGTGGAAGCCCTGTGGGACCTGGTCGGGGTCGCCACCCTCAACGCGGTCGCGGGCGACGCCTCGCTCGGGCTCGCCGCGATGGTGTTCAAGACCGGTCTGCTGTCCGACCCGGGTGCGGCAGACATCGGCTGGGCCCGGGTGCCGCTGGGCGAACTGCACGACCGTCTCGCCCGCAGGGCGCTCGACTCCGCGGGCGTGCGTACCGAGGTCCGTTCACGCGTCACCTCCGTCTCCATCGACGAGAACGGAACCTGGAACGTTCAGGTTCCCGGCGAAACGCTCCGGGCCGACACCGTCGTGCTCGCCGTACCGCAGCGCGAGGCCCACGACCTGCTGCCGCCCGGTGCCCTCGACGCCCCCGAGCGCCTGCTCGCGATCGGCACCGCGCCGATCCTCAACGTCCACGTCGTCTACGACCGCAAGGTGCTCACCAGGCCCTTCTTCGCCGCCCTGGGCACACCCGTGCAGTGGGTCTTCGACCGCACGGAGGCGTCCGGCCTCGCCAAGGGCCAGTACCTCGCCCTGTCCCAGTCGGCCGCGCGGGACGAGATCGACGAACCGGTCGCCGCACTGCGCGAGCGCTACCTCCCCGAGCTCCGCCGGCTGCTGCCCCGTGCGCGCGGCGCCGAGGTGAGGGACTTCTTCGTGACCCGGGAGCGCACGGCGACGTTCGCTCCCACCCCCGGCGTCGGGCGCCTCAGGCCCGGCGCCCGCACCAAGGCACCCGGCCTCTACCTGGCCGGAGCGTGGACCGCCACGGGGTGGCCCGCGACCATGGAGAGTGCGGTCCGCAGTGGAGTGAGCGCGGCCGACGCCGCGCTGAGCGCCCTGGGACGGCCCCGCCCGAGTCACCTCTTCGCGTTCGAGGAGGCGGCCTGATGCCCGAACGGCCCGCGGCGGCCCCCCGCACCCCCGGCACCGCAACAAGAGGAGTAACCGTGCCCACTGTGCCCCCGGCCGACAAGGCCGTTTCAGAGACCGCGGTGGACGTCGCCGCGCTTCTGGAGCGCGGCCGGACCCTGGCCACCCCGGTGCTGCGGGCGGCCGTCGACCGTCTGGCGCCCCCCATGGACACCGTGGCCGCCTACCACTTCGGCTGGATCGACGCGGCGGGCAACCCGGCCGACGGCGACGGCGGCAAGGCCGTGCGCCCCGCCCTCGCCGTGCTCTCCGCCGAGGTCACCGGCGCCGCACCCGAGGTGGGCATCCCCGGCGCGGTCGCCGTGGAGCTGGTGCACAACTTCTCCCTGCTGCACGACGACCTGATGGACGGCGACGAACAGCGCCGGCACCGCGACACCGTCTGGAAGGTGCACGGTCCCGCCCAGGCGATCCTCGTCGGCGACGCCCTCTTCGCCCTCGCCAACGAGATCCTGCTGGAGCTCGGCACGGTCGACGCGGGCCGTGCCACCCGCCGGCTGACCACCGCCACCCGCGCCCTGATCGACGGTCAGGCCCAGGACATCTCCTACGAGCACCGCGACCGCGTCAGCGTCGAGGAGTGCCTGGAGATGGAGGGCAACAAGACCGGCGCCCTGCTGGCCTGCGCGTCCTCCATCGGCGCGGTGCTCGGCGGGGCCGACGAGCACACCGCCGACACACTCGAGAAGTACGGCTACCACCTCGGCCTCGCCTTCCAGGCCGTCGACGACCTCCTCGGCATCTGGGGCGACCCGGAGGCCACCGGCAAGCAGACCTGGAGCGATCTGCGCCAGCGCAAGAAGTCCCTGCCGGTCGTGGCCGCGCTCGCGGCGGGCGGAGACGCCTCCGTGCGGCTCGGCGAGATCCTCGCCGCGGACGCCAAGAGCAGCGACTTCGAGAACTTCTCCGAGGAGGAGTTCGCGGCCCGCGCCGCCCTCATCGAGGAGGCGGGAGGCCGCGAGTGGACGGCCGAGGAGGCCCGCCGCCAGCACACCATCGCCGTCGAAGCCCTCGACACCGTCGACATGCCCGACCGGGTCCGCGCCGCGTTCACCGCGCTCGCCGACTTCGTCGTCGTGAGAAAGAGATGAGCACTTTTCGTCGCACAGCCCTCGCATAGTCGCCGGCCGGTGCCGCGTCCCGCACCCGCGCACCGGCCGACGGCGGACCCACAGCAGCACGACTCGCACGACTGCACGAAGGGGAAGCCATGACAGCGACGACCGACGGAAGCACCGGGGCCGCACTGCCGTCCCGCGCTGCCGCGGCCAGTGACACCGACATCACCACCCCCGCGGCGGCCGGGGTGCACGAAGCCGCCGCACGCGCCGCGCGGCGCGCCACCGACTTCCTCCTGTCCGTGCAGGACGCCGAGGGCTGGTGGAAGGGCGACCTCGAGACCAACGTCACGATGGACGCCGAAGACCTGCTGCTGCGTCAGTTCCTGGGCATCCGCGACGAGGCGACCACCGCCGCGGCCGCGCTCTTCATCCGCGGCGAGCAGCGTGCGGACGGCACCTGGGCCACCTTCCACGGCGGCCCCGGTGAACTCTCCACCACGATCGAGGCCTACGTCGCCCTCCGCCTCGCCGGCGACGAGCCGGACGCCCCGCACATGCGCAGGGCCTCGGCGTGGATCCGCGAGCGGGGAGGTATCGCCGCCGCCAGGGTCTTCACCCGTATCTGGCTGGCCCTGTTCGGCTGGTGGAAGTGGGAGGACCTGCCCGAACTCCCGCCGGAACTCATCTGGTTCCCCAAGTGGTTCCCCCTCAACATCTACGACTTCGGCTGCTGGGCCCGGCAGACGATCGTGCCGCTGACCATCGTCTCCGCCAAGCGTCCGGTGCGTCCCGCGCCCTTCCCGCTGGACGAACTGCACACCGACCCGGAGAACCCCAACCCGGCGGGTCCCCTCGCCCCGCCCGTGAGTTGGGACGGTGCCTTCCAGCGACTGGACAAGGCGCTGCACCAGTTGCGCAAGGTCGCCCCGCGCCGGCTGCGCCGGGCCGCGATGCACGCCGCCGCCCGCTGGATCATCGAACGGCAGGAGAACGACGGCTGCTGGGGCGGCATCCAGCCCCCCGCGGTGTACTCGGTCATCGCCCTCCACCTGCTGGGCTACGACCTGAAGCACCCGGTGCTGCGGGCCGGCCTGGAGTCGCTGGACCGGTTCGCCGTGTGGCGCGAGGACGGCGCCCGCATGATCGAGGCCTGCCAGTCGCCGGTGTGGGACACCTGCCTGGCCACCATCGCCCTCGCCGACGCGGGACTCCCCGCCGACCATCCGGCGCTGGTGAAGGCCGCCGACTGGATGCTGGGGGAGCAGGTCGTACGGCCCGGCGACTGGTCGGTCCGGCGGCCCGGACTCCCGCCGGGCGGCTGGGCGTTCGAGTTCCACAACGACAACTACCCCGACATCGACGACACCGCCGAGGTGGTCCTCGCCCTGCGCCGGGTGCGGCACCACGACCCGGAGCGGGTGGAGAAGGCGATCGGGCGCGGGGTGCGCTGGAACCTCGGCATGCAGTCGAAGAACGGCGCGTGGGGCGCCTTCGACGTCGACAACACCAGCCCGTTCCCCAACCGGCTGCCGTTCTGCGACTTCGGTGAGGTCATCGACCCGCCCTCGGCCGACGTCACCGCGCACGTCGTCGAGATGCTCGCGGTCGAGGGACTCGCGCACGATCCGCGCACCCGGCGCGGCATCCAGTGGCTGCTCGCCGAACAGGAGCCGGACGGCTCCTGGTTCGGCCGCTGGGGCGTCAACTACGTCTACGGCACCGGCTCGGTGGTGCCCGCCCTGACCGCGGCCGGCCTGCCGGGTTCGCATCCCGCGATCCGCCGGGCGGTGGCCTGGCTCGAGTCGGTGCAGAACGACGACGGCGGCTGGGGAGAGGACCTGCGCTCCTACAAGTACGCCGAGGAGTGGAGCGGCCGGGGCGCGTCCACCGCCTCCCAGACCGCGTGGGCGCTGATGGCGCTGCTCGCGGCGGGGGAGAGGGCCTCGAAGGCCGTGGAACGCGGCGTCGAATGGCTCGCGGCCACCCAGCGGGAGGACGGCACCTGGGACGAGCCGTACTTCACCGGCACCGGTTTCCCCTGGGACTTCTCCATCAACTACCACCTCTACCGGCAGGTCTTCCCGCTCACCGCGCTCGGCCGCTATCTGAACGGCGAGCCCTTCACCGACAAGCCCGTCACCCGGCCCGCCAAGGTCGAGGCTCCCCTCGTCACGGTCGAGGTTCCCCTCGTCAAGACCGAGGTCCCCCTCGTCACGGCCGAGGCTCCCCTCGCCGAGGCCGAGGGGAGCTGATGAGCACCCGGCCCGCGCCCGCCCCGCTGCTGATCGCCTGCGCGCTCGGCATCGAGCACCTCGCCCTGCGCAGGCGCGACCGCGGAGGCGGGGGCGGGCCGGTCACCGTCCTGCGCACCGGCATGGGGCCGAAGGCGGCGCAGCGGTCCGTAAGCCGCCGTCTGGCCGAACCGGGGTTCACCGGGGCGGCCGTCCTGGCCACCGGATTCTGCGCGGGACTCGCCCCCGGGATGCACCCCGGCGACCTGGTCGTGGCCGAGGAGACCCGTGACCCGCGCGGGACCGTCGGCTGCGTCGGCACGGACCTGCTCGTCAAGGAACTCGCGCGGATCCTCCCCGGCCGCACCGTGCACACCGGTCCACTCACCGGCTCCGATCACGTCGTCCGTGGTCAGGAACGGTCCGATCTGCTCTCGACCGGCGCGATCGCGGTCGACATGGAGTCGGCGGCCACACTCCTGAGCGCCGTCCGCGCGGGCGAGCGCCCGGTTGCGGCCGTACGGGTGGTCGTGGACGCTCCAGAACATGAACTCGTCCGGATCGGCACGGTGCGCGGTGGAATATCGGCTTTCCGCGTTCTTCGATCCGTCCTTCCGGCTTTCTACGAATGGCACCGTTCTTCGCTGCTCCCCCGGAGGTGAGCCAGATGGCCATGCCGCTGCGTCAGTCCATCAAGGTCGCTACATACCTGGCCGAACAGAAACTCCGTAAGCGGGACAAGTTCCCGCTCATCGTGGAGCTCGAGCCCCTGTTCGCCTGCAACCTCAAGTGCGAGGGCTGCGGCAAGATCCAGCACCCGGCCGGAGTGCTCAAGCAGCGCATGCCGGTGGCGCAGGCCGTGGGGGCGGTGCTCGAATCGGGTGCGCCCATGGTGTCCATCGCCGGTGGCGAGCCGTTGATGCACCCGCACATCGACGAGATCGTGCGTCAGCTGGTGGCGAGGCGGAAGTACGTCTTCCTGTGCACCAACGCGATGCTGCTGCGCA
Source organism: Streptomyces sp. NPDC001544 (assembly GCF_042894285.1). Lineage (NCBI taxonomy): Bacteria > Bacillati > Actinomycetota > Actinomycetes > Kitasatosporales > Streptomycetaceae > Streptomyces > Streptomyces sp. NPDC001544. The sequence goes on along the minus strand of NZ_JBIAVN010000009.1, from coordinate 929 downwards.
AGAAGATGGACAAGTTCACGCCCTCTCCCTACTTCGCGTTCGCGGTGCACATCGACGGGCTGCGGGAGCGGCACGACGAGTCGGTCGCGAAGGAGGGCGTGTTCGACGAGGCGGTGGCGGCGATCAAGGAGGCCAAGCGGCGCGGCTTCCGGGTGACCACCAACTCGACCTTCTTCAACACGGACACCCCGCAGACGATCATCGAGGTGCTCAACTTCCTCAACGACGACCTCGAGGTCGACGAGATGATGATCTCGCCCGCCTACGCCTACGAGAAGGCACCCGACCAGGAGCACTTCCTGGGCGTGGAGCAGACCCGGGAGCTGTTCAAGAAGGCCTTCGCGGGCGGCAACCGGCGCCGTTGGCGGCTCAACCACTCGCCGTTGTTCCTGGACTTCCTGGAGGGCAAGGTCGACTTCCCGTGCACCGCCTGGGCGATCCCGAACTACTCGCTCTTCGGCTGGCAGCGGCCCTGCTATCTGATGAGCGACGGGTACGTGCCGACGTACCGTGAGCTCATCGAGGACACCGACTGGGACAAGTACGGCCGCGGCAAGGACCCGCGCTGCGCCAACTGCATGGCGCACTGCGGCTACGAGCCCACCGCCGTGCTGGCCACCATGGGATCCCTGAAGGAGTCCCTGCGCGCCATGCGCGAGACGGTCTCAGGGAACCGGGACTGACGCGATGACCGCCGTCCCCTTGGGCGTTCCCGAGGTACCGGTCCGGCCGGTGGCGCCGCGGCGCGTGTCGCGGCGGATCCAGGTCGGGCCGGTGGCGGTCGGGGGCGGGGCCCCGGTGTCGGTGCAGTCGATGACGACGACCCGTACGTCGGATGTCGGGGCGACGCTGCAGCAGATCGCGGAGCTGACGGCGTCGGGTTGTCAGATCGTGCGGGTGGCGTGTCCGACGCAGGACGACGCGGACGC